>JACQJG010000008.1 GCA_016198125.1 Candidatus Iainarchaeum sp. | reverse complement strand
ACCTCTCCGAACAGGTTACACTCAATCAAAAACCAATAGAAATAGGTTATTGCAAAAAAAGCAAGTGCTCGCTCTCATCCCCGCGTTAAAACGCGGGGGTTTCCCGCTCGCCGACTAAGTTGCGATTCGATATATTTTCCCAAAATCCTATTTTGAGTAAATTGGGCAATGTGTAATCCGCGAACTCCATATTTAATTACGAGCACATCCCTTAAATGTTTAATTCGTTCTTTTTTATTTGAAATTGAACTTTGGTCCAGTTGGCGCAGAGCCAAGCCCAGTTGAATCAGAATCTGCAAACCTTTATCTTGAACATAATCAGAATAATATTTCCATTCAACACTTTGACGCTGTTGTTTTACAAGTTCGATGGCCTCAAAATTTCCTATAAAAGCAATGTCCTTATTTTGAATTTTTGAACCCAGTCCTTTATCTGTGGTGAAAACTTTTCCAAAAGGGCATTAACTGCGCCTTCTGCCGCCCCTTTTGCAACCTCTTTTAGGGGATTAGAGTCTGACTCATTATAGGACATCCCCATACTCCTCTAAATATAAAGTCAGGCTTAATTCATTATCATCTAAAATTAACGTACTACCTGGCAAAATTAGCAGATTATCCAACGTTACTTCTTTTTTAATATATTTATCCAATACTCTACGACCCGAGGCGTCAATGACGTATTTCCTTGAATCAACCCCGAATCCAAGCTCTTTTAGCAAAGCAACTTTTACTTCTTGTGGAATTTCTTTTAGTGATATTTTTTCCATATATTCTAAGACCACAAAAGTATATTTATACCTTCTTATGAAGGAATTCCGGTGAATACGGCCTTATCTTGTCATTTAAAGGGGCACCAGCACCAAAAGAAAAAGAAGCCCAAAACTCGCCAAATACGCGGAAAAAACAGCCAAAGTAAGCGTTAAACCAGAAAAATAGGCTTTAAGTACAACCAAGACCTGGGTGCAAGGTTCGTGTGACCACCAAAAATAATAACCTGTTTGAACATGTAAACAAGGTAATGCACGCTCAATTCAAAAGAAGCCCGGCATTCATTCCATGGGCGTACCATGTACTATTGCGCGGCGTTGGAGCAGGAACCATTGTCATCCTCGTACTCACTGTATGGACCATGGTGGTGCAACTCACTTAAAACGGTTTTTCCTCATTTTTTTACTGAAAAGGATTAAAAAGAATTAAATAGCACGTCATATATATACTCTGAAAACCCAGTGTAAGGGAACGCCATGGCCGACGCCTTAAAAGACTTGTATCATTCCCTGGAAGACAAGTACTATGACTTCGTGGACAAATTCCATTTAGGCAAAATCGTTGACCCCATTGACAGGCATGTTCCAAGTTTTGCCCTGGTCATCATTCTTGCATTTCTCCTTATTGCAGGAGGCATTCTTGCATTGGTGGGGGGACTTGCACCTGAACAGGCCCAGCTCACATTGAATGTAGTGGATGAGGATTCAAGCGCGCTTCCCAATATTCCTGTGCAGCTCACGGTTAATGGTCAAAGCTACGTGCTCACCACAGATGCGCTGGGCCGCGTGGAGAAAGTGTTTCCTAAGGGACGCGTGATTGAAATTGCCATTGAAGCGGAAGGATTTGAAACATTTACGGAACCGGTCACGCTGAATGAAAGCCTTGTGAAAACCCTTCAGCTTGTTGCATTGAAGCCTGATTCCAATACGAAGACCATCCGCTTGTATAACAGCGTGGGCCAGCCCATCACTGAAACTGCAACGCTCACTTTTTCATGCAAAAACTCCTATGCCACGCCTCCAAATCCCATTACAACTTCAACAGGAATTGCAACGGTGACTGTTCCATCCAACTGCAACGGCCTTGTTGTAAGCGTTAAAGTACAGGGCTTCCAGGACGTGGATTCGCTGGAGGTAAATGAGGATACCAAATCCATTTACTTGGATGAAGATGAAACCCCCAATGCCAGTGTCACAGTAGTGGTGAAAGACCAGGAAAACCAGCTGGTGGACGGTATTAACGTTGACCTGCTCCAGTACGGCATTCCCTACGAGCAGAAAAAAACCGGGGCAAACGGGACCGTGGTATTCCAGGTGAAGGCAGGGGATTACACGGTAAACGTGTACGATGACCAGGGAATTTATGGAAACGTACTGGAAGACATTTCAGTAAGCGCAAGCGAAAACAAGCAGCTTACCATTGGCGTTGAAAAAAACATTGAGGGCAGCATCAAAGTCCAGGTCCTTGAAAAGGATTCAAAAAAACCCCTGGACAAGGCCACTGTACGGCTGAAAAACGAGCAGGGCCAAATCCTTACCACCATTGAAACCCAGGCATCCAAGGATGCCATAGTAGAATTGTTTGTAAGCGACAAAACAAAATCCTACATTGTGAGTGCAAGCAAAACCGGGTACCTGGCCGTGCAAAAAACGTTCACTGCTTCGGATGCATTGAAAATTCTTGAACTCGAAAAATTCACTGGAACCAATGCCGGAACATTGAAAGTAGAGGTGCGCGACCAGGATGAGGACCCGGTTCCAAATGCAAAAGTTGTTTTATACGATGCAGATTCTGATTTCCTTGCACCTTATCCAGAGCAATTAACTGACATTAACGGCACTGCGTCATTTCCAGGCGTTCAAAACGGGAATTACAAGGCGTTTGCATTCAAGGAAAGTTTGAGCGCGTACTCTGAACCGCAGTTCTTTGACATTGAAAACGCGGCTGAAACGGTTTACAAGATTCAACTGCAAATTCCGGATGGAGTGGTAGTGGTAAACGTAGTGGACAAAGACAATGCCCCTGTTGCATTCGCCAAGGTCAGCGTGTACAACGCCTTCGATGAATCCCTGTTGGGCGCGGATTTAACGGATTCGAATGGGCAGTATGTACTGCCTTCCAACAATCAAAAGTCCAAAGCAGACAAGAGTGTTTTTGTCATTGTGGACAAGCAGGGAAGCACGCTGGCCCCCTATGTTTCAGTGATTAAACCCATTGTGCCTTTGTCCACGCAGACTTTTACCGTCAAATTACTGCCCAAACTCATTCAGGGAGACATCAAAGTGGACTTCCTTGGACTGTATGTGGGGGACAAAATTGCAAAAACCGTGGGAAAAAACCAGGAATACACGGGGAAATGGCAGGTGCGCATTCCCCAGGGAAAAGCATTCGACGAAACGTCCTTGCACGTGCGCACAGGCACCAAATCCATTGTTGAAAAAGATCCCTTGTTCATTCAATCCGTGAATGTGGCCAAGGCTTCCATTCTCAAGGGGAGCTCGTGGGACCCCAACAACGGGCTTGGAATAGACGGGGAAAGCGTTACCAATGATGAAGCCAAGTGGGTGGAAGTAACGTGGAAAAAACCCCTGGATGGGGTTTATGAAGTTGAAGCAAAAATACGCGTGCGCGACACTGCAAGCGTGGAAGACGTGATGCGCGTTAACTACAAAGTCCGCGGGGAAAAGAATGACGGGAGCATTGAACGCGACCCTGCAGACACAAGCGTAACGGAAGAATTGTACGCAAACACCAAGGAAGAAAACTACCAGTTGGGCGTTACAACTTTATGCGATATCGAATTTTGCTTTGACGCAAGCATTTTGGACGTGAAGAATGGAATTTTGAACGACCTGGTGCAGGCATACAATGCAGACGTGTTCAAGGACTACAAGCTCACGTTTAATCTGATTAACAATGGAAGCGCTGTCCATGACCATGCAGAACTGCGCATCAGGAGCAACAACGATTCCATTCTGTTCACGCACTACAAAATATTCAACGCAGAATCCGGTTCACTGGAAGCAGACATCAACGAATCTGAGTTGCCTGCCTTGAATGTTGGAAACTTTTCCCCCAACAAAAAGGTTTCCGGTACGCTGTTCTTTAAAACCAAGAGCGCCGGGAATTCCATTGTAAACTTTTTGCTTGTATCCGATTTCAAGCAGGTGTTCTCCAAGGACATTGAGTTTTCCATCAGCGCGGCCAACAACCTGGACGTTCAAATCACGCCTTCCTCATATCCCTCAGGAGTGCCTTTGAATCTAAAATTCAAGGTTTCCGATGCCGCCACGCACCTTGAATTAAAGGACGCAGTTGTAAGCCTGGTGGACAAGCATGGCATTGTATTGGAATCCAGAAAAACCAATGCGCTGGGCGAACTGGAATTAATCCTGCCCGGCCAATTGCCTGGCACGGAAATCACTGTGAAAGTGGAATCCCCTTCCTATAACACGTTCACTCAAACCCTGAAAGTATCCGACAAAGTATTGGAGTTCAACCCGGAAAAACTGGGCGTTAGCATAAATGTAAAAACGGAATCGGAAGTGGAAGACTCCCTTGAAGTGACCAACAAACTCAGTTTTGCGCTTGAATTAAGCCAGGTGAATGTGAGCGGAAACTTTGAAGGATTATTGGATGAGGAAAAAATGAACAACTGGCTGCATGCATTTGAAGGAAAAATACTGCAGCCCAATGAAACGCTTAAAATGAGCGTGAAAACCATTCCCACCGTGCTGGGCAGGCAATTGCTTGACCATGCGTCTTTGGAAGGGGAATTGGGAGTTACTGCAAAAAACTTTGGCCAGGAATGGGCGTTTGCAGTGCCCATTGCATTCTCGCTGGGCGTTTCATCGGAAGTGGATGACCCGGGCTGCTTTAACCTTTCCACCAACAAATGGGAAACGGGCACGGAAGGAAAGGATGTTACACTGGAATTCAAGATTCAAAACAATTGTTCCGTGAAAGACAATCCTGTGGGATTGAAGAACGTGCGCGTGAAAGCCGTTTGGAACAGCAATGAAATCGGTGATTTGAAGTTGCTGGCCACTTCCGCAGACAAACCGGAAATCAAGGCCGGAACGCTTGTAAAATCCGGGTTTTCCTCTTTGCTCGTAGAATCGCTTGCGCCGTTGGAGGCATTGGATGCAAAACTTGTTTTCACTCCCACCGGGGGAAGTGCGGGCCTCGCGGATTTCAAAGTGGTATTTGAAAGCGTGAATCCTTTGGATACAAAAGACCAGGTTCTTACCGATTTCATTGAAGCCAAAATCGGCGTGGTGAATTTGTTTGACTGCATTTCCTATTCCAAGGAATTATTGCAAATGAACAGAGGCGCAAGCGACAAGTTCACCATTCAAACCAAGGACTGCGGCAAGGACGTTGAATTTACACTGAAATCGGATTTGGATTTGAGCGCCACAGAATTAACCCTTAAAGCCTCGGATTCCAAGGAAGTGGAAGTGCTTGCAGGCACCAACACGGAGCTGGGCCAGTACCCCATAACAGTAAGCGTGAAGGGCGCGGAAATCAAGCAGGCGTTCAAGGAAAAAGTGCTGCGCGCGCGCGTGTTTGACCCGGGTGCATGCATTCAACTGAACCGGTATGAATTTGACATTTTTGACGACCCTAAAATTGGAACGGATGGCGTTGACACTGCGGAGCTAAGCAATTTTTGCCACTTCAAGGTAATTGAGGCTGAATTTGACCCGCGCAGCTGGTGGGAAAGCATTAAAACAGGGCTGATTGCCGCGGTCATTGTGGGCGGGTTGAACGCCATTGCAAACATTGCCACCCCTGGAATTAACTGGGCAGGCAATCCCATTGAAGAAGAAGCCGTTAAAGGAGGCACATTAACGGGCGTGCAAACCGTTGCAGAGAGTGTGGAAGGCGGCCAAGGAAAGGAAGGTGCGATTAAAACTGGTGCTGGCCTAGGGCCAGGCGCGCCTGGACAATCAACTGCAAAAGGCCTTGGCGTGCTGAACGCAGATGGTTCACCCATTGGAACGATTGGAACAGACAATTCCATTGCCAATGCTGATGGCGTAGTTTTTGCCACGTACAATGAAGACGGAGAAGTATTCCATTCAACCACCGGGGAATACATTGGAAAAGTCAACTATGACAAAACAAAAGGCCAACTGGTGTTCACATCTGGGGAGAAGCCCAAGGGCTTTTGGGCAGGCGCATGGGATACCCTATTTGGCGGAGGGGATGAAGAAGAACCCCCTGCAGCACCCGAACCTATTCCATTTTTAAACGAACGTTTGGATAGCGGCTATAAGACAACGTTTAACGGTGACTCGGTTGTTCTTAGGATAAGCGATGATGGAAGCGGAGATGTTTTCGATATTGACAGTGGGAGCATCATTGGGACTTTTGGCTCAGATGAACTGATTATGCTAAAAGACCAACCGGCCCCCGCCTACCAAATCAACGGTGATGGCAGTATTTCAAAAATTCCCGAAAAAAGTAAGGGTACACCAGCGGTGGTCCTTGGCCAGGCAGGTCTTGGCGGCAGTTTGGTTGGAATCGTTCCCTCGGTGCTCGGCCTTATAACGGGAAGCAAGAACCCCATTATTAATGGGCTGGTGGCAGGCGTTGTGACCACGCTTGTGGATTACTATTCGCAGGACGAAAGTGAAACCATTGAATTGAAAGTCGTTGATGTGGAAATCAAGGACGTCAAGCTCTTGGAGACAAGCACTTCCACGAAAAAGGATGTGGACGTGGAATTGAACGTGGAAGGAAAGCCAGCGCTTGAACCCAAAATAAAGAACACCAGCGAGAATCCTGTAGAATCCGAGATTCACGGCCTTACCTTCAAAAACAAGTCCAGGTTTGAAGGCATTAAGTACAAGGTAGTGAAAGCAACCGGCGTGCAGCACCAGTACGATGAAAAAGGTTATGAAGAGGAACCCATGGTAGAGGACCTGGAAGAAGAGGATGAAACCAGTGTGCAGGCCAACTTCCACGTGCAATTCAATTCCATTGACCCCACGCAAATCCTAGGCGATGTCATTCCGCCCATTGCACTGGCATGCGACACGTTCAGCGCCAAAACAGGAGCCACAGGGCCTTTGGTGCTGCCCAAAATAAAGTTTGACTGGACGTTTTCAGGCGTTGGCATGCGTGCATGCGATGAGACTACAAAAGACGCGCAGGGAAAGGACGCGTTCATTTACTGCGATGCAACCCAGTTCAGCATTGAATTACTGCAAAAAGTGCACGTCCTTCAACAATTCATTGAATTGAACGCGCCCTTTGAATGCCCTGTACAAGGCGTGCTGGCAGGTTTTGAGTCCCAGCAAATCCCGCAAGATGATATTGGCATTGAATCCATACACGCAGACAAGGAAGGAAAGGACCTTAATGCAGTGATTGTAATCAAAAACAATGCGCCTGCAAAGAACAAGTCCCAGCTCACGGTGACTGTAATAAGCTTGGATTCAAATGCAATAAAGACGTGCACGAAAACAGTGGACGTTCCTACAGGTTCAAACAAGGCCAGCGTGGGCTGTGCATTTACTGCATTGGATGATGGAGCGTATTCTTTGAAGGCTTCCATTGCCCCCCAGGAATGTGAGGCCTGTTATAACTCTTCAAAAGCAAGCGATTCCATTTCAACGCTTTTTGTCATAGGCCAGGCAGGCCTCCTCAAACAGTGCGCGCCGTTCACTACCGAGCGTTTGAAAGACTTTGTGAATGCCACCAAGGATGCAGGAAACCCGATTGCATTGCCTTCAGGGATTTCCAGCGAAGAGGAAATCTTTGACCTGGTTAATTTTAACGCGTACCTCATCCAGGACCGTTATGCTCCGGACTTTTACCAGGACTTTGACAGGTTCGCGAAAACAAAATCATTCTTTGATGCGCCTCCCTATTACTTGGACGAAAAGACAGGCCTGCACAATTACTTTTCCAACCCCAATTTGTGGGTGGTAAGCAGGAAGTTTGGCGACCCCCCAACTACCGGTTATTTATTGCCTGGAGGGGGTTTGTACAGTGCGACCATTGACATTAACTTTGAAGACCAGGACATGCTGTTCTACAAAAGCGACACTCCGGTGGCAAAGGTAAACGTTAAACTTGAAAAATCGGCCACGGAAGACATTCCATCCCCCTTTTATTCCCTGCCCTTTAATGGGTTGATTGGCACAGATGACGGGCAGGGACGCGTGGGATACGGAGTCAACTTTGAAGGGGAAAAGGTTTCCTTGAACCAGGACGCAGACCAATTGGTGGAGACCATTGAAATTCCAGGTTCTACGCCCGTGGCAACCGTGAAAGCGTCCAAGGAAAACGCGTTCAAAGTATTGAATTCCCTTGAACGCGGAAACGTTTTGACGATTTCCAAGACTTCCGGGGGAGCAAGCCTGAAGTTTGCGCCCAGCTTTGCAACGCCTGTGATTATGAAAACCACGAACAAAACGTTCCAGGGAGAGGCATGGGGCTTTTACAGTGTTGGAATTAACAATGACACGTCGCAAAGCTATTTGGGCGCCGCAGGAAACCCGTGGTGGGGCGTTGGAATCAACTGCAAGGCCTTTGATGACAAACCCGTACAGGACACGTTCAATGGAAAGTATGATGTAAGCGGGTTGAATACTGCCTGTGCCGTGGTTGGACAGCAGTCCAACATTGCATATGGATTTGAATGGTGCGGGAAAACCAACAACGTTAACACGGGAAGCGTGTACTTAAAGAGCATCTTTTACACACCCCAGGAATCTTTGAGTTCCATTAACAAGACTGCGTTCCGCGAGGACATGGAATTCGTTGGAAAGACCCTTGCAGGAAGCACGCTGCCCTTGAATGGCGTGGACACGGTTCCATTGAACAGTCCCACGAACACCATTCAATCCATTGAAGACATTCTGGATTTAGTGGCAGAAAACCATGTGTGCGTAAGCGGAACTGGAAGCAAGGTGGAATTCTTTTGGAACCCCAAGGAAGTCCTCAACGCACTGGAAGACCAGGAGCTTGCCGCAGAAAAGGCATGCATTCAAATCAAATCCTAATTGGTAAAAGTCCAGCGCAACCACACAACCCTTATATAGAGGATTCAGCTTCTTCGTAGCCAATCCAATCCGGGTTTTTGCATGGCGCGCAGGGCTTTATCACCATCTCCATGGGCGTGGGTTCAAGACCATCCCCTGCTGGCCCTTGGCGGCATAGCCCTTATTCTTTTAGCCGGTTGGTGGGCGTGGACTGCGCTGAGCGGAACTGTGGGGCCTTCCCCTGGAACCGCACGCCTTGTTTTTGTAGACGAGGATTCAACGCCTCTTCCGGGAATAGAGGTCTTGCTTTCATTCAAGGGCGAAACCCAACGCCATTCCACGAACGCGGATGGAATTGTAGAACTTTCAAATATGGGCTTTCCATTGGAAGTGCAGGTGGAGGTAAGCGAACCCGCATTTGAACCCTATTCCACTATTTGGAAGGCGTCCAAGCCTGGGTTGATGCGCACGTTTGTGTTAAAGCCCAGGCCTGTTGCATTTTCAGGCCCCGTGCTCACGTTTGTGGATGACCTGGGAGAAAAACTGGAAGGCGTTCCAGTCACCATTCAACTCCATTGTTCAGGCCTTTCCCTTGCCTTGGAAGACGTGCACGCGCAAAAAGGAGAAGCCGTGCTTCCAAAACCCGGGTTGTGCGGCATTTTGAGTGTCAACGTGTATGCGCCTGGATTTGAGGAATTGCAGGGGTTTCAGGTAACCCAGGCCTCGCACGTGATTTTCCTGTCCCGCATTAAAACAAAGACTGGAAGCGTACGTGTTGACGTGCGCAGCGCGGATGGAGTGCAGTTGGAAGGCATTCATGTTCAATTGTTTTCCGCTGAAAACGGGCTGCGCGCAGAAGGCATTTCCAACGCCCAGGGATTCATTGTTTTCAACGAAATCAGTGTCGGAGCATACCATGCAAGCGCGTATGATTCTTTGAACGTGCTTGGAAACGCGCTTTCAGCCGCGTTCAACGTGAGTGCATTCCAGGAGTCCAGTGTTGAACTGGTCATGTCCCTGCAGCCTGTTGGAAGCGTGCGCGTGCGCGCGCTGGACAAAGAATCTTTCCAGGAAATTCCAGGCGTGCTGGTCAAATTAGTGGATCCTGCACTGAACCAGGAAATGACAGACAAAACAACGAATGAAAATGGGGAAGCCGTTTTTGCATTGTCCAAGCAGGGGCCTTTCACAGTATACGGCATTCATGATGAATACGTGTACGCGGAAGCAGACACCGGCATTGTAAGCGGGGAAAAAACAATTGAACTGCTCATGGAAAAATATTCAGAGGAAAACCTTGGAAGAGCCATTGCGCAAGTAAAGGACACGCAGGGAATTGGAATGGAAAACGCTGTGGTGAGCGTTCTTTCGCCCATTGGAACAGTGCTCTTCCAGTACCCTTCAAAGCCCACCAATGCAGTGGGCGAAGCGTCTTTCAAGAGCCTGAAACCCGGGCAGTACAAGCTCAGGGCTGTGAAAGCCCCGTACAATGGAATTTCTGACGTCATGCAAGTAAACGCCCAACAGGAAACCGTGTTTCCCATTACGCTTAAAGCAGGAACCGGAATACTGCGCGTGAAAGTGGCAGACTCAAAAGGACTGCCGGTTAAAGATGCCGAGGTCACGTTTTTCACGCTGGCAGGTTCCACCTGTCCTGCGGCAGGATGCGGGGTTAAAACATCCGCCAAGGGTACTGCTGAAAAGTCATTCAAGTTGGATGAAAAGGTTTTTTTCCGCGTACACGCGCAGGGCTATTCGGATTGGATCTCTCCTTTTGCAGAACTCGCGGACTCAAAAAGTGTTGAAATCCAGGCGTCCATGAAACTCGTGCAGGGATTTGAACCTGAAATCGTGTTCGTGGGCTGGAAGGAATTGAATGGAAGTATTGCATTGGCATTGTGGCCCGGGCAATCGTATTGGGCGGAGTTTGAGGCACGGTTTCCAAGCCAGTCCCAATTCCAGGGCCCTGGAATGCATGTGCGCGTGGAAAACCCTTTGGCGTTGAAAGTGGCAT
This sequence comes from Candidatus Iainarchaeum sp., assembly GCA_016198125.1. Lineage (GTDB taxonomy): Archaea > Iainarchaeota > Iainarchaeia > Iainarchaeales > VGJJ01 > JACQJG01. The sequence goes on along the minus strand of JACQJG010000008.1, from coordinate 29,997 downwards.
CCGTGGAAGAAGTGAACGCGCCGCTGGCAGGCATTCTGAAAGGCTCTACTTTTTCTCCGCCCGCTGGAACAAGCATTGATGAGCTAAACCTTGCGGGCGATGGCGCTGTGTGGAGTGAAGCGCGGTGGGACAGCGCGTCCAATGAAATTCACGCCGTGCGCGTTCTTGTGCGCGTAGCAGAAGGCGCGCCCCTGAATGCAAAACTCGAACTCAGGTACAGAACCTGGGGCGTGCTTTCAGACGGGAAATGGCACCGCTTTCCATCCGACCCTGAATTGGGTTTGAATGAAAACGTGCAGGGAAAAGAAGCCTTGTACGCGCAGGCCATTCAAAGCATTTACTTTATCGGGCAAAACGAATCGTGCGTGAATGCCTTGTGCGTGAGCGGTCCTTTTGTCAAAGACGCAAGCGGCAACACGTTGAATTTTCAGCCCTTTGAATTAAACGTGTATGAACCCCATTCCTTTTCGTGGGTGGTGACAAACAAAACGGGCAAGTCCTTGGATGCCGTTGGACTCAACGCGGGGTTTTCCAATATTTTGTCCACGGCCTTCCATGTAACCGGGTATGCCCTCACCTTGCCGGGTGGCACCGTAGTGGAAGAGGAAAACATAAGCACGCAGGCCATTCCAGCTGTTGAAGGAGGCATGCTCTCCATTGGAAAAATGCTGCCCAATGAAAGCGCGTTGCTGGAAGTGAAGCTGGAGGCGCTGGACACTGAAACAGAAAAATTAGAGCTGAATGTTTTGGAGGAAGGCGACACAAAGATTTCTGGCTCGTGGACCCTGATTGGAGTTGAAAGCGCTGCATTGGACTTGAGCGTGGAACCGGGAATAGTACAGGCGTTTACTCCTGTAAAAGTTGTTGCACGCGTGGCAAATGCGCAGGGCTCTCCGGTTTCCAACGCCCAGGTGAGCGTGTACAAGGTTTCCGGGACAGGGGACTTTGTGTTTTTTGCGCTGGCTTCCACCCAGGAAGATGGCGAGGTTTCCATTGAATTGGATGAAGCAGGGCCCAACACGTATTGGGCGTTCCAGGCTATTTCAGGAGGCCAGACAAGCCTTCTTGTTAAAGTCCCCGTGCAGGGCAGCACTGTATCCACTGACCCAAAAACGCTTTCCTTTCAGGTAAATGCAGTGCCTGGTTTTTCCCAGGAAAGGCCCCTGTACTTCAAAAATAATTCCCAGGATTCCCTTGTGCTTGTTCAGGCCCAAATCGTTGGAGAAGGATTGAACGCATTGGATGTGGAAAAAATGCAGGCGTTCCTGCAACAATACATAAGCACGTTTTCCCTGGGGCCCAAAGAAGTTAAAACGATGAACATACAGGCCGTTGCATCTTCCCAGGCAGACCCTCTGAAAGAACCCCTGCACGCGCTTGCGCTTTTTGAATTCCAGTCCACGCAGTCTCCGGGCGCCGTGCACGTGCTTGTTCCGCTGGAATTCAACCTTGTTTCATTTGGGGGATGCGAAACCCAGCCGTTGGTGATTGCCGGAGAGGCCGACGCGTCCCACCCCTGGCATGCCCAAGTCAACGCGCAAACCGTGCAGGCAAAAGTGTTATTATCCAATCAGTGCAACGTGCAGGGAAGCGGGGTAACGCTTGAAGACCTGCGCGGAAAAGTCACGTGGAAGGGGGCCATCAAAGGGTACGTGGACGTGGAAATAGAAACGCCAACCGGAAAGAAAGTAAAATCCAATTTGACTCCCCAAGGCGTTTCCCTGTTGGATGAACTGGAATACTTCAACCCTGCCAGTACAACTGAAACCCCCTACAAGATGCGCATCACGTATGCGCCTTTTGAATGGGAGTCCTTTGACCCCGCGCAATTCGAAGTACGATTTGAGGCGCGCACCCCTGATGACACCGTAGTGTGGGATGCGTTCAGTGCTTCCATTACCACCAACATTCTTGCCAAGTGCGTGCGCATGAACCCCCTGCCTGTTCCAGGAATTGTAGTGGACTGGAATAAGACCAATGAAAAATGGGTTTCCAAGTCGTTTTCCATTGACACTACTGCCTGCCCGGAGCCTGTGACCATTGAAATCTGCAAGGAACCTGGAAACAGCAATTGCCGGGGCGGCACAACCGATGAAATTCACGTTTCCCCGCAAACCGTGCAAAACCTTAAAGGCGTGCAAAAAATAGAAGTAGGCCCCATTCAGGGAAAAACCATTCCCGGAACGTATGGGGTTACGCTCAGAGTTTCAAGTCCAAGCGCGCAAGTGCCTGCCAACCTTGAAATGCGCGCTACGTTCAAGGAACCCCGCCATTACTTCCTTGCATTGGACAAGTATTCCCTTCAATTGTACAGTGCCAATGCAAGGGATTCAATCCGCGCAACCAACCGCCGCGTGCTGGAAGACATTGCGGTTACATCCGACTTGTGTAGCTGGCAGAAATCCGCGGAGGCAGGGGACGATGAGGACTTGGAGGGTGGCTGGGGAGACGTGGCATTCAATGCCACCATGGTATTTTTTAGTGCAGTCGATGTTTTTGCCGGGGGGACCATTGGCGGTTTTACAACCCCTACAAGTGTTGTTCTTGGCGGAAGCTTTGGACCTACAGCGATTTCAGAATTAATTGCCGGAGCAGCTCAAGCCGTTGGAGCCGTCATTGGCATGAGCGCCGATGCAGTGCTCGTTTTTTTCGGTTGGTTTGGTCTTATACTCGCAATTCTCGCATTCCTTTTTAGCCTGTTTGGTGGAGGTGGGGGAGGCGACGTTGACCCCTGCGCCATCATGTTCACTGACACCCTGCCTGATTACATTACCCTGCTTTCCGGTGGAAAGAACAGGGAAAAACTTCCACCGGATGCCATTGCCGTGGGGCTGTCAGGCAACGCGAAGAGTGATTTTTATGCGGTTTGGGACGTGAATGAAAGCAATGTTCATGATGTAGCCGAAGGGGAAAAGAAGAAATTGCGCGAGCGTGCAGGGGTGAGCTTTTACAATAAAACCGGATTGCATTCAGATATGCCAGCGTATGCCACGGCCTCGCTCAAATTCACGGAGCACATTCACGGAGACCCCGAACACGACGGGGATGCGGCGGTTACATGCAAGACTGGGACGTTTGGCCGGTACCGTATTGGCCCCGAAAGCGATGAAGGAGAGTGCTCTCCTGCAGAGGATGTGACGCGCGTGGAAAAATTCCACGTCCGCCTGCAAACAAAACCCTTGCCTGACTTCCAAAACCCGTTGGAAGGGTTTGCATGCGTAAAGAATGGCGTGCAGGGAGTCACAGGCCCCAATGTACTGCCAAAAATTGCGTTTAATTGGAGTTGGAAGGAAGAAAGCGGCATTCAATGGAATTCATGCGACGCAAAAAACCCGAATGCAATATACTGCGACGCAACCCAATTCAACATCATGTTGATGAAACGCATGCAATTCTTCAACGCGTTTCTGGAAGCCAATGACAACACGTTTTCATGCCCGGAAGACAAGGAAACTGTAGACTTCAAAAAAGGCGGGGGGCAAACGTTCACCGTGCTTCCCAACACTGTGGCCATGAAAGGAGCAGGCATTGGGTTCTCGCCTGGAAGTACGGCCACTATTACCGTAAATGTAAAAAACAAGACCAGTGAAACCCAAAAAGTCTTGTACGCGGTTTCGCTTAAAAACCAAAACCCTGAAGCTAACATTCCAAGTCCGTGCATAAAGGAAACGTTGGTGGACGGGAATGGAGAGTTTTCATTTTCATGCCCGTTTTCTGGTTTGGAGGGGCCGGGAACCTATGTGGCTCAAATAAGCCTTTCTTCCAGTCCTACCCTCTTCTCTGGCGTAACCGCGTTTACCCTGTCATTTTCCATGAAAAAAGCAAAGAATGCATTCGAAGGAGAATGCGACAAGTCCTACAGCACGGCCATCGTGAAAGGGTATCCGGCCATTGATTATTGGATTGACAAGGAAAACGAGGACTTTGGCGAATATGTAACCCAGGCAGGAGTGGTGTGGACGCCTGACATTCCACACATCAAGGCGTTGAACAACCTGCTGTACTTTGATGCAAAACTCATGAAAGACGGGTTCAGCCCGGATTTCCACGAAGACTTTAAAGAGTATTACACGAAAAAAGCATTCGCAGACACCCCTACCTGGTTCTACAATCAAGCCGGGGGGCCTTCGTTTGACGCATATTATGATGAAAACGGGCACATACTAATCAAACGCAGGTTCAACAGCAACGTAATATTGGACGAGCCTGGAACGTATGAAGTGGAAACAAAAATCCTATTCGACAAGAAAAAATGGGACTTTTTTGATGAAGACAAGCCCAACGCGGTCATCGTTGTTTCATTGTCCCACAAGAAACTGCCAAGCCCCAATTCGTTGTGGTATTACTTTCCATTGGATGGAAGCGTGGGCTTGACCAACGAAAACCTGTTGAACCGGGAAGGCTATGGAACCATTTTCGACTTGAAAGGCGATTCGTTCAAAATAGACGAAAAGAATGAGGTAAAACTGTTCTCGTCTCCTTCAACTGACTTGTCGTCAACAGTCACTGCTACATGGGTAAGAGACTTTGAATCGCTGAACCAGCTTCCAACCAAGCGCGGCACGCTGTTTGAATTGAAAGGAAATCCAGTAAACAACCAGGTGTACGAGCTTTCCTTTTCCCCCACCACTGCAACGCCCCTGCTCATGCAGGTTTCGCGCAACGAGGAAAAGCCGTTCAGTGCGGCGTACATGTCCTTTAAAGGAGAGGAATTGGAGGCGCCGGGTGCGCATTATACGTACTGGGAAGGGGTGGGAAAGGCGTGTTTTAACTTTGACGGCCAGCTCCTGAAAAACGCATTCCACAACACGCCTGACACGCCTGCCACTGTGGATGACGTGAAAAACAACTGGGAGTATTCCTATGCCCTGCGCTTTCCAAGCGTCCAGCAAAAAGGAACGGCGTATGTAAAAAGCGTTGTGTACACGCCCCCCCAGGAAGGCCATTCCATTAAAGCCAACGCGGATGAAGGAATCAGTGTAAAATTCCTCACCCCCAATTCCGCGTCCTTTAACTCCGGAGCGGCATTGAATGGAATCAGCGGGCTGGCCCACGACAATGAAAGCGCGCAGGTCACTTCGGTTCAAGCCCTGTTTGACATGGTGAAAAAACAATCCGCATGCGTACTTGATGACGGCACCGCCTTTGAAGTGTTTTGGAACCCTGAAGCCCTGCAAAAAGGCATTGGAGGCACGAGCATGGAGTTGGAGGAAGCCACGTTCATTCAAGGCCAAACGTGCATGGGGCCGTTGCCCACCGGGTGAATGCCTCAAAAGCCGCCGAACAAGCCCCCCACGAACCCCCTGTTTATAAAAGTTACCCATTAAGTAACTGTTATGACTATGGGGATCCCCTCTTTCGGGTTTAGGGCATACGCCTTGTTGTTCTTGAAACATGGCACGGCCGGCCGCTTCAAGCAGGCGGAATTGGATTGGATGGTGGGCCCGAGCATGCGGAAAAAGATATTTTCCCTGTTGGTGCATTCAGGGTGGATTCAAAAACAACCCCATAACACCTATGTATGCGTAAAGCCCGGGGAAATTGTGGCCAAGGCGTTGGCGTTCAGGGTTCCGGAAATCATGAAAGAAGCAAAAAAAGAATATGCATTCACCGGTTTGTCCGCAATTGAAATTTGGTCGGATTTTGCATATGTTCAGCGTGGAATTGAAAAATCCCCCTATTTTATTAAAGTGTTGAAAAAAGATTTGGCGTACTGGAAAAACTTTTTCAACCGGCGGGGCATACCCAACTATGTGGACAAAGGTTCCACGGTTGGAGAATATGTCATTTTTATTCCCGTGAAAAACGTGAAGGCCATTGAAAAACAGGGGTTTAAAGTGGAAGGCTTAAAAGAGGCCATGAAACACGCCCGGTCCAATGACATTTACTCCTACGCCTACCGCTACATGAGGAAAAAATATGGACGCGTTGCAGATTAGGGAAAAGGAAATATTTGAAACGCTTCGCGCCCTTAAAGGCCATTCATTTGTGGTTATTGGAGGGTATGCCGTGAACGCCTATACCCTTCCGCGTTTCTCCGTGGACTGCGACGTGGCTGTCCAAGACAAAAGCAAGGCCCGTGCAGTGGGTTCTTTTTTGGCAGAACGCGGGTATTCGCGCAAAGAAATTCCAAAAACGCCTTCCCCTTATGCCAACTTTGAACGGTTTGAAAAAGAACTGGAAAACCATTTTAACGTCAGCATGGACATTCTCATAGGCGGCGTTTTAGACCGGCAAACAGGCATGGTGTTTGCCTTCGATTGGATTTTTGACCATTCAAAAATGAGGTTGTTGAAGGGGAAAACCATTATGGAAGAGTTAACGATCCGAATCATTGACCTTGACGCGCTGTTTGTCATGAAGTTTATCAGCGCCCGTTCAACGGACATCCGCGACATTTTCATGCTCGCCCCAAACCTGAAGGATAAAAAATGGGTTCAAAACGAAATTTCAATCCGATGCGATTTGAGGAACCGGTTTGAACGCGTGAAAGAAAAAGTGTCGTCAAAATCGTTCAAGGACGGACTCCAAGGAGTGTACGGGCACATTGACGAAAAGGTTTTTGAAAAACACCAGCAGGCCGTGCTTGAAATGGCATGATTCAAAACCAGGGGCCCTTCACCGGCCTATTTTCAACCCGTGCACAATGCGCTGAATGGCCACGTACAGGCTGCATGTTTCGGAGGGGCGCCTCCCCCCTTTACTTGCAATGCCCCGCGTGCACGCGCGTATACGTTTAAATACCCGTAAACCCTTCATTAACCCATTTCGTGCCAACGCGTTCGGGTGAATGAATGGGTTTAAAGGACTTATACCAACGAGCAGAGGACGCGTACTATTCATTTGCAGACCGCGTGCACGCCACAGGCGTGGTAAGCGCAATTGACAAAATCGTGCCCAGCTTTCCGCTTCTCATTGTCCTCTTAGCGGGAATCCTTTTGTGGGGCGCATTCACGCTCAACCTGATCCCGCAAAACACGCAGGTAACTTTCACGGTTGCAGATGCAAGCGGCACTCCCTTGGAAGGCGTGCAAGTCCAGGTGGCTTTTTCAGGCAAAAATGTAAGCGCGACCTCCAATGCAGACGGCAAGGCCGTTGTAAAAAACGTGCCCGTGAGCAGTACATTAAATGTGCGTGTTGAACGGGAAGGGTTTGAGGTTTTCGAGGAGTCTTTCAACGTCTCAAGTCCAAACGCATTGTATTCCATTCAACTGGAATCTGTAATTCCTGAATCGTTTGAGCGCACCATTCAATTGATTGGAAAAAACAGCCAGAGCCTGGATGGAGTAAATGTAAGCGTTCAGTTTTCATGCCAGAATGCAGGCGTGAGCCCCAACCCAACTACTACTCAAACGTCCAATGGAATTGTTAAGGTCAGCGTGCCCGCGACATGTGGCGTGCTGCTGGCCAACGCGAATGCCCTTGGTTTTGCGTCCAAGGAAGGCATTCCACTCTCGGGAAGCACGAACACCATTGAATTGACGGCCCTTCAAATTCCAAAAGGCACGTTAAAAGTCAAGGCACTTGATGAAGAAGGAAACGCCTTGGAAGGAATGGAAATATCCGTTTTTTCCACAACCGGGGGAAAAGTCAAAACCAAGGCTTCCAATGTGTATGGGCAAGCCACTTTTGACTCGCTGGATGTGGGAGAATATTATGCAAGCGTTTCAGACCCTGCACAGGACTACGCGGAAATTTCCTCAGACGCTGTGGAAGTGGAAGCAGACACGATTACAAATGTAGAACTCACGCTTTCAAAATCCGTGAAAGGCGTGCTCTCTGTGAACGTTAAAGACAAGGTCAGCGGGAACGCCATTGCAAATGCAACCGTGAAACTTGTTCAAATATCCGACAACAAGGAAGTCAGCCAAAAAACAACCAGTTCGGGTGGTGAAGGCGTTTCGTTTGCAGTCCAGGAACCAGGGCCGTATAAAATCGTAGTGGTGCACGCAGAATACCTGTCCCAGTCCAAGGACGCTGGAATGGTAAGCGCAAACGCGTCGTTTGACTTTGAACTGGAAAAGATTTCATCCCAAAACAGCGGCAAGGCGCTTGTAAAAGTGGCGGATGAAGATGAACTGCCTGTGGAGAATGCAAAGATTGTTTTCTTTGACTCCAAAACAGGGTTCATTGTCTATGAAATCCCTGAAAAATTCACAGACGCCAATGGAACCGCTGTTTTTAATGGCATTCAGGACGGGTCTTACTACGTTCAGGCGTACAAATTCCCTTCTTCTCCTGGAAAAAGTGTCACCGTTGAAACAAAGAAGGCCGAGCAGGCCTTTTTCAACGTGTCCCTGCAAATCGGGGAAAGCAGTGTAAAAGTGAAAGTCACAGATAAAGACAATGCCCCCATTCCGTTTGCAAAAGTGGAGTTTTTGACTGAGAATTCACCCGAATGCCCTGCAAACGCGTGCATGATTCCTGCAGACAACGCCGGAAACGCGGATAAAACATTCAAAGCCGACCGCAAAGTGTTTGCACGCGTAAGCGCAGAGGGGTATTCTTCCCTGCTCACGCCTTCCAGGCAATTGTACCCCAGTCAAACGTTTACATTGAATGCCGTACTTGAAAAGCCCTTCACAGGCAATGCCCCTGAAATTATTTTTATAGGGCTTTTTGACTTGAAAGACAAGCCCTTAGGCGAACTCAAAGCAGGTTCAAGCGCCAAAGCCCTGTACAGGGTGCGCATTCCAGAGGGAATTTCATTCAATCCATTGGGGGTCCATGTACGCACAGGCACTCAATCCCTGGTGGAAAATGATAGTGTATATGTTAATGCATTGAATGCGCCATGGGCAGGCATTCAAAAAGGAGGAACGTATAATCCTCCCACGGGAAGCGTCCAAGACCTGGGAAACATCACGTTAGGAGATGCAAAATGGGCGGAAGCCCTGTACACTCAAACGCCTGCGCAAACGCTGATGATTGAACAGGAAATAAAAGTGCGCAGTGAAGCCGCATTGGGCGCAAAAATTCCATTGTATTACCGTGCGTGGGGCGTGCTTTCAAACGGGGAATGGGCGCGCACCCCGCTGGATGCACAGCTTGGAATTGCTGAGTCCACTTCCAGCAAGCATGCCTTGTACGCGGAAACCCTGGAAAAAGTGTTTTTTTCAGGCCAGGCTGAAACCTGTGAAGAAACATTTTGCTATGCCGGAGAAAACGTGTTCGACCAAACCCAGCAACTTCTCCTCAACGATTCCCCCTACCCTGTAAGCGTGAGCGGCTCCTACACGGTAAGCTTTTCCTTTACCAACAACTCGCCCACCATTTTCTCCAACGCCCAGTTGCGCGTGAAAAGCAGTGCAAGCGGGCCCATTCAAGATGAAAGCCTTGCATTCAAATCTTATTCCATAAAGAATGCGGACGGCCAGCCCGTGGAGGGAAACAATTTAAATGCGTATGAAATCCCTGAAACCCCTGGAACTGGAATCCCATTGGGAAACCTGTCCCCCTTCAAAACCGTGCAAGCCACTTTTGAGGTTGAACCCAAAAAGGTGGGAGCGGCTGGACTGCACGTTGAAGTGATTAACAATGGAGTGATCGTGTTTGAGAAGACCATTCCATTCAGCGTGGCATCCAAGAATGAACTTTCATTGAGCGTGAATCCTTCCACGGTGGGCGCGCTGATTCCAACCCCCTTGGAGTTGAGCGTGAAAGACCAGGAAGGATTTGAAGTGGGCAATGCATTGGCGTCCATGACAAAAATCACAACAGATAAGGTCACGACACTCCTTGAAGAAAAGTACACGAATTCCAGTGGAAAAGCGTCTTTTACAGCGCCTGCAAGCACGCCTGGAACAAAGCTTGTGCTGGACGCGCAAAAAGAAGGGTTTACCGCGATACCCTTTGAAATTGTGGTGGATTCCAATGTAGTGTCATTCGACCCCAAGGCCTTGAATTTTACGTTGAACAATACCAGTGCAAGCGAAGACTTTGTGACCCTGAAAATAAGCAACAAGCTTGAAACGGATTTGACGTTAACGGACATTCAAATCCTTGGATTGTTCCAGGGAAAACTGGCCTTGACGGGGATGCAGAATTACGTGAACCAGTACAAGAACGTTTTGTTCATTGCAAAAGGCGAAACCCAGCTCATTCAGGTAAAAGCCGCTACTGCAAGCGGCGCCCCTTTTATTGACGAGGAAACGCTTGCGGGAACGCTGAGTTTTTCATTCAAAAGCAGTGCGTTCAATCAAACATGGGTTCAAACCCTTCCCATGCATGTAAGCATTGGGTTGGCCGATCAATGCGATGAAGGAGGCATTGAACTCGCAGGCGCTGGCACCAATGGAAAATGGGAATCCTCCACCTTTGACAACAAAGCCGTTGACCAATTTTCACTTTCAAACACGTGCGAGGTGGCTGGAAAGGAAGTGGCACTGCAAAACCTTACGGCCGAACTTGAATGGAAAGGCGATGCCATCGGCCAAGTGGAATTAACACTGACAGACTTGGAAAGCGGGGTTTCAACCACGCAAGTATTGTTGCACAACCAGGAAGTCCTGTTGTTTGACCAGGCCAAACCAGTTTCCGATGGAGCCTATGAGGCAGTCATTACATTCACTCCGCTTACGGGAAACCTGGGAAAGACGGCCGCATTTGAAGTCACATTGTCTGCAGAGCTTCCTGGCAAACCCGGGGAAGCAAAGAAATCCTTTGATTCATTTGATGCCAGCATTCTTATTACCAACCTTGAACAATGCGTGAAATTCACTCCTTCTCAGGAGAAGCCTTTGGAGTTGAGCATTGAGCAGGGCGAAGCAGAATTCACGGTGGATACAAGCGAGTGCGGAGACATTCCAATCTCTTTTGAGTTTTGCGGGGAAGCAGGGAATGGAAACTGTTCCGGAGGCGCTCCGGAGGGCAAGCTTTTCCTGGACCAGTGGACGTTGAACAACGTCAAAAAAGAATCCAAAAAAGTAAAGGTTTCACGCGAAGGCAGCACGCTCCCAGGAGTGTATGGGATTACAGTTAGAGCCAAAGCCCCTGGAACCTCCTTCCACCAAATTGCGTTGATTAAAACCATGGTGCCTCCGGACCCCAAAAAGTACGCGTTTTCCTGGGACCGGTATGAATTCACGTTGTACAAGAAAGACGATTCGGATTCTACCACGGTAACCAATGCGCTGTTCACAGAAGCCGTGGAAGTCACTGCCAGTGTATGTGATTGGGGCGAGGCCATGGCAGAGGATGACACGCTTGAAAATGCGGCCATTGGGACTGCGGCAGGCGTTGCTGTGGGGGGGATTGCGTCCCTGCTTGCCGGAAAAGGCGCTTTTATTGCGCTCACGACCACGACCTCATGGTGCCCGGCGTGCTGGTTGATTGGATTGGGCGTTGGAATAATTGTATACTTTCTCTTGGGTGATTCTGAGGACCCGTGCCTGGAAACCTACACCCGAACGCTTCCGGATTATATTATCAATCTTGCAGGCGGCCAGAAAAAGGAGTCATTGCCGGTGGATGCAATTTCTGTAGGGTTATCCAACAACGTGAAAAACCACGTTGGGGGAAAATGGAACACGGATGTGGCCAATATTTCTGTCAACCAGGGGGCAGCCGCTGAAGGCACGCAAAACAACGCCCTTCAATTCGTTGGACTTGTGTTCAACAAAAAAACGGATTACGCAGACCCCACGCCCCTGTATGGAGTGGTAACGCTTACCGCGAAAGAACATATTCACGGAGACCCCACGCACAGCGGTCAGGCCCAGGCAACCTGCGAGGGTTCAGACTTTGGGCCCTACAATATTGGAGAGAGCTGCGGGGAAGAGATTACCACGCGCAACGAGAAATTCCATGCCATGTTCAAAACACAGGAACCCGCACAATCCATTCCGCCTACATCGTTTGACACGATTGCGTGCGCAAGCGGCGCCCTGCTTGGAAAAGCAGGAGAAGGCGCGCTTCCCCGGGTTGCGTTCAACTGGAGTTGGAAAGAAGAAAGCGGCATTCAATGGAATTCATGCGACGCAAAAAACCCTGATGCAATATACTGCGACGCAACCCAATTCAACATCATGCTGATGAAACGCCTGCAGCTTTTCAATGAGTTCCTTGCCGCCAACGACCACGCCTTTTCATGCCCTTCAAGTGCTGCCAGCGGGGCAGGCAGTGGAAGCACGTCCTTTTCCGTGGCGCCTGACACCCTGGGCATGCAGGAAATATCCTACCAGTTCACAGGACCTTCGGCAGTAACGTTTAATGCAGTCATTCAAAACAATACGCCTTCAACCCAGTCTGTTGCGTTGAACGCGTCTCTTTCCGCGCAAACCAGCGGAGCCAGTGTTCCAGGGCCCTGCACCAAGGAAGGAAGCGTGGATGCCAATACCAGTACAACCCTTTCATGCACGTTCTCAGGCCTTAGCGTTCCAGCCGCGTATGACATTGGGCTGAGCCTTGACTCTGATACCACAAGCGCTGTAAACACCGGGGCAACCCATATTATATTCTCAAATCAAAGCGTGGAAGATAATTCAGGGAATTCAACGTGCAAGTCTCCTCTTACCACGGCCTTTTATGCAGGCGCGTATGGAATCAACCAGTGGATTGACCCCACAGACCCTGTGTTTGGAAGCAAAGTAACTGACACCAGCATTGCATGGCCCCCTGGCGTGCCCAACGTAAAAGCATTGGATGATCTCCTGCACTTTGATGCACGGCTCATCCACGATGGGTACAGCGTGGACTTTGAAAACGATTTCAGGGAGTATTACACGAAAGTGGCTTTTGCAGACACTCCAACCTGGTATTATAATTTGGCGGGCACTGAAATGTTTTCATCCTATTACGGCCCAGACCAGAACCTGTTGTTCACGCAGAAATACGTGAACAGCCCCACGCTTCCGGCCGCCGGAAAGTACAGGGTGGACTTGGAAATTTATTTCAACGACACGTGGAATTTGTTCACTGCAGGCAAAGGGGTTAACGCGCTTATCAGCGTGGTGTTCTACCACATTGATGATGCCGTGCCAAACTCGCCTTTTTACAATTTGCCTTTAAATGGGAACGTGGGGTTGAAGGGGTCTACACTTGAACGCATTGGCTATGGAGTTGGGTTTTCCAATGAGGACAATGAAATCAAGCTTGATGACACGCTTGCAAAAACATGGACGAGCACAAACTCAACCCCGCTTGTGAACGTGCAAACGGAAGTTGTATCGGATTTGCGCAAGCTCAATTCCATTCCTTCCACGCGCGGAAACTTACTGGAAGTCAGCGCAGACGCTGGCGCCAACAATGAAAAGAAACTTGTGTTCTCGCCATCGCTTGCCACGCCTGTAATGGCCAGGGTATCGCATGACATTACCAAAGACCCTTTCAGCGCGTTTTATTATGCCTTGGAAGGCGGCATTCCTGTTGAAACCGGAAGCACGTTTACATACTGGGATGGTGCTGGGGTGTGCAACAACTTTGACGGTGTTCCAATAACCCAGGCGTTCAATCAAACGCCTGACCGCGAGGCAACGCCCAACGACCAAATCAACAATTACGAGTACTTGTATGGAGTGGACTGGCAGCAGGCCACGAAGAAGGGAAACGCGTACCTGCGCACCGTCATTTATTCGCCTCCCACTTCAAGCGCCAGCCTCCAGGGAGAATCTGCGTACCTGCATTTTTTGACCCCGGATTCAGCAAATTATGCCCAGTTAGTGTCTTTGCAGGGCATTAGCACGATGACGTACAACAGTTTCAGCACGCAGGTAGACTCCCTGCAGGACGTGTTTGATTTGGTGGCCAACAAGCAGGTGTGCATTTCAGACAGCGGCGTGCACGTGCGCTTCTTTTGGAACCCCCAAACCATTTACAAGCAGACCGCCAAGACAAGCATTCACGCGGAAACAGAGGCACTTGAAGCAGGAAAATCCTGCATCTAGCCAGTTGCGGCTGGCTGCTACGCGGACGGTCGCAGGGTCAAAGACCCTGCACGGGCCTGCTGGCCCAAAAACCATTTCAACTGACTGCTACGAGCCCAAGGTATTGCAGTGGCTTCGACCCGCAGTAAGCCAATTACTTGCGAACTTCAACATAACCCGTTTTTGTTTTTAAATGCGCTTCCTTTGAAAACCTGTTCTTTTAAACCATTTGCACAAATCATTTTGCACTGGGGTGGATTAATGGCAGGCAACACGTTCATTTTAAAGTTAACCGACAACGCGGATGTGCTGGAGGAATTGCGCAAGCTTGTAAGCGAGCAGCGCATAACGTATGCGTTTGTTGAAAATGCGTCCGGGCGGTTAAAAGAATTTCAGCTTGTTTCCCATGCGCCCAATGGAAGAGTGGAAACAAACTATTTCAAGGATGCGTGCGAATTGAATGCCATGCATGGAAAGATTCAGCGCGCGCAAGGAGAGTTTGTTGTAAATGTACGCGTACTCGCTTCCCGCACGGGTTTCACAGGGGTCAGCGGGCAACTCCTGAAAGGCAAGGCCGATGGGGAATTAATCATTGAACTGCGCAAAGTGGACATGAGCAAGATGATTGAGGCGTGAGCTCCTGAAAGGCTCCAAAACGTTTAAATTCTTGGACAAAGGATATAGCATATGCCAAAGCAAAACATGTACTCCAAAACAATGGTGGCCATGCAAAACGAGGCCAGACGCTTGAAAGGCGAACTGGAAACATACCTTGAAGACTTGGAACTGTTTTCAAAACCAGAGTTCTGGAAGGCCCTGCAGGAACCAACCCGCATGCACAAAAACCTGAAAGCCTATGCAAAGGAAATGGGCGTTTGAATGCGGTCCTTTTCAACCAAGCCGACTTTTGACAAGCAGCTGAAAAAACTGGACCAGTCTACCAGCGGAATGGTTCTCAAAAGAATGGAAAAAATAATGGGACGACCAGAACTTGGAAAACCCTTGAACGCCCCCATGCAAAACTACTTCTCAGAACGCATTGGAAAGTACAGGGTCATTTACCGGTTTACCGCCGACCATGTGACTTTTGTTTACCTGGACCATCGGGACCACGTCTTCAGCCGGCCATTCGAATAAACGTATTTAGAGGGGAGAATTCTTAACTACACCTGCTGGACTTCCAAGCGCCTTTTTCTTTTTATTTTTTGCAGGATCGTTGCAAAACCCGATAAACCTATTTAAAGGGGAAATGCATGCATACACTCATGCTTGCATGGAATGCGTTCACCGTTTTATTGGGGCTTTGGGATTTTCTCTCGGACGTAAACCTTATTTTGAAGATTTTTGTACTGCTCACCATCATCAGTTTTGTGAACAACCACATTGAGAATCCGAACCTCAAACTCATTGTCATGGCGCTCTTTGCATACTTTTTGTTGTTTGACTTGTGGCGGTTGTTTTTGCCCATTTATGGATTGTACATTCTGCTGATGTTCGGGTTTGGGGGCATTTTAGTTGACTTGTTTTTTACCGGGGCGTTTCAGCGCCAGCCTGCTCCAGGAATGGAAGAAGAAGAGGGCGCGCATTCCATGGAGTTGAAGGAGCGCCAGCACATGCTCCACCAGGCCCAGCAGCGTTTTATACGCCATCCTCCGCGGGGACGGTAAGGTGAAAGCCATGAATGAAAAAGGAAACCTGCTGTTGATTGTCGGCATTGCATTTGCCCTTATCTTAGTGTTGCCCTGGCTGGTGGTTGCGCTAGTGCCACAAGCAGACCTGCTCATTAAAATATTCCTTATTTTCACGGTTTACATGCTTGTACGCGGGTTTGTAGGGCCTGGGGCATTAAGCATTCTTTTTACCGTGGTATTGGTGTACTTTTTGGTGTTAAAGTATTCCACGCTTTCGTTTTCCGTGTGGCTGCTTATCACTGCATTGGGCGTGGGACTGGGAAGCATTATTGTGTTTGGCGCGGGGCAGTTCTTCCGGCCGCATGGGCATTAAGGGCGGATTGAAACCCGTGTAGGCTTAAATAGGGGTTTCCTGTTTTAACAGTGTAGTGGAAGGTTTATTGCATGGACATCCTATTGCAGACGCTTTGGAATGACATTCGCATTGCGCTCACGCTGTTCGTATTAATCTGGGTGTACAGTTGGGCCAAGGGAAGCATGGGGAACGCGCGCATGGCCATCTTGTTTGCCATTGTCATTGTCTTCCTTACCGTGTACAATCACCCTGAACTCCTTTGGTTTGGCGTTGCGCTGTTCTTTTTGGCCACGTTTGGAAAAGAGATTTTTGCCAAGGTCAATGTATTCAAAGAAGTAAAATGATGAGAGGAAGCGCACATGGACACGTTCACGTTTTTGGTTTCAGTGGTAGTGCTTGCGTTTGCCGTTCAATTCAATGAAACCTGGCTGGTGTTGGGCGTTTTAGGTATAATGTTTTTGACCCTGCGCTCGCTCAGCGGCATTTTGCTGCTCCTGCTTGCAACCGGAGTATTGTATGCGGTTAAAGGCCCTGCGTTCTCAGATTACTTTCCATTCATCGTGTTTGGCATGGTCATTCTTGCACTGGCCATTGGAATCAAAACCGAACCAGAGCCTCCTGCTGGTGGGGGTTTGCCTCCAGAACTCATGGCAGGATTGGGAGGAATGGACCCGTATGGGGGCGGGGGTGGAGGGTTTGTGGGGGGCATGCACTGATGCGCGCGTCCTGGGTCTTGCTCCTCATGATCGTTGCACTGGCCCTCATCCAAACCAATCAAATCTTTTGGGCTGTTATCTTGGGCATTATAGTGATCGTTGCGTTGATCGCACGTTCAGGCCAGGTTGCTTCGCAAGGATATGGGCGTTTTGCGGATAAAATTTCCAAAGGCGCTCAAGAAGATTTTGATGCCATGGAAAAAGCCCAAGGGCCTTACCCCAAAGGGGTGTTTGGACTGTTTGCCGAGGAAGCAGGAAAAAAAACAGGAGAAGCCCTGTTCCCGGCGCCGTACAAGAACATTAATGAACTGGAAAACTACAAGTGGCGCACCCCGCACTTGCGTGAAAAATCAGGCCAGGGGGCAAAGAATTTCATTGAATTGTTCAAAAAGTTTTTTGGAATCAAGTAACGGTTTATTTTCCTTTCCTGGATTCGAATGCAAGCTGTTGGGTGGTTTCAAGTATTTTTTGCATGAGGCTTTGCAGGGCCTGCATGAGGGCCTTGGTTTCAGACTGCATTTGATACAATGCATCGGTTTTTTTCTGCAATGCGTTGACTTGATTGGTAACGCTTTGCAGGTTTGTAGCATCGAATTTTTCATGCAGTTGGTTCACGAGTTCGTGCAACTGCGCGATAAGGAGTTTTTGTTCTTCCAATGAAGAATGAACCACTGTTTGATTGTACTCGGCTTGTTCCTGGTGTGCGTCCAGGTGTTCCTTGACTTTTTCTGCGGTGGCACTGGCAATGCGTTCATGGGCTTCTTCTTCCAGGCCTTCCAGGGGGTTTTCGGACTCGCCTTCCACGCCCTCTTCAAGGCCCGGAATGGCCGTGCCCTGTCCAGCGGAGTCTTCACTCTCTCCCGCGGTTTTTTGAGAAACACCCCCGATAGGAGCCTGTTGAAGGTATTTTTGAACCTGTTCAGGCGAAACCCCTAACTCGTCCAGGGTTGAAGAAATGATGGAATCAGGTATGCCGGAGGCTTTCATGCGTTGAATGGTGGACAGTATTACTTCCTCGCTGGCCATGGTGTTCGCCCAAGGTTTTTATTTGAAAGACCCTATATTCTAAAGCTTTCGGGAATTTAAAGGCATTGCCTGACTTTTTGGGTGCACACGCATGGTGGAATTGTTCAAAATAAGCGAAGGTCCTTGGTCCAGGGTTTTCCAGGGCAGCGTACAAGGTACTCCTATTGAGTTGTACTCGAATCCTGAAAAGGCTTTGCTCATGCTGGCCTATGAAATGGACAATAATATTCCAAAAGGCGCGGTTATGGAAGTGTACAAAGTCTTTTACTCCAAAGCGGATTTGAACGCGTTTATTGAAACGCTCCCCCGTGATGTCATCGTGCTCGTGAAACACCAGAAGAATGAAACCATGCGTTTTCTTGTAGTGGGCTCAAGCCCATCGTATGTGGAATGGGAAGAACAGGGAGTGCTGGACGCATTTGAAAAAGCATGGAAGAACATGGAAGTTGGGGCTAGATTGCTGCGCGAGGTAAGCAAGGCCTATGATGTGGAATTGTCTGTACTGAGTGACGTGCCTGAAGCTGTCCGGTTTGCATTTTTTTCCCACCCCTTGAGCGTGGCCGCGCTTGCAACGTCTTCCCCCACTGGAATCAACATGCAAGGCCTTGGAGAAAGCGTACAAGTCCAGCCCCAAGGGTCAAACATTTCCAGTGCAACTGAAATCATGTTGGGCCTCACGCAGGACCATGCGTTGGTAAAAGAACCCATTCAATTGTTTAAACGCTCTCTTGTTTTGGGTAGCAAAAAAGAAGACCGGTTGCATGCCTTTCAAGTCCTCATAGAAGGCGCATTGCTTTCAAACATTCCCTGCGTGATACTGGACTGGGACAACACGTTCACGCACATGGGTACGCCGACCAAGAACACGGCAACCCTTCAAGGCCAGGGAATCGACATTGAACCCATTGGATTTCCATACAAAGAATTCACGGCCCCTGACCAATTAAAAATAGACCTTTCTTTGGTAAACCCAAAAGGGCTTACAGAGGCCCTGGGCATTGGAGGAGTTGAAATTCAGACCTTTATTGAGGCCTTGCTGAAAGAAAACCAGGCTGCCAATCTCCAGGAACTCGTTGGCATTGTGAAACGCATGGAAGCAACCCCCAACTTTTCAGCATTCTACTTGAACAAGGTTGTACGCATGCTTTCGCTTTTGGACGTGTCCTATCCCGGACTTTTTGGAGGCCACAACAACCTGGATGAAATTTCAAAGAACTGGTTCAAGTCCATTGGACGCGCAAGCATTGTTCCCCTAAAAAATTTGGACGAACGTACTGCGCTCATGGTAACTCACTCCCTGACAAAAGGGCTCCTGGAATATTACAAGCGCCAAGGCGTTTCAGGAAAGGTGCGCACATTCCTCGTAATTCCAGAGGCTGCGCGCATGGTGGGCGCGAGCAAGTCCAGCACGCTTACACGCGAAATCATTGAATTGCTGGATGCTACTGACAACTCGGATGTGGGGTTTATGCTGGGAGCCGACCATGAAATAGACCTGTCTTTTAAGCTTGTTCAGAAAGTGGACACGCGGTTGAATATTATCAGTGGAAAGGACTGTGGGGTAACGATTTCCGGACGAAAGACTTATCGCTTGGAATTACGTGAAACCCTCAGCCAAAGCGTTGTTGAATCGCCCCTTCCTCAACCGGGCGTTCCAATCACCCCAAATTCCCCCACCCCTCAAACCCCTGCAAAAAGATTGTTTTAAGAGGATTTTTCAAGTGGTTTTCTTTTTCAGGGATTTTTGGATTTCCTCTTCCACCAGGCGCTTGGCCTGTTCAACAGTAATAAAATTCAACGGGTTTAAGGCGTCTATTACGTACTTCATTTCCTGCAAGTGCTCGGCCTTGGGAACGCTTTCTTTTAAGAGCGAGAACTCGTTTTCAAGTGCGAAAACCGATTGACTCAGTCCATTAACCTGCTCGGCGAGCGCGGAAACGCGTTGCTTTAATTCCCCCGCTTCCTGGCCGCTTGCACCATCCCCTTGAGTACCTTCGGTTTGAATTTCGCGTATGCGCTTGTTCAGCACTATAAGATTTCTGCCCAGAATCTTCTCGTTGCGCACCAGGTACTTTATTTTTTGTGAAATGACAAGAATGCTTGCATTCAATGCCTTAATGTCCCGGTTAATGGAAAACAGCAGGCCCTGCCCGGCAGTCATGCGGGCAGGTTCTGCAACCGATTCAGACGGCCCTCCTGATTGGGTGGGGGGCTGGCGCCTGCGCAAATGCTCTTGGGGAGGCATAACGGAAAACGGATGTACAAAGAGATTACGCGTTTTTAAGGGTTATTGAAAAGCCCCTGGAAGCGCAAGGGCAAAACCCTAAAAGGGTTAAAAACCCTTGGAAGGATTCAATGAATGATGAATTCTGGTATACGCAACATTCAGGGCATGCTCTTGGATGTGGAAGCTGAACATATGGGCATGCAGACCGTACTGCACGTGTACGTGTCCACTGAACAAGGAATTGAGCGTTTTACGGAAGCAAAATTTGAACCATACTTTTACATTTCATGCCAGGACAAGGAATTAAAACCCAAAGAACTTGCCAGACGCCTCCTGGAAGAGCGTTTTTCAGGAGGCACCCGGATTTCAAAGTCCGAGGTTGTCCATAAAAAAGAAGGCCCGCTGATAAAATTGTACTTTCGCAACGTGCCTGAATTGAAGATCGTGCGCGACGAAGTAAAGCGCTTTGATTTTGTGCGCCAAAGGTATGAACACACCATTCCGTTTGCGCGCCGGTACATTATTGACAACGGGTTGAAGCCCATGCAAGGCATTCACGTGCACGCGAATGCAGATCAAACCATTCATTCCATTTCCCCTGCTGCCTCCCAACAACCCGTGCCTGAGCCCCGCATGGGCGCGTTGGATTTGGAAATGTTTTCCCCTGGAAAAATGGCTTCTCCAGAGCACAACCCAATCATCATGGCCTCGCTGGCTGTTCCACGGAATGCCTGGGTGTGGTGCACGCGTAAGGAACTCGAGCAGGTGGATTTTGTGAAGGTGGTGGAAGACGAAGCCAAAATAATCGAAGGTCTTGCCCATGCCATTCGCGCGCACAAACTGGACATTGTCGCGACCTACAACGGAGACCGGTTTGACCTGCCTTACATTAAAAAGCGGGCCGAGGTGCTTGGAACTGCTTTTGATGTTGGATTTGGAAAAGTGAAAGTGCAAAAACGGCAGCTCCATGCGTCCGCGCGCATTCCAGGAGTGCAGCACCTGGACTGCTATCAAATGCTCTTGTTGTTGAACCGCCTGCAGGTGGTAAACCTCATTAAATTTGACTTGGAATCTGTGACCGCATCGCTTTTCAATGAAAAAAAGTTCAAGTTCAGGTTCAACGAAATCAACCAAACCTGGGAAACTGGCAAAGGCTTGGCAGACCTTGCACGGTACAACCAGGATGATTCCATGGTAACCCTGCGCGTGGCTGAAAAATACCTGGACTTGGTCATTGCCCTGTGCCGGCTTACAAGGCAAACCCTTTTTGAGGTAAGCAGGAGTTCTGCAGGGCAATTGGTAGAAGCGCTTCTCATGAATGAGGCATTTGCCCAGGGCCATGTCATTCCTTCAACGCCTTCCGAGGAAACCGTGAAAAGCCGGCAAATGAATCCCATTACAGCCGCGTATGTCAAGGAGCCTCTTCCAGGATTGCATGAAAACATTGCAGTCATTGACTTCAGGTCCATGTACCCTACGATTATGATTTCACACAACATCAGCGGGGATACATTGGACTGCGCCCATTCTGAGTGCAAAACAGGAAAAAACCTTGCGCCCACCAACCACTGGTTTTGCGCCAAAGAAACCGGGTTCATGTCCTCCATTTTGGACCGCATTTTGACTGAGCGCCTGGAAGCCAAAGACTCGGCAAAAAAAGCTGTAAAAGGTTCTGGAGAACAAAAGGAATTGGAAGCCAAAGCCCAGGGGTTAAAGATTTTGCTGAACTCCTTTTATGGAACGCTTGCATACCCGCGTTTTCGCTGGTACTCCCGTGATGCGGCCCAGGCAACAACCGCGTTTGCACGGCATTACATCAAGCAGACCATTGCGTGGGCGGAAGAAGCAGGCTTTCACGTGCTTTATAGTGACACTGACAGCCTATTTTTACTCGCAAACAAACAAAAAAAGGAAGACGTGGAACTTTTTGTGGAAAGTGTCAATAAAAAACTTCCAGGCAGAATGGAACTGGAGTTCAAGGGCGTGTACGCGCGCGGCATTTTTGTCACAAAAAAAAACCAAGGAGAACGCGGTGCAAAGAAAAAATATGCATTGATGGACGCACAAAAAAACCTGACTATTGTGGGCTTTGAATACGTTCGGAGAGACTGGTGCGCATTGGCAAAAAAAACCCAGAAAGGCGTGCTTGAGCACGTGCTGTCTGAAGGCGCTCCTGAGAAAGCCATTCGCCTTGTACGCCAAACCATTGATGACCTCAAGAAAGGCCGCATTCCTGTGAAAGACCTGGCTATTTTGAAACAAATACGCAGGCCGCTGAGGAAGTATGCCGCCATCGGCCCCCACGTTGCAGCCGCCAAAAAGGCTGTGGCGCGGGGAAAAGAAATGGGAACAGGAAGCGTTGTTGCCTATGTCATAACCAAAAAAGGAACCACCATTTCAGAGAAAGCCGAACTCGAGGAATTTGTTGGGGAAGGAAACTACGATGCAGAGTATTACATCCAGCACCAGATTGTTCCTGCAGTCATTTACATTCTTGCAGAATTCGGTTTGAGTGAAACCGATTTAATGCACGGGGGCAAGCAAAGCAGTTTGGGCGCGTTTGCATAATAAAAAGTAAACGTTTTATAAGCTGGGATGTATAGGCTTTTCATGCGTGTACACGCGGAGGCAAAGGGCATTTTGGTGCTTGTTTTTCTCACGGGCCTTTTTTCTTTTAACAGTGCGGCACAAACCGGGGGCGTGTACATTTCTGATTTCCGGGCAGACCCTTTGGGCGCACAACCTGAAAGCACCATTACATATTATGCGGTTATAACAAATTCAACTTCTGCAATTCAAACCGTAACGCTTTCCTTGGACCTTCCGGCTCCTGAAAGCACGACTGAAAACGTCCTGGATTCTTCCATTGCAATTCCCGCCTACACGACCATTGAAAAAACGTATGAAAAAGCATACGCCCAACCTGGATTGGCCCCTGGAAAGTACACTGCAAGCCTTCAACTCTTGGACGCATCCACCGGCACTGTTTTGGACAGCGCTCAAACCCAGCTTGCGGTAGTGGTTCCAGGGGTTTCCATTGGCATTCCTGAAACCCATCCTTTGGCTGCGATAATCATTGCATGCATGACCCTGGCCATGGCAGGGGGTTTAAAGGCCGGGACAAAGCGTTAAAAAGACCTTTCCACCCTACCACTCTTTTATGGAACCCGAAAACGAAAAGGCATTCATTGCCTCCGGGCATGTACTCAAACAGGCCCAAGACCATGCACGTGAAATCATTTCCGTTGGATCCAAATTATTGGATGTTGCGGAGGAACTGGAAGCATTCATGGCCAGGAAAGGCGCGCCTCCTGCGTTTCCTGTAAACTTGTCGCGCAACTTCCAGGCAGCCCATTATTCTCCGTCGCTCGATGACAAAAGCACCGTGGAAAAGAATGATGTATTGAAAGTGGACATGGGCGTTCACATAAATGGGTGCGTGACAGACGCCGCATTCACCTTGGATTTTTCGGGAAAATGGAGTGAAATGATTCAAGCCAACGAGGCTGCGCTTGCAGGCGCGCTGAAAATCACGCGTGCCGGAACCACGCTGCATGAAATCGGTTCAATTGTGGAAAAAACCATTCGCGGTGCAGGATTCGCGCCCATCCAAAACCTGTGCGGGCATGGAATTGCGCAATGGCACACGCATTTTCCGCCAAGCCTTCCCAGCATAGCCAACAACAATCCAACGCCCTTGGAAGCCGGAAACGTGTATGCCCTTGAACCCTTTGCATGCAACGGAAAAGGAATGGTGCACGATGGGGGTGTAACGGAAATATTCCAGCTTGAGGAAAACGCGGGGGCTGTCCGAAATGAAACTGCGCGGAAAATTCTTGCATTTGTGGAAAAAAACTATTCCACGCTGCCCTTCGCTGAAAGATGGATTGCACGCGAACTCAACATCTCTGGTTTCCAGCGCAAAGTGGGCATGCGCGAACTGCTGCAAAAACAGGTAATACGCCCGCACCCCGTGCTGGTGGAAGACAGGAATGTCATTGTAACCCAAGCAGAAACAAGCATTTTAATAAAGGAAAATGAAGTAATCCCCCTCATTCAATGACCCTGGTGAACGTGCGTGCCTTCAAATCCTTCTTTAAAAACAATTCTTCCAGCCCTTACGCCCATGGCAGTGGGGAGTGGCATTGCACTCGCGCTTTCCACATTGCTTTGGACTGCGTTTCTTTCCCTGAGCGGGTTTTCATTTGTGCAACTCATTCAGTTCAACGAACTTGGAAATGTATTCAAAGTGTTTTCAAGCATGGCCTTTTGGGGGTTTGTGGCAACGCTTCCTGTTTCTTATGCCATTGCCGCGCTCATGGCCCGCCATCTGCAAATAAGCCAGGCCTATGCCTTGGCTGTACTTGGAAGCGTGATTGGACTGGGGCTTGCATGGATTGCATTTCCTTCTCTTCGCGGCTTTTCTTTGGCTGGTGTTTTTTATGTATTGTCCATGCTTGCAACCGTGTACTTAACCCATATGCGCATTCCAGAACTCAAGAAATGGGTGATACTGCGCAGTTCAAGTGCAGGCATTAAAGGAGGACTGCAAGTCCTTGGAGTAGGCGTATTCATAGCCCTTGCAGGAACTGCTTTGACTGTGAATGTGGATTTGGTTCAGGAAATCCAGGACCTTGCATTCAAGGGAAGCATTGGCAACATTCAATTGGAGGAAGTGGCAGCAGACCTTTTCATTGGCACGCAAAAAGACCAACTCGCCCAGCTAACTTCGTTTCCCACGTATCAGGCCTTGCTTTCAAAACAGGATCCGGAGGTTCAGGCGTTTGTGCTCACCATGGACCAAATACAGCAAAACATTGATTCTCCTGCGTACAAGGCCAGCGTGGTAAGCCAATTGCAGGCCAACAAGGCCCTTGCCAACACCCAATCCAATGTTGAACAGCTTGTGAATCAGTTGCCCCTCATTCAAACGCTGGGCAAGTACTATTGGATTCTTGTATCCTTTATTGGCATTTCCATTTACTTCCTGTTTGCCTCGTTGCTGTTCAGACCTTTGGGGGTTGGGTATGCAGTCCTTCTTGGGAAACTCCTTGCAGGGGCAGAACCCAAAGAATGAGTGGACATTTTTTTAAGGCAAGCCCATGCAATGCCTTTAAAAGACTTTAACGAGTGTTTAATTCTATAACCCAGTGCTCCCATGGTGTAGCCTGGATAGCATATCAGCTTGCGGAATCCCATTGCGTAGGGATGGTCCGCGGACGGTTGGGGATTCCTGTTGGAACCCCAACGGGCCTACAACCTATTGCATTTGCCGGGTGTGATAAGCTGACGACGGGGGTTCAAATCCCTCTGGGAGCGTTTTTCCTTCTATTTCTAATAACCTAACTACCGCTGTTAGGGGCAAGCATAACCCTCTTTGAAGCCCTTTTGAAAGGGGGCAAAAGAATGGTTTCAAAATCGGCATTTAACGGGTTGGACATCCACGACTACCATGGAACCCTTGAAGCGTATTTATCCAAAATCAAAATGAGTAGCACGCTCTCCACGCAGAACAGGGAAACACTCTTTCAGTACCACCAGCACATGGTGAACGAAGGCCTGTGCCTTCCAACCATCATAAAACACCTTCAAGTTATGCTTGGCCTTGCAGAAAGCCTCAAGGACAAACCGTTTTTAACCTTGGAACGAAAAGACCTTGAAGAAATCGTGTACGCCGTGCGCGGGAATTCCACGCTTTCCCCTTTAACTGTGTACAAGTACCTGGTATGCTATCGAAAATTCTTCAAATGGCTTCACGGAGGAGACGACTACCCAGACTGTGTGAAATGGATTAAACCCAAGGTTTCAACCAAAGACATCAAACTCCCCGACAGCCTTATCACCCAAGAAGAAGTCAAACGAATGATTAACGCCTGTCAAAACCCACGCGACCAGTGCATACTTTCCATGCTAAACGAATTGGGGTGCAGAATAGGAGAACTCCTGACCATTGATGTAAAACACATTGAGGATTGTGGAGACTACTACCGTGTCACCATCCAACATTCAAAGACCATGGCACGAAAACTCAAAATGGTGGACTCCAAGCCATTCATCGCCAAGTGGCTCAACAAACACCCAAAGACACAAGGACCTGATAGCCCTCTTTTCATTGGCATTGGCTCAAAAAACAACGGAGAACGGTTGAATTACACGGCCTGCAGAATGCACTTAGGAAAAATCGCAAGACGCATTAAAATCCAAAAAGCCGTGAACCCGCACAACTGGCGACACTCAACCGCCACGCGCTACGCCAACTTCATGAGCTACGCCCAACTATGCCAATGGTTTGGGTGGGTCATCGGCTCAAAAACTGCCTCTGTTTACATTCACTTATCCGGCCAAGACATGGACTCCGTAGTCGATGAAATGCGGGGAAAAACCACCATTAAAAAAATAGAAGATACGTTGACTGTAAAAACCTGCAATCAATGCATAAAGGAAAACCAAGGAACAAACGACCTTTGCGAAAACTGCGGAGCAGCCATCACTATTCAAGGAGTTTTAAAGAAAGAAGACCAATTTAACCAATTCTCGCTTGAAATGAAGGCAAGACAGAAAGTTGTAGAAGAATATATAAAATATCAAAGCGAAAAGATGAAAAACCTTGAGAAGTTAGTCGCTATTTACGATGCAAATAAAAAGCAAGTTCAAGAATAGTACTTTGAACCGCATATGCTTGAAATACCAAACCCCATAAGAATACTTTTTGATTATCTTTCCCCATGGAAATACTTTTTAGAACTTGGAATAATCATTTGCAGTATTGGTGCAGCACAATTTGGAGGAGCTGCAATAAGTTACCAAGACTCTTTAGATTCCACAGCAAACCAGTCAAAATATACTTATGGCGAGATTCAAATTTTAATTGAAGATACTAGCGACGTGTTGCTAAGCAATTATGATGTAATTGTTGAACGCGCCGAAAAAGCCTTTTCCTGCACAAATGAAAAATTAACCCTTTTTGATATCAACACCATATCTGCCAAAAACTATTGTGATTTGGTTGGGTATTCAGATGAACTTGGCAATAAAGAAGGTGAATTCAAAAAAGAGGTTTTGGTATACAATTACCTAATAGAAAAAAAGCTGGACACCGTAAATCCAACCATAGATTCCTTGTTCCAAAAATCAGACCCTGCCAAGCAAGATGAAATAAAACATTCAGCTAGGGTATTCAGAATATTTGAGAACCGCTACCTAGACGATTTAAAACACAGGATAAATACGTGGAATAAAAAAGAAAATTCTTTAAAAATTTTTTTCCAATGGATAACCTTCCTTATAATAATTGGTTTTATCTGGGCCTTCACCTGCACGCATTCTGAAAAGAATGGGTCCACGCAACGCAAAGGGACATCAGAAAACTTTCCAAGTGGGATTTTTTTTGTAACCATTCTCATAGTTCTTTTAATTATTTTTTATCGCGAGTTCTTTTATTGGGTTTTTCCCATACTATCGGGTGGCCTTTCCACTCTATCTGGAGGCTACGCTCTTTTATTTTCTGGTTTAATTGGGGCTCTCATCGGGTCTCTAATTGGTGTTTGGGGGATATCAAAACTTGAAGAGAGAAAGAGAATGGAAGACCTAAAAACAAAACGGGCAATTCAAATATTCACCCCTATTTTAGTCGACGTCGCAGAAAAGACCGGGGCCCTCCAAACACCAATCGCAGACAAATTAAAATTAGAACAATGGAATAGTATTCAAAAAGATTATTTGTATTTAGCATCCTCTTCCGATGTACACGAAAGAATAAATAATTACTACAGCAAAGTGAGAGAGTACAACCAGTTTATCAATAGCCTACTCGATAAAGCGGCAACAACCTTTTACCCAGCCCTTTATGAGGTTACATTAACTATAATAAAAAATGAATTACCAAAAGCAGGAAGAAAAAAATATAACGAACACGAAAGTATAGAAGAATCAGCTAGAAGGATAGGTAAAGATTCTTCATATTTCTTACGGTACGAGTTTCTTAACAATTTATTAGAGAAGACTATACTACGCAAAGACAATGTTGAATGGCCGAAAACCATAGAACACTTAGAGGCAAGCCTTATTGTGGCCAATCTGGGCATAAGACCAGTTATAGAAAAACTAGTTAAAGAACATAGCAAAAATGAATTGGAAGAGTTCAGTAAATCAACCAGCGTTAAAGCATTTTTTGAGCTGCGTAGAAATATCATGATTGAAGGAGAATCCCTTATTAGTTATTTGAGGATACGCATTAACGAGCAAGCGATTGAATGACAAATCAACCAGGCAGATGAAAGGCTAAAGAAGCATTAGCTAGAACTCCTTACGGTATTTCTGTTCAAGCCACCATTGATTCTGGCGTCCAACCTTTCGATATTTGACCTTTCCTTCGGCTTGAAGTTTGAACAAGTGGATTTGAGCCGTTTGCCATGTAACCCCCACTCCACCTGCAATGTCCTCTGTTGTGCTTGGCCATTCACATTTTTCGAGGAATTCAATGATTTTCTTGGGAATTTGCTCGCCACGCATAGTTGATACATCCTAATCAAATACCATAATGATATATCACACCATATACCTTATTAAATATCTTTGTTCAAAAGATAAGCATGGAACGCAAAAAGGGCTATAAAACAATTCCTTTCCTATCACTCTTCATTGTTCTTGCAATTACCCTTTCTCAACCAGTTTTTGCACAATACAGCATAGCCCAACCACATCACGGATTCTTCTGGAATGGATACATCTGGGATGAAACAGAAACAAATGGAATAACTGTTTCTGGTGCCCATCAACGCATACTAACAATCGAAGGCACCGCGACCAGTAGTTATTGGAATAGCGAAGGAAGAATTTCAAAAAAAATCTATCAAAAATCCGTGCAAGTGGAAATGGCATTGACCGATTTGCCTGCAAGTGCATCCAGTGCAAGCATTTGGTTTACAAAGGATAGCCAAAATGCACTTATCGTAGAAAAACACCGAGACGTTACCGACCCGCAATACAACACGAATGTTTTCATCGTGGAGCGAATAAACGGCGTTGACCATTTCAAATATGTTTCTGCAGATTCGCCATCTGCGAATTTTGACACTTACAAAATAAGAAAAACTCCCGCAGGCTATGAGACATACTACAATGGAACATTAATATATACTGGGAACCTCAATTTAAGCGAATACAATAAAGTGAAACTGGTCGGAGTAGCTCGCGCACTTGGAGACCAAGTAAAAGCACAATTTAGGAAGTACAAAGAAAACTAATGGTGAAGGGGATGGTTGCGAAAGATAAAACACCACCCAAAGATGAGTTAGCCAAAGAATCAGCACTCAAAAAACGGGTCGGATGGGCCTTTGGCGGACTAATAGTGCTTGGCGGAATATCCATTTTAACTACAGGCTCTTTCAGTGGATTATTTTTCATTGCATCTGGAGCCATCTTTCTCCCTCCCATAATCAAAATTCTGGAAGAAAAATCAAACATCAAACTTACATTACTGAAAAAGATTGGATTATTTATCTTGCTACTCTCAGTCGGGACAGTTTTCTATTCGCCTCCACAGGGAGCAAAAACTGCTACAATTGCGGATAGCCCTGCTTCAAACACCCAACCCTTGTCCAATACAGAGGAATGCATTTTTCCAGAGCTGAATTTTATAGATGAAAATGAGGGGAAACCATATGTTCTTGAAAATGAAGAACTGGAAACCATTTTAGAGAAAGCCGACCAATTGGAATTCCAATCGACGAACTTCGGCGAAGGATGGAAACAAGACCCGCAAGGATGGCCAAGCAGTATGACTTGTAGAAGAGGAAAGTTAGAAGGAGAAAATACCAATTACTTATACTGCGGTGTCCCTAATGGATTTGGAGATACTTACGAATTATCAAAAACAAAAGTATACCCAGATGGAACAATCGGACCGACAAAAAAACTTACACTAAGATTAGTTTTTGATATGACAGAACCCCCAATTAATGGAAAATATAAAATCATTAACCCACAATGCCAATACACCCAATGGAAAGTTATATAAACTAACCTTGAAACAATGCAAGAATGATGCAAGCATTTTTAGCCTCCGCCCACACAATAGAATTGCATAGAATAGGTTAATCCACCACAGAAAGGCAATAAAACGACAAATATCATAAAAACGTGCTCTTGAACCATGCTATTTACTTTCATTAATAATTTT
>JACQJG010000007.1 GCA_016198125.1 Candidatus Iainarchaeum sp. | reverse complement strand
CGATATGTGAGGGAATCGCAATCCCATCACTGGAAAGAACAGACAGTAAAACCTGAAAACCAGCAAACAACCCTGTTACAGTATTAAACCGCGGACGCGGGGGGCTTCAGCCCCCCGTAGTTCACGCCCATACAGGAGAAACAACAAGGCCATACTTAAGTCTAATGGCAAGGATTTACGCCTGGCAACGGCCCCACGGCACGTATTCTTTTTGTATTGCGCTTGCTTTTAACCCTTTTTCCCTTCACAATTGTTTCATGCCTTCCCTGGACGCGTTAAAGTTTGCTGACCGTTACCCTTTTTCAAAGAATGCCAAGGCCCTGCTCCGCGAGTACGCGTTTTCACTGGACAACGTGTCTCCTGAAACCCTTGCGCGTGCCATTCACTGGGTGGAGAGCGCGCTCACTTCAAGTAAAAGCGATTTTTTCAGGCGCGAAGCTGAACGCCAGCGCTTGAATTCAAGCCAGGTATTTGAGTCTTCACTCCCCGCTTTTGCATTGGCCAAGGTTTTTGTTTCACTCCTGGAAAATCCGTTGTATTATGACAAGCTGGCCCGCTTGTGCGCAGACAACACGTTTTCCTTTTTGGAAGCCGAGCCCAATAAGCGTGAAATTGTGCTCGATTTTGCAGGTGAACTGGGATTGGATTTTGAATTGCTGGGCGCGCATGAAACAGGCAGCGGGCAATGGGTGGCGCGCATACCCCTTTCATCGTATGTGCGTTACCCGCTTTCACATCCTTCGCTGCGCCTGTCCTCTCAGCGCGTGGAAAAAGGCCAGGTGTTTGTAAGCGAGGCGCGTATGGCGCGCTTGGAATCCGAGTGGGTGTATGCAAAAGTTAGAGAGTCATTGCCAGTGAATGTAGAGGGCATTCCATTGAAGTACAGGGAAATTGCATTGGAGGTTTTGCGCCGCGTTTCCATGGGCCAGCGCAGGGCATTGGGTTTGGAAGGTCTTGGAAGCGTTGACCCTGCATGCTTTCCCCCCTGCATGGAAAAATTGTTCAAAGAATTGAGCGAGGGAAAGAATTTGGCGCACATGGCGCGGTTTGACGTGGCCTGTTTTATGAACGAAATAGGCATGCCCGGCGGGCAAATCATTCAACTCTATGCCAAAACGCCTAATTTTAATGAAAAGGTTACGCGGTATCATGTGGAGCATTTGTCTGGAAAGCGCGGGCGAAAAAAATATTCTGCACCCTCTTGTGCAAAAGTGCGCGAGCATGGCTTGTGCGTGGCCAATTGCCCGGTAAAAACACCGTTGCAGTTTTACCGCAATGAACGGGAAAAAAAGAAGCAGTTGGAAAGCCCGGAGGAAAAACCTGAAACGCCTGGAAAGGAGGCGTTTCGCCCACCAGTGGCCAAACCTTTAAATAAGAATGCAACCCCTAATACATATAGTTAATTTTTTCATTTATTGAGGTGAATACATGGCGCGTGGGGGTACTAAAGTCCTTAAACGGGAAGTTAAGACCATTCGAAAGGCGTTGAAAAAAGAACGTTCTGCAGTCAAAAGGACAGCCATTAAAACCAAACAATTGTCAGGCGCGTTGGGCAAGCTCAAAAAAGAGATGGGCGTGCTCCGCAAGAAAAAGACGCCCAAGCGTGAACTGAACCTGTACAACGTGTTCATGCGCAATCAATTGCGCCAAGGCAAGACGTTTTCTCAAAGTGTAAAATTGTGGAAGCGCAGCCGCAAGGTGTTGTTGAACCCGGCCAGGTACAAGGCAGTTACTCCTGCCGCGCTGGCCAGGCGCCGCAAACCAGTGGTCAAAGTAAAAGTGCGCCGCATAGTAAAAAAGGTTCCGGTTATTAGAACACGCGTTCGCACGCGCATAGTGGAAAAGAAAGTGCCGGTAGTGCGCACCAAGCGCGTGATTCAACGCGTTCCAGTGGTGCGTACAAAAGTGGTTCAAGCCCCCCGGCAATCTCCAACGGAGTTGGCCCAGGCCATTGCCAAGGCGTTGGACCATTCCAAGTCATTGTCCGCAACCGGGCCCATGCACGTTTCCACGGTGCAGGTTTCCGAGGAAGAGCTTGCGTTGAAGATCGTGCACTTGTTCTTTGAGGAAGTCGCGCGTACAGGGTTCAAGCGGACGCTTACCTTGGACGCGATGATTAACGCGTACTTTTACACGCTGGGAAGACTGAAAAACAAGTCCAAGGAAATGGCCATTGTTTCAAAGCTTGTTGAAAAAGCCGAAGCAGACTTGGCCCAGGAGAGCAAGGAAATGGTCACGCAACAGGGCCCTGTCATGCAAGCCGCGCCGTAGCGTTCAGGAATTGTACGCGTGCACTGCGGCCAGTGCTTCCACGTTGGAAGGTTGTACGTAATATCCAGTGTCGCAGAACCCATCGCCCAGGGGAAGGGGGGTGGTATCTATGCACCCTTGCACGGGCCTGAAGTAATCGCTGAACCAGTTGCCAAATACTTTTCCAGTAGACTGGTCAAACGTGGCCCATTTTGTGTTGGTTCCGCTGTCTTGGGCTTGGGTTGGGCTACCTATGTAAAAGTCATTTGCAGATACTGAGACGTCGAATGCGTTTCCAATGTACAAGTTGATGAAATTGGATTGAAGTCTGTTCCAAGAAACCAATACCCCAATTATATCGTTCAATGAAATGCCCGTGCCCCCGGCAGGCGCATCGAATCCTTTTACAATATTTTGGGACACCTGAACGTCTTTGGCTTGTTTGACTGCAATCCCAGTGCCCTGCCCGGTTCCTTGGATTAAATTTTCTTTGATGTTCATAGTTCCAGTAGGGGGCGCAAAAAGGGTTTTTTCAACGGAAATGCCCATCCCCGTGCCCGAGGAGTTGGCGTTCATTTGTATCCGGTTATTGGAAATGACCCCGTTATGCTGTTTCAACTGCGAGCGGATGCCATATTTCCCTTCAGGGGCAAGCTGGATGATATTGTCAGCAATGATTGGAGTAGTGTACACAAGCAATTCAATGCCCGTTCCCTTTACATCCTGTTCGGTGTTTTTTGAAATGAACACGGAGGGGAAGTGTTCATAAATTTCCCCGGTTATGGCGATATCCCTTGTTTTGCTGGACTGGAAGAAATTTTCAGTGATTTCCCTCGATTGGTCGGCAAGAGGAATCGGTGATGCAAATAACACTGAAACGCCCGTCCCATTATCTTTGAAACGATTTTTGGCAATGGTGGCGTGCATGCTGCCAACCACCCAAAGTCCATTGTAAAAACCTTCAAAGTGGTTTTCTTTCACCAATGCATTGCCGGCCCCTGAAATTTGAAGACCAGTGAGTTCCAGTGGGTAAAGACTTCCCTGAGCGTTCAGAATATTTCCGCGGATTTCGGACGTAAAAAGAGGGCTGGGCATGTAAACGTTTATGGTATTTGGCATGCCTTCAAAGGTGTTTTCCACGAGTTGGAGGTGTGTGGATTCAAACCAGGGGGCGCTCACGTTCTTGAAGTAGTTGTTTGAAACAAGGGCACTTTCATTGATAACAACAACGCCGTTAATGGGGAACTGGTCGAATCCAAAAAAGGCGTTTTCCTTAATGGTAAGATTCTTCCACCCGCCAGTAAAAGCTTCAATGGCAGAGTAAAAGCCTTCCATGTGGCATCCCTGAATGGTGACATTGTCGGCCAGGACTCTAAAGCCGCTGGATTGAGGCCAAGGGGCAGATGGAATTCCTTTTAAAACGGTTCCAGGACTGCATGCCACTGTTACATTGTTGCCAGTGATGTTCACATCTGAAACGGTGTAATTCCCATCGCATATTTTGATGCTCTGCGTTATAGTCTGTGGAATAGTTGCACTGCATGAGCCATGGGTTGCGCTTGCATTGAACGTGCCTGCCAGCAGGCCTGCAAGCCCCAGGAAAATGAGTGCAATTGCTTTGCTTGTTTTTCTTTGAGTGAAAGAGGTTGTCATACGTTCACTGTTGAAATATTACTGAGTTAAACAGTTAAAAAAGGTTTCTAAATGGCTATGTGCGTGCCTGCCTTTTTATGGATTATCTTTTTAAAGGGGCGTTGTCTTCCTCAAGGCATGCTCGTTGAAAACCTTGCATGGTTTGTGCTTGCCTCTTTAATACTCATCAAGTCTGCAAGCATTTCAGTCAAATCCGTGCTGGTGCTTGCAAAGAAATTCAATTTGACTCCTTTCATTGGGTCTTTTGTGATTGCAGGCCTTGTGTCCATTGCCCCTGAGCTTTTGGTTGGAATCAATTCTGCGCTGGAGAACAAGCCCGCATTGGGCGTTGGCACCATTGTAGGGGGCAACATGTTGGATTTGACCATTGTCCTTGGCCTGGTGGCTTTGCTGGGCAGGCGTTTGACCGTGCAGCGCACCGTGCTTCAAAACAACGTGTGGTTTGTAATGTTGTGCGCGCTTCCTGTAGTATTAATGTCAGACAATGTGCTGTCGCGTGCCGATGGCTTGGCGCTGGTGATTGCAGGCAGTGCATACCTGTTTTACATGGTGCGCCGCCAGCGCGTGTTCGAGGAAAAACCCAAAACGCTTCCCAAGCACATTGAAAGGGACCTGCTTGTTTTCCTGCTTGGAATGGCTTTGCTTTTTGTGAGCGCGCACTACGTGGTTGTATTTGCGGAAAAAATTTCCCTTGAATTGAGTCTTCCCCTGATATTCACAGGTTTTTTTCTGGTCGCGTTTGGAACCGTTCTTCCAGAGCTTACCTTTTCCCTGCAGGCTGTTTTGTCCAGGCACAAGGCCGTTGCATTGGGGGACATTCTTGGAAACGTGGCCATTGACTCAAGCATTACCATTGGCGTGGTGGCATTGATTGCCCCGGTGTACAACAACTTTGCATACTTTGCGTCCGGAGCGCTTTTCATGGTGTTTGCGGCCTTACTTGTGACCACACTTCTCAACGAGAACAAGCGCATTACATCCACGGAAAGCCTCATGTTGTTTGGCTTGTACATTTTGTTCATGACTGTAGAATGGTTGCTGCAGAGCGCGTTGAACTGATAGAGTACGTGCTGCCTTTAATCCAGGAAAGCTTTATTAATCAAGAAAATTATACTTGGCCGTGCGCAAAAGTAAAATGGACTCGCTTGGTCTTGGCATTGCGCTTGTATTAATCCTTGGAGTGGCCGTTGTGCTCATCCAAGAACAATCCTTCAGCGCATTGGCAAGCAGTGCGCACAGTCCAGTCACTCAAACTACCTCAACAATTGGCCCATTAGCAGACGCCTATGCTTCTGATAACGATGTCGTGGCAGCAAGCGCGGACTCTGATAACAAGGATAAGGCAGCCCTTAGCATCATTGACAGTGAAACGTTCAATGTAACAACGATCCTGTTGGACTTTGACTCATTAAAACTGCCAACGCTTCCCCTCGCGGTGCCTTCCTCTAAAAGCAATATTCATGACATCGAACTGCACAAGGGAAATAAAAAGGTCTTTGCATACGTGAAAAGCATCACAGCCGATTCTAGCGGAAAAAAACCCGCGTCAACCATTTACAAAGTAGACTTAAAAGGCGCGTCTGCTGTAAAGAAGGTGTGGGCTGAAGACTTCGTGCCAGATGTAGAGGAAACACCGAATGGAAAATATCTCTTTATTATGGCTGTATCAGGGGTCAATCAACAGCCAACCTACAATGTTCGAATTTTTGACACCAGTACCGATGCACTTATCCAAACCATTCCTTTGCAGGTAGGCGGGGGAACAGTCATTTATGACAGGCTTGTTTTTAGCCATGACAGCAAATGGGCTTATGTATTACAAGCTGGCGAGTATAAAATAAGTGTAATTGATATTGATGGGTTATTGAAAGTTAAGGAAATTTCATATGCTCCTGCAGTCATTTTTAATCCATTGCACTTTATGTCTGAAGCGCTTGGCTCGGATGTATACTCGTCAGTTCCGTCAGTAACTGGAGGGATTACAGGATGCAAGGTTCACTATGCGAGTGCGCTTACTTCTGCAAGCGGAGAATACGCCTTGCAAATAAAGTGCCCGGTTGACACTGAACTGGGGGGCACTCCCCCTTATTTCTCTGGGTTTATGGCATTATCTACTAACGAAGAAATAGCAGGGCAGGATGCTGGAAGCGTTGAACTGATGAATCTGAGTGCCGTGTATCCTACGGGGCATTGCACGATTCCAACGCCCAATGCGTCTACTGGCAGTTATAATGCTGCCGTCGGACTCGCATTCTCCCCGGATAATCAATATTTGTATTATGTTACCAGTACTCAATTTCAGCAAGACCAATTCGTTGAGGTCTATACGACTAATTGCACGGTAACAAATACTGTTCCATTTCCTCAGGGCCATTTTCTGGCCAGTGCAAAAACGGTTCTCACGTTGGATGGAAAATATTACGCGTATATGACCCTTAGCGGTGGCAAAAGCTTTGCTGCGTTCGTGAATACAAGCACGCACAATATAGACAAAATAGTTCCCTTGCCCTATTCCCAAGCAGTTGACCTGGCAGTCATTGGAGACCCCAAGGCAAGCAATTAATGGGCAACGCGCGTAGGGAGTAATGACTGACCATGGCTGAAAAACCGTACGCTCCTTTGCTGATTGGAACAAGCCACGCGCGCGAGGACCTGCAAGCCACGTTCTGGGCCATTGATGACCTTGCCGCGCAGGGAGGGAAAACCTTGGCCATTGAACAGTCTGTTCCTTTGAGGCACACGGCCAATGCCATCCGCGAGGTGTTAAAGGATTCTTCGTTGAGTCCTCATCTTCGCGCATTTTTCACTGCCCAATTAAAACATGCAGAGTCCATGCCGGATAATGAGGGTTACTTTGATATCGTTGCACGTTATGCAAGAGAGCGTGGGTTGCAGGTTTTGCCGATTCCGTTTGATGTTGGCTTGGCCAGGATCGAGCGGTTGGGTACACGGCAATGGCTCCAATCTGTTTTGAAGGGAGCACCTGTGAAAGATATTGAGGCAAAACTCCAATACCCGGCGGGATATGTAACTTTAAACCTGCAGACAAAGAGAATGCTTTCTTTCATTAGAAAAACCCGTCCACAAGCCGTTCTCGCAGGAATGGGCCACGTGCTATTATTGGCGCGCACCTTTCGTGTGCCAACGGAAAAATGGATTGTGATTGGCCAGCGAATGGTATTTGCTCCGC
This sequence comes from Candidatus Iainarchaeum sp., assembly GCA_016198125.1. Taxonomy (GTDB): domain Archaea; phylum Iainarchaeota; class Iainarchaeia; order Iainarchaeales; family VGJJ01; genus JACQJG01. The sequence goes on along the minus strand of JACQJG010000007.1, from coordinate 1,496 downwards.
CGCTTACGTTTTTGATATCCAAAAGCCTTGCAATGGCTCAAAAGAAACGCGTAAAAGAAGCTTCGCTTTTGGAACGGCAGCGCGTTAAAGAAAAAAGAAGGCGGGCACGCCTGCTGCACCTCAAATAATAATGTGTGAATCACTGAATACTCTTTTTAATCCTTTTACTTCTTTGCATGGTGCATGCCTGCAACGGGTTTTGAATCGTTTTTGGTTGACTTTGGAATCGTGTTTTTGTTTGCCGTGCTGGGAACGCTTGTTTCTCTTCGCGTGCGCATGCCCCCGGTGGTTGGACTGCTTGTTGCAGGATTCGTGGCAGGGTCTCAGGGGTTGGGCTTGCTGACCAACAACCCGGCAGTAGATGTGCTTGCAGAACTGGGGGCAGTCCTGCTTCTTTTCATGGTGGGATTGGAATTCAGTTTGACCAAAATCATTCGTTTTGGGTTACGCTCGGCTATCATTGCAACCGGCATGATGGGGGGCGTGTTCTTGTTGGTGTATGAGACAGGCATTTTCATGGGATTTGGTTTTTTGGGTTCGGTAGTAATGGGGGCCATGCTGTGCATTACGAGTACGGCCATTTTTGTGAAAGTTCTTGAAAGCAATGGCTTGCTTAGGCGTCCGGAAGTGCCGTTGCTTGTTTCCGTGCTTGTTGTTGAAGACGTTTTGGCTGTCATGGCGTTGGCCTTCTTTTCCGCGTTGAAGGCAGGCTCTACAGTGAGTGTGGGGACCATTGTTTTTTCCATTGCGGTTTCTCTCGCGGTCCTGGGGGCCACCTATTTTTTGGCACGTACAGTCATGCGGCGCATTTACCCCTTGTTCAAGGATTTTCAATCCACTGATACTCTTATCTTCCTGGCCATGGGGTTGGTAGGCGTGTTTGCTTTTTTTGCCGCATACCTGCGGCTTTCTCCGGCCATTGGCGCGTTCCTGGCTGGCAGCATGCTGTCATCGCTTCCCAATCATAAGGAATTGGAAAACGCGGTCAAGCCCTTTAGCCTGCTGTTTGCGGCCTTGTTCTTTATTTCCATGGGCGTGCACATCAATCCAGGTGCTATTGCCGCAGCTTTTCTTCCATCCGGTTTGTTCATTTTAGCCTTCCTCGCAGGGGGCTTTTTGGTTATGACCACGTTGTACTTTTTGCTTGCTCCAAAAAATCATTCTTCGGTTTTTGCAGGGCTTTCCATGCTTTCCCTGGGGGAGTTTACGCTTCTTATTGCCCGGGAGGGTGCGCCATTGGTAAAAGATTTTGACGTGGTGGGGTTTAGCGCGTTTGCAGTTCTTGTAACCTCAATTGCATGTGCATTGTTTGTACCCAATGAAAAAGCCGTGCGCGCGCGCCTTGCCCGTTCGCTTTCTGCGCGCACCCGCGTGCTCTTGTACCGCGTTTCTGCGTATACGCATCACTTGGTGGAAGCATTTGAACCCCATGGAGTATTCTTTTCTTTTTTTGGAGAAAAACTCAGGGAAACGTCTTCAGACGTGCTGCGCGTAGG
>JACQJG010000006.1 GCA_016198125.1 Candidatus Iainarchaeum sp. | reverse complement strand
CGCTTGCACTGCGCAAGGCCAGCACGTCATTGTACTCGGTTTTCACGCCCATTGCGATTGCCTTTGCTTATTTCACTACACAATCAAATAAAATAGGATTGTTTATTTCATTTGGTACATGCAGCTTGTAGTAAGCGATGAAATATTCAAGCAATACCCTGGAACAGTGATCGGCATTATCCTTGCACGTGGAATGGATAACACGCGCGAAAGCCCTGAAATGCGCGCATGCTTGCGCGTGCAGGAAAAGCGCGTGTGCGCTGAATTTGCCCTTGAAACGCTTTCCCGGCACCCGCGCATTGCGTGCTGGCGCGCGGCCTACCAAAAGTTTGGCGCCAAAGCCAGCGAGTACAGGTCCTCCATTGAAAACCTGTACCGGCGCATCCTGAAAGGAGAAGAAATCCGAAGCATTAACCCTTTAGTAGACGCGTACAACGTGGTCTCTTTAACCCACGCACTTCCAGTGGGCGGAGAGGACTTGGACAAAACGCGTGGAACCATTGAATTTTGCTTTGCAGGGGAAAACGAAAAACCCGTGCAGTTATTGGGAGAAAACGAGGCCCGGCCGCCCCACAAAGGGGAAGTCATTTACAGGGACGAAGAGGGAACGCTTTGCAGGCGGTGGAACTGGAAGGAAGCCGAACGCACCAAACTCACCCCGACCACAAAGAACGCCTTGCTGGTAGTGGAAGGAATTCCACCCATCACCGAAGAGGATGTTAAGCGCGCACTGGACGAACTTGAAAACCTCACCGCCCACCTGGGCGGCACACGCACGCGTTACATACTCTCAAAAAGCCAACCAATTGCAACATTTTAACATTTGCAATCAGCCTTTTTGCTGACGTTGTGCAAATCAGTGCCAACATACTAGTTTTTATTCTAAAAACGCGTGGGTCGCTTTATGGGACGTCGACAGCGAAATATGCGTAGAGTCAATCGCTTTTATGAGATTATAGCTCCAAGGGCACTGTCGATTCAACAAGAACTGGCAATGGATCCAGTGGCATCTACTGCATTAAAACGAAACGAGATGTGGGAACTAATTCGGTATACCAAAGGACGATATCGTTCGACTCCGATTGGTCATGTGTGGGCGTATCTCGCAAATGGAACAAAACAGCGTTGGGACGAGTTGACGTCGGGGCAACGAACGCGATACAGGTCTCTTATTATTTCCGCCTATGGAGCATCATCACGGGAGCAGCTACTAGCATGGCTTCGTAGGCTAAAAGAAACTTCCGTTGACCGAAACACGCGGAGGGAATTTCGAAACGTATCACCCAAGTCTGAGCAATATAAAACGCTTGCCAACCGTCTGCAACGTCAAAAAAATTTTCGTTCGATTGTCAGTGGAGTCATTGCAACATTGCCTTGACAGTCATAGTGCTAAACCCTAGTTTCCAAAAAAGACAGGGTACAGCACTTCCACAAAGATTCACCCAGAAGGATTTGAACCCTCGACACGGAGATTAAGAATCTGCTGCCCTACCAGGCTGAGTTGCGGGCCCACATTCCACAAAACCCCTATGGCAGGCAAATAGGGGGTACAGGCTTACTGTGGAGCTGCAAGCCCCGCATATTGTGCGCGTCGCAAACCCACGCAAGGGTTTATGCGCGGGGACGGATTCGAACCGTCGAAGGCACTAAGCCACCAGGCCCTGAACCTGGCCCATTTAGCCGCTTTGGTACCCGCGCAAGTGTTGAAAAATTGGGCATGGAATACGCTTAAAAACCAACGGTGTTCAATGATAGCGTGGCAGAATCCAAAACAGAACCCAAGCGTTTTTACCGGAGCAAGGAACGCATTCTTGGGGGCGTGTGCGGAGGGCTTGCCAAGTACTTTAACGTAGACCCTGTGCTTGTACGCGTGGGATGGGTCGCGTTAACCCTTCTTTCCATGGGCCTTGGCCTTTTGCTTTACCTGGTCTTGTGGCTGGTGGCACCCGAAGAAAAGTAAATGTTTACCAAAGTATGAGCGTGACAGTAATGGGGGAACGGGGGCAAATAACCATTCCAAAGAACATTCGCGACAAGGAAGGGCTGAAACCAAAGGACAAGGTCGTTGTGGCAATTGAAGACAACAGGATCATATTGAAGAAAGCATTGAGCAAGAAAGAGAAGGAACGGATGATCAAAGAATATTATACCAAATATGAATGGTTGGAAGAGAAAGTCGCAAAGGAATGGGAACACGTGAGCAAAGAAGCGGATGCGATGCTGGATGATTATTAAACGCGGAGACGTGTTATTGGCAGACCTTGACCCTGTTAAAGGGTCTGAACAAGGTAAAATAAGGCCTTGCATTGTTGTGCAGAATGCCCCTGCAAATCAATTCAGCCCAAATACTATTATTGTTCCAATGACATCCACTATCCCCGACAAGAAGTATCCTACCAATGTAATTTTACCCAAAGGAGAAACCGGTTTGCCAAAGGAAAGCACTGCTTTGTGCAGCCAAGTCAGAACCATTTCAAAGCAACACCGCGTACTCAGGAAAATGGGCAGCTTAAAACCGCAAAGAATGCGCGAAGTGGACGAAGCGCTGAAAACCAGCCTGGCACTGGAATAACACTACTCTCTTACCCTCTATTGCTTATGGGTTCCCGCACCGAAAAAAAGCGAAGGCCCTTATGATTTTATCACGGTGACTTTTCTTCTCACCAAATCGCGGATCCATCCCTGATTGTAGAAGTCCGGCCAGTACGTGAAATAAATGTAAAAGTCCTTGCCGGATTTTTCAAAGTTCGGGTCGTTGGGGTCGTTGAGTTGTTCATGGTCAATGGCTGCGCCATAGGAAATGATTTTGGCGCTTGTATTGCACGGGTTTTGCCCCGCTGGTTGGAAGGCTTGCGCTGAGCCCTGGTATTCCAGGAAGTGCTTGGCCTGCGACCAGTTGATTAGGTTATCGGATGTTGAGTAAAAGAAACCGCATTTTACTTCTGCAGGGAAAAAACTTGCATCCCAGTTAGCCATGTATCCCACCAATAAATATTTGTTGAACACGCTGTTATAGGTAATGGTTCCCATTAACGGGCCAAGCTGGGAAGTGCTGACGCTCGCACACTTTGTTGTATAAGGAGAAGGATACGGCGAGGGCATGGAAATCGTGAACCCGCTTCCATCCCAGGCACGCCATGAGGCAGGGTCCCCCAAGTTATTTGTACGGATAAGGCATTTGGAATAAGCGGGCGAACCTGATATGTCTGCAAAGTGCACCAACGCATAGTAATAGGTTTCAGTTCCTTCCTGCTTTGAAATGATGTTGGTAATATCATAATGACCATACCCTTGAGGCGAATTCATTGCAGGGGCATCCCATTGAAGGGGCGGTCCTGCGACCATATTGGAAGGGTATGCCGGCTGGGCAAAGGTCTTACCGTCATCCGCTGAAACTGCATAAGTGAACCCTGTGTACCTGCACACGTTTCCTGGTTCAATGCTTGTACTGCCCCCGCAAGAACCAGGGTTATTGGGGTCATGGTATTCGTTGTACACAATGGTGTGAAGCTTGTCGTCTTTGTAATACCCCGACCAGAACCATTCCAGGTTGTTGAAATTATCTGGAAGGGTTTCCTTGCCGGAAACAAAATAGGACGTGCACTCGGACTGAATATTGTTAAAGTTTGTGCCCCGGCGGATGTAATACTTGAAATCGCATGAAGCCAGTGAAGGATTGCAGGCAGAATCCTTTTTGGACGCATTGCTTGCAAACAGCACCAGTCCAGTATTGGTTTTAAACGCACGCACGTGATTATCAGGCAAGTCTGTTGGCGAACAAAAGCCGTTTGCAGCCCCGCTGGCCCACTTCAAAACCGTTTCCTCCGGGCCAAACTGGAAGGTGTACGCTGGGATATGCGGAGTAACGCTCAAACTGTTCCCATTCGTGACACAATTGGGTGTTGAAACTCCACTGTCGCATGCGCGCAAGCGATAGTAATAGGTTACGTTGTTTCCCAGCCCTGAATCCTTGTACGTGCCTGGAGGGCTCCCCAATGAAATCGCAATTACTCCTGCCGGGGGGTTGTCAAAACTGTTGGAAGGGCCTGTAACTCCCACGCTGTCCACCAGCGCTTGGCTGGTGCCGCGAATGGCAGTGACAATTACAGGAGGAGACTCGTTTCCAGGTTCCACTGCATCAAATGAAACAAATACTTTTGAATCATCCCAGTCCAAAGAGAACAACGTGATTGCCGGAGGCGTGGTGTCTGGCGCCTGCATGCCGCTGAAAGCCTGGGCAGATGCAAGCGTGCACCCTGTACTATTGCATCCCTTGGCAAAAAACGTGTAAAGCGTGCTGGGTTGCGCAAGCCCTGTGGCCGCGTAAGAATATCCGGGTGGTTGGGAGGGGGGAAGGGGTCCTGGAATAGAAAACTGGTATTCAATGAAGGAGCTTGAGTTGAACGCCGTGTCAAAATCAGTTTCATTTACGATGATGGGTGCATTGGATGACTGCATGCCCATGACTTTGGCAAGGTCCAATGCAATATCATTTGTAAAAAGCAGGTCTACGCTTGCAGGTGACGCGCCTTGAAAGGCAGTCAAGGAAATGCCTGGCAAAGGAGGAGCAGAAACTCCGCTGAACGCACTGTCATACGCCACGCTGCACCCGCCAACATTGCATGCAAGTACAAAAAAGGAGTACTCTGTGTTCTCCATGGATAGAAGGACCTGGTATGAGTGGCCTCCGGGCACAAGCCCGTTTTGCACGTCATTATAGTCCAATTGCAGGGTTGAGAAAGTCGATTCAAAGTTGTCTGGGTCAATCAAATCAGGGTTGGGTGCCAACGCCGTTTCAATTCCAATTATATGAGCGTCGACCAGCGCGTCCGTTGAAAACACCAACCCTATTTCGCCGCCACTCAAGCCCTGGTAGGCGTCCAGCAAAATGACAGGCGGGTTTGACCCGCCGCCCTCAAAGCTTCCAGCAGTGTCAAGCGCATTCTGATAGTCTTCAATGCTTGTGTTCACGGATGACTTCAACGGACTCAAACTGGACAGTATAACAAACAACACCACGGACGAGATTAATACAATGCCTCCAATGAGCAAAAGGTATTCCAAAGACCCCTGCGCAGTTCTATGGTGGTGCATGACAATCCGTTGAATAAAAGGGGCTTGCGTTTATAAGTTTTTGGGGTGCGCCAACAACCACGCTTTAAAAACAATGCAATACCGTGTGTTCTATGGCAATGGTGAGGTTAACATGCCACAAAATTCCGGGTTAACAATGGTTTCAAAAATTCCCTGTTCCAGCATTGTAAATAGAAAATGACATCCTCCCGCCCCTAAAGGGGTGGGCTTCTCTTTAGGAATACTGATTTAACCTTTGTTGAAATGCACCCGCTTGGTTTCGAACGTAATCCCGTGTAACGTCCAAATCTACTCCAACAGTTCTACAAAAATTTCCCCTGCTCCAATAATGCGCTTTAGGGTACCGCTTCCGCATGTTTGGATGTTTCTTAAACAATTCATACGATGAACGCCCTTTCAAGTAAAACAAAACCTTACCGGAATTTTCCGGTTGAACCGTTCGCAAAACAATATGAACATTATCCGGCATCACGGCTAATTCAAGTATTTCCCAATGATGCTCCACTGCAATCATTTGGAGGATTAATTCACAATCAGTTCTAATAGAATCCTTTCCCAACGCATCATAACGGTACTTTGGAGCCCATTCAACATAATAATCCCAACAACCTTTAATATAGCTATGACTATACAAATCTCTATCATTCATAGCGTAACGCCTCCAAAAAGCGGCGCGTAGCGCGCGCCGCCAACAAGAGGCTTAAAACAGTTCAAGAACAAAAAAGGTTGAGCGTCATCCCACGGCTAAAGCCATGAGTTTTCGCTCAACAGAAGAATAAATTGTTAATTTGTGTTTGGCGTACTTGCGCCATTATTACTCTTTTTATATTATTACTCCTGCATTTTTAAATGTTTTTGAGTAATAACTATTCATGGCTTACTTGACAAAACAGCGCAAAGGCGAAAACACGTATTATTATATAGTGGAAAACATTTCTCTAGGCCGCGGTAGGAGAAAGCAATTAAGGGAATATATAGGAAACCGAATGCCTTCTGAAACAAAATTGCAAGTTTTAATGGCAAAATTCGAGGAAAAAGTTGAAGCAGAAAAGCTAAAGTTGCACGGTCACCACTATTTGACCAGCGAAGAAATAAAGGAAATTGACGAAATAAACCATGAATTCCAGCAGAGATACAACGAGCAAAATAAGACAGTGCAGGAGCAATTTGACCAGAATTTTGTAATGGCATTCGTATACAACACCAATTCCATTGAAGGCAGCACTTTAAGTCCGAAAGAAGTCGAACTATTGTTAAGCGAGGACATCGCACCAAACAAGCCATTAGATGAAGTACTGGAAGCAAAGGCAGCGCAAAAAACACTGGCATTCATTAAACAAACAAAAGAAGAGCTGTCAGAACAATTGCTTCTCAAAATCCACGAAATGTATTTCAAAGACACAAAGCCAATAATTGCTGGCCAGTACAAGACACACCAAAATAGCGTAAGAGGCTCACACTTTGAAACAACTCCGCCAATGCTAGTAATACCAGACATGAAAAACTACTTCAAGGAATACGCCAAACTCAAAAAAGAACTGCACGCCCTAGAATTAGCCGCTTGGGCACACTGGAAGCTCGTTCGCATTCATCCGTTCCAGGATGGAAACGGCAGAACAGCAAGAATCTTAATGAACTACATTTTACACAAAAAAGGTTACGCAATGATCGACATCAAAACAAAAGAAAAACAACAATACTTCAACGCCCTAGAAAAATGCCACTACAACAATAACGCACGCAACCTCGCAATCAGACTGACAAGAAGATTCAAAAAACAATACAAAAACGCCTTAAAGGACTGACAAAAATGGGACAAAAAGTTAAGTGCCTCAAATGCGGCCAGACAATAGAAGGCGACCTCAAAGGAACCTTCATCCAATGCAAATGCAGCAAAACAGCAATCGACCAAACAGGCCAATACATCAGATTAATCGGCAACAAAAAAGACTTCAAACTAATCAACAGCTAACATTTAAGGAATAATCCCTATACATTACAGTAGGCAATGATGAGGTTAATCCCTTCTGACCAGTGATGAATTAACCCAATGCTGAGCCGCTTGTATTATTAAGGAAAAAAGCCTGGCGTTTCTTGTATGAGCGTTTCCCTGAATTTTTCCTCGGCAGACAAGGAAAAGATAACACAATGGCTGCGCCGCTTTGAGGGATTGCCTTCAAAAAGCCCCCACGAGGCCTTGCGCGCGTCAACAGGAAACGCAGTGCTTGTATTGTACAACTCAGGCAAATTGTTGGTGCAGGGAAAAAACAAGGTCATTGAAGAAGAAACAAAAGAATGGGTGATGCGCGAACTTGGAAAGTTGGAGGGTTCCACCCCCCTTGTACTGGGCATGGATGAAGTGGGCCGCGGGGAAAATCAAGGGCCCCTGGTGGTGGCAGGCGTTCTGGGCAGGGCAAGCGATTTGAGGGAACTGCGGGACAGCAAGAAAACGCTGGGCCACGGAAAAGGATTTCAAATAACCACCCATAAAAGCAAGGCCCAGTTCATTCTTGCATTCAACGCCGAGCTCATAGATGACTTGAGAAAAAAGGGCGTGAACCTTAACCGCATTCAGGCCGCGTGCATGAACGCGCTGTATTCCCTTACACAAAATCTGGGCGTGCAGGCAAAGGCCCGTGCGGATGGGGGCCGGTTGAACGAAGCCCACCACGACATTGAATTCATTGTGCGCGGAGATGACGCTGACCCCGTCATTGGAAGTGCAAGCCAGATTGCCAAGCAGTACCGGACTATTTCTGCGGACACCAAAAAACGCGCGACGTGGTCAAAGTAAGGAAAACTATAGGGGTTGCGCCCCAATGATGATGAAATTAGATTAGATTCCTTTTAGAATACGTATTATTCCTTTATTGGCGTCTACTTCAACCATGTTACCGTTTTTCAGCCACTTGGTAGCGATCTTTGTTCCGATCACGCAAGGCTTGTTCAACTCTCTTGACACAATTGCAGCATGAGATGTAACCCCCCCTTCGTCTGTAACAATAGCAGCCGCTTTCTTCATCGCTGCAATCAAGTGGGGCCGGGTCATACCAGTAACTAATATTTCACCCTCTTTCATATTACTCATCTCTGCTTCCTGATTCTTGGTTTGAGCATAAATTAATCTCACTTTTCCACGTACAATTCCGGGGTTTGCCACTTGCCCACGAATTTCAGTTAGATTCGAGTAATCCATCTTATTTATTTGATTTGCAAATCCTTCTGCATCTTTCCCAACGTAAAATTTTATCTTATTATTTTTTAGATGAAAAACATATGAACTTTTTCGCTTATCGATTATTTTTTTATTAAGTTTTTTGTTATTTTTCAACAATTCAAGCATTTCTTTTAACCGGTATCGTTGGAGTTGTTCCTCTTTTACCCCTGTTCGAATTTTTATTTCGTTAAAAATTTTTTTAAGCATAAAACCGCTTTTAACCCACGCCAGTCGAGTATCGAACCGTATATGAGCAAATTCTTTTGTCAAATCAAGCAAGTAAACGGTTTCAGGTTTTAATTGAAGCTTTTTCTGCAGCAAGATCTGTTTCGCTTGTAGATTATTTTTATTTTCCTGCTTTGTATTCATCCTTTTTACTATTTTGCCTTCTGACATGCACAAATCGTTCTGCAACTGTTCTTTGTAGTATGTCATATCCCATGGTTTGTCATTTTCAGCCGTTCCAATCCAGCCATATTTTTCTTGATGGACTCTCAGTTTTTCTGCTATTTCTCTTGAATTGGCCCCGTTTTTCTTTGCATGTAAAACAAGTGAAAGCCATTCTCGTTCCCCTTGATCAAGCACGGAAGACTCCGTACTTGTTGTGAGCATAACTGCCACTTCGTTTAACTCTTCATCCTTAACTCCCTTTAGTAAAAGTGCATTCCTTACTTTTTTGTTAACGGGGTCAAAAAATTCAGGTCTTGACAAATCATATGTGCATAGGAGGAATTGTAAGCTATGCATAACCTCTTCATAATGTTTGGCTAACAAATCATTTTTTAGGCACGGTAGCGCTTTGAGCGTCGTTTCAATGTGGCTTACAACTTGTTCATTATTCTTTTTTGTGTTAACCAGGTAATTTTCAATCTTTTTGCGATTTTCTAATATGCTCAAGGATTTATTAGCTTTTCTTTCCAAGTCATCTTTCGTATAATACATTTGCATGAGCTTATCATGACCGATTCCCAATAGCTCATGATAGTCACTACCCAACACCAGTTGGCTTTTGTGACCATCAAAAAATGCATCCATTCTGTAAAATGGGTGCTTTGATTCCCATCTCAAAATCCACTTGTCCTTTGTCATATCATTTCACTATGTTATAATACTTTAAAAGGAACATGCTGCCAGGGTTAACGAACTTGTTGTCTGCAATACCATTATAAGTCTAAGACAATCATTGGCACACCATACTCGAACATTTGCTTATCAACGTTGTATACTTGACAAAATGCATGGCGCTAAACTGGGCAAAAGAAATCCGTGAGATGCATTTGGCACAATACGAGCATAGAGCAAAAAAATTATTTCTTCTCGGACTCGAATAATTGCACGCTTTTCTTGAGGTTTCTTGTTTCCTCTTCAGAAAGCGGACGCTCAACTACCCGGGAGCCAAGCAGCTTTGAATTTCCATACGGGTCCCACAATACAACCGTGAAAGGCTTTTTTCCCTGCCTGCACTGTGAAAGGTCTTCAAGGACTTTTACAGCCGTATCCAATTCCTTTCCTTTGGCGGAGTTTAACAGCACATTCAACGCATCTCCAACGCGCTCAAGCAATCCTTCTGCATTGGTGTAAAACCCCATGGACGCAGGCCCCGGTTCCACTTTTGCGCCCAGTTCAGGGATTTCAATGGTCGCAGAAGAATTGCGCACGATTTTAACATTCAAGTCTTCTTTTCCATTCACGCGCACCTCCAACCTAGTAGGGGCATGGAATTCGGCTTCCATGACATCATTCAGCTTGAACCCGCAGTGCTTGCACGAAAACGTTTGAATGACCAGGTGTCCAAACAACGGAATGTTTTGAGCGACTTGAACGAGCACGCCTTTATTTGAACAGGAAGGGCATGAAAATCCCTGCATCTGGGTCGGGAGAGGGCCCATTTAATTTTTCACCCGAAAAGCAATTTCCTGCAGGACCGGAGGAAGTCGGTTGGTTTTTTCCCCGCGTACATTCGCGCTTTTTTGGGGAGGAATATCTGAACCTTCCTTTTTTGTGGGAGCAGAAACGCGGTTCTTTTTGCTTCCATGCGATTTTCCTTTGCGCTCTTCAGTCAGGTCAAGCGTTATCTCCTTCAACGCCTTCAACTCTACGAGCGTGTTGGCCTTAAAATTATCCAAATCGTGCATGTGCTCGATGAGTTTTTTGAGTACATCCACGTGGCGCCTGGTCAAAAGATTTTCGCGCGAGCTTGATTGCTGGCTTTGCCCGTGCGAAAAAGCGTTCAACCGCACTTCCAGTTCAGCCAGGCGCTTGTACACCAACTCTGTTTTTTGCTTTAAAACCAAGTGACTGGATTGAAACTCTGTAAGAAGCTGGGCCCATGACTCCAGGGGAACTTTCCGGGGCAGGGGCAATGAAGTCAAATCGTTTTTTCCCTTGAATGCAAACGCCGCGTCCATGGAAGGATTTGGAATGAAACGCACAACCACGTTGTCCTGCCTGGGTTTGCCCAACCCTATGACGACTGCATTGCCTGCAAGAAGAGCGCCTGCAATGCCCATCAATGCCCATGTAAAGGGTTCCATAAGATTCTTTGCCAGAACGAGGATTTTAAAGGGTTTTGCTTGAATCAGGGTTTAAACCCAAAATAGTCCCTGGCAATGCGTTGTTGCACGTGTGACAGTTCTTCCATTGAAAGGCCTTTCAACGCGCACACTTTTTCTGCCACGCGGGGAATCCACGTTGAATCTGCCGGCACTCCGTCAAATGAAACAGGCCCGTCGGTTTCCAGGCACAAATTTTCCACTGGCAGGGCGCGCGCAAAAGACTGAATGTGGGGCTGGGTTAAAACAGAGGGGCCCACACTGGCCTTCCACCCGTTTTCTACAATAACGCGAATCATTTTCTTATCCCCGTAAAACCAGTGAAGCAATACTTTTTCTGCACGCGCGCGTTGAAGGAATTCAAGGGTTTGACTGCGCGCCTGGCGCGAGTGCACTTCCACTGCCTTGTCATGGGCGCGTGCCAATGCGGTCATGCATGCAAACCATTTGGCTTGGCATTCCCGCTGTTCCACAGTCACGCCATACTTGTAATCCAATCCAGTCTCCCCAAAAAAATGGGCATCCGCTGCATGTGCCTGCACTCCCTCCCAGGCGTGGTCTTGCTCCAGTCTGGACCATTGTATGAGCTCCTGAGGATGCATGCCCAAACCAAAAAAAACAAGGCCCTTGAATGCATGGGACAAAGAACGGCATTGGCCGTTTGACAAGGCATTTGTCCCGTTCGCGCATACTCCCTGAATTCCAAGCGCACGTGCAGCAGACAATGCCTTTTCTACATTCCCCCATTCATTTGGGTGGCAATGAAAATCCCACCATTTCAGACTGGCCAAACAAACACCTTTTTAATACCTTTTTTGGGTAAGTGTTCTAAAATCAAACCATTAAAAGCACTTGTTTTAACCTTTGGAAGGCAATAGAACATGAACGAAACGGTGGAGGAACCAACGGTCAAAGCAAGCGCTCCTACACCTGCTTCCCAAAACACAGGCACCCACCAGGACCGCGTTAAAAAAGAAAAGACCCAAGGACCTGCAGGCAAAGAAGAATGGCTTGAATTCCATTTAAAACGCCAGGAACGCGAACGCGCCCACCAAAAAAAGCTGTGGACGGCAGGGCTTGCAGGCCTTGTTCTTGTTCTGGCCATTGGACTGATTGCATGGAACTTTGCCCCTCAAAATATCAACAACCAACAACCGCCCCCTGTCCAAGGAACTCCACTCCAAGTAAAAGTCCAATTAATTGTGGATGCGGCCTGCCCCATCTGCTTCAAATCCAACACCATTCTAAAAAAATTCGACGAGGTGGGCATCCAATACGACTTGGAATTGTACGACATTGCAGGCCCTGAAGGAAAAGCCCTTGCAGACCAATACCTGCTCACCCTTCTCCCCACGGCTATTGTTTCATTGAAGGGAATGGAACAAAACCCCCAAATAAAAGCCGCCATGGACGCCACGTATTCCATTGCCAACGCCCATTACATAGTACCTGAAGGGTTCCTGGACAACCAGCCCAGAACTATTTCCTATGCCTCCAATCCTGGCGCGTGCATTCAAGGAGAAAAACCCCAAGTACTCACGTTTACAGACTATTATTGCGAGCACTGCGCGCTCGCAGACCTTACAACCCACCAACTCGAATTGGACTTTAACACTGAAGTGGAGTTTAAAACGCTCAATTTTGTATTTCCCCGTTCAACCCAAGAAGCAGAAGAAGCCGCAATCAAAGTCAACAAATCCCTGTACTGCCTTCAAGGCGCGCAAACAAACAGAAAAAAATATGAAGCGTGCCTCTTTGACGGGGTGAACAAAAAATACGAAACTGCAGAAACCGGCATCCTTAAAACGTGCGCAATTGAAAGCGGTATGAGTGCAAAGGACCTTAACACGTTCACCTCCTGCATTGAAAACAAGGACACGGACATTCAAATCGTTGGAAACGTCAAGGAAGCCTTCAACTACGCAGTACGCACCACGGTAAACAAAGTATTATTCGTGCCTTTTTATGTTTTGGACTGCAAGTACTCGGTAGTAGGACACAACAGCCTGAAGTCCAGCGTGTGCGGCTTGCACCCTGAATTATCGTACTGCAAAACAAACACTCCCATCTGCCCGAAAGAATGCAGAGACCTTGCAACCCCCGGACAAGAAGTGTGCCCAATTCCGCAAACCTCAGTTGCAACCCTGGATGAATGCGGATGCAAAACAGGGTTCACGTGCATGCCTCCAAGTTCAGACCAGAACACGACCAGCTCAGACACAAACCAGCCCACGGATACAAATGCAATACCGGATGCCAATACGCCTTGAATGCCCCCTTGCCTTACCGCGCTTCTTTTAAATGCCTTTTCATGAAATCCTTTGAGCATGCCAACCAATGTGTCTATTGAGTACGCAAACGCGGCCAAAAAATATTACGCTGCAAAAACGCCGCTTGAGAAACTTGCCGCACTGGAAGAAATGAAATCCCAGGCCCCTGGTCACAAGGGAGGGGAAAGACTGCGCGCAGAACTGGCGCGCAAGATTGCACAGCTCAAATCCGAAATCGAGCGCCAGTCCAAGATCCAAACAAAAAAAGGCGCTGCGCCCACCATGGCCGTAAAAAAAGAAGGCGCAGGACAAATCGTTTTGATGGGACTTCCCGCAAGCGGAAAAAGCACGCTGTTAAACGCGCTCACCGGCATGAAAACCCCTACCGGTCCACAGGGATTTACAACCCGAGAGCCTGCAATGGGCATGATGCGCGTGCACAATGCCAACGTCCAACTCGTGGAATTACCAGGCATTGTCCATGGATCGTCTGAGGGAAAAGCCAACGGCCCCCAAGTCATTTCCGTGGCACGCAATGCAGACGCACTTTGCCTTATCGTGCAGGGAAGAAATGCCACCAAAGACGTTTACATGCTTGTAGAAGAACTTGAAAAATCCAAGATACTGTTAAACAAGGAAAAACCCGGCATTGAGGTCAAGCAAAACCCCTTTGGAGGCATCCACGTGGATGGAAAGTCCTTTTTAAAAATGCCCGTGGAACAATTAACAGGCTTTCTTAAAAGCGCGGGATATGCGCACTGCCATTTCACTGCACGCGAGCCTGTCACCATGGAAAAACTCGTGCGCGCGCTGGACCATTCCATTCAGTACAAAAAAGCCCTTTGCATTGCGTGGGGCGCGGCCCCTGGAAAAGAAGAGCTTGAAAAGGCATTCAAAGGCCCTGTACGCGTATTTCAAAACGTCAAAGATGCAGGCGCGCTGGAGGAATTACGCGAACCCCTGTTCAACCTGCTCGGAAAAATACTCGTGTACACGAAAAAGCCTGGAAGAGAACCGGACCTGGAAGCGCCCATGGTATTGGACACGAACAACATAGTAGCGGATTTGGCCAAACAACTGCACAAGGACCTGGCCCTGCACCTGAAATATGTGCGCGTGTGGGGTTCAACCAAATTTCCAGGGCAAAGAGTTCCAAAAACGTATAATTTAAAGCACAAAGACATCGTAGAAATCTCGGCATGAAAAAAAGCGGGATTCCCGTTATCACATCTTGAACGGGTCATCATGGTTTTCGGTTTCACGCGGGGATTGAACAAAAAAGCCTGCGATTTTTTTCCTGTTGGAAAACAAAATGCCAAGAATGGCCAGTACAATCAAGCCAACGAGCACTTGAACTGCAAGCTCTGGAACGTTTGGAAAGCCATCCGGCGTTTCAATGGCCTGAACCCCATCCCGCACCACAAGCAAAACACTTGCCTTGGCTTTTTCTGCAAACAATTTGGCTTCGGAAAACTTTTTCCCATTAAACAGTTTTTGCGCGCGGTCCCAGTTCTCTGCCAATTCATTTACCGCTCCCTGGTTTTTCCACTGACCTTCTTTGGCTTCGCTCAAAATATCACCCACTGCGTCTTGAAGGGAAACGTAGGGCGTTTTGTCTTTCAGCGAATTGTCATCTCCATACAAAGCCGTGTACGCCTGGGCGCGGTCCCATTTTTCGTTCAACCGGCCCAAAAAAACGCTCACCTTTCCCGGAAGGGACTGAAAAACCGTGTCCAGGCGCTGGCGGTTATCAGAAGCCATTCCGGAAAACGGGGCAAACGCGCTGGACAAGGTATCACTGGAACCCAACGGGTCGGCCAATTGAATCAGGTAACTCTTCTGCTCCACGTCCAACTCGGACTTTGAAATAAGGTTTTTTAACACTGAGATTTCACTGTCATACTCCAGCACTTTTCCATTGACCCCCTCAACCAAGTCAAAAACACTCTCGTATGCATCACCCAAGTCAAGCGCGTCCTTGGACTTTATTTCAACGTTCAACAACTGCAACTCTGCTGCGGAAAGGGCTTTGACCTTTTCTGCAAGAGAAGCAAAATCCAAGCTCATGCCCTGCAAGGACCATTTGAGTGCAGACGCCTTGGACTTTACCTCTGCCTCAACTCCTGCTTCATTGTAAATCAGGTCCAAGTCAAAGGATTCCTTTTCCAAAATGGTGGACAATTGCTGGAATTTCTGGCTGTTCACCAACGAAACAAGCCACCCTAAACCTGCACTTGAAGAAGCACTCTTTTGATCGGCCAGGCCCTGCACGGCATAACTTGCCTCCAACAAAGGCTTATTCACATTCTGCTTGAGCGAAACACTTGGAATAGGGCCATCCTTTATCGGGATGAGCGCATACACTTCCAATCCCCGTTGAATGTTCACCACCCAATACTTTCCATCGCTTGAAGAAACAAGCAGGTTGTTGAACACGTGTGCACGTTCCTCTCCTTCAAGCATATTGGAATTGGCCACGAACTGCTCAGCCCCGTTTGGAAGCAAGGCAATGCCAGGGGAAGCCTCCAAAAAAAAGACTAAAAATACGAACACCACGCGCCCGTGCATGCCACCAATAAACGCGCCACGCCATTAAAAAGCCTTGCCTGTTCTCCAAAGCAAACCCATTTAAAACCCCTGCCCGCCCAATACTACTAACCCTTTGGGGTCGTAGTGTAACCAGGTATCACGACAGGCTCCAGTAGCCCCTTGCGTGAGGCTGCGACGCGGACAGTGGGGGATTCCTGCGGGAACCCCAACAGGCCTATCGGCCCGGTGTTGCATGACCGCTCATGTCAAGCCTTTTGGAGCAATAAGCCCGCCGGCATGCATGCAATGATAAAAAATATTGGCGTGGAGCGACCTGTTGATCGGGGTTCAAATCCCCGCGACCCCATACCCCATTGCGTAGGGGTAATCCGCGTTCAGCAGGGGCAATGGCACCCCCTGTTTTCGCAAGCCTTTTCCCCTTTAAACCTTTTTTGGCATGTTCAACCCAAAAAAAAGACCTCTTAAAACAGGCTAACACAAAGAACTCGGCAAAAAAAAGCCCCCAATTAAAACATTAGAAAAATCAGGAGAATTTTATGGCATGGCCAAACGTCCCATTGATTCTTAAATTACCGTTTCTTTTTCTTATTTCTGATAACAGCCCTAATTGCCTTTAATGCAACTTCAGGGTCTTTCTCTTTTCTTAAAACCACCCCAACTAGTTTAACACCAGCACTCTTTACCAACTCGCCAACCGCATAACCCGAACCCACACTCTTTACCAACTTACCAACCGCACGACCAGAACCCGCATAACCCACTAACTCACCAACCGCATAACCCGAACCCGCACTCTTTACCAACTCACCAACCGCACCAGAACCCGCATAACCCACTAACTCACAAACCGCACGAGAACCCGCCTTATTCACCAACTCACCAACCGCACGACCAGAACCCGCAGATTGTAGTAAAGATTCTAACTGCTTACTTCCAATATGGTTAACCAATCCTCCTCTTTGTTCTTGTGATGCAACCGCTTCAAACTCACTTAAAGCCCTTGAATGTTTTGATTCCAGCGATATTCCTGCTCCCAACTTTCTCTTTCGCAACTCTTCAAGCATTCGACCACGGGGACGATTCAAAGAATCATAAACAGACGGAGGATTCCTCAAACGAAAACCAGGCAACCCCTTTCCCTTACCCACCCTTCTCTTCATCTACTTTACCCCACAAAATCAGTACTTAAATTATGCTAAATGCGCTGACCTTTATAAAACTTCCCCCCGCCCAATGGACGGCCATTAAACCGCTTTAAGACATGGCAACCCAACAAAAAAAAGCCACTAATACCGGCATCAAAACCATACTCACAAGCCTCTTCCAAAAAGTTTGCGAGAAGCCCCGCGACCCCATTAAACCCTTGCGTGGGTTTGCGACGCGTTCAGTTGGGGATTCCTTCAGAACCCCAACAAAACTGCCATCCCAGTTTGCATGAAAGGTACGACAGGGGGCTTGCAGCCCCCTTGTACGCTGACCATGCCCGTTTGCACCAAAGGCCCAACACGGGCCATTTTTTGCCCAAAAACCATTTATACGCCAAAAACAATTACTTTGCATGCAATTCTTTCGCGTGCGCAAAAAAGACCTGCATGAAATTCTTGAACTCATTCGAAACGAGTTTCCCTATTACACTATTAGCCCCGATGACCTGCGCATGCGCATTGATGATGCCAACTACCATTTACTCAAACTCGTGGAAGGAAGCACCCTGCAAGGATACGTGGAAGCAGAAATCCTTGACCCCGTTGAACGCGGGGCTCGCATCAATGGAATTGTAGTGAAAAAAGAATTCCGCAGAAAAGGCCTTGGCACGCGCCTGCTCCAGGAAATGCTGGAAAAGTTAAAGGCCATGGAAATGCGCCACGTGGTCTTAGTGGTTGAAACATCCAACGAACCCGCAAAAAACCTGTACCAAAAACTTGGCTTTAAGCCCTTGGGCGTGCGCGGAGAACCCCTGGCCGGAAAAGAAGTGGAAGAATGGCTGTTTGAATTCCCGGAAAGCATGGAAACGCCAAGTTATGTGACTTAAAGGAGCTTCCCAAATATATGCCCAAACCGAGACCACCAGGTAAAAAAAGTCCAATTGCAATGCATCCACGCATGATTACAGTTGAAGACGTACTCCAAAAGCACCGCAACACCATTTACAATGCCCTGCGGCCTTATTTTCGCGCGCTCGCACAAAAACACGCTCCCCAGGACCTCCACCAAGAGGCCACCATTCATGTCCTAAAAAGACTTCGGTATTACACTCCATCACGCGGCTCCCCTCGCACGTTTATTTCAGCCGTGGTGCGGCGCTATGCCCTTTCCGAAATCAAGGGCGCGCAGAGGAATAGGATTATTCCATTTGAAGGACCGTTCTTTGACCGTATTCCCATTCCGGATGCAGGTATTAAAAAGCTGGTAAACCGCGATGAATATGCACGCATGTGGAAAACAGCCCACAACGTATTGTCCCATGAAGAACTTTACGTAATTCGCGCATTTGCCCTTGGAAAAAAACTTCAATCCATCAATAAAGCGCGAGGAAAAGACAGGAATTGGGCAGGCCGCACTAAAAACCGGGCGCTGGAAAAACTCCGCCATGCCCTCACGCAAAACAGAAAATTATAAAATTGAGTGGGGTTGCAGAACTTCGCACAAGCCTTTTCATAAAAGCCTTGGGAAAATGAAGGTACTGCAACAGCAGTACCCTGGGTTAACTGTTCCCAGACGAAACTGGCTAGGCAAACCGTACGGCTTACTGTGGGGCTGTAAAGCCCCACAACGTATCCTTGGTGCCGCCTGACATGGCAGGCGATGGGGTTGCGGAGATTTGAACTCCGGTTGCTACCACCCCAAGGTAGAGTCCTAACCAGACTAGACTACAACCCCAAACCCCCTGCAAGGACATGCCTTGAACGCTAATACTGTTTGCCCACGTACACCACCTTCGTGGAAGGCTTCCCGCACGCCACGCAAGGACCAAACGTTTTCTCTTCCCTGAATGGAATACTCCCCCGCACGCTCAAGCCCAATTCTTTTTCTATTTTCTCAGCACATTCCACGCCATTCATGGCCGTGGAACAAAAGTTTGCGCGAATGAATTTTCCATCCCTTGCATGGGCTTTTAACTCATCCCATGAAGAAACGTTCACCGTATTGTTTTTAAACGCCTTGTCCGCAGTCATGCGGAGAGTTGCATCATAATCCAAAGCCGTTTTTTCAATGAACCTTTCAACACCCGGCAAAGACACCTCTTTTTTTGTTTCACTATCCCTGCGGAAGACAATGGCTTTTTTGGATTTCAATTCCCTGGAACCAACCTCGACCCGGAATGGCACTCCTTTCATTTCCCAAAAGTAAAACTTTTCGCCTGCCCTTGTCTCACTTGCATCCGTATGAACCCTGAATTTTAAGGACAGCCGGACCCGAAGCTTTTCGCAGTAGGCCAGCACCTTTGAATCATTCACTCCGTTCAGGAAAGGAACAATCACCACCTGCACAGGGGCCACTTTGAAGGGAAACCTGAGGCCTTTTTTGTCGCCATGGACTGCTATCACGCTTGCAAAAATGCGGCTGATGGCCGGGCCATAGCAGGTGAGGTGCGCATATTGCTGCGCCCCGCTTGCATCCACGTATTGCACATTGAAGGGCTTTGAAAAATTTTCACCCAAGTAATGCGTTGAAGGCTGCTGCAATACCCTTCCATCCGGGGTAAGCGTGTCTGCGGCAAACGTTTCAACCGCGCCTGCAAACCTGTCCCATTGGGGGCGTTGAAAGAATATGAATGGAACTCCAAGCGTTTCATGCATGAATTCTTTTGTGGTTTCCATGTCCTCGCGCACCTGGGACCAGGCGCCTTGCTCGTTCTGAAACGCGCAATGGGCTTCAATCCAATAAAATTCGCGGCTTCGAAGAAAAGGCCGCGTGGCGTTTGTTTCATGGCGCCACACCTGGCAACGCTGGTAGCGTTTGAACGGCAAGTCCTTGTAAGACCGGATCCACAACGCGTACATGTGATAGAATGCCGTCTCGCTCGTAGGGCGCAAGGCCATGCGCTGCTCAAATTTTTCACCCGCGCCATGCTCCGTGACCCAAAACACTTCAGGCACGAACCCTTTCACGTGGCCGGCTTCCTTGTTCAGGTTTTCTTCCGGTATGAGTGCGGGCATGAGCACAGGCCAATGGCCTTTACGTTGAAGGATGCGTTCAAGCAAGGCATACATTTCATTGAAAGCCAGCACGCTCCACTCCCTGAAAACCACAAACCCTTTCACATTGTACCTGAGGTCTGCGAGCCCGGCCTTTGAAATAATTTCAGAAAACCACGTGGAAAAGTCTTTTTCCTTGTCCGCATTAAACATGACTTTGCGGGACTCAGAAGAATCAGGTGCGGAAGATGGTTTCATAACCCACCATTCCCCCCATGGAACACGTTAAATAAAAAACAGGCACCCCTTCCGGGGAAAATCTCGCCTTCTTTGCGCGTTCATGTCAAATAAGGGCAGTAAAACAGTTTAAAAACCGTGAGGTGGGCAAGCGTTTTTTAACTCCCAAGGCCTGTTTCCTTTCATGGAATTCCATGTTGTGGCTGAATACTTTGACCGCTTGGAGGAAACCTCCTCAAGGCTGGACATGACCGGCATTCTGGCCGAACTTTTGGCCAAAACACGCGCAACCGGCATGGAAGACCTTATTTACTTTGCCCAAGGCCAGCTGGCACCGGCATACAAGCAGGTTGAGCTTGGAATGGGGGAAAAATTCATTGCCGAAGCCATTGCACGCACTACCGGGTATGTTAAAAAAGAAGTGGAATCCGCGTACAAGGAAAAAGGCGACCTTGGAACAGTGGCCGAAGAACTGCTGAAAAAGAAAAAACAAAAAGCCCTCCATGCCGAAACACTCACCCTTAAAAAAGTACACACGAATCTAATGCGCATTGCAACCTCCGAAGGAAGCGGAAGCCAGGACCTTAAAATAAAATTACTGAGCGAACTGTTGAACTCCGCATCTCCCGTGGAAGCAAGGTTTTTGTGCAGGATGGCGAATGGAAACCTGCGCCTTGGAATTGGAGACCCTACCATCATGGACGCGCTTGCCGTCAACCTCCTCAAGGAATTCAAAAAGGAAAACCAGCCCATTGTAAAAGAAGTGGAAAGAGAACTCAAAGAAAAAAAAGTTAAAAAAGAGGCATGGGACGAAGAATTGGACCGAAAACTCAAAATGCGTGTCCGCACGGTCATTGAAGAAAAATACAACATTCACTCGGATTTGGGGCGCATTGCAGGCCTGCTCAACGAAAAAGGCCTGCAGGGGTTAAAAGAAGTAAAAATCATGCCCGGCATTCCCATCCGGCCCACGCTTGCAGAGCGCCTGCCCAGCGTAAAAGAAATCGTTGAAAAGCTTGGCGCCTGCCAGGTGGAAAAAAAATACGACGGTTTCAGGGTTCAACTCCACAAGAAAGGAAACGATGTCTGGATTTTCTCGCGCAACCAGGAAAACATGACTGCCATGTTTCCGGAAATCGTGAAAGGCATCCAAGAACAAGTCAACGCCCAACATGCCATTGTGGAAGGAGAGGCACTGGCCATGAACGAAGCCACCGGAGAATTCCACTCCTTTCAAGTCACTGTTCAACGTAAGCGCAAGTATGACATCGAAGAAAAAGCCAAAGAACTGCCGTTAAAGGTATTCCTGTTTGATGCCATCCTGGTGGAAAACGAAAACCTCATGGGTTTCCCGTTCAAACAGCGCCGCGCGCGCCTTGAAAAACTCCTCAAACCGGGTAATGCCATTGAGTTAACAGACGCATTTGAAAGCGCCGACCCAAAAAAAATCGAACAGTACTTTGAAGAAAACGTGGCAAACGGACTGGAAGGAATCATGTGCAAGGATTTAAACGCGCCCTACATTGCAGGGGCGCGCAAGTTTGCATGGATCAAATTCAAGCGGTCCTACAAAGGCAGCCTGGAAGACACCATTGATGCAGTCATTGTAGGCTACTTCAAAGGAAGAGGCCAGCGCACGGCATTCGGACTGGGAGGCATACTAACAGCCGTGTACGACGAAGACACGGACACTTTTAAGACCATTGCAAAAATTGGCACAGGGTTCACAGAACAGCAGTTAAAGGAATATGAAGAAAGACTGTCCAAGATTTTGTGCAAAAAAAAGCCTGCGCGCGTGGAATCAGAGATAGAACCCCACCACTGGGTTACTCCTCTATATGTAGTGGAATTGCGCGCAGACGAGATTACGCGAAGCCCTGTGCACACTGCCGGAAAGGATTACAAGGGCGAGGGATTTGCGTTGCGGTTTCCCCGAATCCTTAAACTGCGCCAAGACAAAAAACCCGAGCAAGCCACAAGCGTAAAAGAAATCCTTGATTTGTACAAAAACCAAAAACGCGTGAAAATAGAAGAGGTCGTTTAAACGTGAAAAAACGCATTGCAACGCTTGTTGTGGGAATGGAAAAAACACTTGTGTTCGGCCTTGCATTCTTTGTTGCATTGGGCGCAATCATAGCATTGGATGATTACGTGTTCCAAAACCGGTTGTATTTTATTCGCACAGGCGACTTTGAAAGCCTCATCCTATTGCTTGCCACGGCTTACTTCATCAGTTACATTTTGAAAAAACTCCTGGTACTCCAATGGAAATGGGGGGTTGAAAGATGAATGCATTCAAATTGCTTGTAACCGCCCTGCTGGCAGGACTCTTTGTGTACCTGTTAATTACTGCTCTCGCAGGGTTTTTTACCCCCGACCAGGACTTGCCTGGCCAGGTTAAAAAAATGCTGAACAGCGCCGAAACACGCGAAGGCCAAAGCGTGCACCAAACCTTTAACCCCCAAACCGGGGACTCGCTGAGCGCACGCAACTATGACACGGTTGCACGGAGCACGGCCTTTGCGTGCACCGAACCAGGGCTTTGCTGTCCGTTCAACCAACCCTGCACCCAAGCCCTTCGGCTTTCTCCGGAGCGCGTGGTATTTGAACAATCCCGGCAAACCCAGGCAACTGCACGGTGCATAGAAGAACACGCGTTATATGTGTGCAAGGTCTACTTTGGACTCAGACCTGCGCAGGTGCAATGGCAAGACCTTGAAATTAAGAAAACCATTGACATTGAAGCTGGAGAAACGCTTTCCTTTAACGCCTTTGCCAAGAATACCGGTCAAATGCAGGCAGAAAACGTAAAAGTGAACGTGCACGCATTCATTGAACGCAATACAGGTAATCAAAAAACGTTCGAAGAGTCCGCACAAGGATTCCAGGAAATCGGAATACTGGAGGCAGGCGCGCAAAAAAATGTTTCCATGTCTGTTCCCCTGTCTGAAAACGGTTCCTACAAGGCTCTTATACAAGCAGAAGGAAGCAATGCAGGCTTTGACGAACAGGAGTTTTTATTCACTGCATTCAACGGCATTACTTTAAGCTCCTGCATTCCGAGAAAAAACCCCCCATTCAGCGACCCTGCAGTATTTGAACAGAGCACCGGCACATGCCGAATAAAAAAATACTGCGAAGGGTGCCAACTCCAATTCCAATGCCTGGAAGCCATTGAGGACACGGCAGGCCCTTTAACGGGTGTGCTCGACTACCATTACGAACCCGGAACCAGTGAATACGCATACCTGGTTTACACTCCCGCCAGCGAAACGTGCTAAACACTGCCTTGATTATTTGAACAAAAGCCCTGCAAAGTTTTCCAACACCCTTGGGTTTAACACTTCCGGGTGAAATTCAACCCCATAAAACGGTTTTTGCACGTGACGCATGGCCTGTACTTCGCATTGTGCATTAAAAGCCAGGCATTCAAATTCAGGGGGCAGGGATACAGCGTTCTGGTGCAACTCATACGCGCTGAAAGGGCTTTCCAGGCCCTTAAACAAGGGATCTTTTTTTCCTGTTGCGCGCAGGCGTACCTGCGCCCTGCCAATCTCGGGCTTTTTTTGCTGAACCATTTTGGCTCCACCCCATAATGCCAGCAAATGATGACCCGCGCAAATGCCCAGCAAAGGTTTTTCCCAAGAGGAAAACCATGAAGGAGGGCTGGACCATGCAAGGTATTCATTGTCCATTAACGCCGTGCCACTCAAAACAATTCCTGAAATGCCCTTTAATGCAAGAGCATCCACTTTTGAAAAATGCAGTGCACGCGATTTGCACGGCAGAGCCTCCTGAACAGGTTTTACAAACTCATGAAAACGCAGGCCATTCACATCGCGTTCACCGCACAACCCGATTACAAGGACTTTCATGCATGCCTCCTTTTGGCGCGCAACGCTGCGCGCAACACCTTGTACGTGCCATTCACCCCATTCCACTCCTTTTTTTCTTCCAGGATGTGCACACGCTTTTTGAATGGGGGGCCGTTAAGCACGAGCGTTTCAAATTCTCCTCCCTCCCCAATAATGCTCAAACCATTCCTCTCGTGCAACGCTTTCAGTTCCTGCACTGCACGTGCGTCCAACTTCCTGCCCAACCATGTTTCATTCAATCCCTGCGCGGCCACTGCAGACATGCGTACATCAAAGCTCGACTGCAATAAATCCTTCCAATATATTTCAGGGCGAACTTTCCACAGGGGATTGAAACACGGCAGTCCAAGTTCAAAACACACGCGCTGAATGCGGGATGCCTGATAGGTCGAGGCAATGGCCCCTGTAACCACGCCTTCGATGGCACGGGTTTTTTTTAAATCCATTAACGCTTTTTTCAAATCCTGCAATTCCGTTTCTTTTCGGCCAAGCGTTGGAACAACGGCCAATGAAATGCCCATGGCCTCTGCAAGCAAAGGCGTCCACTGAATGTTAGGCGTGTGAAACAAAAAAGAATGCGGGTTCTCGGAAGACAACGAAATCAAACATTCAATTGAATGCCCGGCTTTTTGAGCCAAATACACGGAAAAAGTGGAATCCTTTCCCCCTGAAAATAGTACTGCCAATCGCATGCAAAACCAATTGGGCACGCGAATGCTTTAAATAATCATTCCGGCTTCTCATACTTGAAAAACCATGGACTACAAAACCCTGCTCAAAAAAGCCCGCGCCCAGGAAGGAAGCTGGGTACAGGTACAAGAAGGCATGCAAATCTTTGAAGGGCTTGCATTACCTTCCCACAACCCCCACACGCTTGTACTCAAACTCAAAAACGGGTATGATGTGGGCATTCCAGTTAAATCAACGCTGAAAGTGAAAAAAATATCCGAAGGAAAAAAGACAGGCAAACCGCCTCTCAACAAACTGCCCCGCAATCCTTCTCTTCCAACCATTGCCATTCTCACCACTGGAGGAACGCTGGCCAGCCGCATTGACTATTCTTCCGGAGCCGTGAGCGCCGCACTTACAGGAGCAGAACTCATTGGCATGCACCCTGAACTGGCCAGGTACGCCAACTATGAATGTACGCTGGTGCGCAACATGATGTCTGAGGACATGAACTTTTCGGATTACCAAGACATTGCACGTGCAATACAAAAGGCATTGAACGCAGGAGCCAAAGGCGTCATTGTGGGGCACGGCACAGACACCCTGCATTACACTGCCGCGGCATTGTCTTTCATGCTTGAAAACCTCAGCGCCCCAGTACTATTGGTCGGAAGCCAGCGCAGTTCAGACCGGGGTTCAAGCGATGCCGCCATAAACCTTGCGTGCGCAGCCGCATTCATTGCCCAAACAGACTTCGCAGGCGTTGGAATTTGCATGCATGAATCCAGTGCAGACACTGCCTGTGTTATTCTGCCTGGAACAAAATCAAGGAAAATGCACACCAGCAGGCGGGACGCATTCAAACCCATCAACGCAGCACCCCTTGCACGCGTGCATTACCCTGAAATGCGCGTAGAGTATTTAACCAAAGATTATACACGTGCGTTCAAGGAAGCACGCGTGCGGTTAAGGGAAAAATTCTCCCAAAAAGTAGGCCTGCTCAAGTGCTACACGAATTTTGATTACAAGCTCCTGGAATTCTTTTACAAAAACAAGTACAAAGGCCTTGTACTCGAAGGCACGGGCCTTGGACACGCCCCGGTAAACACGCCTGAAAACAGGAAAGCCTGGAACGCGCTGGCCAAACTCCTCAAAAAAGGGTGCATTGTTGCAATGGCCTCCCAATGCATGTATGGAAGAACCCACTCCCATGTGTACACCAATCTTGCACGCCTTCATGACGCAGGGGTTGTATTTGCAGAAGACATGGTCCCGGAAACCGCGTACATTAAACTCGCATGGCTCCTGGGCAACTACAAGGCCAAAGAAGCCAAAGAATTGTTCCAGAAAAACCTGCGCGGAGAAATCAGCGCGCGCACGCTTGCACAGGAAAATGTTGAGTGATTATTTGACGTGCACCAGCGTTGTTTTTCCGCGCTGCCTGGCCTTTTGGCGGTTAAGGCCTACGTCCGCCGCATGAAAGAAGGGATACGCATTAACAATGCGGTTATGGACTTCCATTCCTGTAACTCCTGCAGTAAACGACAACGGCTCCCAATTCTTTTTTGCATGACGGGGGTGAATCAAGGGGCGCTGCGAGACCACTCTCTCTTTCCTCAAAACGCGTTCAAATTTTTCTGCCGTAGTTTCACGTGCAAGTTCAACCCTGAATTCATCCAAAATGGCTTTCATTTTGCGCGGGGAAACCGGAAGAAAAACCTGGAATTCTTCTCCTCCCACTCTTGCTCCAAAACCCGCATGGCGTGAAGCAAGCCGCGCCAAGCGTTCAGTGAAAACCTTTATCACCACGTCTCCCACCAGATGCCCATAACGCGTGTTGCGTTTCTTGAAATGGTCAAAGTCCAGCATGCCGATCGAAAATGCTTCTCCCCGCGGACTTTTCAACCGCGGAATCAGCAAGGCATTAAACGAACGCCGGTCCAGCACCGCAGGGCTTTGGCGGTGAAACACCAGGTCCAGCCTGGAAAGTTTGCGCATAGACGCTGCAAGTTTCAGGAGTTTAAGGTATTCCCTTTTTACCTGCACGCGATGGCCTTCAGGCAAACGGGAAAGCCGTTCCTGAAAACGAGGGTTTGAGAACACGCGCTGGGCATTGAACGCGGCACGCTCTGCGGCCTTCAAAGCCGTGTTAAACGTGAACGGATCCCTAATGGGAGAACTTCCAATTCGCTGATGGTGCACAAGCAGCGCATACTTTTGCGCGTTTCGAAGGGCAGGCGTGTTTAAAACAAGAGGACTTGCAAGTTCCCTTCGGAGGCGCGCGGCCCCGTTCAAAGACCTGTTAGAAGAACGTGCAGGCACTCTTAATGGAAGCATGTTGCCGAACCGGTACTTGAACGCCTGAGGCATACAAAACCCTTAAAAACGCGGAACTTAATAAAGGTTGCATGAAAACCCTTGTGCTCGCGCTTGGAGGCAACGCCCTCATCCATGAAGGCCAACTGGGAATGTACGCGCAACAGCAAACCAACGTGCAAAACGCCCTGGCATGCATTCCAAGCCTTGTACGCAACGGCTGGCACGTAGTCATCACCCATGGAAACGGCCCCCACGTGGGCAACCTTCAACTGCAAGAACAGGCCTTGCATGGAAAAATCCCTGAAATGCCCTTGTATGTGGACGGAGCCATGACCCAAGGCCAAATCGGTTTCATGATTCAACAAGCCTTAAGCATTCAATTGGGCAAACCTGTTCCAGCACTCCTCACACGCGTCCAGGTAAGCGCGCGCGACCCGGCTTTTAGACATCCCTCAAAACCCATTGGACCCTATTACTCCAAAAAACCCCCGCGGGGAGCCTTTACCCACGTGCCCAAAAAAGGCTGGAGAAAAACAGTGGCTTCTCCCCTGCCCCAAAAAATACTTGAATTAAACGCCATCCAAACCCTCTTAAAAAAAGAACAGGTTGTGATATGCGGCGGAGGGGGCGGCATTCCCGTTGTAAAAAAAGGAAAAAAATGGAAAGGCGTTGAAGCAGTCATTGACAAAGACCTTGCCTCCCAGGTGCTTGCCACGGCATTGAACGCACAAAAACTTGTCATTGCCACCAACGTGGACTTTGCAAAACTCCATTATGAAACGCCCTGGGAAGAAAACATTGTGCGTGCAAAAGCAAAAGGACTTGAATGCCTGCTTGCATGCAAAGCCTTTGAAGAGGGAAGCATGGCGCCAAAAATACGTGCATGCATAGCCTTTGTAGAACAAGGCCAAGGACACGCCATTATTTGCCACACCAATCAAATCGAAAAAGCCTTAAAAGGCCTTGCAGGCACGCACATTACCAGGTGACCTGTTTTATATGGAGTCCTTTAAGCCCAAACAGGAACGCTGGATTTTGGTGTGCACCAACACTCCTGAAAACGATGACCCTGCCAAGTGCGGTTACAAGGACTCCTTGAAACTCGCAGAAGACCTGAAAGCATACGTAAAAGAAAAAGGCCTCAAGGGCAAGGTACGCGTGGTAAAATCAGGCTGCCTGGACCAGTGTGGCACCGGGCCTATTGTATGCATTCAACCTGAAAACATTTGGTACCGGCAGGTAAGCGAATCCGATTTGAAGGAAATAAAAACGCAGTGGATTGACCCCCTGGCAACCATTCCTGCAAAACATTAAATAGACGTTTTCCCCTGCACCTTTCCATGCCACCCGTAAAAGTGCCTAAAGAATTGCACGCATTACACGGCAGAAGTTTTCTGTCCGACCAGGATTTGAGTGCAGAAGAAACCCTTCACGTACTGGAATTCACGCGCGCGCTCAAAGAAGCACAAAAAAAAGGAATCCCCCACCGCCTGCTGGAAGGCAAAACCCTTGCCATGCTTTTTTTGAAGCCAAGCACGCGCACGCGGGTATCGTTTGAAACCGGCATGTTCCAATTGGGCGGGCACGCAATAAATCTCACGACAGACGCCACTCAACTCAAACGCGGAGAACCCCTTTCAGATACGGCACGCGTACTCTCAAAATACGCGGATGCAATTATGGCGCGCGTGTATGGCCATGACCAGGTGCAGGAAATCCAAAAAAATTCAAGCGTCCCTGTAATCAACGGGTTAAGCAATTACCTGCACCCGTGCCAAATCCTCTCTGACCTTTTCACGCTGTATGAAACCAAAGGCAAACTCAAAGGACTTCACATGGCATACTTTGGACGGCCCAACAATGTTTCCAATTCGCTCTTACTGGGCTGCACCAAGATGGGCGTGCACATCACGCTTTACACGCCTTCCCGCTTCAACGAAGAACCCTTGGTGTGGAAAGAAGCCTTGCAGAACGCGCGCAAAACCCATTCTCAAATGCGCATCGCGCATTCAATTGACAAATCCATTGAAGAAATGGATTTCCTGTACACGGATTCCTGGGTAAGCATGCACCAGCACGAACCCCAAACATGGATATTCAAGCGGTTCAAAGAATTCCAAGTAAACGACGAACTCATCAAAAAGTGCAAGCCCGGAATCAAAGTACTGCACGACCTTCCAGCCAAACGCGAATGGGAAATCACTTCTTCTGTGCTGGATGGAAAACAATCCCTTGCATGGGAACAAGCCGAAAACAGATTGCACGCGCAAAAGGCGTTGATGGCATGCATGCTTTGACCATCAGGCCCATTTATTCAAGCCTTTGGACACCTCTCGGGGCCCCCACCGGCTAAGCAATAAATTACCCTTAATGCATGATTTTATAAACTTTTATGCATTATGTTAGTTCTAATGAACGACAATAGGGGTGTTTTGGTCCAGCAAAAGGCTGAAGTGGAGAAGCGGTTACAAGAAACCTATATTGAAAGAGACACCGGACTCAAAGTCGGCTCTACAAATGATAACCTGATTCGGGTAATTATTGGTCCAAGGAGAGCCGGCAAATCATTTTTTGTTACCCACTGGTTAAAGAAAAACGCAAACTTTGGTTACATTAATTTTGATGACGAAAAGCTCTCTGCAACAAAAGACTTTGACGAATTGCTCGCAATAACCGATTCATTGTATAATTCTCCAGAGTTTCTCTTGCTTGACGAAATCCAGAACCTGAACAAATGGGAATTGATTGCCAACAGGCTGCAAAGACAGGGAAGAAAACTGTTCATTACCGGCAGCAATTCAAACCTCTTAGGCAAAGAACTGGCAACGCACCTCACCGGCAGGCATCTCCAGATAACTATTTTCCCGTTTTCCTTCAAAGAATTTCTAAAACTCCAAAACCGGGAGTTGACTACAGCGCAAACAAGCGGGAAATTGTATGAATACGCAATACATGGCGGCTATCCTGAACCACTGATAAAAAAAGTCAATCATGACGAATATTTGTCCACATTGTTTGATTCCATTCTTTTCAAAGACATTGTAAAAAGATACAAGATTAGAAAGCCCGGCGCAATTGAAGACCTGGCCCGGTTCCTCCTGTCAAACGTCGGCGGCGAGTACTCTTTCCAGCACCTGGCAAAGCTAACAAAGTCAAAAAGCGCGCACACAGTTCAAAAATACCTGGGTTATCTGGAGGAAGCTTTCGTGCTCTTTTCGCTGAAAAGATTTTCTTTCAAGACAAGGGAACAACTGGTTTCCAACAAAAAAATTTACGCAATTGACAACGGCTTTATTTCTGCAAAATCCTCAAAATCAACTCAGGATACCGGCAGGCTTTTCGAAAACATTGTTGCAGTGCATTTTAAAAAAGCCGAAATTGACGGAAAACTGGACTTTTATTACTGGAAAAACCCGCAGCACGAAGAAGTGGATTTCGTAATAAAAGAAGGCACAAAAATAACCAAGCTGATTCAGGTCTGCTATGACCTTTCCAATCCGGATACAAAAAAAAGAGAAATACGTTCTCTCATAAAAGCCAGGCAAGAACTCAAATGCAGCGGGTTAATAGTTCTCACAAGTGGCTATGAAGCTGAAGAAACCGCAGAATGGTTCGGCGAAAAAGCAAAAATAAAATTCATTCCATTCTGGAAATGGCTGGTGGAAAACGAACCGTGAACTACGGGGGGCTGAAGCCCCCCGCGTCCGCGGTTTAATACTGTAACAGGGTTGTTTGCTGGTTTTCAGGTTTTACTGTCTGTTCTTTCCAGTGATGGGATTGCGATTCCCTCACATATCGCAGCATTG
Organism: Candidatus Iainarchaeum sp.; assembly: GCA_016198125.1. Classification (GTDB taxonomy): domain Archaea; phylum Iainarchaeota; class Iainarchaeia; order Iainarchaeales; family VGJJ01; genus JACQJG01. Next base: position 8 of record JACQJG010000006.1, on the reverse strand, counting down.
TTTCGCGG
>JACQJG010000005.1 GCA_016198125.1 Candidatus Iainarchaeum sp. | reverse complement strand
CGGATTGTTGTGCGCATCAAAGCCCTTGAAATCGTTGAACATGCTGTCCTTGCCGGAAATGAAGGGAATGGTGTATGCGGTTGCAAAGTCATAGCATGCGCGCGCGGCTCTCTCAAGTTCCCACAAGCGTTCAGGGTCGTTGGAAGAACACCAGCAAAAATTGTCCAGCAAGGCAATCTTTTCAGGATTGCATCCTGCGCAAATGGCGTTGCGCACGGCCAAGTCAATTCCAGCCCCCGCCATCCAGTACGTGTCCAAATCCGCGTACGAAGAAAAAATGCCCTGGCCCAACCCCACACCCTTCGCCGAGTCAAGCAAAGGCCGCACAACTGAAAAACCGGACTGTACGCGTCCAAGTCCTTGCAAGGGTTTTAGAACAGAAGTGCCCTGCACTTCATGGTCAAATTGAACGTTGATGAATTCCTTGCTTGCACTATTCAAGCGCGCCATCATTTCAAGCAGGTCGCTGGAGTAATCCTTGTTGGATTCAAAGATTGCAGGAGCTAATGAACGGGAAGGCGCGCGCACTTCCAAGCGCTTGGGCGGCAGGCCTTCGTGCAAAAAGCCCAAATCCAAGTCCATTACCTTTTTGTTGTTAAAGTGCACCACGCACTTTCCTGAATCATTGAATGTTCCAATAACCGTTGCCTCAACGCCGCGCCGTTCCATTAAATTCCTGAATGCAGGCCATTTTTCCTTTGACACTGCCAAGGTCATACGCTCCTGGGACTCGGAAATCCACGCCTGCCAAGGAGAAATGCCTGAATACTTTACAGGAACCTTGTCCAAGTCCACTTCACACCCGTTGCACTCGCGCGCCATTTCCGCAACAGAACAACTCAGGCCTCCAGCGCCATTGTCAGTAATGCTGTTGTACAACCCCAAATCGCGCGCTTCCTTTACCAGTGCATCGCTCAACTTTTTCTGCGTAATGGGGTCGCCGATTTGAACAGCAGTGGCAGGCGAACCCGCATAAATTTCCTCTGAAGCAAAAGTAGCCCCGTGCACGCCATCAAGGCCTACGCGGCCTCCCGCCATGACAATGTAATCCCCAGGCATGGCTTTTTTTTCCCATGCATTTTGACCATTCACCTTACGCGGAATCAAACCCGCCGTGCCAACAAATACCAAAGGCTTTCCTTTAAAACGGGGGTCAAAAATCACAAACCCCTGGGGCGTTGGAATACCCGAGCAATTACCCCCGCTATTAACGCCGGCCACCACACCTTCCAGTATACGCAAAGGGGAAAGCATTTTCTGTTCAAAGTCAACTCCCCTAAACACCGGGCTCTCATCCCGTGGATCGGCAAAGCAAAAACCAAAACGGTTCACAATGGGCTTGGCGCCTTTTCCAAACCCAATGGCATCCCGATTAACTCCCACAATTCCTGTAATCGCGCCTCCAAAAGGGTCTAACGCAGAAGGAGAATTATGCGTTTCCACTTTATCTGTTACAATCCAGTTCTCGTCAAACAAAATGCCCCCGCTGTTGTCAGTAAACACAGACACGCAAAAATCATTTGCTCCTTTCCGCGCACGCACTTCCCGGGTGGCACGCTTAATGTAATGCGCGTACAGCCCGTCTTTAATGTCCCCCAATTCCGCGGCAAAAATAGTGTGCTTGCAGTGCTCGCTCCATGTTTGGGCAAGCGATTCCAATTCCACATCCGTTGGATTCCTGCCAAGTGCTTTGAAATGGGCCTGAATGACTTTCATGGAATCCAAGTCCAAAGCCAATGGGCCCCGATAAGACTTTTTTCCACTTGCATCCACGTCTATGATTCCTTTCTTTCCAATCTCTGCAAGCACTTCATTGCCCACATTCAAATCTACTTCATCGGCTTTTTGGTTTTGGGCAATGTGCACCAAGGGCACCCATTTGTCCAACCCGTTTTCATGTTCAAATGCTGCACGGCCCTTGACCTGGGCGCGCTGAATAACAGGATTGTAAAACCCTTCCGCAATGCGCGCAACTTCTGCGTCTTTTAACGCGCCCTGCAAAAACACTTGCTGGGAGTAAAATATGCGCACTCCCTCTGCATGCGAACCCAGCAGATCACGGACGCTCTCCTCTGCGGTTTGACCCTCGTTATCTGTAACGCCCGGAAGAAAGCCCACTTCAAACGCCCAATCAAATACAGGAGGAGAAACGCGTTGATTCAATGTGGCTTCCTGCAACAGGGGATTATACAACAACAAAGCCGCGCGTTCAAAATCCCCTGCATTCAAATCCGAATGAATAGTGTAAACGTCATACACCCCCACTACTTGCACGCCCTCAAAGCCCATGGCTTTTATTCGGTGCTGAAAAAGAATGTTTCGCGGATCTTCCCTGTAATTCACGAGCACCTGCGAAACACGTAGCATTGCAACCCCCCAGTATTACAAACGCCAACTTTAAACACTTTTTGCCTGCAAAAGAAAACGCTTTTATTCACCCGAGGGATAGTTGAATCATGCCCTTAAAAAATCCCCGCAAGCCTTTGCGCAGGCCCCCCATCCCGGAAAAAGCATTGATAAGACTTGACCGCCTATTGTTCCCCCTTCAGCGGTTGAACACGCCCCGTGAAATCGTTTACCGCCTCATAGACACAAAGGCTTTGCGCCGCGTGCCAAGAAAATCAACTCCCAAAAGGCCGCGCAGTACATGGATACTTGGAAGCCCTGTTCAACGGGAAAAAGTGCTGGAATCACTCGCCCGACTGCGCAAGTGGAAACAATTAACCCCGGAATCACAGCGGCGCGTAATAAGAACCATTATTGAAAGCCATGAAGAAAAAATGCGTGCACTGCCCTATAAAGTCAGGCTGCGCCCAAGAAAAGGAAATCCCTTTGCCACGGTGTATGATTCAATTAAGTTAGACCTTGCCTCCATGAGATCCGTGCAACGGGATATTGAAAGAGAGCAAAGAGATGTGAAAGCCAGGCATAATGACCCGAGGACAACCTTTGCAGAAAACCCGTCATTTGAGTTGCGCAGGCGCCTCAGGCAAACCACAAAAAACCTCATTGAATACTATGAACAGGCACTCAAAGTGGTTGGACAGGGGAGAAAAGAATAGAGGACTTTTACCCGGAAACCGCTTCTTCAAATTCCAAAGCGTCCTGTGGAACACTTGGGTGCACGCTTCCATCTTCTCCGCGCAATGCAATAAAAATTTCTTTAAAGAATTCCTCCTGCCACAGGCTGATTTTTTCCTCATTTGCAAGAAACAGGAGCGGAATGAAGGTGTCCACAACGCCATTGGAATCCAAACCTTTCACGAGCGTAGAAAACAAGGCCAGCCCCGTTGAATCCGCCTGGGCGTGCACGCGCTCAAGCACGGCACTCATGCGCTCCTCAATGTTGTCCGGAGCCCAGGGAATGTTAAAATTCAGGCGCGAGGCCTCGCGCTTCAACTCCCTGGCGCGCGACTGGGCCATGATGCCCTCAATTTCAGCCACCAACTCATCCAATGAAACCATGCCCTGGCGCACCATGCGCGGGTTTAAAAGTTCAGGCATGACTCCCCCAAGAAACTGCATTTCCGAAATGGTTGCAGTAACCGGTTCCCTGTCCTCTTCAATGCTGGAAATGCGCAGGGCACGCGCCTTGAATTTAAGCAGAATTGCAGACGCAAGCATGGCATTGGCCGGCAGGCGCAGGTCATTCCCTTGAAGGGACTGAATTTTCTTCAGGTAAAGGTCTGCAAGATGCACAATGTCAATATTCCAGGGATTCATGCGCTCTTTTTCAACCAGGTCAATGAGAATGATTTTCCACTCCGGCTGTTCAATAAGCAAAACCAAATCCGACTCGGATTGAATTTGAACGTTGGGTTCAGGTACAACGCTTTCCACTTCAAGGGCTTTGCCGCGCATGAAAAGAACACCCGGGCTGTGTATTTTAAACTTTACTGCAAACCTTCTCCTAAAACCATGCAAAAGGTTTAAAAGAAACGATGCCTTACTAAGAGGCATGAACCGCGTTCCAACCGGCATTACAGGCTTTGATGAACTGGTAGACGGAGGCGTTCCAGAAGGCTCTTCGGTACTTGTGTCCGGAGGACCTGGGACAGGCAAAACCATTTTCGCCATGCAGTACATTTACGAGGGCGCCAAAACATTCAACGACCCTGGCCTGTTTGTCACGCTTGAAACCAACCTCAAAAATATCACGTGGAACATGCAGAACTTTAACTGGGACATTAAAATGCTCCAAGACCAAAACCTCATGAAAATTTACCGTTTAAACATTGCAGGCCTGGGAAACGACGCCAAATCCATTGAAGAACAAATCAGCAAAGAACTCACCATCATTTCCAAAATGGTAGACACCATTGATGCCAAACGCCTGGCATTGGATTCCACCACTGCCTTTAGCGTGTGGATCCGCGAAGAAGGACTGCTGAGGCACATATTGTTCAAATTCGTGAACGACCTCAAAGACCTGGGCATTACCACGGTTCTAACCGCAGAAACCAGGGGCGGAAACAAGTACATGTTTTCCTCGCACGGAGTGGAAGAATTCATTGTGGATGGAGTGGTGGCACTCTACTTTACTCCCCCCAATAGAAGCGTTTTTGTGCGCAAGATGCGCGGCACCAACCATTCAAAAACTGCGCACGCGTTTGAAATCACCAGCGACGGATTCCTTATACGCCCCAAAGACGAAATTCTTTGGAGTTCCATCAAGTAAAAATTCAGTTCTTTTTGCGCTGTGCGCGCTGAATGGCTTTTTCAATGCGCGCATACACGCGTTCAGGGGGGCCAAAACCATTCACGCGCGTTAGCAATCCCCTCTTCCTGTAAAAAGCAATCAGGGGTTTGGTGTCGCGCGCATACACCTTTAAACGCGCCCGCACCACCTTTGGCGCATCATCGCTGCGGCGCACAAGCCTTCCCCCGCAAGAATCGCACACGCCTTTGCGTTTAGGCGGAACGTCTATGCCAAACGTTTGCCCACACAGTGAACATACTCTTCGGGCGCCCAAACGCCTCACAATCTCCCTTGAGGGTGTGTCAATTAAAATCACGCGCTCAATGCCCAAGCGTTTTTTATGCAAGATGCCTTCAAACGCAAGGGCCTGGTCCGTCAAACGCGGAAAACCGTCCAACAAAACCCTATTGTAACGCACTTTTTCCAAATGAGGCAAAAGCACGCGCAGTACTACAAGCAAAGACTGCAATTCGCCCCGCGCAAGAGCCTTTTTTAGTTTACGCGCAAAAGGCGTTTTGCCTTTTGATGCATTGCGCAGCAACTGGCCCATGGAAACAGGAAGCAGACCCATTCGCTCTTCCAGCAAGCGCGCATACGTTCCCTTCCCGCACCCCGGAGGCCCTAATAACACAAAAGGCATGCAAGCATTCACTATCACAAGAAAGCATTTAATGGTTTCGCATGCGCAAGGGAGCAACTTTCAAGTCCAATGCGATTTGCACGCGGGATGATGCAACATTGCGCACAATACGCATGGACTTGCACTGAATGGAAAAGCGTTTGGTATATGCCAACGCCTTCAACTCCTTCAAAGGCCAAGAAAACATGCCTGGTTTTTTGGAGGAAAACCCATAAAAATGCACCCGGCCTCCATTGGGTTTCAGGCATGCCAGCGCACATGGGAATAATTCCAGGGAATTAAAAGGCAATGCCAGCACGATTCGGTCACATGCCTGCATGAACTTTTTGTAGGTACGCCTCGCATCGCCTTGAACAACACTCACCCTGTCATCCAACCTGTTTAACGCAATATTCTCCCGCATGAGCGTGCACGCCACGGGGTTCCACTCAAACCCGATTATCTTCTCTGCATGCGTTTTTTTGCCCAAAATAATGGGAAAAGGTCCTACGCCAGCGCCCAGTACACCAACAACTTCTCCGGGTTTTACCTGCCCGGCAATGCGCATGCGCTCCGTGGAAAGACGCGGAGAAAAATAGGCTTTGTCCATGCGCACGTGAAACCTGCACCCATGCTCCACATGGATTGTTTCCATTGTTCTTTTTCCCCCCACCCCCTTCACTTTTGGAAGGCGGTACTTTCCTTCATGGTCGGAAACCCGTTCCAGTACGGTGCGAATGCCATGGTTCTTTTCCATGAGCGCGCATGCAAACGCCTTTTTTTGCATGCGCGTTTCATTGCGCCGGAACTCCACAAGCGCAATGCTTCCAATCACATCAAACCCGCGCGGACTTGCACGCAGACCTTCAGGCATGCAATTATTAAACCTTATTCAACGCTTTTAAGCGTATGCCAAACCCCTTGGAATCCTTCATTCAAGAATTTTTCATACGCCCTGCACTGGACCCAAGCGTCCCGGGATACAACCTGGTAAACACCCTTGTATTGGGGGCCCTGCTACTGCTCATTGCATTTGGAGTCGTTTACAAACAACTGGATAAACGCGGATTCAAGTTCAATTATGAATTCGTGCGCGCGCTTCTCCCGTTCATTTTGTTTGGCACGAGCATGCGCGTGCTTCAAGACCTTGGAATGCTTGCGCGCAGCGTGAACCCCTTTGAATTGGGGTTTTACACGTATACTCCGGGCATTTGGCTCCTGACCGCATTCATAGTCCTGCTTGGTATGGCCTTGTCTTGGGGGCTGGAAAAAAAAATGAAATGGCGTTTTACCACCACACTTACAGTCATCGGCCTGCTTGCCGCACTGCCTCTTTTTGCGCTTGTGGCCCTGCAATTTCAGGTATGGAACGGGTTCCTTGGAATACTTGTACTCGCCCTTGGCGTTACTGCAGGCATTATTCTAATCGCAAACCGATTTAAGCCCGCGCTATTAAAATGCAGGTTAAACCGTCTTGCGCTTGCAGGCCAAATGCTGGACACAAGCGCCACGTTTGTGGCACTGCAATTCTTCAGGTGCGGAGAACAACACGTACTGCCGCGCATGCTCTTTGATGCCTTTGGCCCGGCATCCTTTTTCGCAGTAAAAATCCCGCTCATCCTGCTCGTGCTGCACTACGTGGACAAGGAATTTGAAAAACCCGAACAGGAAAACCTGAAGAATTTTACCAAACTCTTCATCATCGTGCTTGGGTTTGCGCCCGGATTAAGGGACCTTTTGACAGTTGCAGTGGGCACGTGCCTTTGAAGAAAAAACAACTGCCGCCAAAGCGGGCTATTGTAGGCAATAGTAAAATTAAAGGCGTTATTGGCTGGCAATGAGGCGAGAATCGTTAAACCAATGTTTATCCAATGCTTATTAAATGTGCAATATTTATATAATCTAATACGCATTATATGTAGGTGATTACATGAACGTAAATCTTGGAGTCCCTTACGAGGCCATTGTAGAAAAAGCCATAGAAAAAGGCTATGCCGGCAACCAAACCGAGGTTATCAGGCAGGCTTTGCTGATTTATGAAAGAATGCTTGAAGAGGAAGAAGTTAAGTTAGTAAACAAAGGCGCTGAGCTGGAAATGCAAGATATCAGAGAAAACAAAGTAAAAACCAAAAGTTTAGAGAGCATAAAGAGAAAGTACAAGTTGTGAGTCAAATGAAAATTGTATTTTCTGAAAAGGCAGAAAAAGAGCTTGATGATACAGACCAAGGCCTAAGAAAACTCTTTTTAAAGCACGCTGAAAAAATTGCCTTAATGCCGCCAAGAAGGCATATGAAATTTGGTTTGCCATTTAATGTAGAGGAAGTAACAAGGCAGGCAAGAATTGTTTATAACATAGAAGAAAACACTTGTTATATCTTACACTGCTTCAAAACCCACAAAGAATATGAAAGATGGTACAAGTCATTCAAATAATTTTTAGCGGTCAGCACCCAAACCCGCCTTCAATGGGGCATGCAGTGGAATTGGAATCCTGTTGGGGCGTGCCAGGTTCTTTTCCTGTTGTAATATAGTCTTCAGCGTTTGTTTTTTCCCATTCATGTTCATGGTTCCATGCATTCCAGTCATACTTCCATTCGTTCCACCCAATGCCCAGGTGCTTTACAAAAATGCCATGCCCGGCCAGCAGTTTACCCACTTTGCGGCCCGTCATGCAGGGCGTACTATAACAGTACACGATAATATCCTTGTCCTTGGGCAGCGCGGCAAACGCGCGTACTATTCTTTCCACGGCCCCATAATCTGAAGTGTCCTTGTCCTTGTACGCAGGAATACTTGCTGCCCCCGCGATGTGCGCGGCCTCGTACTCTTCTGCGCTGCGCAGGTCCACGAGCACGTAACTCTTATCCCCTTTGTCCATCATTTTGCGCAGCGAATGCGGACTCACATGCACCGCGTTCTCAATTTCATAGAATTCCCTAACAAGCGCGTCCCCATTTGGCGGAAGCGCATTCAGGACGCCGAATGAAAGCATCCCCGCAAGCCCGCCGAACACCACGGCCAGCACAATTACTTTGAGGCCCATGCGCATGCCCAATTCCATAACCAAAACCCCTATTCAACCTGTTAATGCGCACGCGGTTTTATCCGCCAATTTTTGGAGGGAAAGCTCTCCATCAGCGCGCGTTCCATCGCCAAACTCCCATGTGGGATAGGATTGAATTCCTGCATTTTGGCATACCGCATTTTGCCCGCCATTTCCAGGAAGCGCGCATTCAATGTAGTTCACATACTTCCAACTTCCCCCAAACAATTCCTTTTGGCTCTTGCAGTGCGAGCACCAGTACGCGCCATACATTTTAACGCCCTTAGCGGAAAGGCATTGGGCAAACGAATCATACTGCCCCGGAGGATCAAAAGCGCCTGTGAAAAACAACCACCCAAAAACGCCCAAAACAAGAACCATTCCCATGCCGATTGCAAGACCCTTGAATGCCATACCACGTTACTTTTGTCCCACTCTCTTAAAATACTTGCTAAAAAGGAATACGTTATGCCTACCCGGGAAGAAGCCATTGAAACCCTCAAACAATGCTACGACCCTGAAATCCACTTGGATGTATGGACCCTTGGACTTATTTATGAGTTGAAGGCCGAGCCAGGAAAAGTAAACATGCGCATGACTTTTACAACCCCTACCTGCCCCTATGGCCCAATGCTGTTGCATGAAATAAAACAGCGCCTGAACGCGTTGCCCGACAAACCGGAAGTAACCATTGAATTGACGTTTGACCCGCCCTGGAAACCCTCCGATGAATTAAGGGCCATGCTCGGAGTTTGAAAGGGTTTTTTTCCATTCCCCGGCGTGCACGCCCTTTAACCGCGCATCCAGCATTTCCAACTCCTCAAAAATGCCTTCAATCAAATCATATTTTTTAGCCTCTTCCAATGAAACCCAGGCATGATCCGTAAGGTCCGGGCACAACACAATGCGCGTGCTTACAGGATTCGCATACAGGCTCACCACAAGCACCGGAATATTGTCCGGGCGTACGAAAGCAAGACTCGTAAGATATTGAATGCTTTTAATTTCCAACCCAACCTCCTCGCGCACTTCCCTTCGCACCAATGCTTCCAATACGTTGTACCAGTGCACAGGCGTATCTTTTGGGCGCGAAGAATAATCGCTTGCCTCCAGTTTTCCCCCTGGAACAGTCCACTTGTTTGGAAAAGCATCCTCATGGGATGCGCGCTTGGCGATCAGGTACTTTCCGTCTTTCACGATGATGGCCGTGGCAACCACGTAATGCGCCTTGTCCGCATCGTACATGGTTATAATACATTGCACTTTCCATAAAAAGGAGGCACATGCTTTACCTTATCGGCGCAGGTTTAAATCCCTGGCAAATTTCATTGGAAGGACTTTCAGCTATTAAGAAATGCAGGGCTATATTTATTGACACGTACACCAGCCAATTCGCCCATGGAACATTGGAAGAGTTGGAAGAAACCATTGGAAAAAAACCCCACGCGCTCAAACGCGCCCATTTGGAAGAGAATGCAGGTGACCTCATTGAAAAAGCAAAAGACCACGACATCGCACTGTTAATTATTGGAAATCCCCTCACGGCCACCACCCACATTCAACTGGCATTAGACGCAAAAAAGAAAGGAGTGGAATGCACCATACTCCCCGGCATTTCCATTATAAACTACCTGCCCTTCACAGGATTGGACGCGTACAAATTCGGGCGCACGGCAACAATCGTTGAACCCCAGGAAGGACATGCTCCAACAAGTTTTTTCGATTACATTCTGATCAACCGCGAAAATGACCTGCACACGCCATGCTTATTGGACATTCGGGCCGAAGAAAAAAGATTACTCAGCATACCCCAAGCCATTGGAATCCTTGAAGAAACCGCGCAAAAAAAAAGGAAAAACATAGGAGACTGGGTATTGATAGGCCTTGCAGGCATGGGCGGAAAAAAACCCCAGATCAAGGCAGGCACGCCCGCGGAGTTAAAGGCGTTTAAATTCACGTCTTTTCCCCAATCCCTAATCGTGTGCGGCAAACTCAATGAAAAAGAACTGGAAGCACTGAAAACCCTGGGCGGATTGAAATGAAAAAGCTTGAAAACGAACTCAGAATGCGCGTTAGAAGGTATGAAACCCTTACCGGGGAGGCGCTGGAAAAAATAAGAGTGTCCAAGAATTTGAGTGAAAAGGAAAAAGCCGTTGCATTGGATTTTCTTGAAATGGCCCGATCCTATTTCTCTGACGCCAAGTATTTCCGCGATCAAAAAAACCTTCTTCTCGCCCTTGCCGCATTCTCCTATGCCCATGCATGGCTGGACGCAGGAGTACGGGCACGCCTTTTCAACGCTGGCAAGGACAACCATTTATTTACCCTTCCCTGACCTCAAACGCGCAAAAGCATTTTAAAGCCCAAAATCCTTTGCATATCCTATGAGCGTATACGGCCCGCGACTGCCTGTTCCAAAACTGGACATTTCAAAAGTGCCCCTGAAAACCCTTGGAAAAGGGCTGGGCGTTCTCGTTGTACTTTTACTCGTTGCCTGGATGGCCTATACTCTTTTTACCACTCCCGTACTCCGCGCATCCTTTTCCCGCAATCCCTTGAATGTTTCCCTGGAACCCCAAACGCTTTTGGAAGTTCAGGTCAGCAATCCAACGCAAAGCCCTGCCGTCAATGTGATCATTGAAGGCAAGGCCATTTCACCGCGCTTTATTTCCATGTACCCCCAACGCCATGCCCTGGCCCAGCTCGGGCCCAATGAAACGCGGACTGTTTACTTTCTCGTCCATCCCTTGAACAGGGAAAACGACCCGTTGCTGGGCGGAGAGTATGGCCTGCTCGTGCGTGCGTACCTGAACGGAGAATCGTTTGACGCCAAAACCATGCTGAAAATCAAAACAAGCGCATGACCCACAGGTTTTACCCATGCCACGCAGAAAAAAAACCCGAAGGCCGGAAAGAAGAAGGCTTGTTGCCAAAAGACGAACTGAAAGACTACAAAGGCGCATGAAACTCCTTAACAAGGATTTTCCCCTAGAATCATTCAAACTCCAGGCACGACCCCACATAAATCTTCTTGAAACAGCTGTCCAAGACGCCGAAAGAAGTAAAGGAAAGCCTGTGAATTGGAAAAAACTTCAGCCTTCTATTGACTTTGCAAAGCGTTTCTATGAACATGTGAAAAAGGTTAACCCCGAAGATATAAAAAGACTGCGAAGTGACTTTCGCGCAGGAAACATTTCACGAGAATTTTATGAAAAAAACGTTTTCATTGCAGCAGTAGGAGAATTACACATTAAAACCCTACTTTCACGCATCGAAGCCCTGCGAAAAGCCGAATCAAATTAGTTCTTGCACTTCCCGCTCTTCAATAAGTCCATTACGCGTTTTTTCACAGTTGGCAAATCCTTGCGCATAAACACGCCTGCAGCCGCTGGAATGTGGCCGCCGCCCGAACTGCCTTCCAGGCCTTTCACGGCTTCTTCGAGCAGGTCGTTTACGCGCACCTTGAAATCCTGTCTTCTGCCACTCACATTAAGTTTTACGCCTCCAAGATCCTGCACTAACAGCACTGTTTTGTTGGGGTGCAGTTCATGCGAAATCCTGTTTATCAGCAGGGATTTGATGGAGTGCCTGGGGCGCACTTCAAACCATATGAGTTCCAATTCCGGATACTGTTCAGCGCGCGCATGAAATTGATTCATGCCTTCAGCCACTTCCCTGTCCATTTCTTTTAACAGGTCCGCGTGTGGGCTGTACAACAGCGCCGTTGGGTTATTTACGCTGTTTGCAAACCTAAAAAACTCCATCATGCGGCCTGGCGCCATGACCTGAATGGCGTAAATGATTTTTGAAATAACTCCAAAACCGGAATCAAAAATGTTTTCCTCTTTTTTCCAGCCCTCTTTGGCACTGTTTTTGTCCACGAATTCCTTCCACCGGTTGTATGCAGAATCCCCTACAATGCCAATGCATGCCACCCATTCAAACTCATTCAAATCAACTACGCGCGAAAACAGGTCGAATGCGAATTTACATGTAGGATAGGAAGAGCTTTCGGTTTCCCAAATGAGCTGGGGCTTTAGGAAAGTCATGCGGGAAGAGTTTAAATCTTCATACATTTTATGGTGGTCCATTACAAGCACTTCGGCAAATTCCTCCAGCCTGCGCACTTTTTCTTTGGCCACATTGTCCAAGGGAGCGTCCACGGAAATGATTTTATTTATTCCCTGCGCGCGCAATTCTTCCACCACCCCGTCAAACCGGTCGTGGCTCACCACGCGCTCTGACACATAATAATCGGGTTTGCGGCCGCGCAAGCGTTCAATGGCTTTACACACGATCAGCGCAGCAGAAAAGCCGTCGCTGTCATCGTCGAAAATGATTCCAATCCTGTCTTGAGCTGAAAGGCCTTTTGCGTATCTATCAAACGCGTCTAAAAGGGCAGGGTTAATGGGTTTTAATTCCATGAACATGCTTTTCCCCACAAGGTTTAAAACACGTGAGAATCTGAGTACCCCCATGAGCGTACAAAGCCTCCTTGTTTTTGCCCTGGTATTGGCTCTTGGAGCCCTGTGGATTTTAGTCGGGTGGGTTCCCAATTCAAACCCCTTTCCAAACGTCATCCCCCTGGGCTGCGCCCAAACGGTTTCCATCAACGGCCATTCCATCAACGTTGAACTGGCCCAAACCCCAAAAGAACAAGAACAAGGCCTTATGGAGCGCGCTTCACTGGAAAAAAACCAGGGCATGCTATTTCTTTTCGCACTGCCTGGAACGTATTCTTTTTGGATGAAAAACACGCTCATTCCCCTGGACATTGTATTTTTGGATTCAGGCAAGCGCATTGTTTATATTGTGAGTGCGCTTCCGTGCAAGGAAGCCTTGTGCCCCTCTTTTACGCCGCCAAAACCCGTTCAATTTGTGCTGGAGGTCCCTGGGAGCGCAGCCCACGAATTTGGCTGGAAGGCAGGCGACCAGGCACTATTTCAATTATGCAATGAAACCAGTTGAGGTGAAAATAATGGGTTACAGCACGAAAGCAAAAAACGGAAAAACATATTACCTGCACCAAAAAGGAAAACTGTTCTTTTTTTCCTCCAATCCATTGAACAGCATTGAACTGCCCGCAGGATATGAAGTAATTGAAGGGGTAAAAACCGGGCTTCCATTGCTGAAAAGGAAAACGCAGTATTAAAGATGTTTATACAACCCGTGTTCCAGCACTTCTTCAGGAGTAAGTTGAAATGTATCCATGACTTTGGAATGGCGCGCAAGCAATTCTTTCACGGCGCGCTTCCATACCTTGTAATCCCGCGCAGAGTCCCTTGTCTTGCCTGGAAAAAGAACATACGCATAAAGACGTGCGTATTCCAAAAAGTCTTTTCCAAATTGGGTTAAAAATTCTTGGGGGCTGCGCGGCGCATGCTCCTCAATGCGGGCCAATGACAGGTCGATTACTTTCACGCTTCCGCGGGGGCTTACCACAAAATTTTTTCCATGGGGGTGGTTGTGCGAAATGCCGATGGCGTGCATGCGCGCAAGAATGCCTGCCACCTGGTTTAAGACCTGTTTTCTGTTGCGTGCAGGAAACGCGTTTTTATTCTTCATACCCACTTCTTTTTTTCCTGCGCGCAAGGTCAAGCGCAAAGGCAGCCAGCGCCTGCGCTCAAACAATTCCAGATCCTTTCCCATAAAACCATGAGGCATTGGTTCTTCCACTGGAATGTGCGCGACCTTTAAACGTGCGCGAATCTCCTGCATGCGCGAAGTGACTTTTTTCAAGTAAAAGGGCGCGCGCTGTGCAGCCAGGTGCGGGGCAGCTGACGCATGCGACCCCATAAGAAAATCGTCTGCCGGGACCTGTTTTCCTCCGCGCACAAACGCCCATGTCTTGGGGTTTAAACTGGCCTTGTTCAACCCCACAAGCACCGGTACAAATATTTTCTTCCTGCGGGAAGACTTCCGCGCCATGCAATAAGAGAACACGCGGGTTTACTTAAATGTGTTACATGAGGAAGCGTGCAATGCGCTCCACGTGAACGTCGCGCACGGCAATTTCGGGTGTTACCACTACGCCTTCAGAGCCCCACACAATAATAGGTTGCTGGACTTTTCCGATTCCCATGACCGTGGAAAGCATTCGTTCCAGGTTTGCGTTGATGCGCACAGAATTGGGCAACAGGGGCTCGGCGCGCTCTCCATTGCGGATCACATAACTGTTTCCGCGAACCGTGCAGGTGAAATCGCTCACCTTGCTCCCATTCACCGGGTACGTGTACCATATGCGGTCAATGTACAACCCATGGTCAACGGATTCAAACAATTCCTTTTGGGACAAGGAACCTTTCTGAATGACCAAATTGGTGGAGTGAATGCCGGGTTCAGAAGAATAATTGCGCCCGCCGCCTCCGCCAAAGCGAAAACCGTTTCTTCCCAGGTATGTTTCGCCTTTTTCCCGTGCAAATTTTTTTGCATAATAATCATTGGACAAAAAGTTCACAAGCTTTCCTTTTTCAACAAGAGGCGTGCTCACAGTGGGTTGGCCTTCATCATTAAATGCCTTGCTTCCAATCGTGTAAGGCAAATGGGGATCGTCATACATGGTAATGGCTTCGTCGAACACCTTTTGCCCTTTTTTCCCTTGAAGGAAGGACGCGTTAAAGTCAACGCTCTGCAGGGATGCATCAAAAACATTCGAGAAAATATCGCAAATGACCTGGTGCCCCAACGCCAAATGGTAGGTCCCGGTTTCAACAGGGCGCGCGTCCACGGAGGCAAACGCGCGTTCAACGGCTTCCCGTCCAATCCCTGTGTTGAAGTTTTTTATGTGCGTATTTGAGTCAAAGTGCATGCCTGCAACATCCTTCTCTCCTTCCAAGGTAGCCGTTAAATGCCCCCACACAATGGAAGACTGGTCAACGGCTGAAATCCCAGTGGTGGATGCAATAGCCATTTGCTCGCCTAAAAAATCCAGTTCCCCCGTCATATTCAAGCCTCCGGGGCTGGAACGCTTTTCCACTGCGCTTAACGCCCCATCAAGCACAAGGTACGCACGTTTCACGCCCTGCACGTCATTGAATTTCAGCACAGCAGGATCATGGTAGTTTTTGATGGCTTGCTTTTCCTTTGCAGGCTGGGGGAGGGAAACAAAAAACGGGTCTTTAATGCAGGACTTGCGCGCTTTTTCCAGGGCGCTTTTGACTGCATTCAACGACAAATCGCTTGACTCTTTTCCAAACCCAATGCGCCCTGTGTTGAAATGCACGCGCACGCCGATTCCAAAATCCTCCAAGGACTTGAATTCTTCCAGCGCATTCGAAGGAATGTTGTTGGCAAGCCCCAAACGCATAGTAGTTAACACATTGGAAGAGGCAAATACTTCGACTCCAATCGCGTCTTTTTGCCTGCCGGCCCATTTGACTCCATCATCCACGGCATCGCGCAAAGCCTTCAATGAAATCACAGCGAAGCCTCCCCGCCAGTAACGCGCGCCAAACCCCGCATGGTGGGAGCGCCGTTTCCCACCTTCATGGTTTGCATGGGCGTTCCCTTTCCGCAGTTTGGAATGTTGTACAATTTGAAGTCCTTTCCAACCGCGTCAATGCTCTTCAAATAGTCCAGTGAATCCGAGGTAATGCCGCCCATTCTGTATAATTGTCCAAGCTCGCCGTTTTTTATTTCATACACCTTCCAGCACGTGATGCGAAAATTTTGCCTTGTATCCCCAATGGAAGGAATTTTCTGGCCTGCAATGTAAAACCCTTCCCTGGTATCGCGCAACAGCTCTTCTTCATTCCATTCTCCCGGGGCAAAACACGTGTTGTTCATGCGAATCAGGGGCACTACGGCTGCGGAAGACGCGCGCATGCCCCCATTGGGTTTTGCGCCCAAAATGAAAGACGTGTCCACGCTGTTCAGGAAATCCGTCAGCACTCCTTCCCTGATGTGCTCTACTTTTCGCGCCTTGGTGCCTTCATCATCATATGCATACCTTCCATACCCGTCCAAGGAAGGATCAGAAAAAACGCTCACCAGGGGAGACGCTACCGGTTTACCAAACCAGTTTTCCTGGGGAGAATGATACCACCATGCCCTTCCCGCCCACGCGGTTTCACGTTTCAATGCACGGTCGGCCTCCGAGGGATGGCCGCAAATTTCATGCACCATAAGAGAATTGAAATGAGGGTTGGTTACCACTGTTACGGGCTTGGAAGTCGTTGGAGCCACAGGCGCATTGGACAATTCACTTGTCCCCTTGGCCAAATCCATTCCAAATGCTTCCAGTGAAACTCCAAACTCGTTTTCCCCTTCAAACGCTTCCAGTCCCTTGTACGCTCCAAGCGTGGCATAATAATCCACGGGCCCTTTTCCCTGCGCAGTTGCATACACAAACGATTCTGCCAACGGACGAACCTGAAGGATCTCGCTTCCATTGGAATTGCAGAAAAATTTTGCGCCTTCTCCCGCGTATGCCTGTATGAGCGCAGACTGGATGTTCTGCTGTTTTTTCATGGCCCGCGCAAGGGAATTTACGCGCCGCAAAAAATCCTGCACTTCAAGTTCACGAAACGGTTTTTTGGCCGTGGCTTCCACCAAATCCTTGTGCGCAGGCATTTCATCGTAGGCAATGCTTTGCACCGTGGAAGCGTTTGCGCGGTTTTTTTTCAGCTTTGCCTTTTGAACAGCATTGAGTTTGGCGCGGCGAATGGAAAGAGACTTTATTTTAACTGCCAGCGGTTTTAAACGGTCCAGGTCGCGCAAGGAAATGCTCTGCCCTACAAAACCCATTCCCGTTACATTGGCCATGCGCACAAACGCGCGCACGCCCAACGCAAAATCATAATCCACTCCAGCACCCAATGGGTTTCCATTCTGCGTGCCCACTCCCATGCCCTGGCTTGCATCAAAGCGAAGATCTATATACGTGTTTTTCCCTGGAACACGAACGGCTTTCACGAGCACGTCCTGAACGCTGCGCACGCGATCCAGGGACGTTTGAACGGGTTCAACGTGTTTTTTCATCGCGAGTCCTCACCTAAAAACCCTAGTATAATGAAAGCACGGTTTAAAAACCCCCCGCTTGCCTTTCCTGCAGGGATTAAAACCCGTTTGGGTTTCAGTGGAATACATGGAGTTGGCAGAAGCCAAACAGGTCATTGAACGCGCATTGCACGAAAAAAAAATGCTTCTCATTGTGGGCGCGTGCAAAGCCGAGTACTGGGGGCGCGCAGCCAGCAAGCTTCCGCAGGGAAAACGCCTGCTTGTATGCAAAGGCGACGGGAGTTTTGCCCTGCACCAAAACAAATTGTTGCGGCCCACCAATTACATGATGAACGCCACGTACTCTTTAAACCACGATCCTTCAAAAAGCGAACTGGTATTGGAAGCCCGCAAAACCAATCCCAAAGAAACCATCAAAGTGTACTTTGAAAGCATTGAACACGTGTATGCAAGCGACATGGACTTAGGCAAAAGCGACCTGCGGCTGTTTGGCACGGAAAAAGAGTTGAGCGACCAGCTCATGCAGGGTTTGGATTTCATTGAACCCGGCCTCAGACCTGTAAAACAGGAAAACCCGCTGCGCACAGGAATGATTGACATTCTCGCAGAAGATGCGCAGGGAAGACTGGTGGTCATAGAAGTCAAACGCAGGCTTGCAGACTATGATGCAGTAACCCAACTCAGACGGTACATGGAAGTGGTAAAAAAACTCAAGGGAAAGGAAACACGCGGAATCCTGATCGCGCCTGAAATCCGCTCCACGGCAAAAGACCTCCTTGAACGCGAGGGCCTTGAATTCTACAAAATTGACTTTGAAATCGGCAATCCACGCGCAAAGATAAAGGGCTTGGAGAAAAAGCAAAAGACCCTGTTTGAATCCTAACAGGTATTCAACCTCCACTGCGGCGGGTGTACGCGCGTAGGTTTTTAAGCTTTTAGGCTGGGTGTAATCGTAAAACCTTTCAGTGTTTTTTATTCAAAAAAAAGGACAATGAATTGGAGGCCACCAAATGCCTTGGATGATAAAAAGAATGTTAGATGAAGACGAAGGAGGAGAAGGGGGAGACGACCTGGATGACTGGGACGATGACGGGGACGAAGACGAAGAAGCCCCTGAAGAAGAAGGGGGAGGAGACGGCGACGAGTACTAGCACCGCCGCCTTTTCATTCTTTTTCCTGTTTTTTCATCCCTATCCTTTATCCTTTTTCCAACCCCTCGCGCTCAAAAACGTTTTTCAGCCGCCTGAATGCATTTGCATTCCGCCTTTATTTCACGGGCGCGCGCATTACCTTAAAAAGTGTTTTCGCGTTAGTTCCCTGGTATGCGCACGCGCACGCATTTCAAAGCCATTGGATTTCTAGGCACGTTGCTGGCCTTGTGCTTTCTGGCTTTCCCTGCAAGCGCAGAAGTCACGCCCCCTTCAGGGTTAGCGGACAGCGTTCAAAAAGGATTGGACAACGGCTGGAAAGCGGCAGTAGGCCTGCAAGGGTGGAGTTCAGCCTATGAAATGCCCCAACAATCCTTCAACGCTGAAAAAGATTCCACGGTGTCATTTGAAGATGTTGGATACTGGTTGTATGCCATACGCGCACTGGACCAGGGGGAATATGATGTTAACACAGACGCCAACACCACTCCTTCTGCGCTGCTAAAAAAAGTACTTGAAAAAGGGCTTGCGTGGCAGTGGGTAAGCGATGGCACTCCCTGGGGAACATCCAATGGAATGACGTTTCCTTCAGGAACCCTGGCCAGCGTGCGCTCCAGTGTGAAAGGCGTGCTGGGCGCAAGCGGAGAATGCAAGGAAGTGGAAGCATCGTTCAACCAATGGCATTTCCCCAAGGACAGTGTAAATGCCCAACCCCATTCAGAGGCAGGCCGCACAACGGCCATGGTTCTTGGCCTGTTGGAGGCGCGCGCGTATGCCGATGAAAGCCTGCAGGCCTCCATTCAAGATGCCGCCAGCCATGCAGGCGAAGCCTTGCTTGGACTTTTGGTAACCCCCGATGAGGAATCCTTTGGCATTCACCAATCCCTGCTGACGGATGGGAGCGGAGGAAAGGTTCCCATTGGAATGATGGCCCACACGCTTCAACTGAAAAACGAAGAAGACACGTTTAGCTGTGCCGACGGTGGCACCATAAAAGTCAATGAAGTCCACAAACATGAAGTCGTGCTTGTGGCGTTGGGTTTTCAAAAATTATATGAATTAACCCAGGACCCGCGCTATCAAAAAGCCGCCCAATACGCCATGCAAGGGGTGCTGGACCTGCAGGAATGTGACAACTTCCTATTTGATTACACGCGATGGCAAGGCACGGGATCAGGAGTAAAACTCACGTGCAAAGACACCGAAGGAAACGAGTATGAGCCCTATGCCAACAACGTGTTTGTGAGCAGCAACTATGGAGACATTTACGATTCTGCATTAAACTGGTACCTGCACTTCCAATACCAGCCCAATGCGTATGCAGAAACAAAGGGATTCAAGGACTTCCTCTTGTGGGTGGACGAGATCGAGAAAAAAGACACGGTAGGACAAGGGGCAAAAAAGAATGCCGCAGACACGAGGCATAGCATCAGCGGCGCCCTCAAAGTGGAATATACCCCGTTTCCACGCATTGCATTGGGTTCCATGATGCTTCGCGCGGCATGCCAGGAAAGCGATGAAAGCATTAAAGACCCCCTCCAAAACCGCGCGTACGCATACACTGAAAAGGCCCTTCAAACGCAGGACCTGTGGCTGGAAACAAAGCCCCCCAACGTCCTTGACCCCAGCGTTGGAAGGCATGCGCTTGCATTAAAGGCCCTTGGGGAAATCCAGGAAATACTTGTAAATGGATGCAAGAAGTGCGCCGATGCAGACAAAGACGGGTACAAAGACCTGGCATGCACGGAAAAACCAGGAGACGACTGCAATGACGCCAATTCAAGCATTTACCCGGGAGCTGCTGAAGTGTGCGATGGCATAGACAATGACTGTTCCGGAAAAGCGGATGAACCCTTTGACAGCGACTTGGACGGAGTTACATCGTGCAGCGCACAAAAAGACTGCGATGACAATAATGTAAAACGCTTTCCAGGAAACCTGGAGACTGAAGACAGCGTGGACAACGATTGCAATGAAAAAATAGACGATGGGTACGTGCACGTTTCGCTTGCAAACGACGCCAATCAAGGCGTTGAAGGCGCGCGCATCCTTGTTTTTGATGCAACCAGTGCGTGCGTGACTGCCTTTGAATTAAAAAAAGAAAACTATTCCACGATTGCAGGCGCGTGTAAAGCCGAAGGCGAATGTATTACGGATGCAAACGGCACGTGCACCATTGAAGTGAACAAAACCAAGAACTACTTTGCATTGGCTTTGCAGAACGATGCGGGCCTGGCCGCATCCCCTTCTGCTTTTTCGACCCTTGGACAGCCCCTTTATTTTGCCATGGGCACGGGGTTGCCTGGAACCTCAAACGCAGACACCAACGCCGTACAGGACTCCAATGCAGAAGCAAACCCTCCACTCGAAGTCAGCACTGAAACGATTGTGATTGGAATCATCGGCGTTGTTATTGTGCTGGGATTACTGGCATTCGCATGGATGCGCCTGCGAAAACAAAAAATGCCCGCCGTGGAACTCAAAAAATCCCGTTCGCCCCCTGCGGAAAAAAAGAAATGGGCCATCAAAAAGTGAATGCAGGCCCGCGCATGCGTTGAAATACCTGATTTCACGAACCCGGCTTTTTTTCTCTTTCATTGGACGCTGAATCAACTTCCGAATCCGGAGATTCTTCATCTTCTGCACGCTTTGGAATAAACGGCAGGTTTGCCGGAATCTTTGGAATCATTTCAAGCGCGTGTTTCAAGCGCTCGCGCTTGCGCATTTTTTTCTTCGACCATTCGCGCTTCATCACGCCCTCCATTACTGAACTCCAGTTATGGTACACGTGAATACGCTGCGTGTCTATGAAAAAAGACATGATTTCATGAACCTCTGTTCCAAATTTCGACCTGAACTCCGTCAAAAACGCTTCGTATTCTGAAAAATTCTGGTGAATAGAGTTGATCATCATCGTGTAGCCCCGCAACCCCTCGCCTTCTGCGGCAAAATACACGGCATCATGATCCTGCACCCATTTAATCACACGCTTGCTCAGATTAATATCCGAGTGGCGCAAAAAAGTGAACACTTCCAGCGCCAATCCCACCTTAGTCAAATCCGGAACGCCCAAGGTCTTAGTCAAATACCCCAATTGAAACAACTTGGAACGAACCCGGGTAATAGTGGGCTGCGAAGAATTCAGCCGTTTGGCCAGTTCCCGGTCGCTCACCCGGCCGTTTTTCACAAGCCCCAAAAGCACTTCCTGCTCTTTTCTACTCAAACGGTCCAGCATACCCCTCATTACACAAAAACCCATTAAATAACATACTCCAAAAACCAAGAAAAAGACCCTAAACCCATCCAAAAGGCCTTCATTTTGAGCAGATAGTACAAAAATGGTGATTCAATCATCCATTTAATGCATGATAATTGAATAAACAATCCATTCACTGGCACCCCTCCTTATGATAGGTTTTTATAAAAGAATAAAAGAATTAAAAGCAGAGGTGGTTGAACCAGAAATGGTTTGAAAACACAAACGAGGGGTTGGGAGTAGGCTCACTCAGCTCATATGAGTTTTTTTGTTGCTCCCAATCCACCTCCTTTTCCTTTCCCTCCTTCCGGTTCACTTCCCTCCTCCTTTTACTTTTTCAGCAGTACCCCTGTAAAAGCCCCATTTTAGTATTACTTTCGCTTTCCATTCAATGCGCATGCCCATGGAATTTCTGAACAAGCCCTTCATGTTCCGGCCGAAGCCGCAAGTAGTCACGCGAACCCCGGTGGCGGTAGAATTCCAAAAACCCTTCACGCGCAAGCTCGTTCAATGCGTCGGAAAAGTAACCCCTTAAAGAATTCGGAATGGTTTCCTTTGTGAACTGCACTTCTGTTCTAAACGACTTTGCTCCACGGGTCAGTTGAACGAGAATAAGCACTTTCACCGCGTCTTTCAAAAATGGTCTTTCAGGTCCATTGTGAATTTTTGCCCTGGCCACTGCAAACTTTCTCAAACGTGTAACCATATCCACTGAAACAAAGGAACTGGCTTGAATGCGCGCCAACAATTCCTGCAGGGTTTGAGGTACTGGAGGCGCACGTTCTGGCTCCCTTGGAGGCGGTTGTACACGAATCTCTTGCCTGGCAAGGCCTTTACCAGCGCCACGTTCACGCGTGTAAAATAAAGACCGTGCGGTGTCAAACACATGCTCAGCGCGGTTTTGTGCAGATTCTTGTCCAGGTATTTCAGAGGCACTGCCCTGAATAATCCCTTCAAAAAACGCAGAAGACAGCGCCCCAAAACGGTTTTCCAGTGCACGCATGCGCCGCTCTGCATACCCTTTGGACATGCCCAAGCCAGCGAGCGCATCCACTGCCTTGGCACGCACGGCCCCCGCTTCAGGGGCATACACTATCACTCTTCGGGGGGCATGCGTAACTTGCGGGACTGAAGGCGAACGAGCTGCTGGTTTAAAGGGCACGTTGATGTTTAACCAGGACTTAATCTGGTCCTTGGTGGCGCCCACGCGGATCATGCGAACAACTTCCACACGCAGCGCCTGCTTTCTTGGCTCGGGAACGGGCAATCCACTGATGCGTTCCTGAATGTTGAGGTCCCGCACGCCCCGGCTTTTAATCAGCTCGCTCAAGTGACGCACGTGAAAGCGAATGGCCTGATCGTACACCTGCGCACGAACGTCTTCTGCACTCCTCCCATTGTTTTGCAAACGCCGCCAATACTTTCGCAGTTTGGTGCGCTCTTCATTTGTGTTAAAAAGCGACTTGTATTCTTCGTTGTGAAAAAAGGTTTCCCGCGCAAACGTATGCGAAGTTGAAAACGAATGGCGTTTTATTCTCCCGCGCCGCAAGGGCTCCAGGTAATGGGCACGTATGACTTCTGCGGTTTTGGGGGTCAACAGCTCGCCTTTGACTGCGTACACATACGCAAACTCGCGCAAGGCCTCTTCGCTGATGCGCGGGCCTTTGACTTTGACAAGGTCATGCTGCCAGCCAATTCCCCTTGCGGCAAGGTAATCCCGCAAAAAGGCGCGGTTGTACGCCTGGGCAGTAAGCACATGCGTTAATTTTTCATGTTCACTGCGTTCCAATGAACTCTGGTCAAACAATGCACGTGCCCGGCCCATGGTTTTCATGGAATCATGAAACAATCCCAACAACTCCTTTTGCGTCTTCTCGTGCATTCGAACAATGCCTCCAGGAATATCAACGCGGTCAAACACCTGAATTTCCCTTGGTTCAAGCATGCGCTCGCGTTCATACTTTGCCAGGCTCCGCTGGATGACTTTGTGAGTTATGCGGCGGTAACGCGGAACAAAACTGCGCACGCGCGGTTTCACTTCCTCGGGGGAAAACATTCCTGCCTTGGCCAACTTTTCCAGTCGCGCGCGCTTGCGCCCAGCCAAAACCCCCAGCGCTGCGCGGTGAACCTTTCTGCCTGCAGGAAAAAGCGCCAACCACTTGAAATCTCCATGCGACGCTTTTTGGAGTGCACGCAAACCTCTACGCGCCTTTGACATAAGGAAATGACAACTTCTTAGGCGTTAATAAGCGTTTATGCAACCCGCCCATTCAACCCATTTTTAAACCCTCACAGCAAAAACAGTAGTTGCCAAACCCGTCATTCACCGGCGGTTTGGCGTCCAAAGCATTTAAAGCCCAATTCTTGTTTTTGAGGCCCATACATGATTCAAATTGAAACCCAAAAATACGAAGACATTGACTTGTATGCGCACCTTCACCCGCTCTTAAGGGAATGGTTCAGGCACACCTTCAAGGCGTTCACCGAACCCCAACGGTATGCGGTAATGAACATTCACCAGCGCCAGCACACATTGGTAAGTGCGCCCACAGGAACAGGAAAAACCCTCAGCGCCTTCCTCTCCATTTTAAACGAACTCCTCACGCTCTCAGATGCACACCAGTTGGAAGACCGCGTGTACTGCGTGTATGTTTCCCCCTTGCGCGCACTGTCCAACGACATTGAAAAAAACCTCAACCAGCCTTTACATGAAATAGGTGAGATGGCCAAAAAAGAAGGAAAAACCCTTGGCATTCGCGTAGGCCTTAGAACAGGGGACACGCCTGCAAGCGAACGTACTAAAATGCTGCGCAAGCCGCCCCACATTCTCATTACAACGCCTGAATCCCTTGCGTTAATGCTTAACGCCCCAAAATTCAAGGAAAATCTTCGCAATGTTC
Source organism: Candidatus Iainarchaeum sp. (assembly GCA_016198125.1). GTDB lineage: Archaea > Iainarchaeota > Iainarchaeia > Iainarchaeales > VGJJ01 > JACQJG01. The sequence goes on along the minus strand of JACQJG010000005.1, from coordinate 24,922 downwards.
AATGGGCCATCCTGGACGAAATTCATTCCCTTGCAGAGAACAAGCGGGGCGTTCACTTAAGCCTCACCCTTGAACGCCTTCAAACCCTTTCTCCAAACCTCACGCGCATTGGGTTGAGCGCCACCATTGCCCCCCTGGAAGAAGTCGCGCAATTCCTCGTAGGCAAAGAAGATGAAAAAAAGTACAGGGACTGCAAAATTGTTGACGTACAATTCATCAAAAAACTGGACCTCAAAGTATTGTGCCCGCTTCCAGACCTTGTGAACGTAACCCAAAAACAAGTTCACGGGGCATTGTATGATTTACTCGACCAACTCATTCAAGACCATAAAACCACGCTCATTTTCACGAACACGCGCTCGGCCACTGAACGCGTTATCCACCACTTGAAGGAACGCTTTCCTGGAAGATATGACTCCCACATCGGCGCACACCATTCTTCCTTGAGCAGGGAACACCGCCTCATGGTGGAAACCCAGCTCAAAGAAGGCAAGCTCAAGGCATGCGTTTCCTCCACTTCCCTCGAATTGGGCATTGACATTGGATTCATTGACTTAGTTGTATTACTGGGCAGCCCAAAAAGCGTGGCACGGTGCCTGCAACGCGTGGGGAGAGCCGGCCACAAACTCCACGACACCGTCAAAGGAAGAATCATCGTATTGGACCGCGATGACCTGGTTGAATGCAGCGTGCTCCTCAAACAAGCCCTTGAAAAAAACATTGACCGCATTCACGTGCCAAAAAACTGTTTGGACGTTTTATCGCAGCACGTCTACGGCATGGCCATTGACCAGGTACAAGGGGCAGAAGACATTTGGAATCTTGTAAAGCGCACGCACCCATTTGCCACGCTCGCGCGAAGCGACTTCAACGAAGTGCTGAACTACTTGAGCGGCGAATACGCTTCCCTGGAAGTGCGCCGCGTGTACGCAAAAATATGGTGGGACAGGGAAACAGGAATGCTTGGAAAACGAGGAAAGACTGCGCGCCGGTGTACATGACCAACATAGGCACGATTCCCGACGAAGCCAAGGTCGTGGTAAAAATAGGAGACCACAAGATTGGAACGTTGGATGAAATATTCCTGGAACGCCTGCGCAAAGGCGATGTTTTTGTGCTCGGCGGGCACAAATACGAATTCAAGTTCGCACGCGGAATGACTGCCCAAGTGGCCAGCGCGGAAAAAAGGCCCCCTACCGTGCCAAGCTGGTTCTCTGAAATGCTTCCCCTGAGCTTTGACCTGGCCATGGCCATTCAACGCTTCCGCAAGGCCATGGAAGAACACTTTAACGCAAAAAAAACCAGGAAAGAAATCCAGGAGTTCCTGCACGCATACCTGTACATTGATGCCCATGCAGCGAGCGCCCTCTACCAGTACTTCAACGAACAATACCAGTACACCCAAATTCCACATTCAGGAAAACTGGTCGTTGAACAGTACAGGGAAGAATCCAAAACCCACTTTGTGTTCCACGCGCTCTTTGGAAGAAGGGCCAACGATGCCCTGAGCCGCGCGTATGGATACGTGCTGGGCAAGCTGTTGCACAAAGACGTGGAAATCAACCTGAACGACAACGGGTTTGTGTTATCCATTGCCGGAAAAGCGGACATTGAACACTGCATAAGACTCGTTAAAAGCCATGAACTGCGCAAACTCATGGAAATCAGCGTGCGCGGTTCGGAAATCCTAACGCGCAGGTTCAGGCATTGCGCCACGCGCGCGTTAATGATTCTGCGCACATATCGAGGGCAAACCAAAAGCGTTGGAAGGCAGCAGATGAGCGCACGCCTCCTGTTGAGCGCAGTCATGCGCATATCCGAGGATTTTTCCATATTGAAAGAGGCAAGGCGCGAAGTGCTCGAGGACGCCATGGACATTCACGCAGCCATTGCCGTAGTGCAAGCCGTTGAACAAGGCAAACTCAAAATCGTAAAAACGGTTGTTTCAACGCCCTCCCCTTTTGCCTTCACCCTTTTCACAGAAGGCATTTCGGATGTGGTCAAAATAGAGGGAAAACTTGCCTTCATCCAGCGCATGCACGCGCGCGTGTTAAAAGAAATTGCATCCAAAAACAAGGAATAGCATGCCCTCCAAGAAGAACCGGAACCATCAAATAATGCCTGAAGTTTCCATTTTAGATCTGTGCCTGCACGTGCGCAACCCTGACACGCTTGTATTGAGCGACGTGCAGTTGGGATACGAAGAAACCCTGAACCGCCAGGGCATTTTCCTTCCCAGATTCAATTACAAGGCCATTGAAAAACGCTTAAACGAACGCGTGTTCAGCGTGCAAGACCACTTTTCCACCATCCTTGTCAATGGAGACTTAAAACACTCCTTTGGAAAAGCCTCCGACCAGGAATGGGGGGAAGTACTGGACTTAATCGACCTGCTGAAAAGCCATGCAGACACCGTTGTACTGGTAAAAGGCAATCATGACCTTGCCCTTCAACCCCTGGCCAAATTCAAGAACGTGGCATTAGAAGACCCCGGGCATTACCTTGCCCTGCAAAAAACGTTCATCTGCCACGGCCACGCCATTCCTGAAACAAGAGAGTTCATGGAAGCAAAAACACTTGTAATTGGCCACGACCATCCTGCTGTGCAATTGCGGGACGGCGTGAAAAACGAAACGTATAAGGCGTTCCTGCTTGGAAAATGGAAGGACAAAAACCTCATTGTAATGCCCTCGTTCAACTTTTTGCACGCAGGCACAAACATTCTGCGCGAAGAATTTCTTTCCCCGTTCTTGAAGGAAAATCCTTTAGGCGAATTCAGCGTGTGGCTGGTGGAAGACCAAGCCTATTACTTTGGACGCGTGAAAGATTTGCCATAATGAAGGGGATTATACTAGCCCTCGTCCACCATCATTACCGGAATGCCGTCCTCAATGGCATACACGCGCCCACATTTCGTGCACGCGAGCTTTTGTTCTTTTTTCCTGTAATCCAAATCGCCTTTGCACGCAGGACAGCAGAGCACGTCCAAGAGCTCCCTGGACAATTCATTCAAAGCCATGCACGGAATGTGGCCGGCATTGTTTTTAAACCTTGATGGGAGTGGATTAGTCCTAAGGTTTGAAATGGATGACCGTGCACCGCGTACTCATGGGCGAAAAAGAAATCCTCCTCATTGGAACCGCGCATGTATCCCAGGCGTCCATTGAACTCGTAAAGAACACCATAACCCTTGAAAAGCCTGATATAGTGGGAGTAGAACTGGACGAACAGCGCTACGCCCAACTCCTTCAAGGAACAAAATGGAACGAGTTGAACGTGCGCCAGGTCATTCAAACCGGGCAAACCTACCTATTACTGTTAAACATTCTGCTCGCGAACATGCAGCGCCGCGTAGGAGAACAAGTGGGAGTAAAACCAGGCGAGGAAATGCTTGAAGCCGTGCGCGCAGCCCAGGAACACAAGACTGCCGTTGCATTACTGGACCGCAACATTGGCATTACCTTCAAACGCGCCATGAAAAAGATTGGCTTCATTGAAAAACTCCGGCTCGCGGGCGCGCTTTTGGAAGGCTTCACAGCCAAAGAAAATCTTCCCATCACCCCTGAAAAAGTGGAAGAACTCAAAGAAGAAGACACGCTCAACGCATTGTTAAAAGAAATGGGCCAAAAAATGCCGGGGTTAAAAGAAGTGCTTGTAGACGAACGCGACTCCTACATTGCAGAGAAAATAAAAAGCATGCAGGGAAAAAAAGTGCTTGCAGTTCTGGGCGCAGGCCACGTGGAAGGGGTTAAACGCAAACTCCATGAGCACGCGAACTTAAAAGCCTTGGAAACCATTCCAAGCGGAACGCCTTGGGGAAAGATCATTCAACACGCAACCCCGTTAATATTCATCGTACTCATAGCAGGACTTTTTTTCACCAAAGGATTGGACGTTTCACTGAACTTGCTTGGATTCTGGTTCCTCGCCCATGGCATTTTCTCCGCGCTCGGAGCAGGGCTCGCGCGCAGCCACCCCATAACCATTATAGTGGCATTCCTTGCCTCTCCATTCACGGCCCTGCACCCAGCAATCGCTGCGGGCTGGGTAGCTGCCTACGTGGAATACCGGTTCAACACGCCCAAAGTCAAAGACTTTTCAAATTTATCCCAACTCAACACGTACAAGGATTTTTCAAACAACTCAGTAACGCACCTGCTCCTGGTGACTGCATACACGAACATTGGCAGCACGATTGCAACGCTCATTGCCGTGCCCTACGTGATTGCGCTATTCGGCTAAGCACAGCGCATTACCGCACCGCGGCCCCGGAATCAATGGGCCTCTCCGCAACAACAAGCGAAAAGTTTCCATTCGCATCATCCACTGCAAGCAGCATGCCCTGGCTTTCAATGCCGCCCAGCGTTTTTGGTTCCAAATTGGCCACGATGACAATCATCTTCCCTTTTAATTCTTCTTTGGAATACCATTGCTTGATGCCAGCGACCAGCGTCCTTTTCTCAGAACCCACTTCAATGGAAAGTTTGTATAATTTGTCCTTGCCTGGAATGTCTTCCACTTCCAGAATGCGTGCAGTGCGCAATTCAATTTTCCTGAATTCGTCGTATGTGATAGTCAATTTCAGTGCCCCCCTTATCAGCTCCGTTTGTACCCGAACTTATGCCCGTAGTCCTTATGGGCAGGCACGCTTTCCTGCAACAGTTTTCTCACCTTGGGAGTATCCGCAAAAACCCATACGAGCCTGTCATCCTTGGTGAGCATGACTTTTTTGGACTGGATCAAATAGTCCAACACAAGTTTGTACGTTTGGTACATTACCTTTTTTGGGAGTTTTTTCCACAACGCCGTTCGCTTTGGATAATTACGGGCCTTTTTAATGGTGTCTTCAATCATGAAAACAGTATCCAGCCGCGGGTAGTGTAAAACGGTCGTTCTTGCTTGCATAACTAATCATATAAGTCTATACAATAACATTATTTATGCTTATCGTCGGCTTCCCCGGTTATCGTTCCTTTCCCTCTTTAATGTACGGCAGCACGTGTCCTTTTTGTTCGGCCTCTTTGATTAGCTTTTTTGCGTACAGCATGCGTTGAACGGTTCCCGTAAAAGAAATTAAAGCCGCCACATACAAGGCCCCTTCAATGACATTAACGCCTGCCACGCGCGGCACGAACAAAGACAAGGCCACGCCCAGCATCAAAAGCACTTTTTTGTCCGCGTTCTCTCCCATGGCAGGCCAGTCTCGGTTGTCGGTAACAATTACAAGCCCCACACGCGCCTTGGCGTAACTAGACAATGCCCCAAAACCCAAAGCCAGCACGCTGGCAAAAGAATAGTGCACAGAAAAGCCTGCAAAAAGAATGAGTTCAATGACCCGGTCAATAACTGTTTGAAGGTAGTTCCCCCAATTGGAACGCAAGTTAAGCGAGCGGGCCACGGTGCCATCAACAAAGTCTGGAATCGGCGTCAAAACAAGAAAAACCAAGGCAAGCCCCCAGTGCGGGACTGCAATGAAATACGCTGCAATAACTGCCAAGGGAATGCCCAGCAAAGAAACGGTGTTGGGATGCACTTGAAAAGCAATAAAAGGAGCCGCCAATGCGTGTTTAAGCGGGTTTACCGCGTTTCGAAGCCTTCCAAGCACCATGGAAAAATGTGTAATTCAAACCCCTTAAAATGCCTTCCAATAAGCTAAAACGTATGCAATTGCCGAAAAAACCCTTTACCCTGCCTTGAAAGTTTGAAAACCGTATTTTTAAGTACTTTTCGGTTGTTTTTAACGACAACAAACATTCAATAACATCTTGTTGGATGAGAATAGTGGTTTTTTGAAAAGGGCTTTCGGTAAAGCCTTTTATGCCGAAAAAAACCATTAAAATCAACAAGAATGTGGAAAAAAAGCAGAGTTGGGGTGGAAGAACATGGGTTTGGTGTCATTGACCTTTGGAGAAGGTCGGAACAGTTTCTCAGTAAAACCGTACATTGAAGTCATTCGGCCGGAAGACGTCATTGAATATGATGCGACCTCGGAACCAAAATTTGAGGTTGTAAAAGTTTCCACATTTTATGGAAGCGACGAAGTATACCTGGTTGGAAAAGTCATCGCAGGAAAAATCGAGCCACGCATGCAGGGGTGCATTGGGGAAAAAACATTCCGCGTTGAAGAAATAAACTCCAAATACCCCAAGTGCACGTACGCCAAGCAGGGTATGACTGTAGGCATGAGCACGCAGGGATTGTGCAAGGACGACATACAACCTGGAACTGTAATTTCATTCTCGTTTGGCAAGCAATGATTTTTACACAAACAAGCAGGCCCCCCAGCGCCTGCCGCTTTTTCCTTTCAACACAAACACTTTTAATGCCCTGAACGCCCTTTTAACGGTCTGCACAGCGAAACGCTTTTTAACGTGCAAAACCCTGTAAACCTTTTGAAAACCATGAACACGGAAGTCCTTTTAGTCATTGCCCTGCTCATCGCATTCGTTTTATCCGAGGCATGCAAGCACTTAAAAATTCCGCGCGTCATCGGCCAGGTCGGCACCGGCATTTTTTTGGGGGCCACTTTTTTCAGGGAATGGTTTACTCCCCTTGTGAGTGCAGATTTTTCGCTTTTGGCGGGCATGGGTCTGGTGTTAATGTTCTTCTTCGTGGGACTGCAAATCAATTTACGCGATTTAAAAAACAACGCAGTGGCTGGAGCCATTATTTCCCTTTTCAAAACCCCTCTGCCCATTCTGGGCGCAGTGTTTATACTGCCCCTTGTCGGATTTGACTTCAACACCAGCCTCATCATTGGAATCGCGTTGTCTGTAAGCTCCCAAGCCGTGGCATTGGATTTCCTGGATGAACTGGGAATGCTGAAAAGCCGCCTGGGAAAACTGGTCGTAACTGCGGGGGCCGTAGATGACGTATTCGGGTTTGCCATCATCAGCCTTGCCCTGAGCTACATTCACTTAACTGTAAATCCTTCCACGCCCTTTCAAATCGCAGGAGGATTTATTGCATTTGTGCTCATACTCATCCTGTGCAGGTACACGGTAATTCCATTCCTATTGAAATTGTTTGAAGAAGAAAAAAGCAACACCCACCTGTTCATGGGCTCCATGGTTTTGCTTTTTTTAATGGTCGTATTGGGAGACTACTTTGGGATTGGCGCGCTCATTGGTGCGTTCACAGGCGGCATGCTTGTACGCCACACCCTCCTTAGCGCGGACCATCACAGGCCCTGGGAAGAGCACAAGATTGCCAAGCAAATCCAAGTCGTCTCATTCGGGTTTTTTGTTCCAATCTTTTTCATTTGGGTGGGTTTCAACACAAACATTGGTGCTGTGCTGTCCGACCCTGCATTCACTGTTATTGCAGTGTCCATTGCATTCATTGGCACCATTGGCGGAACTACATTAGGGGCCGTGCTTGCCAAACATACCCCCCTGGAAGGTTTCACGGCAGGCTGGGGGTTGAATGCAAAAGGAGACACGGAGCTGGCAATTGCAACCGCTGCATTGCAGGCAGGCGCCATAACAGCAAGCATTTACTCCGGTTTGATTGTCATGTCCGTGTTTGCAACGCTTGTATCCCCCATTGTGTTCCGCTTCCTCGTACAACGCCATGCGGTTGGAGAAGAAATGGGGAAGATTGGATTAATTCATGGAAGTACGCGCGCAATTTGATAATAGTTTACATCATTCTCCGCGTCCACCACTGCAAGCAGCAGGCGCGTGTGCAGGGTGCCTGCCATGCGCGCAAGCCTGCTGAGCTCTGGAAACGAGCACCGTTCCTCCTGTTTTTGCACGTGCACCACGAAATCCGAGTGGGCCTCCCCTGGTTTTTTTCCGCGGGGATAGACGCGCAAATCAAACCCGAACTTGAATCCAGTGCGCGCAACAAAACCGCGCTCGCGCAGGTCCTTGAATACCATGTAAATCGTGTAAAAATGCTTTTCCCTGGAAAACGCTTTAAGCAATTCCCCAAACGTCAACCCGATGCCTTCCTTGCCCTCCACTTCCAAACGGCCTTTTTCAACCAGGTACAGGGCTTCGCGGTTGTCCAACACCAGTTCCCGTTCCTTGCGCTCGCCAAAACCCGCAGTCAAAAGCTGGTCGGCTTTGCGCCTGTCCAATACCAGCACGCGGTTGTTCGCCAGTATGCCTGCATCGCTCACTCCCTTTTTGGTCATGTACGCATTTCAGGAACGCATGGGGTTAAAAAAGGTTTATGGCCTTGCACTGGATACACCTATGGAGCGCATTGACCCTTGGGGGGGCTTGGAGTTAAAAGACTACGAACACCTGTTCAAGTCCTTTGGCCTGCAGGCCTTTCCAGGAGAATGGAACAGGAAATTGCACCACGCGCTTTTTGAACGCTCCATGGTGGTAGCGCACCGGGATTTTGGCAGCGTACTTGAACGCATCCAATCCAAAAAGCCATTCATCAACATGACCGGCATTGCGAGTTCAGGAAAACTCCATTTGGGGCACAAAGCAGACATAGACCTGTTCGCGTTCTTCAAATCCCAGGCCCATGCGCGCAATTACTTTTGCATTGCAGACATTGACGGATACGTGAGCAGGCCCGATGAAAAAGTAGCCTCTCTTGAGAAAGCAAAAGAGTTTGCTGTAGGCAATCTTTCCCATGCTCTGGCGCTTGGCTTGAATGAAAAGGATGCGTACGTGCAAAGCCAGGCAAGCCCTGCATACTATGCCTTTGCATTCTCGCTTTCAAAAAAAATAACAGCCAACATGCACGAGGCCATTTACGGCCACGTGGAATTTGGAAAGATTGCTGCCAACCTCCTGCAAATGGCGGATATTTTGCACGGCCAGCTTGAAGAATTTGAAGGCCCCCTGCCGTCCATTACCGGCATTGGATTGGACCAGGACCCGCATGCACGTCTTGCAAGAGACCTGGCGCGCAGGGCACTTCCCAACGGGTTTCTGCCTTCCTTCATTTACTTTAAACACCAGGGCGGCCTGCTGGAAGGCCAAAAAATGTCTTCATCAAAACCGGACACGGCCATTTACCTGGACGATTCACAGGAGCAAATTGCGCGAAAGATCCAGCGCGCGTTCACGGGCGGAAAGCCAACCGCAAAAGAACAGCGCGAGCAAGGCGCCAACCCTGACATTTGCAGGGTGTGCGAAATCCTGCGCTTCCACTACCCGAACACTAAAAAGCTGTACGAGCGGTTGGATGCGTACAGAAAAGGCGACATTTTAGACGGAGAAAACAAGGCATTCACCATTGAATTCGTTCAAGGCATGCTCAAAAAACACCAGGAGCTTGCGGCCAAAAAACAAAAAATTGCAGAAAGAATGGTGCACGGCAGTTAACGCCGGCAGCTTAATACTTACAACACTTCCACTTCCACCGGCGTGCCTTTGCGCAGTTCATTTACAAGAGACCTGAACTGCGGGCCTGCATCGTTTTTTAGTATTATTTTTTCCACGTTCTTCAGCTGTGCAACCTGGTTGATTTTTTGAATGGTTGAACCCCACTCCAGGACATCCTGGCAGGTTTTGCGCTTTTTTCCTATTGCCTCGCGCACTTCATCCATGACCTGGCGGCCCTGCATGATTTCATCTGCTGCAACCCCAAAACCCTGCGGGAGAACTCCAGTGTCCACGACCAGCAATACCACTACCCGCTGCACGCCCCTGACCGCGGTTTCAAGAAAAGCCGCATCCGTTTCTTTTTTTGTAAGAATGGGAATCAGCACGTCCATAACAGTTCCTTCCAATAACGTTTCTTCCAAAGTCACTCCACGTACTGGAATAAATCCCTTCGCTTTTCAATGATGTTTCCATCCTCACGCATGAACTCGCATACCGTTCGCGCCAACGGCTTGCTTACCTTCACGTGCAATGCAATGTCATTCAACTCCGCGGTTTTGCGCGCACGCAGAAAAGACTGAATGGCCTTGTCAAACCGTGCAAGCAACGACGTGTCAACGATGTAAAAAAAACCGTCAAATGCTTTCATGCCCCGCACCTGCCGGGCTTTAATGCGGTCTTCCAGGCGCTGTGAAAGTTCACGCGCCTTGGCTTCATCCTTTGTAATCACAAATCCGTCCTCTTCCAATGAATACTCGTCCAATTTTTTTTCAACAAGGAAACGCGCATCAGGCCCAGGAATAGACGCTGAAGTCTGCACTGGGTTCATGCCTGGCAGGGAAACCGCCTCATAAATGGCCAGGTGAAATTTTGGACTGGTCTTAAACTTGCGGATTTTCTTTTCATGCACAAGTTCATTGAATCGTGCAAGTTCTTCCCTGGAAAGAAGACGCTCAAATTTTCTTTCCATGCGCTCGTTCAGGGGTTTGGACTTTAGCAGAGAATAAATGCGTTCGTCCAATGCTGAACTGGCAGGCACAATCACAAGGGGCATAGAAGCATTGGCGGGCAGTGATGGAAGCGCATTCGGTGATGCATGCACCAGCACCCAGGCGGAAGATGAAATTTCCACCAACTCGAATTCAGCATGGGAGTCAAGGCCCAACTCGGACGCGCTTTTTGCACCCACCAATTGAACCAAATCCTTTCCCTGAACGCGCACGCTTTTCATGGCCAAGCCCAACCCTCATACCATTCAACCGAAAACGGGTTTAAAAGGCTAATTGGATTCAAATAAAAACCCGTCAAACGGTAAGCGCGGTTTCAACCCGCAACCCGTTTCGTTCAAACAACAGGTCTGCTACCCGATTGGAATGCCTGGTGCCGCGCATCTTCAATACTTCTACCCGATGCATGCGCGTTCCCGCCTGATTGCGCGCATAATAAAACGATACAATTCCATCCGTTAAAAAGCCAAGGTTCCCAATGCGCGGGTCGTCTTCCACTGCCAGCGACTCGCTCACCACCAATGTAGTACAGCCCCATTTTTTCAGCAATTCAAACAGCGTAAGCAAGGCCTGGCGTTCCTTGTACTCCTCCTTGAACAACAACCCATACGCGGTAATGCTGTCAATCACCAGGCGGGAAGCATTGATCTCAGAAATGGCATCGCGCACAGTGCCCCCGCCCTCTTCAATGAGCTTGCTGACCTGGTGGGCCTTGTACTGCAAAAACCGGAGCTTGTTTGAATCCTCCAACTCCTGCAGGTTCCATCCAAAACGCTGGGCATGAATGTAAATGCTTTCCTTGCCCTCGGAAAAGGAAAGGAACACGCCGTTCTCGTTGTACTGTTTAATGCCTGCATGCAGGAACTGCAAGGCAAACGTGGTCTTGCCGGTGCCCGCATACCCGGAAAGCATGACAATGGACTTGCGTTCAAAGCCCCCTTCAATAAGCGGGTCAAACCCAGGAATTCCCGCAGGGGTACGCTCCAAGGTTTCAATGACAGGCTTGCGCTTTACCACACCCTCAGTTACATCGCCTTCCATTACACGCTCCCACATGTCGGCTTCCATGCAATAAAACCCTAACTACACAACACCCTCCCGGCATTTAAAACCATTTCCCTTTCCAACCCAAACCCGTTCAATGGCGTTCAACCCAAAATACGCTTTTAAATGCATTGAACACCATGCACTCCATGCAATTGGAAGAAATTTACTTTCGCTTTCCACGCCCGCGCAACCACCAGCGCGAGCTTGTAATGGACGTTGCGCAGTGCCTTGAAGAACGCAAGCACTTAATTGCCCACTCTCCAACCGGGACAGGAAAAACCGACGCTGCATTGGCCCCCGCCATCACGTATGCCCTGCACCACAACAAAACCGTTTTTTTCTTAACCCCTAAAATTTCCCAGCACGAAATTGCAGTACAGGTATGCCAGGACCTGGCAAGAAAGTACTCCCTCAACCTGCGCGCCGTTGACCTGGTTGGAAAAAAGTACATGTGCTCAGACCCCCTCCTGGAAGGGTATGACAGTTCAGGGTTCTACGAATTGTGCCTAAAAAAAGTGCGCAACGAAGAATGCAGGTACTATGGAAATTTCCATGGATATGATGCAAAGGGAAAAGCGCGTGCGCGCCTTGCCAGGGAAAAACTGTACAAAGCCAAAGAAGCCATGATTATGAGCCATTTGGAATTGAAAAACCTTGCAAAAGAATTCTCTTTAGGCGTGAAAGAAGCGCCCTTGTGCGCGTACGAAGCAAGTTTGGGATTGGCAAAGAAAAGCCAGGTCATTATCGCAGATTACTTTCACTTGCTCCACCCCAGCATCTCGGAAATTATACTCCCCAAAATCGGAAAAGAACTCAAAGACTGCGTGGTCATTGTGGACGAAGCCCACAACCTTCCTGAAAGAATGCGCAGGATCATGAGCGCAAGCACAAGCACGAACACCCTGCAGCGTGCCCAAGAAGAATTAAAAAAAATGGGCAACGAAGAATTACAGGAAAAAGTCCACGGCATGCATGAAACGCTGAAAAAATTAGGCAGGCACAAACTTGCAGGCGCACGCGAAGCCCTTGTAACCCAACGCGACTTCACCGAACCTTTAAAAGAATGGCTTTCCGACCCCCAAGAATTTTGCTCCGAACTGCGCGCACAAGGACTGGATTACATGGAAGCATCCGGAAAAGGCTCCAGTGCACTTATTTCCATTGCCAGCTTCCTGGAAAAATGGGGAGCAGAACAAAAGAACAGCGCGCGCATCCTCCGCAGAACAAGCACCGAGCACGCATACACGCTGACTCTTAAAGCACTGGACGCATCCCAAGTCACCCAGCCCATTTTCAATGACGTTCACTCTGTAATCCTCATGTCCGGAACGCTTTTGCCCACTGACATGTACCGCCAAATACTTGGACTGCAATCCGAGCGCACGCTCCAAAAAGAATACGAAAGCCCTTTTCCAGCGCATCACAGACTCAACCTTGTAGTTCCAAACGTAACCACCAAGTACACGCAGCGCAATGCAGAAGAATTTGAACGCATTGCAGGCATGATTGCACGCACCGTAAACCACGTACCCGGAAACTCGGCAGTGTTCTTTCCCTCCTTTCAAATGCTGGAAAACATTGCGCCTTTCCTCAAGGACAAGGTTCCACGGGAACTGCTCAAACAAACCGAAGGCATGAACCCAAGCCAAGTGGCAGAACTCCTGCAACGCTTTCGCAGCGCAGGCAACGCGTTTGGCGCCGTACTGCTGGGCGCGGCATCCGGAAGCCTTGCAGAAGGTCTTGACTTTCCAGGCAACCAGTTATTATGCGCAGTCATCGTAGGCATTCCCCTGGAAGAAATGGACCTGGAAGTAAAAAGCCTCATTGAATACTATGAAGAACGCTTTGCCCAGGGATGGCATTATGGATACCTGTACCCGGCCATCACCAAGGCCATTCAGGCCTCTGGACGCGTTATTCGAACGGAAACCGACGAAGGCATTGCCGTGTTCATGGATGCCCGTTACACGTGGGAAAACTACAAAAAATGCTTCCCCAAAACCTTCCCCCGCATTACAACCGAAGAACCAGAAAAATACGTGAAAGTGTTCTGGGAAAAAGGAACCCCCCAAACGCCCAACCCTTCAACCCTACCATAAAGTTATTTATACTGGTTAACGGGTTAATGGTGAAGAAGGGATACTGTTGAACCGCATTATTGTTGGGGCCATACTCGTTATTCTTGCCGGAGTGATATATTTCCTTTTCTTCCGTGGACCTCTCCCCCCAACGCCTGCCCCCAGCGATTTCGAAACTCAAGTCGCTTTAATGCGCCCGGCATGGCACCAAAATGGCCTACCCGAGAATTATATGCATACGAATATAGAGGCCTTGGCCCAACTGCCTCTGGCCAGGCTTAACACCATAGAAAGGGAATTAAATGCATTTCAGACTCAAAATGTCCAAGCCCAAGAACTCAAGGGCGTTTACCTTTCACTTGTACACACATTCCAGGCAAACGCGCAGTATGACCTAATAGTTAGTGAATTAAAGCAAGCCCAAGGATTTTGCGCAAACGTTTCAAAATATGACCAAGCCGCACAATGGGCAAAAACCTTGTCCAACGAAAGCGTTACCTTTGAATCCAAGGCCAATGAATTCGCGACTGCATACCCCGTGGAATCCGCCGCCATTCAGTTCAATGCCTTGGGAAGTACACTAACGATCTCCAAACAGGAAACTGAAGAACAAATCGCCCTGCTGGACGCATTCAAAGGCCTTTGCGAGAGTGAACTGGCATGAAACCCCGGCCATGGATATTCTTATTATTTTTTTGGGCCATTCTCGCATTGCACGTTAATGTACAATCAGACGATGCCCAAAGCGCTGCACAACTCGCCAAAGAAGAAGCAAACACGGTAGTGGTTGAGTATCATGGAGCTTCCCAGTTGAGTGCTGAAACTCTATCTTACACCTTATCCCCGTTGGATTGGGGCAAGTCCATTAACGATGATTTTGACTTGGACTTGGATGACATAGATGAACGTTCGCTCACCATACGATACTTAAACCACACTTATCAAATCACAGCCGAACGTGGACCGCTGGGCGGCCAGCAAGTATTATTCAATGTTCTAAAAGATGGGACTCCTTGCACACCAAAACCAGCCAATATTCCAAGCCTGCCGAATGACGGACAGGTCATAAAAGACTTTGAGTCTGCATGTGGAATCCAGTTCTATGCGGAATGGGAGAGCCTTGCACTTGAAACAGACATTGAAATTCACAACATTGCATTCACAAAAAAAGAAATAGATATGAACATCAAAGACCTCGCGCAAACGCTCCTTGAAAACAACGCTGTAAGCATAGTAAAAAAGATTAAAGCAGCCAACGAAAAGTTTCGCGTCCTAGACCTGCAAAACCCCCTTGACTTTACCCCTGCGGAAGTTGAAGACGACGCTCAGTTCCATGTAGAGCCCATGTACTTTGATGAGGAAGACTCAACAGGCAAGACACGGTCACTTGTGATTACAAAAAATGGCATTGTCCAATACCTGTTGTTTCTAAAACAATCCACTGTTTTGAGCAGCGAATCATTTGCGGTTTACAAAGCCACCCAACCAGTACTCATTAGCTCTATTGAAAATTATACGGACCTTCTCCCGCCAACAAGCACGGTTGAATGGAACCCCCTTTCTGAAGAAGACCTGCCAACGTGGGAAGACATTCAAAGCGTTGCCGTACCTGCCGGAGAGGCTACTGCCACAACCGTTGCAAGCGGAGATATTCTCCTGGCTGGCTCGAGAATAGCTTATGTACGGAAAGCCAACAGGTACAAGGCATTAATCAAGACCGGTATAAGCCTCGGAAAAAAACTTAAGGTCATAACTACTGGAGCAAAACCAGTTGGAGCGGGTTTAGGGTTAACCCCTGTTGGCTGGGGCATTCTCATAGGAACAAGCGCAGTCGATGCAGGATTGCTTGTATACGATCACACCCACACAACCACCGTCTCTTACGACCAGGGCAATGTTATCCTCAACTTTGATGAAGAGCTTTTTGGCGAAGCAGAAGAGCAGGTAAACTTCATTGTTGTGGGAAAAGGAGTACCCTTAGAAGAAGACACCGAAGTTTCTGAATCACGCTATAAAGGTGACTACTATTTACGCTTTGGTTCCACTGATTTTGAAAACCTTAAAAAAATCCTGAACATGACATCAGAAGAGGACTTGAAGGTCTATCAAAAGACTGCCGAACTGCTGCAAGTTAAAGGAAACGGAGAGTCTGAAAATATTGAAAAAGAAGCGGGAATGCTTGAAGGTCAACCCTACATCAAATTCAAGAACATGGAAACAGGCGCATATACGTTCAAATATAGTTTTGAAAGCGGCGTGCGCTCAGTTAGCCGTACCATTAAAGAAGAGGACTTGACCAATCCTGTGGAGGTATCCCCGTGAAACTGCTAAGCCCATTCCTGCTGGGGGGCTTGCTGATAGCACTCCTACTTGCCGCTTTGGTATATGCCCAGACCGCTTCCGAGGACAACGCGTTCACTATATATGGAGACTATTACGCCTTAGAAGCGCAAGAGGATACATATCAATATGATTTTGTTGGGAAAGGGGAGGAAGGGCCTTTTGTGCCAGTAGGCACTTACACAAAACCCTTTCCAGCATTTATTTTTATTATTCCCGACACATCTATTCAGTACGCGTTTGAAATGTATTCCGTCAAACAAATGTCTGACCCCCTGTTCATTGAAGCCAAAGTTAAAATATGGCGCCATGACGGGGCGGAATGGGTACTTGTTGGAGAACCAAACCCTATTGTATCATTCATTCCCACGCCATCAAGTAAACCTGTGACTATCACCCCAAAACTTGCAGATCAAATAATTTTTACGGTTAAGGCTGTTAAAAACTCCAACAACCCAGCCCTCCAACTGCAACTATTCAAGGTAGTCAATGATGAAATCGTGACCAAGTATGCAGAGGAAGACGTAGAGGAAGATGCTGAAGAAGCGCAAGATGACTCAGCTGAAACAGACGAGCCAATAATAAATGTAACAGAAAACGAATTCGATGCCCCTGTGTCAACCCCAAAAGGGCCTTCAACCACCCTGTTAGAAGCCCTTGCAAAAGTAGATGTTGCAATCGCAGACCATTTCTTTAGCACGCAAAAGTAGTTTGCTTGCGTGCAAAAACGCTTACGCTTTCCCGCCAATCCGTGCAAGCGTTTCCTTTTCGGCCTGTTCGGCTTTGGCCTGGTGTTCCCTGTACCTTGGAATTACGTACACAAGAAGGGCGATCAAAAGAATGACCAGCAAGCCCAACAACACGGCGCTTGCACCGCTTACAAGGCCAGTCAACCCGGTTCCTGCAACACTATTAGGAGTGCCCTGAACAGGAGTTGGAACGATTACAAGGAATTCCACTACCCGCGAAGAAGGACCATTCAGCGTAATGCGCACAGGAAGCAAGCCGGGTTTTACGGGTTTGACATGAACTTGAATTTCTGCCTGGCTTCCAGCCTCCAATGACACTTGGCGTTGGTCCAAAACCGCAAAGTCTGCACTTGAAACCAGCGTCCACGCCTGCGGCGCCAGGGACGTGTTATGAATGGTTAAAACAACATCCTGCGACCCATTCAAGGGTACTTCAATGGATTCAAACGGCACAAAAGCATCCACGGTGTACACAGGAAACACAATCACTTGAACCGTGCCAAGGAAAAACGTTTTGCCCGAAGGAATGTCGCGCGCCATCACAGTAAATACATACGTGCCAAAAGGCGTGCCTGCATTTGTGTCCACGCTCAACACGGTATGAAACGTTTCATTCAATCCCACATGCAATGCAACAGGGGAATCGAATGAAACATCAAACGGAAGCGTGAAAGGATTTACATATAATTCAAAGTCCGATGCGCTTCCAATATTCCTAAAAGAAACATCAATAAAGGCATGCTCGTTGCGCGTCAATGCAACAGCCTGCTTTGAAAGAGCGGCATTGGCAATCAAAGGAGGCACGTTGTAATAGGGCGTAGTTGTAAATATTCCTCCCTGATTGGGAACCACGTTCACGCGAATAACTTCCTGGTCATACAATGCCTGGCCCTGGAACTGGGATTGAATTACAATGGGCAGTACATACGTTCCAGGCTGCGCAACAGGAGACACTTTAACAGTGAAGACACGCGAAAAGGAAATGTTGGTCAGCGTGGGCACAGCACTTCCATCCACTTTAACCTCGGGAACAGAAGGCAGAACGGTTTTAATCAAAAGAGGCTGTGGAGCAATAACTCCGTATGTGGCATTAAAGGAAAGCACGGAGCCTGCCTGCAGGCTGAATTCATGCGATTCAGCGTCCAAAGAAATGAACGCGTAATCGGATTGGGCGCGTGCGGTTAAACCCAGTGCAAAGGCAATGAAAAGCACGCCCAGCGCAAGGCAAATCAACCGTGTTTTCCACGCACCCCCTGAAAAGGGCTGCCAGTGAAGGGTTCGCGTGCGCGCCATGGAATTCACCACTCCTTAAAGGATGTATAAGACGTGTACTCTTTTTGTGGAAAAGGCTCTTTTGCTGCAGATTGCACAATACCTTTGGGCAATTGCGGTTTTCCCCCTGCCCTGCGTGCAAGTACAAATGCAAGAATGGCCAGCACAATCAAAATAAGGAGCAGCATGGACGTATTGGAAATAATGGTTGCAAACCCTGTGATAAGCATTCCAAATGGATTGGGCTGGGCCTGCGCGCCCCCTGCAGGTTCGACCACTAACTTAACGTTTGCAACGGCTTTGTACTTGTTGGTTTTGAATTCCAGCACCAAGGCATACGTGCCTGGAATGATTTTCGAACCTGCCTGCAGGGTTGCAGGAACTACAACAATTTCACCCGGAGCAAACGTGCTTGGCGCTACTGCCTTGAATGCAAAGTCCTGTCCATCCGGCAAACCATACAGGGAAAGCATTGCATCCTTCAATGTTTCACCGGAAGGATTGACCAGTGTAACGGGCAGGGACTTGGATGTATTTGGCGTGATATGGATTTCTTTTGGGTACGAGAGAATTTGCACAACGCCTTCTGTAACAACAAATTCTTCAGGCACTACGGTGAATGGAATTTCAAGGGCTTGAATGCTGGTTCCTTTGGCCTGCAATTTAAACCCATAATCGCCAAGCGGCGTTGCCGGCGTTGGAGTGAGATTCAGTTTCACTTCTGCACTTTTCCCGGGCTGAATGCTTGTACTGGAAGGAACAAACGCGTACAACACTCCTTGCGGAACGCTTAATGCAGTGAACTGCACAGTCTCGTTAAAATCCCCTTTGTTTTCCACGAGCAGGTACACCGTAGAAGTGGAATTGATTGGAATAACTTGTTTTGCAGGCAAAAAGGAAATTTGAATATTGGACAAGGGTTTAAGCGTCAACACGATTTCAACCTGGGTGGAATATTTTTCATTGAACGCATGTACCTGCACGGCATGGCTGCCTGCTGCGTCCTCAGGGAATGGAAACACTTCAAAGTACGCCTGCTTGGATTCATTGGGAGAAAGTGTAAAAGTATGCGTGCCTGTCAGGAGGTCTGAAGAAGGCACAATGGTTACTGATTGGGATTCGTTCAACAGGTTTTTGAGCGTGAAAAACACTTTGTGTGAAGAAACATTCTTGTCCACGCTCAGATTGGTAAAATTGGACAACGTGAAAGCGGGCTGTTGAATGGGGGCGCATGCAAGAACCGTGAAAGGCACGCGCTTTTGCGCAAGCAGGGGAACGGAATCCGATTGCACGCGCACGGTAACTTCATAATCCCCAAGGTAGGTTTCATTGTAGTGTATTACCGCGTCCAGGAATTTTTCTTCATGGGGGTCCAATGAAAAGGTCTCAGGCTCCACAAAAGGCACAAACGCTTCGTTTTCAGCGCCGGCTTTGAACAGCGCATTCTTGGATGTTTTGTTGAGGATTTTAACTGCAAGCTTTTCCTCCAATGTGGAATCGCACACATTCTTTGAATAGCCCTGCAGGTCGATGAAAGGATTTGAACCTACGAACACGTTCACTATGCGGGTAGTGACATTCTCGTTGTGGTACAGCGTGGCTTTCACCTGATAGTTTCCATCCGGGGCATCTGTGGAAGTGTTAAGAGTCAATGTCATGGTCGCGCTTTCAAATGGGTTTAAGCAGGTTGCAGAAAGCGTTGACTCTGCAGTTACAAAGTTGGAATTGGAATCCACTCCAATGGTTATACATTGAGACTCAAAGTGCGTGTTCTTAACGAGGAATGGAAGTCCAACCGAAGATGCCTTTTCCAGTGCCACGTTTTCAGGAAACTGGGGAATGAATTCTACGCTAACGGCATGGGCCATGGAACCAAGGCCTGCAAAAAGAACAAGAACTGCCAGCAATGCCCATACGTGTTTCAATACGTTCATACCATTACCCCGCTTGCTCTTTTACCATTGCCCTTTTTGTCCAGGCGCTTGTTAAGCCGCACGAATAGAGCAACAAGCAACCCCAAAATGATGAATACAAGGAGCGCATCCAATGCAAGCTCTAAAGGCCCTATTCCGTCAATGGAAAAGCTTCCAAGTGAAGGAAAAACCAAAAACCCTGCAATTCCTGAAGTGTTTTCATTCACATCCCAGTTCAATGCCACGCGTTTTTCAACAGTAAAAGACTGATTGGAAAATGCTTCCGCACATGCAAATGTAAACGCGGCTGTCCCGTTAAAATCGGACAAAGGGGTTAACGCAATGGAACGCGTTTGGGATTCCACAGGGGCAAGCGTCACTGGAAAACCCTGCGCTTCTACTAGGGCAGGAAGGCCCTGAATACTATTCAATGCAACCGAGGACACGCCCAACGATTCGTTCTTAAGATCAATCTTAATGGCTGGGTTTGTGGCATCTGTGACTGGAATCAACACCATGGAAATCGGGCAGTTGGTTGCAGGAACAAACTGGAATTCAATGTCCTTTTGAATTTTCTCGCCGCCCAGTTTCACGTTCAATGCCCCGGAATAGGTTTGTCCAAGGAATTCCTTGGATGAAAGAAGGACAAAAACTGCCGTCCTGGTTTCATAGGCGCCTACTTGAGTGGGAACGCTTACAGGTTCAACCTTATAAGGATAAAACCATTGAATGACCAGGGATTGTGAAACAGGCGATTCGTTGACCACTTCAAATTCATACGTGTACGGCACGCCCTCCATAAATACCAGGGCTTCCGCACCCTTCACCTGAAAGGCATTCGTTTCAGGAAGCAAGAGCATGATAGCCAAAACAGCCAGTGCAATAAACACCCAGGCGTCCCACTGCGTGCCATGCAGGTCCTTTTTCAACACCCAAAAACCCCCAAATTAACTTGTTAACATGAATTGTTATTATTATTGGGGCGTGGAAGTATTTAAACCCTCCCATTCCCCTTTTAATCAGGGTTTATCCCCCAAATAGCCCCTATTTATTACCCGTTAAAACACGGATTTTTAAAACATTTAGCGCTCTTTTTTATTTGAGAATCCTTATGTTGGAAGACTTTATTGCGGTCAATGAAGTTAAAGCCGAAATTCTTGTATTTGACGAGGACATGTCCCATGCCCACCCCAAATTGGAAGAAAAACTGGGTGCTCCCCTGGTGAAGTCCATTTTGTTTCTCATCGACCAAGCCCCGGTGCTGATCTTGCTCAGAGGCAGGGACCATGCTTCCAGGCAAAAACTCAAAGCCCTGTTTAATGCCGGCCACGTGCACCTGGCCGAACCTGAGGAAGTGGAAGAAGTAACCGGGTATGCGGTTGGAGCCGTGCCACCCATCAGCATTTACGGGGTGCGCACGCTCATTGATGCACGCGTGGCAGTGCTCCAAACCGTAGTAGCAGGCGGTGGCAAGAAAAACTGCCTCCTCAAAATACCCGTGAGCGAGATTCAGCGCACGGCCTGGGAGCCTGAAATCCAGGATGTGGCAGAATGAATTTGGACCTGCACCTGCACACCGCGCATTCTGTGGACGCCATCACCAAACCCAGTACCCTGGCCAAAACCATGGCCAAGAAAAACATTGGATTTGCCATCACTGACCACAACCTCGTTAACGCATGGAAAGACCTGAACAGGTACTGCAAGGAACTGGGAATTCCATTCATCCAAGGAGAAGAAGTGTACGCATTCCACGAAGGCATATTGGTGGGAGAGTTCATTGGATTGTTTTTGAACGAGCCTATCAAAAGCCGGCAATTGTTTGAAATCATAGACGAAGTCAAAGGCCAGGGAGCCCTGCTTTCAGTACCCCACCCGTTTGATGTGTTCCGCAAAGGACTGGGCAGGCACGTGCACCTCCTCGAACAGGTCAAAAAACAAGTGGATTTGGTGGAAGCATGGAATGCCCGATGCTATTCCAAAGGATTCAATGCCCGGGCAAAAAAATTCGCGGAAGAAAATGCAATCACCAAAATCGGGGTCAGTGATTCCCACAGCCCCAATGAACTGGGCAACGGTTTTACCCTTGTAGAAGCAAATGACCTGGACGAAGCACGCCAGGCATTAAAGAACGGCAAAACCCAGGTGTACGGACGCAAAGCCCCTTTAACCGTGCACATGATGACCCAATTTGCAAAACGCAAATGGATACACCCCGTGTAAGCGGTCAAAAAAGCGCTATGCTTAAATTCTGTAAATTACAGAATTAGTGCATGCCCTCCGTGATTGTCAAAACACTTTCAAAAGAAGTAATTGTCAACATCAACAAGCAATTTATGAATGGCTTGGTGCGAAACGATGCTGAAATCGACCATATTGTCTTTAAAGTGGCAAATACGCGGGGAGTGGATAGAAAAGCGGCAACACTCCTGATGGAGATTGCACGAAGACACCCCTTTATGGATGGAAACAAAAGGACTGCCTTTGAGTGCATGTTGACATTTCTTGAACTCAACGGAAAAAAACTGGAAATAGGCCCCACTTCACGATTTAACGTGGTCGTTTGGTCAGTCAAACCAAAAACATCCATGGATGAAATTGTTACCTGGATTGCCAACCATACAAGGAGGAACTGAAATGAAAACAATCAAAGTAAAAGGAAAAAGAGCACCCATCACCATGGCCGAATGGAAAGACGTCAAGGCCCTTGTGAAAGCACACCTGAAACAGTACAAAGAATTTTACGACGAACTCGCTGAACTATAAATCTAATTATCGTACGTGTAATCCACGCTCAGCGTTTGACCCAAAGACCGCAAGGCGTCCCTACAGTGTTCTTATAGGGCATCCTCTAATTTGAATAATAACTCAATGCCACGGTGGGAGTAGAGGCATTCACAAACGTGCCGTTGTAATAATAGTCGCTCACCGGGTACACGTTGTACGGGTACCCTATCGGATAACCGCCATATTTCACGTAAGGATGATAGGCCGAACCAAAGCCATACCCGTACCCATACCCATTATACCCATACAAACCGTTCCACCCGCCCAACGCCCAATACGGACCATACGGCACAGGCACAGAATACCCGTACGCACCATACCCCACGGGATTCAAATCCGAGTAAGAAAAATACTTCCAATGCGGAACATTAGGCGCAACGCCTTGCGTATAATAGGAATAAGAAACACTTGCAAAGGCAGGCGGTGCCAGCACCAATACGCTCAAAGAAATAATCAATGCCCACAATCCCTTACTTCCCATGCCATGCCCCATAAAACCAACCACCAAATGTTAACTCCATACAGTTAATTGGTTGAAGTTATATTTAAATGAAGGGGGCGCTGGACTTGAATTGTTGCTAAAAAAAAAGAATAGGGGCCCCAAGGGCCAAAAGAAGCTTAAAAGTCAAAAGGCTTTACGGTTTTGCGGCCGGAAGCCGAGCAGCGTTCCATGGCCTTGTGAACGGTTTTTTCCACGTGCTCGTTCAACGCGTCATAGGCATCGGCTGCAATCATCATATCCTTGCCCCGAATCATTTCTGCTACCTTGGATTTCACGATTAAGTCCGCCATACTTTAAAACCTCCCAATCAGAACAAACCAAAGCGCTTCCACTGGGAAACGTTTCAGTACCTACTACCATGAAATAAAAGTATTTAAATCCATGCCATAAAACCCCTTTAAATGCCCAATAGCGCGCAAATCTTCGTTTTTGCGCTGCAAAACGAGTCCCATGGACCATAACCTAAAAAAAGCATTTTATGCTCCATTTAAGTGCCTTCGGTGATGAGTCCAATGTTCCGAGCACGCGCTTTGACGAATGATGGGCGGACTGAGAAGGCCTAAAAACTTACCGCGGCTTTTCCACGCGCACGGGTTTGAACGCGTGCATGCGCTGAATGCGCTGGACAACAAAAACCCCCACCAATACCAGCACCACTTCCAGCACGGCCACTGCAATGCCATTGAATACGCGCACATTCAACCCCACGTACAAAACCAACAGTGCCAATGCCAGGGAAAGAATTCCACGCTTCATTGTTTCCATGCGCTCCCTGCGCGTGGTTTTAACGCCTTCAAAGAAACGCCCCAACAGTTGAAAGCACAACAACCCGCTTGCAATCCCTGCCAGCAACAGCAAAACGTACTTGAACGCGCCCAATGATTCCACTGCACTGCTTGCAACCTCCACCCCTTTTTCAATGCCCGATCCAAAAAAGTACAATGCAGTCCCTGGCACTTCAAAAACCGTTTTGAATGGAAACGGAAGAGTTACAATGGTTGTATTTTGATCTGAAAGTTCAAAAACCGGGCAGTTCTGGTCTGCAAGGGGAGTTTCTGAATAAGAAAACGCAAAGGGTTCCAACGTGCCTTGATTGCCTGCCACGTCCAACGCTTGAAGGCCAAACAGATTCGCCCCTGGTTGAATGGCGTTTGCCTGTTGGCCGCACAACCACAGGTTTGGATCCGGCTGGGAACACGCTCCCTCCTCAAACCCCACGTGATCGCCGTTCACAAAAAAATAAACGTCCTCCAATGCAACGCCCACATTGTCCTTCACCGTAAACACTACAAGCTTGGACGTATTGGCGGTTTCCTGAACAGGCGCCTGCACCATTAATTGAGGAGCCTCAAAATCAAACGTGACTGCATACGGCGTTGCATCGGATGCAAGCACCGCCCCGCCCTCATTCACCAAGGATGCTGAAACAAGGTAAGGCCCTGTAGGAATTGCGCCAACCTCTTTCTTAAACGTACACGTGGAAACAAGCATGGCCTCGCTGTTCACGCATGAAAGAAAGGGCGTTGGCGCACTATCAAGGGCATCAAGACTCACTGCATCAAATAGCACTGTTTTTTCCCCTGAAGAACCCGGGGCAACCAATTCCACATTCACATACAAGGGGCCTTGCACTCCAGATGTGCCGCTCAATTCAAACACAAAAGGAACGGTTTCACTGCCTACCGCTTTAGGACCCACAATTGAACCCGGAAGAGGCGCCAACAGCTTCAATCCCGCTTCCCCATCACCCCCCGCGGCCCCGGCGCTATCCGCGTAATTCGTGCTGGTCAGATAAATCTCTGTTCCATTACCCCGGGTATACGCCCACTTCAATGCAGCTGAATTTGAAACTTTGTTTTGATACAAAACAACGTCCTGGCTTTGAATGGCAGAATCAAAGGTCACCGGGCCTTGCCCAAGCAAAGCAAGGGCTG
>JACQJG010000001.1 GCA_016198125.1 Candidatus Iainarchaeum sp. | reverse complement strand
TGAATGCTTCCCATGCGCGAGAACGCGTTCAAGTCCTCGCTGCTGGGATGCCCTTTTCCGGAAGGGTGAGAATGAATGGTTCCCACGATGCGCGAATCAAATGGAATCAGGTCCGAGCGCAGGGACGAAAAGGCTTCCCCGTACTCGGATGGAACGATTACAAGTTCTTCCAGCAAAGAAGCATCATTCTTGACTGCAAGCAATGAAATGAATTCATCGGGGTACACGTTCTTGGACGCGTGCATGATGCTTTCCAAAAGGCTTTGCTTGATGCGCCACATGCGCAATACTTATTTAATGCCCGTGTTTATAATGCATGGCTATGCATGCTCTTGGTCAAACCCGGAATGTTTTCATGCTGGGTTTGCAGGCCACTTTGATTTACTTGGTCATTGACTTTTTTCACATTATGAACT
The DNA here is from genome assembly GCA_016198125.1 of Candidatus Iainarchaeum sp. Lineage (GTDB taxonomy): Archaea > Iainarchaeota > Iainarchaeia > Iainarchaeales > VGJJ01 > JACQJG01. The sequence goes on along the minus strand of JACQJG010000001.1, from coordinate 51,250 downwards.
TTTTTCCAGGCCGAATCATTTTTGGATTCCTCCTTTTTCTGTTGGCATTGTTTGTGCTCGTGGGCCTTTTTGTGTCAAACCCGCTTCCTCGTTATTTTGTAGTGTTCATCATCTTGGCCGTTTTTTTGCTGGGAGGCATGCGTGCGGCCACGGATCCCCGTATGATGGAAGGAGTCCCGGTTATGGTGTATGATAGTGCCGTGTCAGTCGAAGAGGCCGCGCTTTTTTTTCTTGAGGGAAAAAACCCGTATGCAACAGACTTTTTTGGTACACAGCTTGACTACTTTGATGCGCGCGAGCAAGCGTATTGGTCAGGGTTTGGATTGGACCATGCACCCTACTTGTACCATTATGCATATTTTCCGGTTTCGTTTCTGTTTCCAGCCCCGTTTTTTGCACTGTTCGGCCGGTTTGACGTGCGCTGGCTTTTCTCGTTGTTGATGCTGTTTGGGTTTTGGCTTTTGTTCTTTTTAATGAACAACAAAGAGCATGCCGTTGTATTGTTGCTTGCATTGAGCCTGCTTTTGGAGCCCATGGGTTTTTTTTGGGGGTTAAATGATGTCGTTATATTATTTCTCGCAATTCTTGCAATGGCATTGGCCGTTAAGAATCACTGGAGGATTTCTTGGGTAACACTTGGGTTGATGGCGGCATTCAAACTCACGGCAGTTCCAATACTATTTTTCTTTGGATTATGGGCAGTGTCAGAAAAAAAACTGCACCATGCGTGGGCAGGCGTGTTGGTTTTTTTGGCTGCCATGCTGCCATTCATAATATGGGATGCCCGCGCGTTTTTAGAGGACACGATTTTCTTTATTTTTGGAGGCATTCCAACCGCATATCCTTCTAGGGGCCTTTATGGAGGCCTACCCCTTTTATTGGAAACAATCGGATTTTCTGCAGCTCAACTAAACTCGTTTCCGTTTTGGATCCTGCAGGGTTTCGTGGTATTGGCATTGCTTCCGGTCCTGTTAAAGCGGTTTTTTAAGGAGCCGCTTCCAGGGAACGTTTTCTTGTATGCAGGGGTATTCATGCTTGTTTTTACCTTGTTTTCCCGGCTGGTTCATTCAAATTATGTAATTTTCTCCCTTTCTCTCCTCCTAATTGGCGCATTTTGGCCTGATGAAAAAGGTACCTGAATTCACGGGATATGCTTAACGCATTTGAAGATCATGATGCAGTTAAAGAGCGCGCGCTTCTTTTCCAGAATCGTAAATTTTTTTTCTTCCAATAACCGGGTTAAAGTGCGCTCATTAAAATGCTGAATGTGTGCGTGTTTCCAAATTCTTCCAAACGTGTTTGTCCAAACCCCCCAGATAACATTCCACTTCAAAGATGCGGTGTCGGGTACGCTTACAATAATCATTCCATCCGGAGTGAGGGCATCGTGTGCTTGTTTCAATACCTTTGCAGGGTCTTCCAAGTGGTCAAGAATTTCAAGCAGGGTAATCACGTCTACTGGATTTTGACTGAATTTTTCCGGAATGTGAGAACAGGTTTCAAATGTTCCTTTCCACTTGCGCCTGCAGAACAAAACGTTTTCATTGGACGCATCTATTCCAAAAAATTCCGCGTGAGGCATGGATGTTTGGAGGCGTCCAATGAAATGGCCTTCGCCGCATCCAAAGTCCAGCACTTTTTTGGCCTTTTTTGGAAAAAGCAATAAGGCTGATTCCAAGCGTTCGTTCAAGGCCCACTGTGAAAGCGGGTTGGCCAGGGCTTGCTGGCGCAACGGATTTCGTTCCATGGTCTTTTCGCCATTGAAAGCGTATTGTTTTTTCATTGCAGTGCAACCCTTTTAATAGTATTTTAATGTTATTTTGCATGGGCTTTTGTTTGTCGACTCAAAAACTTTCTTTTATTATCCCAACTCTCAATGAGCGTCCAAACATTGAAAAATTGTTGCCTGACCTGGAGGCATACATTACAATCAATGGATTGAATGCCGAAATAATTGTAGTGGACGATTCTTCTGCAGACGGCACCGGGGCCTTTGTGGATGCCTTTTCAAAGAAAGCTTTGTTTGTACGACTGATCACGCGTGCAAAAAGCAATGGTATTGGTTCAGCTTTGCAGGAAGGGTATAACGCTGCCACCGGGGATGTTTTAATTTCAATGGATGCAGACCTGTCTTTGAAGGTTAACGAGATTGACTCTCTTTTGAAGGGCCTTAATTCAGGAGCTGATTTTGTGGTGGGTTCAAAGTACTTGCCGGGCTCGGTTTTTGAGCGGAGTTCTTTTTCAGTGGCTTTTCAATCAAAAATAAGCCGTATTGGAAACCGGGTGATTCAACACTTGTCCGGCATTCCTTTGACTGATTTTACTCTTAACTTTCGGGGCATGCATCGAAGGGTTTGGAAAACGTTGCGCCCAACGAATCATGGAAATTTTTTTCTTACAGAATGCATTTTTCAAGCCAAGGACCATGGATTTGTATTGAAAGAGGTTCCAGTCACGTTTTTAGAGCGCGCCCACGGGCAATCCAAAACGCGGGTCATGCGCCAAATCCCTGTTTTTTTGAAAAATACACTGCGTTACTCCATTAGTCGGATATACAAAATGAATAAATAGCATCCGAATTGCGTTTGTGATTAAACAAGATAATAATACAGCGTTGGCACCAGTAATGCGGCCATGCACGTGCTTTTCCTGCAGTGCAGGGCGCTTGGCAGCATGCCCACCAGGGCGCTTGCCCCAAATACTATTAATCCTTGGGTTCCGCTGAGTGCATAAACCATGGCGCTTAGAAAAACGAGTAATACTGCGTTGGTTTTATTCAATGGAATGCGTTGAACGAGTGCTGCAATGCTGGGGGCAATCAATATCAGGGTTATTCCTCCCACTGCAGTTGCTCCTGCAAGGGCGATAGATAGAGTTGTGAATTGTTCTGCGTTTAATTCAATTATTTTTTGAATAGCCACTGCAGTCCCGCTGCGCGGCTTGTTCAGGTATTGGAGTGCGGCAAAGCTGAACAGGGTGTTTGACACTGCAATCCCAGTGGAAAGTGCAAGGTAGTTGGATTGTTTTCTTGTGGGGGAAATTTTTTGCACCATGAGCGCGGCTTCGCTTGCACTGAGTGCAGGCACAAGGGATACTGCGCTTCCTGCGAGGCATCCTTTCAGGCCATTTGCAAGGAGTCCCGTGCTTGCAGGTAGCGTGGGCGTTTTTTGGACGGGCAGGGAATGGTTTCCATGAAGGTTGCTTGCAAGCGTGCCAGCTCCAAACAATCCAGTGATGAGCGGGAGCAGGGGTTCTTGAATAGGGGTTTCGCGTAACACCATCCACCCAAGGAAACCGCTTGCACTCACGCAAATAAGCGCGTTTACTTTTTCCTTCCACTTTTTTCTGTCCAATACAAGCGCACCAAGAGTTAAAGCCAATAGGAAGGGAATGAGCGTGCGCGTCCATTCCCATGTTTTTTCAATGAACATTCCATACAAGGGAAAAAATGCAAGGCTTGCAAGCCCGCTGGTAAAACCCCCTACTGTCATGCACGCAATGGCGTGCAGGCCTTTTCCATTCAAGGCCATGCGATGCCCGGGAAGAGCCGCGCTCAACGTGTCTGTATTTGGGATTCCTGTAAAAATGCTGGGGATGCATTCCATGAACGCATGCACTACATTCATGCACGCAAGTCCTATGCACGCGTTGAACGCGTGTTCGTTGGAAATAGGCAGTAACAATGCCATGGCCGCAAGCGTATTGGGATGCAACCCGGGGATAAGCCCGGTAAGGATTCCAAGTGCGCATCCTGCAAGCATCCATTCCAGCATGCCTCTTCAGGCCATGCGTGCAGCGCACGTTTTAACCTGTTTTTCCTTTCAACGTTTTCACGTGTTTTTTGGTGGCAGACTGGTTTGTTTTTTAATCGTTGGGCAGGTTGTTGGGGTAATTGAAGAACACGTTTACTGTTCCGTAGTTTGTTTTGCTTTTGAGTTCTGGTTCAATTTGCGCAATCCATGCCCCTATTTCTGAGTAAGGGTTTGGCGGCGTTGGCTTGTTTGCGCTGGCCGTGAAATCACTTGGATTGGTGCGCACGTTTATTGCGAAGACATCGTTGAAGGTTTCGCTTGCATTGTTGGGGTAGTACTTGTATTCCATGTCTTGGATGTAATAGGCTTGGTTTAGTTTTGCGAGTTGGTTTACTGCCTGGGCTTTTGCTTCTGCAATTACCGTGGTGGTTTGAATGGGTTCTACAAAGCGTGTCATGATGATCGTTGATACTACAATGATAAATGCAGCTACAAGCATGGCCTCAAAACTTGTTTGAGCGCGTTCAGCGGGGCGTTTCATATCACAGGCTCCACAGTTACTTTGGGTTGCGGGTCATATTTTTTTTCTATTTTTAAGTGCTGGGCAAAGCCGTTTCCGCCTGCGTAAATGCTGGGCACCGCGCATTCCAGGTACGTATTTGAGGGAATTGTAAAATTCTTGTCGCAGTGGGTTCCAGGGGTTCCCAGGGCGTCCGGGCACGCGAATGCAGGCGTGTTTAAATTCACTTCAAACCCGATTTTTTGAAGGGGGTTGGCATAACAATGAATAGCAGTGTTTTTTGGGATGAATATTGTAATGGTTTGCGCGCTGGTTCCAGGAACTGCCCCTATGTAATTAATTGTTCCGGTGAGGTCTTGTGCGGCTTTGCGTGCCTGGGACAACCGTGTAACATCGTCTGCCGCGTTTAATGCCGTGCTTGAAACCGGCAGTATGACGGTTTGCACGTAAATGAGTATGATGACTACGATTAAAATGAATTCCAGGCTTATTTGGCCTTTGGCGTTCAGTACAGTGCAATCCATAACGCGTCTCCAATGGTGTTTGTAATCACGTAGGCAATGAGCACTGCCGGGGCAAAGGGTGCAGTCAGTTTTACTTCTACTGCGCGGGGCATTTTTTCATTTTGTGCGGCGTGCTGCAATTTTTTCACCTGTTCTTCTGAGAGTCCGCCTGCATTGTGCGGGTCGGCTGTCACATTTCCTTTGGGGGGCCGCAGTTCTTCCAAGGCCTGGGCGAGAGTATTTGCCTTCACGTGCTTTAAAACCTTTTCCAAGTCTATGCCCTTCCATGCTATAAAAGAACCTTGGCGTTCAATCCACGTGTCCACTAAGATGTCTCCTTCTTTGAGTTCTTTTACTGGAATTGTTTTTCGCAGTACGAATTTTCTTGCCAATCCAAACGCGCCCAACGCGCATTCAAGTGCAAATATTCCAATAACGAGCAGTGCAAGGGTTCCTACTGCCGCTGTTCCATTAATGGCAAAACCTGCAACTCCCAGCACCACTGCCAATCCTATGAAAATCTTTTGTTGGGAGGTCAGCAGGCCTGTGATTAAAAGAAGGGGGATAAGTAGAAGGGAATCCATTCCAAGTTTTTGCAGGAGCACAGTGAATCCTGTTATTACAAGCCCCCAGGCAATGCCGTGGTATGCGGCTTTCTTTATTGTTTCCATGAATGCAGTGCGCGCGCGTTGATTGGATCGGAGGGCGTTTAATCCCAGTAATGCAGTGTAGGGCAGGGTGGAGAACACGCTGAACAGGAAGAGGGTGAAAGGGTAGATAGGAAGCGGGAAGACTCCAAAAAGGTTTTCGTTGTTTAATGCAAGCGTGTAATTGAATTGCAGGGGAAAAAAGGCAGGGTTGAAGGGGTTGAACGCGGCAATGCCGGTGAATAGTTTTACATCGCCTCCTGCCCACACCCCTATTTTGTACAAAACATACGCGCCCATAAACGTGGCAGCAGTCACAGTCAATGTAATTCCAAAAATGTTCCAGTCATTGGCAAGCATGCTTTCCAGGGCATGCATTCCAAGTCCTGTTACAATCATTCCATACGTGAGCGTGTTGGGGATAATGCGTTTTTTGAAATCCGTGTACGTGCCAATGGCTAACGCTAGTAAGGGGGTAAGAAAATAAAAAAAGGGAAACAAGCTACCCCCCCATGAGGGAGCCGATTGTTTCCTGCCGGACTTGTTGTACCTGCACTTCTGCCACGGTGGCGATTTGCACCACTTGGAGGGCGATGAGTGCCGCCAAGGTGGCAAGCACGATTCCAAACGCAACGGTTACAAGGTATTCCACTGAAACCTGTGCCTTGGAATTCATGTTTTTTGTTCCTTCCACTTTTCAGTCCTTGTCGTTAGGCGTGGCTGACGGCATTTTGAATTTCGGTATTGAATTGGGTAATGTTGTTGTTGATGATACCATTTGTCGTGGTCGTGCTTGAAATGATGATCAACAACACAATGGTTGCGATGAGCACCGCGCCTCCGATCAACAACAGGTATTCCAACGCTCCTTGTCCTTTTTGGTCCATAGTTTCCCTCCTGTTTGGTAAGTGTTTTTTCTTTAAGTGTTGATTTGTTGGATGGTTTGGTTTGTTTGGTTTTGCACGATGGGCTGCGTTCCTGCAAGCGCGGATTTTAAGTACAATGCCACGAGGGTGGCAACCAGTACTACTCCTGCTAAGATGAGCAGGGTTTCGCTTCCGGCTTGGCCTTTTTCATCGCACCAAACGCTTGACATTACACGCCTCCAACCAATTTTGAAACGAATATTCTTGCGCCAAAGAATATGGCGTAAGCGACGAATAATAAAATAGGCAGGTATATAATACTTTTGTTTATTTTCCCGTCCCGCATTACCGCCAGCATGATGCTTGTCGCGAATATTTCAGCAAAAATGTAGCTTTGCATTCCTACGGTGATGAAATCCGCGGCCTTGTACGCGCCTTCCTTGGTAACCGCGTCTACTACGCCTGCAGACACCGCGGTTTTGATGAGGAATGCTGCGATGACAGACACAATGCCAAAAATGAAGGGGGCTACCATTCCTCCTGCGGCCACAAGGAAAAGTCCCTGGAGGAGCGTGCGGGTTTTGCGTTCGGCGCGGATGCGGTTGGAGTCATACAAGTCAGCCGCGATTTCGTCCAAGATGTCCGCAAGCCCGGCCCCTGCTTTTACCGAGTCAATGATAATAGTAATGGTGCGCTGTACGGTTCTGGATTCCACGCTTTCCGCAAGGGATTTGAGCGAGTTTTCAAAGTTTTCTCCTTCTTCAAGTTTTCGTACAACGTTTTTCATTTCATCGCTCAACGGCCCGTACTCGGATTCTGAAATTTCACGCAACGCGTATTCATACGTGCTTCCTGCTTTGAGCGTGTCCGCCATCTGCTTTAAACCATCAGGCAGGGCTTCTTCCACTTGCGTAATGCGCTGTTGGCCTTTCCAGTAAGGAATTCCAAGCACTACATCAATGGAAATGATAAAGGCCAGTACTGGGAACAAGAGGTTGGTGCTTTTGAATACCGTGGACATGAAAACAAAGGCAACTCCTCCAAGTGCCGCGGAAAATGCAAATGCAATGAAAATCCACAGGGAGAGTGGAATGCGGATGCCCAGTTGATTCAGGAACTTTTTGTACACTTCAATGAGTTTTTTTTGCGCCATGGATTACACCTTGGGTTGTATGATGTATAAGTAAAATATGAGGAATGCGAGGATGAACGGCATGATGGCCACGTAAAACATGAACGTGAATATGGGCGTAAGTGGCAGGGTGAGGGGAAGGTTTGTGGGCGCGTTTACAATCGCTGAAAGAATGCCGACGAATACAGGCATTACAATTCCAATGAAAATGAATATGACTCCGAAAAAGTTCATTTTTTCAGAGAAATCGCGTATTTTTGTTCTTAGGTCAAAGGACACTTCGCTTGCAATGGTGCTCATGATTTCAGACAGGTTTCCTCCTGTTTTGAGTGCGCGGATGACGTGGCGCAGGGATGTTTGAAGGGCTTTGCTTTGACTGCGCGCCGCGAAGTGGCGTAATGCGTCCTTGGTGTCAGTTCCTTCTTCTATTTCGCGGATGGTTTTCGCGAATTCTTCGGAGAGCACTCCATAATCGGCTTTGGCAATGGTTTCAATGGTCCTGTACAACCCGATTCCTGCGCGCAATTCCGTGGCCATGTGCCTTAATGCAAAGGGGAGTTCAGCGCTTATTTTTTCCCCGCGTTTTTGTGCGTTGCTTTGGGGGATGAGGAATCCCATGAGGACTGTTATGAAAAACAACACGATTCCAATGGCCAGGGGTACAAGGAATGAAAGGAACTTGTACTGGGGCTTTAAGGGGGGCAATAGGTTGAACACAACCGTTCCAAGTAATACGCTTAAAATGAATACGATGAACGCGGATATGGTGGTTAATGCAACCCATTGCCTGGAAGAATAGGGCATGTCTGCCGAGTACAGGTAATAGTTGAGCATTTTCATTTGGGGGAATTGGGCCACGCGCGCGCTCAACCAGTCCATGGGCTTTTTGAGTTTCAGGTACAATCCTCCAAGCCTGCGCACCAAGGGAGAGTGGAATTCTTGAAGTTCTTCCACTGTTTGCAGTTCAATGGTTTTTCGTTCGGTTCCCGTGATGATGTCTCTTAACTCTCCTAGTTTTCCTTCCACAGCCTGTTCCTGCAGGCCTTCGTGCTGGTATTTTTCTTTCATTCTCCGCACAATGTCTTCGACCTGGGAAGGGTTCACGTTTGCTTCTTCTTCGCTTGCTGCGCGTGCAGACTCCGTTTTTTCTTTTTCCTTTTTTTCTTCAATGCGCGCGCGCAAGTTTTTCAAAAGGTCTGCCATTAGGCTGCCCCCTCAAGCGCAGTCCGCTTAAGCGATTCGGACACCGTGCGCATGTCTCGGATGCCTTTTGAAATGACTTCTTTGAGGGCTTTTTCCCGCTGTTTAAATTCCAACTCCATTTCCGTTTTTGTTTTTCCGGTTAAGCGTTGAAGTTCGTAGATGTATTCAATCGGCAAATCCAGTTTAATGAGCTCGTCTTTTACGGGGTCGCGTTCAAATATGGTTTGGGCTTTTGCTTTTCCTTCTAGCACGCCCCGCACTTCTGCGATTTCAGTGATGCGCCTGAATGTTCCTTTTTTCTTTGTGTGAAAAAGGTTTTCAACGATGATGAAGTCCAATCCTGACAGCATGATTTCCGGGACATTCATGGGCGGGTTGGTTAATCGTACAATGGTTTCCTGCGCGGAGTTCGCGTGCACAGTTCCAGTCGATCCTTCATGCCCAGTATTCATGGCCGTGAACAGAGTGAATGCCTCATCATGTCGTATTTCTCCTACAATGATTCTGTCCGGCCTCATTCGCAGTGAATTTTTTGTTAAAATGTCCAATGACAATTCTCCTCTTCCTTCCAATCCTGGGGGCCTGCCTTCCAATCGGATCCAGTGTTTTAACGGCAGGCTGAGTTCTGCAGTGTCTTCAATGGATATTACGCGTTCGCTGTCGGGGATAAAGGAGCACAGTACATTGAGCAGGGTGGTCTTTCCTGAACTGGTTCCTCCTGCAATGAGAATGTTTGCAGGTCTTGTCTGCAATCCATCCACGCACAGCCATAGAAATGCAGCCGCTTCAACGTTCAAGGTTCCCATGCGTATCAGGTCCACGATGCTATATGGATCACCCCTAAATTTTCGGATGGTGAGCGTGCTGCCGTCAACGGATGCCGGGGGGATGGTGGCATTCACACGGCTTCCGTCTGGCAGGCGTGCATCCAGTAAAGGCGAGCTGATGTCTACTCTTCTGCCCACTTCGCGTGCAATGCGGTTTACCACGTCTTGAATTTCGTTGTCGGAGTAAAATTCAATGTTGGTGAGCATCATTCCATATTCGCGGTGGAATACATACACAGGGTGTTTGGGCTGGATGATCATGATTTCTTCCAATTTGTCGTCTTGGATGAGCGGGTCAATGATTCCATAGCCCACCATTTCGCTCACTACCGCATTTGCATAAAACGTGAACTTGTTTTGCGAGATTCTTAGTTCCGGGCTCGCGCGGAGTATTTCCATGATTCGCTGATAGTACACGTTTCTTCTTTGAATGGGGTCGCGTATTTTGTAAGGCGCAATCGTGATAAGCCTTGTCGCGGCTTCTTTGAGCGTGTTGATGATGTTTTTTTCAGATGCGGTGGGGCGTACAACGGGGACATGGTAATAATTCAAGGATTCTCCCCTGACTTTGTAGATTTCAACTTCTCCATACTCTTCAAGTTTTACTTTTTGTTTTGTTTCCATTTCTTTTTCTATGGTGCCCGTGCTTTCCTCTGCAGGTTTTTGGGAGGGCGTTGCATCGCCAGGAGGGGATTGTGCAGGTGCAGGGCTTGACACGGTTGGAACAGGATTTGATTCTCTTTCTGCTGACAGGCTTTGGATGGGCTGGCTTTTTTGGGGCGTTTCATCGGACATTGGGTGGATTTCAGGGGCTTCCGGTACTTCCACTTGAATTTCCTTTAACCGTTTAATGATGCTCGAAAAGTCTTCGGGCCCTTTTTTTAAGGGGTCTTGAACGCCTGGGGGGATTTCTTTTTCCGCGGTTTTTGGTGGCGCAGGCTCAAGCTCTTCCTCTTTTTTTCGCTTGACCTGCGAAATAAGGGTTTTCAGGTAATCTTCGGATGCCATCGTGCGTTTGCTCCTCGAGTCTGGGGGTTCTCCCGTGCACTGGAATACAAAGTTCCCTTATTTAAAGGTAGCGCGGAAGCAGGCTTTGCACTAAATGGGCTGATGAAAGGACTTTACGCCTCTGTTCGTTCTATTGCTTTTTTCTTTGCATCTGCAATGAATGCAGCTAATTGTACGCCAAACATTTGCTTTCCTTCGCGGTCGCGTACGGCAATGGTTTTGCCTTTTTCCTCTTTTTCTCCCACTACAATAATGTAGGGGATTTTTTCCAGAGACGCAGTGCGGATCCTGTATTGTAATGTTTCTCCGCTGTCGTTCAGCTCGCTTCGAATGCCGCTTTGCAGGAGTTCATGGTGAACGCTTTTGGCATAGTCTTCAAACTTTTCGCTCAATGGAAGGACTTTGACTTGTACCGGGCTTAACCATAAGGGAAATCTTCCTGCATAGTGTTCTACCAGTATGCCCAGGAACCGTTCCAGGCTTCCGTAAATGGCGCGGTGAACCATGACAGGTCGGTGTTCTTTGTCGTCGCTTCCAATGTATGTTAAGTCAAATCGTTCAGGCATTTGGAAGTCCACTTGAATGGTTCCGCACTGCCACGTTCTCCCCAAAGAGTCTTTTACGTGAAAGTCAATTTTGGGCCCGTAAAATGCGCCTTCTCCTTCGCGCAATTCAAATTTTACTTTTCGCGCGTTCAGTGCGTCATGCAGTGCTTTTGTTGCAGTGGTCCAAAGTTCTTCCGCGCCCATGGAGTCTTTTGGCCGCGTGCTCAATTCCACTTTGTATTCAAAGCCAAACGCTTTGTACACTTCGTCCACCATTTCAATGGTTTCAGGGATGACTTGTTTTAATTGCTCGGGCGTGCAATAAATGTGCGCGTCATCCTGCATGAACTTGCGTAGTCTAAACAATCCATTGAGCACGCCGCTTAGTTCATGCCGGTGGTCAATTCCAAATTCCGCGAGTTTGAGGGGCAGTTCTTTGTAAGACCTGCGCGCGTTTTTGTACACCAAAATACTGCCCGGGCAGTTCATGGGTTTTATGGCCTGTTCAACGTCGTCAATTTTGGTGAAGTACATGTTTTCCTTGTAGTGGTCCCAGTGCCCTGAGCGAATCCATAATTCTTTTTTCAGAATAATGGGCGTGGAAATTTCCTTGTATTCTTTTACCCTGTATTTTTCGCGCATGAATTCAAGCAATGCATTGTAAAGCGTCATTCCCTTTGCATGGAAGAACGCGTTTCCAGGGCTTTCTTCGTGGAACGAGTACAAGTCCATTTCTTTTCCCAGTTTCACGTGGTTGCGTGCCGAGGCTTGTTCTTGTTGTTTTACCCATTCGTCCAGCATTTTTTGTTCGGGGAATGAAATGCCATACACGCGCTGGAGTTGCTTGTTTTTCGCGTCTCCCTTCCAATATGCTCCGGACACGCGGAGCAGTTTTATGGCATTTATTTTTCCCGTTGAAACCACGTGGGGGCCTGTACATAGGTCGGTGAAGTTTCCTTCTTCGTACACGCTGACCGTTTTGTCTTGGAGTTCGTCGATGAGTTTGACTTTGTAGGCCTGCCTTTTTTTTGCAAAGTATTCCTTGGCTTCTTTTTTCGTCCACTCGTGCCTTGTCACTTTCAAGTCTTTTTTCGCGAGTTCTTTCATGCGCGCTTCAATGCGTTGCAGGTCTTCGGGCGTAAAAGGCCTGTCATAGTCTATGTCATAGTAGAATCCTTCATTGATTGCAGGGCCAATGGTGATTTGCGCGCCTGGAAATAATTCCAAAACGGCCATGGCCATTAAATGGGAGGTGGAATGCCAGTACGTGTCTTTTCCTTGCGCGTGCTCAAACGTGTGCACGGTAAGCGCTGCGTTTTCTTGGATGGCCTGAGTTAAGTCCACTTCTTTTCCGTTGAGGCTTGCGCTTACTGCCTCTTTTGCGAGTTTTGGGCCAATGCCTTGCACGACTTCCAGTACCTGCGTGTCTTTTGGAAATTGTTTTTTGCTTCCATCCGGAAACGTGACGGCAATGCTTTCCTTGGCTTTGACTTCGGCCTTTTTGCCTGGCATACGGGTGTATTAACTGCCAATGGTTTAAAACCTTTTAGCGGGGTTCACCGGCGTTACACCTTCGCTGCCTTTTTAAACACTCAACGGCAAAAACATTACACTTAAAACCAGAATACCTTATTTACCTTATTTAAGGTGATTTGCGTGGTGAATATGACGTTGGCCGTTTCTGAAGAATTGCATAAGGCAATGAAAAAGCACCCTGAGATTAAGTGGACGGAAGTGATGCGCCAGGCCGCAGAGCAAAAGGCGCGCGAGCTTGAGCGGAAAGACCCTGCATGGCGGCAATATGCGGCGCGGCATGCCTTGGAAAAATGGGATGATGCGGATGAACTTATCAAACATTGAACAGGGAGAGGTGGTTGTAGCCGACCTGTTTTACTCAAATCAGGTGGGGGTAAAGCGCAGGCTGGCGCTGGTGATAAGTTCTTCCAAGTATAACGCGCATTCGGCCGATGTTGTTTTGGCAAAGATAACTTCTCAAAGCGGTGTCACATTCTATGACGTGCCCATTGCGAATGTGCACATGGAAAAGAAAATGCTTGCAAAGGATAGCATGATTATGGTTGACTTTCCGATGACGGTTGAAAAGGAACTGGTAGTACAACGCTTGGACAAACTTAAACCTGAAAAGTTGGCTGAAGTAAAACAGAAATTGAAAGCATTTTTTGATTTGTAATGGTTTTGCGTGTATGTTCGACATTTGCGTTAAATGCAAGGGCCGGTTGTGGTGCGGGCCTGTTTGTTGGGTGCTGGAAAAGCATAAAATCGTTTCACGCTCGGTAGAACAAATGAAGGGCACTTCTTTTCAGGGTTCTTCGCCTCCTTCTTTGTTTGTTTCCTGGACTTCGTATCCGAATGTAACGGTTGCTCCCATGGCCCCGACCTTTTCTTTGGATGATGCGGATTTGTTGGACAACCCTGAGCGCTGGTATGGCCTGCCTGCGCAGGACATTATTGGTTTTCGCGAGCAGCTGGTGCGCTCTACTTCCAAAGCCCTTGTGCAGAGCGCTTCCAATCCTTCGCGTGAACTTGCGCGCATGCAGGAACTGGTGCTGGGCGAGAAATCTGTTGAAGTGGAAGTGGAATTGGCCAAGCGCCCGCATGCAGAACTGTCTTTTTCAGATACAACGCCTCCCATGGGCCCGCATGCACCGTTGAAAAAGTTCAGGCTCACAGAGAATCCGAGCGTGCCTCAAAAAGTGGACGCCTTGGTTGCAGACACGCAGGCCTTGTCTCAAACGGCAGTGCAGGAACTGTTTGAACACCATATTCCAGTGCATTACTTGTACAAGATTCTTTCAGCAGGCATGTTGGGCGTGCAGCGTAAGCGCAAACTTGTTCCCACGCGGTGGGCCATTACGGCCATTGACTCCAATTTGTCAAATTATTTGGTGGAAGAAGTGAAAGCCTATTCGCCCATTCAAGATTTCCGCGTGTTTCATGCCAATTATGTGGACAATGATTTTTGGATTTTGTTGTTGCCGAGCGAGTGGCAGTTTGAGCAAATGGAGGCATGGAAACCGGGGGGGTTGTGGACGTCGCATAGTACAGAATCAAGAATCATGGCCGACCACGAGTTTTTCGGTGGAAGGAAAAAATACGCGTCCAATGTGGCGGGTGCATACTACTCTGCGCGCTTGGCCGTGGGGGAATACTTGCGCTCCATTAAACGCCAATCCGGTTGCGTGATTTTCCGCGAGATTGGGGTTTCAGTGCAGGCCTCTTTGGGCGTGTGGAAGATTCGTGAAACTGTTCGGCATGCGTTAAAAGAAAAACCCTTAACGTTTTACGAGCTTCCACGGGCCTTGGATTTTTTGTCTTCTCGTTTATCCGTTCCATTGGAATCGTATTTGCGCGAGTCCAACGTGCTTTCCTTTTACCGCCATCAAAAACGCATTACAGAGTACCTGGCGCGTTAAACCCTGCAGGTTTAGCGTGAAAGTTAAATAGTGTTTGCTGGTGCATTTTTGCATGCCCATAAAGAACCGCAGTGCACGCGTGCGCGAAAATGCCTCTTCTTCGCACATTCAAAAAGGCGCCGAGTGGCCGTTTTTGACCTTGGGGGCGCTGCTTGTTCTCATCATAGTCGGGTTGTTTTTGCTGGGCGTTCCTCCCGTTCAGGTTCCAGTGCCCGGGGGCAGTAACCCGGTGTATGAAGGTCCTGTGCCTCCCGGAATGTTTTCACTTCAGGTCTCACGTGTTTCCCCTGACACAGTGGAATGGTCTTGGTCAAACGCATTGGGTTCCCCCAGCCCGGAGTACCTGGTAAAAGGCGTGCACGCTTCCTCACTCCTTGTTTCAGACCAGGTCATTGATGCATTGGAATTTGAATCGGATGGGGTTTGGGAAGTGAATGCACGCGCTTCCAGTCCTTTTGTTTTCAAGGGCACACCGGGACAGGAGTACTGTTTTGCCGTGAAAGCCTTCAACGAGGTTGGCGCCTATTATTCAAATACGGTGTGCGCTCAACTGCCCAGTCAGCCCATTGACTCAAATCCTTTGCCGCCACTGCTTTCAGAACTCGTATTAGAGGCCGAGGAAGGCGTTCTTGGAAGTGGTTTGAAGACTTCTTCCTATGCCGGCCAGGGCGTGGTGCAGTGGGATGGGGAGGCGTGTGAAAGTGGTGAAGAGTTTTTCGTTGAGTATGCAGTGAACGTGGAATTGCCTTCTTCGAACGCGTTTCGCGTGCGCATGCGGGGCGTGAACACTGCTCCATTTGGCGAGTTGACTGTGTTTCTTGCAAGCGAAGGCATTCGCGTGCCTGTTATTTTCCCGTACGGCACGAATGTGGGGGCATTGAACTGGTATGAATCCACTGATTACCTGACCTTGGGTTTGCCCCCTCAAACGCTTTCCCTGGTGATTCCCTGCAATGCAAAGACGGTGCGCGTGGATAAAATCGAGCTGACCCCAGCGCCTTGAATTTGGTTTATCTTGACTTTTGTTGGTTCCTTTGAAGGATGCGTACAATTCCTTGATCCGCATTTACTTCCACAAGGTCGCCGTCTTGCAGAATGGAAGTGGCAATTTTTGTGTTGACAATGCATGGGAGGTTGTACTCTCTGCTTATAATGGCCGCGTGATTGGTAATGCCTCCTTCATCGGTTACAATGGCTTTTGAAATAATCATTTTTGGGGTGAAGCTTGGAAAGGTAAAGCGTGCAACAAAAATGTCTCCTTGTTTTATTTTCTCAACGTCTTTCGGAGTGTGAATCACGCGGACAATTCCAGTTGTTTTTCCCATGCATCCAGTGATGCCGGAGAACTGTGTTATGGATTCGTTTGCCGGGTGAAGGGTTGAACGGGTTTGCTCGATCAATGCCGGGCTTTCAACAACGGTTACTTGGCCGCTGGTAAAATAATACAAGGGCTTGTTTTGGCTTCGCAGGGTGATTTTTATGCGCTCCGGTAATTTTTCGCTTTCAAGGAATGCGATTATTTCTTCGTTGAACAGGTTTACGGCTTCTTCTATCTCCCAACCCATGCGGGTGGCAAGGTGTTGGTAAAAGGGGCGTTGAATGTGCATGGCTTTTTTCCATGCATCCACGCGGTCGGTTTTTAGAAACGCAAACGCGTGCACGATTTCAACTTCTTTTCTTATTTCAGGGTCTTTTATTTTTTTAAGCAGTTTTTGAAACGCCTTTTTGTTTCTTTTAAATCCTTTAAATTCTTCCATTACCTCTTCTTTTTTGGTTTCTCCCTTCATTTTTAATAATTCTTCTTTCGTGTAGGGGTTGTCGTGCGGGCTGTACACGGGAAGCCAGCCATATTCTTTTTGCACGCTTTCAATGGATTTTAAGTGCAAATCCTGTTTCATTTTAAGAAATTCAATGGGCTCTTCCAGGGATTGAATTACTGCCAATTCGTCCGGAAACTGGTCAATTATTTTTTTTTCCAAGTGGAATATGACTGCCCAGGGCCCCCAAATGTATGTGCTGTATTCTTCTCCTGTTCGAATGAACTCCAAATACTTTTTCAACGTGAGCGGTTTTTTTCCTTTTTGCAGGGACTTTGAAAGTGCTGTAGAGGATTTAATGACCTGCGCGCGTTTCTTTTCATACGTTTGAATGTAACTTTTCCACGTGTCTTTTATTTCTTGCAAAAGCTGTTCAAGCAGGTCTAAGAATGACTTTTCTTCTACAAAGTACTCGTACAGGTTGTTGGATGGAAAGTCAATGAATCCTTTTAACCCATGCGATAATGTCCATTTGATCCAAACTTCATCGCGTGCAAGGCATGTTTCGCGGGATGCGAATTGAATGTATTTTTCTCCTGGTTGAATAATCCTTGAAGGCTCGTATTCTATTTTTATTTGTTGAAACGCGTGCCTCAATCGGGCACCTCCACTTCATTTAACGGGTTTATGTTTAAACCAACTAACAGCACGGATTTAAATATAAGTTTGCTTTCTTTAAAACAAGGTTTCTGATTATGCGCGGCACGCAGTCTTTTGCTTTTCATTCCAAGGGGCAGGGCGCGTTGGAGTACTTGTTGTTGATTGGCGGTGCCGTGCTGGTTGCCACCCTTGTCATGCTGGTCATTATAACAAGCACGAGCAGTACAAACCAAATCATCAACAACAATATTACCCAGTACCAGAACACGCTGGCCCATCAAATTGGTTTTGGGGGCGGCGGGCCTGGTCCAAGCTGCGGCAATGGCACGCCAGATCCAGGGGAGCAGTGTGACGGCGCATATTTTGGCTCTTACAATTGTGCTTCTTTTGGTTATTCTGGACCTGAGAACTTGAGTTGTACGGGCACTTGCACGATTGACATTTCCGATTGCACTGGTCCGGGAGCCGACTATTGCGGAGATAATGTAATTAACCCTCCAGTGGAAGTGTGCGATGGAACAGGTTTGGGTGGAAATGATTGTACGACCATTCCTGGTGATTTCACAAGCGGCACGTTGGCTTGCTATTCCAATTGTTTGGCCTTTAACACCACTCAGTGTTCAAGTGCTGTTCCTGACACCACGCCCCCAAGCAATGTTACGGACCTTAGCGTGTTTTCCACGACTCCCGGGCAGGCCGATTTGTCTTGGAGCGCGGCTTCTGACAACGTCGGGGGTTCTGGGATAAAGCAGTATGAAATCAAGCAGGACGTGACAGAGATTACGGATCTCACGTATAATTCCGTCCAAACCACCTACATATCAAATGGTCTTTCACTTTCACTTCCAGGCCTCACGCAAGGCAGTAAATACTGTTTTGCCGTTAAGGCAGTGGACTTTGCGTCCAATGTTTCAACCACCGTGGACCCGCCAGCAAGCGCTTCACAGTGTGTAACCATTGCAAGCGGGGGTGGGGGAGGAATCACCAATTTCACAGGGGCCTATTCTTCAGGTTCTGCAGGGATTGCAACGTTCAACTTTTCATGGACGGGTTCAACGTTTCCCAACAGCGTGAATACCCCTTTTGCATCCCTTCAAAACCCTTCCGGAATTTATGCCTCCTATCTTCCAATCAACCAAGGTATTGTTGCGGGTGAAAGCGGGCTGGTTGCCTTCGGCACGTACATGAACCACACGCCCCCGCTCGCAAGCCCCCAAGACGGGAAACCCCTTTTTGATATTACCCAAGGGGGGGGCACTCAAACAGGAATCATTTCAGCTACACTCTTAAAATCTCTTGCAGGATTCTCAGCATCCAATCCCGTTTATTTTATAATGACTGCCGAGCAATCCGCCAACCCGGGTTCAAGCGAGGTCATTACTTCTGCTTCAGCCCCTTATCCTGATGACGTGGATGCGCCCAATGCCATTACTGGATTTGCTCCTGCCACAGGGGCTTCCAATGGCGCCCAGCTTTCTGTAACATGGAATCATCCGTTGGATGTGTACGTGGGTGGAACGTATGCAGGAAACGTGGACTACCAGGTAGCGTATGATTCCGTTCAAATTACCACCCCCGCCCAAGTGGCTGGACTTGTTTCAGCAGGCAAGGCCGTGAGCGGAACAGGGGCAGGAGGCACGAGTGGATTGAATGTGGTATTGGATTATCAGACTGGGCTTGTTCCAAGCGCCTCGTATTACACCGCTGTACAGGCGTGCGAGAAAGTGGACAATGCAACGGTTGTTGCAGGCACAGCGAATTGCACAGAGTCTTACTCTGCCGCAAGCACGCCTGCTTCAAAGGAAACGTATTCAACCGAGGCTGAAACTTTTGCATCCGCGGGAACCAGTATTCTGTCTCAGAGTGCGACCGTTGGAACAATAACACCTGAAACGCAGAACGTTATTACAACAAATTCAGCAAATTGCACCAATCCTATTCCTGCCGGTCAGGAAACAAACGTGACCGTTAATTATAGCCCCATTACACTGAAGGCGCCTTCCTCCCCCAGCACAACTCCTTTTTACGTGTGGGTGCGGGGCGCGAATACTTCCGGAACGCTAGGCACGCGGTATGTGAAGGTAAGTTCAAGTTTGAATCCTTCTTCAAGCACCATTGTTGGCTTTACTTCTCCTGCCTCTGCCTTTGTGTGGAGGTCCGCGGGCTCTGTTTCCTGGGCTGGCGGGAATCCAACAATTACGTTGATGTTTTCTGATCAATTTGGAGTGGCTTTTTGTAATAATCAGCTTAAGATTGATGAGATTTACATTACGAGCACGCCTTCTGCAGGGTGCAATTTGACTTCCTTTACGGGAAAGAGTCCTGCGTGCTAATAATAAAGCAGGCCATTGCCCTCAAGCCTTTTCATGGGCATGTTTCATGATTTGCGCCACCAATGCTTCCAATTGAATGCGTTCGTTGGCTCCTTCCACAATGCGGAAATTGGCTTCTCCCACGCGTTCAATGAGGTCGATTTTGGTTTTGCTGTTAATCTCGTTTTCCGGTGCATTGACAATTTCCCTGTACAATTGCAGGATAATATCCTCTCCGCTCATTCCGTATTCATACAGCAGTGCGTCGATTTTGGTGCGTGCTTCTAAAAACTTTTGTGCGAGTGCAAGTTGAATGAGTTCTTTTATTTCCTTGGGCTGGGCACGGCTGCTTACCGTGTACACGGTTTTTTCGTCTATTTTTTTGTCCAGGGTGCCGCTTGCCTGCAGGACGTTAATGGCCTTGCGCAAGTCCCCTTCGCTTACGTATTCAATGGCGTTCAATGCGCCGCTTGTAACTTCCAATCCTTCCGCGTTGGCGATTTCCTGCACGCGTTTTTGTATGTACGTTCCGCTCAATGGTTTGAAGCGAAACACTACACACCGGCTTTGAATGGGTTCAATGAGTTTGCTGGAATAATTGCAGTTATGCGAAACGAATCCATTGGCAATGAAATTATGGTCGTCAAGGCAAGTGAGGTCTATGACAGAGTCCGCATCGATTTCCTTTAATGAGACCACCTCATTGTACACGAGGCCTTCTTTGTAATGGTACTTCAATTTCCACTTTTCAAAGGGGGGAAAGTCGCGTGGCACGTGAACTTCTGTGTTTCTCAACTGGTTACGGATGAAATCAGGGCTGCAATTCACTTCTCTTGCTATTTGGGTTTTTGTTTTTTTACCAGCAGATAATGCCTCAAGGATGATGGGGACTTTGTTTTTTTGGGTTTGAAGGTGCTCTTGTTTGTGTCGCAGGTATTCTGCCCCCAACCGTGCTTTGTTCACTTTCTCTTGTTCAAATGCATATCCTATTCGGGATAGGAATTTGAACAGGTTCTGGTTGTTGGATTTTAGAATAAGAGAATAGCATTCCGGAATTTTTCCATCTTTTCGCACGTAATTGAGTTTGCTAATCGTGATATAGGATTCAACTTCAAATTCATTCAGGAGTTGCCTTAAATCCTCAAAGAAGGCCAGCATGTTTTTACGCAATGTAAAATCTTTGTGCATGCGCAATGTAATGGCTTCAAAATTATTCTTTTTTATTTTGGGGCTGTACCCTTCACACCCGTATAATGCCCGTAGGAATTCCCTCTTCATCAATTTGTTTCCATTCTTTATAATTGCCGGAATGGCGTAGGGGGTTATGATTTTGTCGCCCACGGTCGCGCCCAAAAAACACAGCAGGTTGGCAAGGGGGCGTGAGTCCACGTGTATCCAATGGGTTGTGCCCTCAAATGCCCTTCCGCCCAGGGTGCTGGAGACTTTCTTCGAGTGAAGGGGGCTGGCGGTAAACCCTATTCCGGTCAAATCTTTCCTTACTTCTTCCAATGCTTTGGGATTTCCGGTGAAAATGATGCGTTGGCGGCTGTGGATAATGTGCCCATCCCCATAGATGAATCCCAGAATTCGTGTTAGGGGAAATGTTTTTTCTGAATCGCATTGAAGAGACAAGAGGCCTTTTCTTTCAAGTTCTATTAAGGTGTGGGCGTATCTTCCGCTATGGGTTATTTTCGTGGTCGGGATTTTTTTTATTTCTTCCCATGAGATGGTTATTCCAAATTCATGGTTAATGAGGCGTTTGATGTCCATTATGTTTCTCAACTGTTTACCGTTTTTATGTGTTGAAATGAAAAGGTGGGTTTTCCCTTTTCTTGTCCGCTCTGCAAAGCCTTTCTTTTCAAGCGAGTGGAGAAGCTGGCCCGTTCGTATTCTGGAAAGCCCCATTTGATTTTGAAGTTCTTTTCTGGAAATGGGGGTTATTGGGTGTATTTTTTTGAGTAGTTCTGACTCACGGATAGTTAAGCCGTTTCCAGAAAGGATGAATTGATGGAGTTCCTTGACTCTTTCGGCTATTTTCATTTTTTCCTGGGTGGCGAGTTCTATGAACTTTTTGCCACGTTCAATGGGATGGTAGCCGTTTTCAATTTCATATTGGGTGAGGTATTGCTTGAATTCATTGACATCAAAAAGCGGTCTTGGGTCAATGGGCCATTCCGTGGTTTCAAGAGTTGGAAAGATGACAATTCTTTCCCCCATGGATATTCCGCCTGCTTCTTTCCACCCGGATTCTGTTAGGAGCGGGTGGTCGTGCGTTAACTTCAATTTCCTTCCGGTGTTGGTGGTAATTTCATATGCTTTTTTTCCGGTGGTTTTTGGATTTTGTTTAATGGCACATAGAACGAGGTCGTTCTTGGTTGTCCCGTTTTTCTCATTTACATTTAGCACCCTTTTCTGTTGCCCGGACTCGTAGTCCGTGAAGTAATCCCCAATGGTTATTTCAGTTTCTTCTGGCAGCATTATTTTGGTATCCGGGGTTACGCAACTCAAAATAAATCTAGTGGTCTTGGTATACAATTCCATGGTCCTGCGCAGTGCCTGTTGTGCATCGGTTGTTAGCGCGTCTGCTTCGTCGAGAAAAATGATTTTGTAGTCTGCGTTGAATGCAAGCGTGCGCGCGAATTCCTTGATGGTGTTTCGTACAACGTCAATGCCCCGGTCATTTGACGCATTCAATTCCAAAAAATTCCGTTCGTATCCTTCTCCGAACAATTCTCTTGCGAGGGCAATGGCCGCGCTGGTTTTTCCAATGCCTGCGCTTCCTGCAAACAGCATGTTGGGCAGGGTGCGGGTTTTTGCGTAGCTTTGTAGGCGTTGCACGATGGGTTCCTGTCCCAGCATTTCGTTCAATGTTTTTGGGCGGTATTTTTCAACCCAGGGCAATTCCAGGCGTTCATGGGATTCGGTCATGGTATTCCTTTTTTGAGTTGGAAAACCATTTTAAACCGCTTGGGCCCCATAACCCTTTAAACGTTGTGCACGCTTTTCTTGAATGGCATGTGAGGCTCTTTGCGTTTGCAGGGGCTTTAAGGGGCATGAGGGGTTATGGACAAGCGATTGAAAATTGCCGGGTTGTTTGTTCTTTCCTACCTGTTGTTGTATGCCTTGGCCGCGTTTGTGGATGCGTTGAAGGACTGGGATTCTTTTTTAATGCCCTTGCTGCGCGGGGAAAGCGTTTCAGGCCGGCCTTATTATGACCCGTTGTACCTGATTGCCCCGTTCATTGGCTTTTTTCTCATGTATTATGGAATTGACTGGGTGAACAGGTGGTTTGACACCACGCTGGGCCGTTCCGTTTTTTTTCCGGCAGGTTTTCTGGTAATGGCATATGCCGTGTATTTTTCTGTTTTGGTTGCGTATTTTAACAATGCAGAATACTTTCGTTTTGCAGGCCAGCCCAATGCGTTGCAGTTGTCTTTGCAGTCCACGGTTGAATTCGTAATGGCAAATTTTTTCAGGTATTTCTTGGAGAGCGCGTTTTTTGTTTTTTCATTGGCCGCAGTTCTGGGTTGGATTGCGCACTGGCTTGTTGAAAAACAGTAGGGGGTTGGAATGGCTCTCCATAAAGTGTTCGTTGAAGGGTATGGATGCGCCCACAACCAGTCAGACACAGAGTCCATTAAAGGCCTGTTAACCGCAAACGGATTTGAACTTGTGGATATGGAGTCTGCTGCGGAATGGTTTGTAGTCAACACGTGTGCAGTAAAAGATCAAACCGAGTTCAAGATTTTGCGCCGCTTGGAAGAGTTGAATGCGCGCATTGCTTCCAATGGGGGGGGTTTGATTGTCATGGGCTGCCTTCCAAGCGTTTCTGGCGCGAAAATCCAGCGCACAGCCCCGTTGGCCGTTCAATTGCCTCCGCGCCTGGAGGCTTTGGCAGACCATTTGAATGTGGAATCGCACGCATTTGACCTGTTGGGAGAACGCGTTCCATTCAATCCGTTGATTGCCATTGTTCCCATTGAAACAGGGTGCCTGGATTACTGCACGTTCTGCGCGACCAAGCGGGCGAGGGGAGACCTGAAAAGCCACTCCGTTGAAACCATTGTGCGTGCCGTGGAGCGGCGCGTGCATGCAGGGGCGCGTGAAGTATGGTTGACAGGCGAGGATACCGGGTGTTACGGCGTTGACATTGGAACAAGTCTTCCTTTGCTGGTGCGCGCCATTTTGGGTTTGAAGTTGGATTTTCGCCTGCGCATTGGCATGATGAACCCGCATCATTTGAAGGGCATTGCCTTGGACCTTTTTTCTTTGTACAAGGATTCGCGCGTGTACAAGTTCCTTCACGTTCCATTGCAGGCAGGAAGCAACCGCGTGCTCTCGGCCATGAAGCGGCGTTACACGGTTGAAGAATGGTTGAATCTTGTAACCCTGGCAAGGAAACGCGTGCCAGGCATCCGGATTTCAACCGATGTAATCGCAGGCTTTCCTTCTGAAACCAGTGAAGAGTTTCTGGAAACGCTTCGCGCGCTTGAAACTGCGCGCCCAGAAGTGGTCAACATTTCAAGGTACGGTCGCAGGCCTAAAACGCTTGCAGCCTTGATGCCTTCCCAGGTTCCCGGGTGGATGAAAAAAGACCGCTCGCGCGCACTTTCCAGGTTGTGCCGGCGAATGTCATTGGATGCCCATCAAGCCCTGGTGGGGCAAACCTTGGACGTGCACGTAAACGAGTCCGGAAAAGGAGGCACGGTGATTGGCCGCACGCTCTCTTACGTACCCGTGGCCCTGGACCAGGGCACAACAGGTTCACGCGTTAAAGTGTGTATAACCCATGCATTTGCCCATTACGTGAAGGCCAAGAGGATAACTCCTTTCCCTTCAAACGCCTTTCAACCCTTGCCCGCAGTCACTCCATTTAAAATTCTTGCCCAAGGTTCCCATTTTTAATCTTTTACAAGGAGAGTAATAGTATGGCATTTTTTTACCTTAAAGCGGCATGGAATGCATACTGGAATCACTTAAAGCTGGGAGTTTCATTCGGAATTCTTTTGGTGTTTGTGTTGTTGTTCTTGTTCTTTGAAAACCTTGAAATAACAAGCGGCTCCGTGTTCTCAGATTATGCCGTTCAAGGAATTTCTCCGGAGGTTTTAGCGGTTGAAGCTGTTCTGGTCCTGCTTTTTCTGGCCATGTACGCCGTTCTGGTGAGTTTAACTGTTTTGGCTGTGCGCAGGGATTACAGCCACTTAAAAGTTGAATATTATTTGCGTGAAATGATTCAAAAGTTTTTTTTAAAAATATTTTTCTTTTACACGGCCATGATTCTCTTGTTCCTGGTGCTGGTGTCGGGAGCCGTGTACCTGGAATGGAACATTTTGCTTGTGAATGCATTCCTGCTCGTGATTTCTTTGCTGGTCCTGTTTGTGCCCCAGGCCATTGTGGTGGATGAACAGTCCACGCGCCACTCAATATCGTCTTCCATTGAATTCGTGTTCAAGCACTTTCCCCAGTATGCGTTTGTAGTGGTGGTTTCAATCCTTCTCGTGCTTTTGATTCCTGCCCTTGAATTTGTAGTGGACCAGTATTTCCTGGTGGGACGCTTTGTTTCCCTGTTATTGGTGTTCGTATTTGTAATTCCATTCATTGAAATTCTCAAGTCCATGGTGTACATGATGCGCTTTTCTCTTATTCACCACCCTTCGCAGGTCATCCAGGAACAGTTCCACAAACGCTCCCCGGGCCGCGCATGACGGTTTGAAAACCAAACCATTTTAAACGCGTTGGGCGTTATCTTTTTTTGGTGGTTTTTCGCGTGCATTCTTTGGACAGGGTGGACAAACTCATTTTGGAGCGCCTGCTTGAAGACGGCAGGGCAAGCTTTTCCCAGCTTGCTCGTGAAACAAAGCTTACTGACGTTGCAATTAAAAAGCGCGTGGAGCGTTTGCAGCGCAAGGGCATTTTGAAATCGGTTACTGCGCAGCTGGACTATGCTTCGCTGGGCTATCAAAAACCCGTCTTTCTTCACTTGAGGGTGGATCCTTCCATGAACGCCGACGTGCGCAAAAAACTCCAGTCCATGGACCACGTGGTTGAATTGTATGAAACCATGGGCGAATTCAATCTGCTTGTAAAAGTTGTAAGCCCTTCCATGGAATTGGTGCACAGGTTCCTGCAGGACCTTGGCAGGCTTGGGGGCGTGAAAGAAGTAACATCCCATTTGGTGCTGAGCGAAGTCAAGCGTTCTGCTTCGTTGCCAACGCCTTCACTGCAGAAGCGGCTTTGACTCTTTCGAACGTGCCTTAACACGGCACGCGTTCAAATTCCATTAATTTTTTGTTCAGGTGCAGGAATCCGATAAAACCAAGGATGACCGCAAGCACGAAGTTGTTTATTTTTATAAGCCCCAGTATTCCAAGGGAAATTGGGAAGTTGAAGTACTGCCCTGCAATCAGGGCAATGCAGAGTCCTGCGAGAATTTGCAGGAACATAAGGTATTTGGCATGTTTGAGTAGGATGTTACTTTTTGAAACTTTGGCGTATTTCATCCCCAAATACCCCCCATAAACCCCCTGCAATAAGAACGAGCCCGATAAAGCCTGCAGTGATTCCATAAAATAGGACGATTTGGGATTGAACAATAAGTAACCCTGCCACAACCATTGCAACGTAAACGGTTATATCTTTGGCCATTCCGGCCTGTTTTAAGGAAATGCCGTTAATATGGTTTTCTCCAAACCGGTCCAATCTTCCACCAAATCAAATGGAGGCGCTAAATAATATAAGCCTTGCTCCGTGCCACGATTTAGGAGTTTTATGGTTTTTTTTGCTGTTGCGCGTGCGTTTAAATGTTTTTGCCTTCAATGAATCCTTGGCGTTTGCATGCCAGTTGAATTGATCATCACGGAGAAGGGTATTGCCGGGCAGCGCATTGCCCAGATATTGTCGGATGGGAGCGCCAAAACGCGTGCACGCGAGGGCGCACAGGTATTTGATTTCTCAAAACCTTCAAAGGACGTTTCAGTTGTTCCCTTGCGCGGCCACATCGTGGAAGTGGATTTTCCCAGGAAGTACAGTTATTGGATTGGAACAGATTTGCGTGAACTTGTGCATGCGCCCATTGATTACAATGGCACTGAACCAGGCATTATTGCCTTGCTTAAGAAAACAGCCGGGGATGCGTTGACAGTGATCATTGCCACCGACAATGACCGGGAAGGCGAGGCCATTGGAGTGGAAGCCCTGCGTTTTGTGCAGCAAGCCAATCCAAAAATTGAGGTAAAGCGCGCGTACTTTTCTGCCATTGCCACCCAGGAAATCCGGCAGGCATTCAGGGAACTGACGACAGTAGATTTTAACATGGCGGATTCTGCAGATGCACGGCGCGAAATTGACTTGGTGTGGGGCGCTGTTTTGACAAGATTTGTTTCCATTGTCTCCGGCAAAATGGGAAAAGAATTTTTGTCCGTTGGACGCGTTCAAACACCTGTACTTGCGCTGATTGTTGACAGGGAAAAGGAGCGTTTGGCGTTCAAGCCCCAAAAGTACTGGGAGCTTATTGCCCACTTGGAAAAGGATGCCGTGGGGTTTGAGGCATTTCATAAGCAGGGCCGGTTTTTGGATGAAGTTCAAGCCAAAAACGTGTTCGAAGGAGTTAAGGATGCAAAGGAAGGCGTTGTTGAGAATGTTTCTTCCAGGAAGCGCGTGCTTGCGCGCCCACTGCCTTTCAACACCACTGAATTCTTGCGCGCTGCAACGGTTTTGGGTTTGAGCGCAGGACAGGCCATGGGTATTGCAGAGAACCTGTACATGCAGGGGTTCATTTCATACCCGAGAACGGATAATACTGTTTACCCCCGCGTGCTGAATTTGAAGGAGATTCTCTCCGAGCTTGGAAAAACAGGAGAATTTTACGGGCCCGTGCAGGACATTTTGGCGCGCGGAGAATTGAATCCTTCACGCGGTTCAAAGGAATCCAAAGACCACCCGCCCATTCACCCAGTTGCAGTGCCTGAGCGTTCAAAGACCGGCGAGCGTGAATGGAAAGTATTTGAACTGGTGGCAAGGCGTTTTCTTGCAACGCTCTCAGAGGACGCTGAAACATTGAATGTTTCCGTGGACCTTTTCATCAAAGGCCAGCCGTTTGCTGCAACCGGGCAGACCATTACAAAGTCGGGGTGGAAGGCCGTGTACCCGTATTCCGTGTTAAAGGAAGTGCACCTGCCCAAACTGGAGAAAGGCGATTTAGTCAAAGTGAACAAAGTGGAATTGCTGGGCAAGGAAACCCTGCCCCCGGCGCGTTACAGTCAAAGCGCGTTGTTGAAGCTCATGGATGAAAAAAATCTTGGAACAAAATCGACTCGGCATACGATCATTCAAAAACTCTACGCGCGGAAATACATCTCCGGCTTGAAGTCCGTTGAACCCAATGCCATTGCATTTGCCGTGATCGATGCCCTGGAAAAGTACTGCAAGGATGTGACGGAACCGCGCATGACTGCTGAATTGGAGGGGGAGATGGACGGGGTTGCCGCAGGAAAAAAATCCAAGAATGAGGTGGTGGAGGAATCACGTAAACTCTTGGAGGGCCTGTTGCAGGAATTGTTGAAGAACAAGTCAGACATTGGAAGCGCATTGCGCAAAGCCCTTCAAGCAGATTCCATGCTTGTGCAATGCCCTGCTTGCAAAACGGGTCAGCTCATGATCCGAAAAAGCAAATTCGGAAAACGCTTTGTAGGGTGTTCTTCTTACCCGAATTGTACCACTACTTTTCCATTGCCTCAAAAGGGAACCATCAGCCCTTCTCAGAATCCATGCAAGGTATGCGGCAAACCCTGTGTATTCCTGCGCGGGGCGCGTTTTAGATTGGAAATGTGTTTGGACATGAATTGCCCTTCAAAAGACGAGTGGAAGAAGCGTTCCGCGGAGAAAAAGGCCAAAGCAGAAGAAAACGCAACATCAAATTCCAGTGCCCTGCCCGTCGAAAAGTCAATTCGTTCAGGCACTATTATACTTCAGAAAAAGCCGCGTGCCATTAAAGCTTCCCGTGCCAAAAAACCGGTTGGGAATCAAGGAGTTGAACAGGGTAACATGTGATTTAATGTCTTCTGGGCCGGCGGGGTTTTCTTATTTGAAAAGGGTTTGGATTCCGCGGCAGGCGGATTTTTTTTTGAATAATTTGGCGGTGCAGCCAGTTCACTAACCGTTCAATCTCTTGGGGCGCAAGCATTTTTTGTTCAGCGGGGGGAAAATGCACGGCCCCATACATTTGTTCAAAGGGGGTGGTGCCTGAACGTAATACGCCGTGGCTTTTATAGAACAAGTTTCCATACGGCGTGTTTAGCTTAACACTTCTGAGGACTGCGGGCAGTTCTATGGTGAAGAAGACAGGTCTTCCTTTGCCTTCATGGTAAATGGGCTGTTCGGTTTGAATTCCTTCTTTTCCTTTCCCCACCAGCACGCGCCCCATGCGCTTAAATCCGTAGGGCAGATTGGAGGGGTGTAATGATATTTTTAGCATTGGTTTAAACAAGGGGGGCTGTTCACGTTCAACACGTTCAAAAGTGTTTACATCGTAATTGTGCAGGTCTATGATAAACGCGTGGGGGTATTTTTTTGACAAGGATACCCGGTATTGTTCTGACCCTCTGCGTTCTTCATACTGCTGGGCTAAGCTGGTTGGGGGGGATTCGATTCCTGCGTTCACTGCTTTTTGAAAAATGTCCGGGGCTCTTTTCTTGAAAATAGGCGTGAGGTTTGAAAGAAGGTTCAGTCCTTTTTCGTTTAGTCGTTGCCTGGATTCTTCATAATCGTGACCGGATAAAATCCAGTTGACCGTTCTTGACTGTAGTACCTGGTCCAGGAATTCTTTTTCTTTTGGGGTAATACTTTCTTCAAACTTCTTAGATTCTAAATGGCCCCTGCCAGCTTTTACTTCGTAGTGAGTAAACAATATGTCTAAGACAATTCTCATCCGGTTAAAATGCAGTACTTGTCGGGTGCTGCTTTCAGGGCGCTTTACAAGGGTAACTGTGTGCCCTTTGGACCTTAACTTTTCAGCGATTTCTTGTGCATACCTTCGGGCGTCGACTTCGTTGGCATGAACCCCTGTTGAAAGAACAACTTCGGCCATTTCACGCACACAGGCATTTTTCGTATTTATTGTTTTGCTTGGTTTAAGCCTTCTTTTTTTAGGGGCAGGGTTATATAATTTCAGTTGCTTTAGCATTCAATAGGTTGTTACTGATGCACATCGAAATCGATTTCTCTAAAAGCGTGCACGAGAACGCGTCCTTGTATTTTGAAAAGTCCAAACTCGCGGCTAAAAAACGTGCGCGTGTAGTGGGGGCGATGAAAGAGGTTCGTGCACGCGCGGATAAAGAAAGGGAAAAGTCCGTTGAAAAGGAAAAGTCCAAGGTTGTAGTGCGCAAGCGTGTGAAAGAATGGTTTGAAAAATTCCACTGGTTTCACACTTCGGATAACCTGCTGGTAATTGGAGGCCGTGATGTGGAGAGCAATGAGCAGGTGGTGAAAAAGCATTTGGAGGAAGGCGACTTGTATTTTCATGCAGACATTCATGGCGCATCCCATTGCGTGTTGAAGACGAAGAACAATCAGGCGCCCAAAAAAAGCGTGAATGAAGCGGCAGAGTTTGCGGCTGTTTTTTCCAAGGCCTGGGAGCAGGGCATTCCAGTGGACGTGTATTCCGTGCTTCCAAATCAGGTGAGCAAAAAAGCGCCAAGCGGAGAGTTCGTGGGCAAGGGCGCATACATTATTTCCGGGACGCGCGTGTGGTATAAACGCGTGCTTCCAAGGTTTGGCGTGGGCGTGGAAAACGTGAACGGGTTTGCGCGCATTCTTTCAGGTCCTTTGAATGGCCTTCAATCAAAAAATATTTCCTGCATTGAAATTGTGCGCGGGTCTCATTCAAAATCCGATGTGGCCAAGCAATTGCATGGCCTTTTTTCCAGGGAATTTTCTTCCCTGTCTTTGGATTTGGATGAAATAATGTCCATGCTTCCAAATGGTTTGCTGGGCGTGAAGGCAACAGGTTTAAAACGTTAACGCGCGCTACTTATGGTAAGGAAAGGCCGCCGTTTAAGGGAGAGTTGGAAAATTTTATGCAGCAGAGCATTCAGCCGGGTAAAAGGGATGCGGCATTGCGCGTGCAAGAACCTTCTCCTACTCACGTGGGAAGGAATATTGTGACCTTGGACCGGAAGACAAAGTCCTTGTTGGGCATTACTTCCGGGGACATTGTTGAAATTGAAGGCACAAAGAAAACTGCGGCCGTTGTATGGCCGGCGCGTGCCGAGGATGAGGGAAAGGAAATCATCCGCATGGACAATCTTATCCGGCACAATGCAGGCGTGGGTTTGGGTGAAAAGGTGAACGTGCGTCCTGCCCAGTACAAGGAAGCCCAAAAAGTGGTGCTTGCCCCCACGCAGGAAGTGCGCATCATTGCTTCTGGTTATGACCGGATTTTGAAGAAGACTTTCATTGGCCGGCCGCTTGCCAGGGGGGACAATGTGTGGATTTCTGTTCTTGGAAGCGGTTTCATTTACCGGGTAGTGGATACAAATCCAAGGGGGATTGTAAAGGTAACGGATTTCACGCAGTTTGTCTTGAAAGAAGAGCCTGTAAAATCCGAGTTGCAGGGCGTTCCAAGGGTTGCATACGAGGATGTGGGCGGATTGGGGGACCAGGTGCAGAAAGTGCGCGAAATGATTGAGCTTCCTATTCGCCACCCGGAATTGTTCCACAAGCTTGGAATTGACCCCCCCAAGGGGGTGTTGTTGCACGGCCCGCCTGGAACAGGAAAGACGTTGCTTGCCAAGGCGGTGGCCAATGAAACCCAGGCCCATTTCATTTCAGTGAATTCTCCAAGCATTATGAGTAAATTCGTTGGAGAGGCCGAGGAGCGCGTGCGCCAATTGTTTAAGGAGGCAGAGGAGAATGCCCCCAGCATTATTTTCATTGATGAAATTGATGCCATTGCACCCAAGCGCGAAGAGGTCATTGGCGAGGTCGAACGCAGGGTAGTCGCGCAGCTGCTTGCGTTAATGGATGGAATGGAGGCGCGGGGCCATGTCATTGTGATCGCGGCCACGAACCGCCTTAATTCCTTGGATGAGGCCTTGCGCAGGCCTGGAAGGTTTGACCGTGAAATTGAGATTGGCGTGCCTGACAGAAATGGGCGCAGGGATATTTTGGAAATTCATTCCAGGGGCATGCCGCTTTCAAAGGATACGGATTTGGATTCGTTTGCGGACATTACCCATGGTTTTGTGGGCGCAGACCTTGCAGCCCTTACAAAAGAAGCTGCCATGAAGGCCTTGCGCCGGTACTTGCCTCAAATCAATTTGGAAGATGATATTATTCCAGCGGAAGTATTGGAATCCATGGAAGTAAAGAAGGTGGATTTTTCAGAGGCCTTGAAGGAGATTCAGCCTTCTGCATTGAGGGAAGTCCTTGTTGAAGTGCCAAACATTCACTGGGAGGATGTAGGGGCATTGGAGCCTGTGAAGAATGAGTTGAAGCAGGCCGTGGAATGGCCGTTAAAGTACCCGAACGTGTTCAAGAAGATGGGCATTCGCCCGCCCCGGGGCATTCTTTTGTATGGCTTGCCGGGCACCGGGAAAACATTGCTTGCAAAGGCCATTGCCACCGAAAGCGACGCCAATTTTATTTCCATTAAAGGCCCTGAAGTGTTGAGCATGTGGGTGGGGGAAAGCGAGAAGGCAATCCGAAAAATATTCAAAAAAGCCCGCCAAGTGGCTCCAGTGGTGGTGTTCTTTGATGAAATTGATGCCATTGCAAGCGTGCGCGGTTCCACCATGGACTCAGGCGTTGGAGAGCGTGTCGTAAACCAGTTGTTGACTGAATTGGATGGCGTGGAAGCGTTAAAGGATGTGGTATTTGTCGCAGCTACTAATAGACCTGATTTAATTGACCCTGGGCTGCTGCGCCCGGGCCGCATTGACAAGCTCATCGAGGTAAAGGCCCCGGATGAAAAGGGGCGGGCAGAGATTTTCAGGATTCACCTGCAAGCCGTGAACGTTCAAAGTGAAAAGGATGCGCTTGCAGTGGACTTGGCCAAGCGCACGCCTGGTTTTACGGGAGCAGACATTCAAGGCCTCATACGGGAAGCCGCGCTGATTACTCTGAGCGAGAATGCCATGAAAGTAACTCCGGTTTCCAGGAAGCATTTTGACAAGGCCCTGCAAAAAGCCATGCCCACCGTTCAGGAAACCGAAGAGGAAGCGTACTCGGATTTCAAGAAAAACATTGCACAAACCCGGCCAAGCTACGTGGGCTGAGATTTTATTTTTTTCGCCCGCCCAGGCGTATTATGCAAGAATGCTTGCAATTCCAAATAAAATGAACAGCGCGCTTGAAACCCATTTAACGGTTTTTTTTGGAATTTTTTTTGCGTAATGTTCTTCAAGCGTTAAATTCAATGCGATAAGCAGTGCGAGCGCAAAAGTGATTCCAATGAACACGCTCCAAAAGTCTTCATAGTGCACGGCCAACAACCCTGAAATCACCTGGCTTTTATCTCCAAACTCTGCCAGCGCAACTGTTCCAAACGTGTACAGGAACGCGTTTTTGTGCTTGAATTCTTTTCCGTCTCCTTCTTCTTTTGCCATCCAGTGGTGCACGCCGATTCCAATGAATGCAAGTCCCACTGCATATTTGAGCCAGGGCGCACGGAGCAGGTGGCCCAAAAAACTTCCCAGTGCCATGGTGAGTCCGTCAATGAGCGTGTGCGCAGATAATGCGCCAAAGAACACGTGTACAGGTTTTTTGAATTTAAGGCCGAGCGTGAATATGAGAAGCTGTGTTTTGTCAGTGGCTTCTGAAACTAAAAATAATGCAAAAGACACAAGGAAGGCGTCTAGCATGGGCAGTGGAGGGTTTTGGGCTTATTAATTCTTTTGAACGGTGCTGCTTAAAGGAATACGAGTACGAGCAAAGGCACGAATACAAGCGCCCACACTCCTTTACTCCAAGAGAAAACCTTGCTTCCGTCCAAGGGAAAAATGGGAAGCATGTTGAACAATGCAAGGAACAGGTTCACGCTTGCAGTGAGAGAAGCGGTTTCAAAGAAAGGATTGTAAGGCCCAATGAGAAATGCAAGGGTGATGAACGCAATTCCCAGTACGATGTTGGTGGCAGGTCCTGCAAGGGAGATTAGCGCGTTCTTTTTCGCGTTGATGTGCCCGCCAAAAATGTAGGTAGCCCCTGGAGCCGCGAAAACAAATCCAATGAGGCTGGTGAGCAATGCGAATACAAGCCCCTGCATCCACGCCCTGTACTCTGCCCTGGCCCCAAAGTGAATGGCCGTGTACTTGTGTGCAAGTTCGTGTAAGATGAACCCGGTTCCAACAGCCACCAGGGCCATGGGGAAGACAGACAGGAAGCTTGTAATGTTGAGGCCCTGCCTTCCAAACACCCATGCAAATGCAATGCTGATGGTAATCCATGAGATGATGAGGTCGTTGCGTTCCTTGGCGTGCATGCGTGTCACTGTTTTAACCCGAAAGGGTTTTTAAAGGTTGGGAAAAACTTTTCGGCTTCCCACAAGGTTCGCGTTTTTTGGTTTACTACAAAGGCCATTTAATGGTTGTGCGTGCCCCTTTTCTTTTATGTTGGATGAGCGCGCCCAGATTTCAGTGGAGTTGATTGTCCTGCTTGCAGCGGTAGTGGCCATCGTCCTGCTTCTTGTATCCCAATTGCAGTCCACCACTGAGAAGGGTTCCAAGGTCATTGAAAAGAAGACCGAGGATATTTTCAAGCAAATTGAGGATATTTGAATGTCCAAAGGTTTGGCTGTACGTGCACAGGTTTCTCTTGAATACCTGCTGGTTGCAGGCATTATGCTGGGCATTTTAGGGGCTTTTGTTGGTTTGGCCTTGTTTGTGCACGCAAAGGGCGTGGAAGCATTGGACGTAAAGTATGCGTACTCGTTTGCGCAGCGCGTGCAAGGGGAAGCCCAAACACTGCAGGTCCTTGGTTCAGGTTCTACTGTTTTAATCAAAGGCCTGGCATTAAACACGTGGCATGTTTCAGTGAATGCGCACACTCTTTCAGTCTCAGTTTACGATGCCCATTCAATGTTAATTAAAAAGATTCAAGTTCAGGTGCCTGGGCTGGATGAGTTGGAAGGAACGGTGAAAGGCGCGTTTGCGTTTTCCATGGCCCATGAACCGCCCAACCTTATAGGCACGTTGCAGCCTTAAACAGGGTCTGGAGCGTGAAGGTAGACCATGATCTTTACCTGTATAGGGTTGGGCGTGTACAGTATTCCTTCGCTTGCCACTCCTTCGCTTTTTGGATTGGGGTTTCCAAATGTTTCTTCGCCCCATTTCAGGGTTTTGGAATAAGCGGGAAACATTTTTTCAAGGTCTTCCCAGGCTTCTTCAGGCGTTGGAGGGGGCTGAAAGGCCCACACTTTTAATGCATCATTCAGTCGCGCCTGCACGAGCGTTTTTTCCAGTGCCAGGGGTTCTGAAACAGGTGAGAGTGCAAGCAAGCCTGTCAAGAGTGCAAACCCGATTAAAAATTCAGTCAGGTAGTAAAATCCGCGGGCGTGCATACGCGTACCTCCACCATTCCTTTTTCCAAAACGGACCCTTTAATCCACACCAGGCGTTGAATGCTTGCACACAGGGTTGAAGGCTCTTCCAACGCAATGAGTTGGGTTGTTCCGTTGAAGGAGCCCCACTGCACGCGTTGCACAAAGTATTCCTGCAGGTTCTGGTCCTCAAGAAAAATTTCATTTAGTTTTTTTTCCTCCAAAACATTTTCAAGTACGCGTTTCTTTTCCTCTGAATACACTGCACTGCCCTGCAAGGGGTTGTTGGGTTGGGCGTGTTTTATAAGCAAATCGCTTGCCAGCAACGCGTGGGCGTGCAGGGAAAATTGTTTGGACTGTGCATCAAGGTATTGCAGTTCTTGGCTTACATGCTGGTATGCAAGTAATAAGGCGAGCAGGTAAAACGTAATGGCCAGTAGTGCTTCCAATGCGTGCATGCCCTTTCCTTTTTTTTTTAAGTGTAATGGTTGGCGTCTACAGCCAAAAACGCTGTTTCATTCAATGCGTTCCATTGAACCAGGGAAAGCGGGCATGCATTCCATGCAATGCCTTCATTGGCTTGAACTCCTTTAATGCTTAGTATGCACACGTGTTTGTTTGTTTCAATGGAAAAAGTGTGCGTGGATTTTTTTGCATTTTCAAGTGCGTGTGTCTGGGTGCTGATAAGAAAGGAAAGCGCGCTCATGAGCAGGAGGAATGCCATTAATGCTTCTAAGGCGTGCATGGAACCACCAGTGCCCCGATTAGTCTCCTGCAAACCTGGAATCCTTGGGGTACAAGCATGGCATGCCCTACGTTTCCCGCCTGGAGGTGGGCAAAAATAACGTGTTCGTGAAAAACGCCCCCGTGAAACGTGTAAACAGCTTGGGTGGACAGTTTATTCAATGGGAGCACAATTACGTTGAATGTTCCTTGGAGGTTTTCCTTTGTGAAAGGCTTTCCTTTTTTTCCGGGCTTTCCTGCGTGTTTCCAGTAATTATGCGTGTTCGCAGGCATTAGTTCAATTGCTTTTACTTGCGGATTTTGAATCGCGTTTGAATTCCATTCCAGCATGGTTTTTAGCACGCGCTTTTCAAGCGCGGGCTGGTTTTCATGGAGTAAAAGCCCTTGAGTGAGGGCATTTTCAATGGAATGGTCAAAGTTTGTTTCAAGCAGGGTGCGTTCCAGGTTGGATTTTTCCAATGATATTAGGGTGTACTGGGTTTGATGGAATGCCTGTTCAGCGGTTTGTCCAGCGCTTGCAGGAACAAGCACCAGGAGGCCCACAAAGAGCAGGGTTGCAGGCGCCATGAATCCTTGGGTGTTCATGCCATTCATGGGCTCTGTAAGAGGCTTTTTTTCTTGTGGTTTGAACCCAAAAACACGTTTTTTGGTTTAAGGCAGTGTGTTTAAATAGAGTCATAGTGGTTTTTCAACAATAACGCGTCATCTTCTTGTGCAGGGGATTCAACAATGACTGTTCCGCGTACGTCAAATGCTTGGAGGCTTTGTGCAAGGGCTTTCCAGTTCAGCGTGTTTTGCGGGTGTTGAAAGGGTAAGTGATTGCGTTCCCCTTTTTCCGAGTACTGAATGCCCGCGCATTGAATGTGCATGTTTTTCAAGTGGTTTGAATCTGTTTTTTCAATGGCCTCCAATAGTTTGTCAAACGCTTTTTGAGTGGTTAGGCTTCCATTGGTTTTTGCATGGTGGTGCGCAAAGTCAATGCAAAACCCCAGGCGCTTGTCTTGTGCAAGTTCAAGCACTTCTTCCAGGGTGCCCCATTGGGAGTGTTTTCCCGCGAGTTCGGGGGCCACTTTGATGGGCGCAGGCAAGTGTTCCTGGTCCACGCGTTCTTGTACTTCCACGCAGCGTTCGTGTACGATGCGCGTGAGTTCCTGGGCGGGCGTGGCGTGCCTGTACGCTGCGTGCACGGCCACGCTGGTCGCGCCTGCGAGTCCGCCCATTTTGCAGGAAAGTAAAAGGCGTTGCATGCTGGCTTTTACGGTTTCTTCTTTTTCCGAGTTCAAATTGATGTAATAGGGGGCGTGCACGGTTAACGCAATGCCCAGCTTTTCCGCCAAGGGCCTGGCTTCGCGTGCAGTTTCTTCTTTCAGGTACACGCCTCTTACAAACTCCAATTCCATGGCATTCAGTCCAAGGGTTGCACAGTGCTTGATTCCTTCCAACAATCCTGGTTTGGGACTGGAATAGGGAATGCCTGCAGGGCCAAAGCGCAACGGGGTCATGCCATTAAAATGCGTTGAAAAGATTTAAAGGACCTGTTTTGATTACGCGCCGCCAAAGAAGCCGCGTGCCCCTGCCCTTAAGTCAGTGGCTTCTTTTTCGCGTTGCTGGGCTTCCTCTTCCAGTTCGTTTGCTTTTTCGCCTATTTCCTTTGCCGCTTTTTCGTCCTGTATGCTTTCCTGCAGGCCGCGCAGTTTTTCAGCGGCTTCTATGAGGTTTTCGGATGCCTGTTGGAGTTCCTGCGCGGATTCCACTTTGTGGCCTGATTGCAGTCCAATGGCAGCTGTAAGGTTGTATAAGAAGTCTGTTTTTTTCTGTTCAAGGTCCTGTCTGCGGTTGGCAATGGATTCTGTTGCATGGGCAGTGGCTTCAATGCTGTCCAAGAGTTCAGTTTTTGCTTCCAGTGGAACGTACTGGGAATCTACAAGGTCTCCAAGGTCCTGCAGTGTTTCAACGGTTCGGATGCGGTCGTTGAATTTTTCCCTTAGCGCTCTTGCCGTTTTTTCCGTGCGCACCTGGGCGCACTCAATTCCTACCCTTTTTTCCACGACTGCTTGTATCTGGTCTTCCCCTAAACTGTTATAGCACTTGTCGCGCGCCTTTTTCATGTAAGCTTCTGCGCGGTCAATTTGCTTTTCAATGTTTCCCTTTTGCTTTTCCATGCGTTCACACATGCGTTCCACCTGGCGGGACATTTTTTCCGCAATGCGGCCGCAGAATTTTTGTACTTTGCTGGAATCAAATTCTTCGCGGTGCTTGGAGCTTTCTTCCTGGCATTGGCTTACAAATGCAGACTCGTTAAAGGAACCATCCGAACCGCAAAAAGCAGGCCCTCCAAATCCTTTGCCTCCAGGGCCTCCTCCAGGTCCATTAGGTCCTTGTCCAAACCCTCCTTGGCCACTGGGTCCAGGTCCCCCTCCTCCAAATGGCTGTCCGCCTGGTCCGCCAAAGGGTCCTCCTTCAAACCCGCCAGGTCCACCAAACCCAGGTCCTGGTCCAAACCCGCTTCCAGGCCCTCCAGGTCCAGGGAACTGGTTGGGATTAGGGTATTGCTGGGGTCCGCTTGGATAGCTTCCCCCTCCAAAAGGATCGCCAAATCCTCCACCAGGGGTTCCTCCATATATTCCTCCAGAAGGTCCTGGGGGTGGATTATCAAATTGGGGTAGTATTACAGCACCCGTGCCTGGGGGAGGTTCACTGGGTGGTGGTTCGCTGGGCGGCGGGGGTTCGCTTGGCGGTGGTTCTGAGGGGGGTTGATCTTGAGGGGGTTGTTCGGGTGGATGGTCTTCTTGGGGTGGGGGCTCGTTAAAAGGAAATGAAGGTTGGTTTTCAGGGGGTGGAGACTGGTTTTCATATTGTTGGTTATATTGTTGGTTGTACTGCTGGTCGGGGGGTTGCCAGGATTGTTGGCTTTCTTGGCGCTGGTAAGTATCTTGGCATATATTTTCAAAGCGGCCCCGCTCGAATTCCAGCATTTGACTGCAAACGCCTTCCTGTCCCTGGCTGCGTTCCTCGAATTCCGATTGGAAGCGTTCACTGCATTTTGCCGTCATTTGCTCTTGTGCCGCACCCGGATTGTCGCATGAAATGTCCAGTCCTTCTGGTCCGCCAAAAGGGCCTCCTCCTTCAAAGGACTCGCTCAACATGGCTTTTGCGTCTTCAATGTCCTCCAAGCGGTAATCCCATGCACTGCAGTAATCTTCCTGCAGGGTTTGCGTTCCCTCTCTTCGAACCGCGTTCATGACCTGTTCCACTACTTGCGCGTCCTGCCCCCCAATGCACAGTTCTTCCAATTGGTCCTGGTCAACGTCCGAGTTGGTTACCACGGCATAGCCAATGAATTGTTCGACAGCGCCCTCGTAATTTTCTCCCACTCTTCCGGGTAAAATGATTTGACGCTGGTCGTTGAATCCTGTAACCGCTTGACTGAATCCCTGGGACTGGAATGGATTGCCTGCATCAAAACCGCTTCCAAAACCGCCAAATCCCCCAGGCCCGCCGCCTCCAAATCCTTGGGGCAGTCCTTGTCCGAATCCTCCGCCTCCACCCCCAAATGGGTCTCCGCCAAAATCGCCTGGCCCTTGGTCGAATCCGCCTCCAAATTGGGCCACGGAAAGCGGTGCAAGCACAAGAACCAGCAACAAACCGATTCCAAAAAAAATGGAGCGGCGAACGTTCATGTCAAGTGCAAAGCACAAAGCCCTATTTAAAGGTTTTCCTTGGCTGGCTCTGTCGTTTTTTTGTCAGCTGTAAGTTGAGCGTCGCATAGGGCAATGGCAGTCCTGCGCGCGAAGACTTTACTAGGTTTTTCCTTTGACCTTTTTAATGGTAATCCCGTCATTCCTATTCTTGGCAGTTGTCATTTCAATCCGGTCCCCTGGCTTGAGCCCAATGGCCTTGCGTATCTCGTGGGGGATGGTTACGTGTCCCGTACGCCATACTTTTCTTTTGATTCTTAGCATGCTTTTACCCCCTGATTTCAACAGGTTCACGCCACGCTTCCAATTCCCAGGCGAATGGGTTCGGGTCTGAGGCGCTTGGCTTCCAATACGCCAATCACTTCCAATAACAGGTTGCGCGTGCCATTGGAGCCTTTTCCTTCAGTCATTTTTTCAAAGAGCATGTGCATTTCCCGTTCAAGGTCTTCTACGGCCATGGAATGGAATTTGAATTTGGTTACCTTCATTCAACATCACCTGTACGTTTTTCCAAGTCCTTGGTTTTAAAGCCTTGGAGGGCGTGCGTTGCCGGTGAAGTCAGGGGCGTGCTTTTTATTTTTTTTCAACAACGTATTTATGCACGTGTTTTATGAGAGTATGCATGACGAATCTTTTTTCGCGCGGTAAAAAGGAGCACACCTTATTCAAAGATGAACGCGTGCTTTACCCGGAGTTTGTTCCGGAACAATTGTTGCACCGCGAACGCCAATTGGAAGAATTTGCGTTTGCCTTCAAGCCTTTAACGCAGGGAGGCAGGCCTGAAAATGTCTTTGTGTTCGGTCCTACGGGGACTGGTAAAACGGTTTCAATGCGGCTGGTGTTGCGCGACTTGGAGGGCTTTTCAGACCGCGTGAAATCCAAGTACTTGAATTGCTTTGAATTCAACTCCCGTCAATCGGTTTTAACCGAGTTGGCCGCTTTTTTGGGCGTTCCTGTTCCGCGCCGCGGAGTGGGGGTTGCAGAAGCCTATGCACAGTTCTTGGAGGGTTTGAAGCGCGCGTCTTTTGTTCCCGTGGTGGTATTGGATGAATTTGACCAGTTGTTTTTTCGCGAGGGCAACGCGTTGTTGTATGATTTGCTGCGCACCTCTGAACAAACTAAAAAGTTTGTTGGAGTGGTGTTGATATCCAATGATGCCCATCTTCCCTTGCGCTTTGAGGACCGCGTGCGCAGTTCGTTTTCCCGTTTGAGCGTTGCATTTGACGCGTATACTCCTATGCAGTTGAAAGACATTTTGCGCGAGCGCAGCGAAAAAGCGTTTGTTGGACACGGGGTAGGAGAGGAGGTCATTCCTCTGATTGCAGGCCATGCGGCCAGGAAAGGCGGGGACTGCAGGATTGCCATTGAAGCGCTGTTGAAAGCAGGCAGAATTGCAGAGCGCGCCAATGCTTCCAGCATTCAAGTGCCCCATGCGCGCCAGGCCTTTGCTGCCATGGAGTCTCCGTTGAAAAAATCCATGGAGCGTTTGAGCGACAGTGAACGCGTTGTACTGCAATGCATTCTGGATTGGAAGGGCGAGTCCATTTCTTCGGGTCAATTGTATGAACTCCTTCAAACTGCCAAGGGATTGGGCGAGCGAAGAACCCGGGAAGTGCTGGCCAAACTGGAATCCTTGAAGCTGGTCACGCTTACATGGAAGGAACTGGAAGGCCGCGGAAGGACAAGGGTGATTGCACTTGCACTTCCAAGAAATGTTGTCATGAAAGAGCTTGCGTGAGTGTCCTGCACGCACGCCAAGCAGGGCATGTATTATTATAAGGGATTTTACATTCCGTTCCTTCATGGTTTGGTCATGGAGAAAGTCTGTTGCACTGCTGGTCGGCATTCCCTTTGCAGTGTTATTCATTCTAATCCTGGTTTTGGCGTTCAATGTTATTCCGGTAGAGGAATCCCCAAGCGGGGCGGCGTTTGTTGAACTCCCTGAGCTTGCATGGTCTGGTGAACGCGTGTTT
The DNA here is from genome assembly GCA_016198125.1 of Candidatus Iainarchaeum sp. Lineage (GTDB taxonomy): Archaea > Iainarchaeota > Iainarchaeia > Iainarchaeales > VGJJ01 > JACQJG01. Next base: position 10,140 of record JACQJG010000001.1, on the reverse strand, counting down.
TCCGTTCAGCCAGGCGTTATTCTTTCAGGTTCCCCGGTGGAGTTCGTTGGGGTTTTGCATTACGCAGGCTCTTCTTTTGAAGATGAAAAAGAATTGCAGGGCGTTTTGGAATTGCGTCATGGAGATGAAGCAGTTCAACGCGTTGATTTTAGCGAAACGGTTTTTCCTGGAGAGAATGAATGGAACGTGCGCGTGCCGTTTGTTCTTTTGTCCAGCGTTCTGCCTGGAAAATATGAGTTGGCGGCACGTGCAACTCTTAATGGGGCCGCGGCGCAAACCAGTGTGTTGTTTGACGTGGCTGTGCTGGCCGGGGGGCAGGGGGAATGAACAAGGCGCTGTGCGTATTCCTGTTGTTGGTTTTTTTCCTTTCAAGTGCGCATGCCCAACTCCCGCCGCCTATCAAAGACGTTCAAGGAGTCTGGCATTATTCCATTGACTATAAAGGCCCTGCTCTGATGTCCAATGAAAGGCCTTCCCCTCATTTTAACGTGCAGGAGTTTGGACGCCAGCATTCCCTTCAGGGTTTGGCATCAGCCCAGCAAAACGCGTTGCGCAACACGAAAATCATCATTGACCCCAAACTCGTGGATGCATTGGAGTTGTTGCGCTTGGAATTGAACCAGCGCGAGCAATCCCAGGTTATTGGTCCGTCCCAGGAAATTTTCCTGTTAATCAACAGCGGGTACCGTAATGAAGCATACAATGCCTTGATTAAAGGCGAGGAGAACAGCCAGCACATTTTTGGGCGTGCAGTGGACGTGAGAGCGGTGCGAAAGGATGGAAGCGTGCTTCCCATTGAAACGGTTTTTCGCGCCGCAGAAACTGTTGGGTTTGGAGGCCTTATTGCCTATGCGGATGGACATGTCCACGTGGACGTGCGTCCGGAAAGTGCAGGGTTTGTATCCAAAACTGAAACCGGGGCAGGTTTTCAACCTACGTTTGGTGCACTCACTGGAACGCGCGCGTCGTATGATGTACGCCTGGTTGAAGAATACAAAGAACCTCCAAAACCCGTGCAGGCTGTTCAGCCCTCGCCCCCCGAAGTTTCTCCGGAAGCGTTGAACGCATATTCAGATGCCTTGATGGACGGCATTAAGTTCAAGGAAACAGGTTCCGGTACTGGCTTTCAGAATTTCAAGGAAAGTCTGGCATGGAATACTCCTTTTTTGCGCGGCCAGGTGCGCACTACGGGGCCATATGAGATTAACCGGGAAACTGCAAACACGCTGTTGAACCGCTTGACAACAGAGGAAAAACGTGCATTGTTGAACGCGGCTGCAGGAGAAGATGGTTACTTGCAAGACGTGTCTGCAAGTGAAAAGCTTTCCTTGGATGCAACGGATGATTTGATTCGAACAGAGGCCGGAGGGAGAAAGGCCGCGGAATTGCTGGTGCAGTCCAATGATTCCTATGTAGATGCCTATATTGCTGCCGCTGGCCACGTGCCCTTGTCCAAAGGGTCGCTGGAGCGCTTTGTAGTGGACGCTTCTTCATACAATCAGGGCGTTGGAAAGCCTTTGAGTGCATTCGAGCAATGGAAGCTGGCCAGCGTGCTGGAAAAACGCCAAGTGCCGGGAATTGGAAACCCATGGGCGTATGGTACACTTCCAGCAGAAGATGAACATTTGTTTGTTGATGGGGTCATGGGTCCGCGCACCAAGCAAGCGTTGATTGATTGGGCGGAAGCCAGCCCGGAAGCAGGCGTGACTCCTGCAGATGTCGAGGCCTTGTACCAAAACCGCAGTCAGGTCAGTGCCATTGCGTTTGCCAACAGCAAAGTGGGAAAGGCATTGAATGCAGAGTACGAACGGTTGTACGGCCAACCCGCTTTTTTTGGGGGCTTTGTACAGGACGCGCAAACAGGCCCCCATGCCGGGTACATTAAAGTGTTGAATTATGGTTTGGACGCGGTTTCCAAAAAAAAGTTCAATCCCAGCATTACGCTTGCACGCAGTCCAGCAGAGCCTTCTTCAGTTTCTTCTGATTCGGAAAAGCCTGAGTCAGGCGGGCCTGAAACAGAGGAAGGGGGAGGCATTGATAAAGAAAGTTTGCCTGAAATCGTGTTGGGATCCTGTTCTGAAACAGGTCCATCGCCTCAGCCTGTAAGTAATCCACTGGTGGTTGAAGAAGGGTTGTCCATACCTTTGTGTGCACGCATTCCTGCATTCCAGGGATTTGACAAGGTAAAATCATTTGAGGTGCGCGTGGAAAAGAATGGAGAAGTGCAACCCCATTCGTTTACCGTTGGGCAAGTAGAAACCCTGTTAGCGCTTTCAACCGACCGTTCCATTCGACTGGCCTTCACAGGTTCTTCGAATCCTTCTCTTCCTGCGCTTGAAATGCCTGCACTGCGTGTTGGGAGTTATGCAGTTTCAGGGGTGGCGTTGGATGAAAGCACGGAAGTGCTGGCCGCGTCCAAGGGCCTTGTGAACATAACAGTCATTTCTGCTCCGCCCAAAACAGAGAGTGCTTCGCTGTTGGAAGCCCTGGCGTGGATGGACACGCGCATTGCCCAATACGTGTTTGCGTGGATGGGAACAAAATAAGAATCCCAAAACTACCGGGTTTGAAGTTCGGCCACGGTTTGTTTAGGCACGATTTTGCTTGCAGAGAGTATTTCAATGCCTATGATTTTGTTCTTTGCGTCAAGATCTAAGAGGATGTTCTCATTGAGGGGCTTGGTTTTTTTTACCTCTCCTCGTTGTATTTTGGTCTTAAGGTAAATGTAGGCCGCGTCAGCTTCTTTGTCGTAAACGATTTTCATGCGATTCACCTAATACACTGTTATTACTATAATTGTCACGGATTCTTCTTTATAAACTACGTGTACTTTTCTGTTTGATACCCATTTTACTGCAATTTTTCGCTCTTGATGGGTATGACGTATTTGGTCGGGGGCGTCTATTGCTTCAATGACTTGGGGGATGCGAATCGACCTTTGAGTCATGCGTTGAATGGCATGGGCAGAAAATATTACGCGTTTCTTCACCTTGAAATTCTTCTTCAATAATTTAAAAGAGGTTTTGAGGGTTGGTTGCCGGTAATCCTTAAATATGCGGTGCGTGTCATTGTTTGCACGGGATGATTACGTTTTGAAGATGAAGTATTGCCCGAACTGTGCGGGCATGGATTTTCGTTCTTCTCTTGGAAAAGAGCAGTGTTCCAGGTGCAGGTATGCAGGCCCCCTGGAAGAAGGGCCCATTGATGAGATTAATGCGTTGCGCAAGCGCTTGAATGGCCGCACGGCAGGCCTTCCTTTGACGGGTGAAAAGGATGTTCCAGCGGAACAGGCGCAGGCCTTAATGGAGCGTCCTTCCAAGGATGGTCCCTTGCCCAGCGCTGCAGCCGCAGCGCATGAGAATAAAGGCGTGCGTTTTGGCCACGCGGAAATGGGCGCGCACATGAAGTCCAACGCCCAATTACTGCGCGAGCGCCTGCAAAAATTAAAAGGAACTTCAAACGAGCACGCGGAAATATTTTAATGGTCACTTTTTAATTCTTTTCAACCTCTATTTTTTGCATGTCCGAATCGTTGTTGTGGGTGGAGCGTTTTGCTCCTGCATCATTGGACGCGTTTTGCGGCAATGCCGAGGCCGTTAAAACCGTCAAACAGTGGGCGTTGGACTGGCAGAATGGAAAAATGCGTAAGCCCTTGTTATTGCACGGCCCCACGGGCACTGGGAAAACAACATTGGCCCATCTTTTTGCCCGGCACATGAAGTGGACTGTTTTTGAGTTGAATGCCTCGGATTTTCGCACCAAGGATGTGGTTGAGCGTTTGGTGGGCGGCGCGGCGTTTAACGCCGGTCTTGTAGGCGGCTTGCGTTTGGTGGTCTTGGATGAAGTGGACGGCATTCAAGGCCGGGAAGACAAGGGCGGCATTCAAGCCCTTTTGGGGGTTATAAAGGAAGCGCGCAATCCCCTGTTGTTGACTGCCAATGACATTTACGCGGACAAGCGCTTGGCGCCTTTGAGGAGTGCGTGTGAATTGGTGGGTTTTTCAAAAGTAAACTATCTTTCCATTGCCAGAGTGTTGCGCGAAGTGTGCGATTCCATGAAAGTAGATTATGATGTGGAATCTGTAACCCGGCTTGCAAAAAATTGCGGAGGGGATTTGCGTGCAGCGTTGTTGGACGCGCAAATGGTTTCCCTGTTGTATGGAAAGATTGTGCTGGAAGATGTGAGTTTGGCGGGAGGCCGTGAGCGCAGTGAAAACATTTTTTCAGTCATTCGGGGGCTTTTGCGGGCGCGTTCTCTGGGTGAGGCGCGTGCCCTGCGTTTTCGTTCGGAAGTGGAACATGACTTGCTGAAAAAATGGCTGGAGGAAAACCTTCCGCGGCATTACCAGAACGTGGACGATCATGCGTTGGCGTGGGACCAGTTATCTAAAGCGGATGTATTTGACGGCCGCATCATGCGCAGGCAGCAGTATGGTTTCATGCGGTACAGCGCAGAGCTTGCGGGCAGCGTGAATGTTAAAACCAGGGAAGAAGTGCACGGGTTTGTGGCGTACCAGTTTCCTTCCCTCTTGCGCCAGCTTTCGGGTTCCATGGGCGTGCGCAAATTAAGAAAGGATTTGGCAAAAAAAGTGGGGGGCAAAACCCATGCTTCGGTGCGCACGGTCCTTTCTTCAGATTTGGCGTTTCTTAAGATGCTTATGCAAAACCGTTCAACTGCCGTGGCATTGGTCAAGTATTTTGACTTGAATGAAGACGAGGTCGCATTTTTGTTGGATTCAAAGCCTGAAACAAAGAAAGTGCAGTCCCTTGTGAACGAGGCCAAAGGCCCTGTTTCAATAAAAGAGCCTGCTGAAGTGCCCGTGGATGTTCAACCGCTCATTTCCCATCCTGAAAAGCAGGTTTCATTGAAAGGGTTTTTTTCGTGATTTGTTTTACATGAATTTATTCAGTGTGCGAACCGTTCAATGAAGGTGAGCAACACATTGGCTTTTCCATACGGGGTTTTCTGGCGTGCAAGTTCTTCACGCAATTTATATCGGATTTGTTCATTGCGGATGCTGCGCATAAAGCTTTCCAATACTTCAGGGTTTGACAGCACGCCTGCAAGCAGGGGGTGGTGTTCTTCAATGCCTGGAAGTACTTTTTCAAACCCGTGTTGGGCCAGTGCAAAGCGTATTTCGTTGATGCGTTCGCGTGGAATGCGTTCTTCATGCAATACGCCTTCTTCGTTGATTTCAATGCGCGCTTCGAATGGCGCAGGTCCTCTGCTCCCAGCGCGTGCAGGGAGGGCACGCCCAACAAATCTTTTTCCTTCTCTTTCCACTGTTCTGCGTGTTCGTTCGCGGAATTCCTCTCCTGTTCTTGTCCCGGGATGAACAGGGCGCGGGCGTGCGCGGTTTTGAAGGGCGCGGCGGGTATATGTATTAAACATGCCGGAAAGAAAACCCGCCAAACCGGGTCTTTTTCCCCGTATGGGCGGCATTACTCTCCAACCTCCATTTCCACAAGGACAACGGGCTTTTCCAGTCCAAATTTTTCAAGTATCCGGGGGTGGATTTCTCCCATGACTCCTTCGCAGTTCCCTGCCCTCAATTCAACGCTTCGTCCTGGAATAAAGTAAGGAGTATCGTGTGCGTGGTAGTGCACATTCCATTGCAGGAGTTTTGCAAGGGTTTCAAAGTGGGTTTTTATTTCCGTGTAATTGCACGCGTCTTTGGTGAGTGCAAGGCATACTTTCTTGTGCTCGCGCACGCCGTTTTCATACGCTGCATTCAATTCTATGGTTCGGCCTATTTCAAACACGCGCTGGGGGTATGCCGCGTTCTTGTTTTGTGCAAGAAATGCAAGCATTTCAGGGATTAGGCGCGCGCGCAGCACGTGGTGGTTCATGCTCTTGGGGTTTGCAATTTCAACCAAGTGCTGCGGTTCCATGTTCATGTGCGTTTCTTGTTTTTCCCTTGAGGTAAGAGTGAAGGTCATGATTTCCTGCATGCCCATGCCCGTGCATGCATCGCGCACCATGCGTTCTATTTGATGGTGTGCATTTTCTTTTCCGGCAACGCTCAATGCAGGGTAGTGTAATGGAATTTCGTTGAAGCCGCTTGAGATGAGCAGGTCTTCAATTACATCCACGGCATGCAAAACGTCCTGGCGGTACGCGGGATAGGTAACGTGCACCTTGTTTCCATGCAGGGTTCCTTTCATGCGGCTTTTTTCGAGCAATGCGAGCACGTGCTTGGGTGTCCAATGTAGGCCGCTCCACGTGCGTACAAAGTCCAAGTCTAATTCAATTGTTTCGGTTTCAAATGTGGGGGTCACCATGCTTTTTTTTGGGTATGCAGGGGTTCTTGGAAAGTGAACGGTCAGGGTTTCAATGCCTGCCCCGCGGTCTGCGAGCGCCATGAGCATTACGTTAAGTGCAGTGTTCACGGTTTTCCACTGGTGCCCGGTCACTTCCACGAAAATGTTTTTCGTGTCGGAGGTTACTTTTCCGGTGTGATTGGAATTGATGATGGGGGGGAAGGAGCACACCTCTCCTGCTGCATCCACGAGCAGGGGGTAGTATTCTTTGTCTTGCACCAGGTGTGCAAATTCCATGCCTTTGGGGTGTTTTTCAAGGATTTCTTTCAATGTCATCGGTGTTTCAAAGGAGAGCGGGGCGAATTTTACAGCTGCAGGCTTTACCCCAAGGTATTTGAGTGGGGGGGTCATTTTATCCCAGTCGTACAATCCAATGCCGGTTTCTTTTCTGCGCCTTCCAAAGGTTGTGCCTATTTTTTCCTGCAGTTGAATGAATTGCGTGAGTACAGGTTCAGTGATTTTGATGTTGCGTGCAATTCCGCATGCAATAAAGGGCCGCGCCTTTTCAACTGTTTTTTCAATGGTGATTTCGTTTTTTCCTTTGATGGTTTTGTACGCGGGAATGCCTTTTTCTGTGCCGAGGCGCGCGCGCAATTCCCGTGCAATGCCTTCTGCGCTCAACAGGTCTGGCCTGTTTGTGTCTTTTAAATCCAGGCGGAGCGCGGAGCCTTGGAGTGCGTCCACTTCTCCTTTTACAAGCATGACCAAATCGTCGAGTGCCGGGCGCGTGTGCGGGATTTTTTTTCTTGCCAGTTTTTCCAGGTCTTTTAAGTCCAGTTCAATGGTGGGCATTTTTTACACTCCCAAAGGTTGTGCGCGCAGCCAGTTCAGGTCTTCTGCGAACAAGTATCTTATATCGTTGATGCCAAGTTTGAACATGGCCAGCCGGTCTATTCCCAGGCCCCATGCGATTGCCTGGGCGTTGATGCCAAGGTTTTCCATGATTTCCGGTCTGAACATGCCGGCGCCTCCAAGTTCAATCCAACCAAGTTCAGGGTGTAATGCGTTCAACTGCACCGAAGGTTCTGTGAACGGGTAATAGTCCGGGAGAAATTTTATTTTCTCCGCATGGGCGATTTCAACCGCGAATTCTTTTAACGTTCCAAGCAGGTCGCGGAACGAAAGGTCTTTTCCCGCAATGAATCCGTCCAGCTGATTGAATTCAATGAGGTGCGTGGCGTCCAGCACATCAGGCCTGTACACGCGTGCAATGGTAAAGTATTTGCCCGGAATTTCAATGCCTTCTGTGAGCGTTCTTGCAGAGTGCGCAGTTCCATGCGCCACGGGCATTAGGCGTTGGGCAATGCCTTCATTCCATTTGTACCCCCATCCTTTGCTGGGGGCTTTTCCCCCGGTTTCGTGGGCATTTTTAATGGCTTGCACGATTTTTCTGCCGGGCAATTTTCCTGTAGCGGGTTCTTTTAGTTGGTATGTGTCTGTCCACTGTCGTGCAGGGTGGTTTTGGGGTTGAAATAACACGTCAAAGTTGTAGAATTCCGTGGTTACAAGCGGGTCTTTCATTTCTTTGAATCCTTTTACGAGCAGGTACTGGTGAATGTGTTCCAGGAATTGAATGTAGGGCTGTCTTTTTCCTGCAAAAAGGGTTGGAACCGGGTCTGCAAGATTGTATTTTTTGAAGGGCGTATTTTTCCATGCGCGTGTTTTAAGCGTTTGCGCGTCCAGTACGTTGATTTCTTTCTGGTTCGAGTTTGTTAATTGTTCAGCGGCCTTGAATCCAGTGGTGGTAATGGAGAGAAAGCGCTGCGTGGTTTCAATTTTTTCAATGAGCCCGCGTTTTGACAAATCGTTTGCAGTTCCTTCTTCGCTGGAAGAAAGGTCTTCCTGGCGTGCCACGCGTTCCAATGCCTGTTGGGGTGCGTAAACGCCTTTCAATGCGTTTTCCCCCAAACCGGTTTCCTGCAGGAGCACCTGGTTTTCTTTTTTTGACAATGTAATCCATGCGTTGCGTTTCGCGATTCCAAGGGCGGCATTGGATTCGCTTGCATCTGCCGCCAATGCCTTGGATACGTCTGCCAGGGTGCCTGCGCCTTTCAATGGTTGAAGGGCGCGCAAAAGGCGCAATTCAATGAGGCCCCCTTTTTCGAGTTCGCTTTTGCCCAGGAGTGTTAAATGCCATTTTGTTTTGCGTTCCTCGCGCACGCTGATAAGGTCTTTTTCTTCCAGCCACGCGCTGGCCCTGCGCACGCTGTCCACATTCATTTTGCTTTCATGGGCTGCAGTTTCCAAAAGTTGTTCTGTGCGTTGCGTGTACACGTGCCGTAAAAGGCTTTTTTCAATGTCACTAAGCGTAGTTTCCGGCATGGGCACAGGCCTTCGTGTTCTAATTCTGATACTGCCTTTTGAGGGCTAAAAGGGTTATAAATTATAACCGTTTTGCCTGCAACACTTCTCATGAATGGCTTGCATTCAACCGGGTGGCGCAATACCTTATTAAAAGCCGCGGAATCGCATGAAACCCCTTTTTTTGTGTTAAGCCGCAAGCGCTTGCAGGAAAGCATGGAATCCTTTGGACGCGCAGTCAAAAGCGTTTTTCCTGGGGCAAAAACCTGTTTCTCGGTTAAAACCAATCCGCATCCAAGCGTGCTGAAGGAAATTTCACGCCAAGGGTTTGGTTTTGAAGTTGCATCTGCACGGGAATTGGATTTGGTCAAGGGCTTTAAGGCCTTTAAAGTATTCAACGGCCCGTGCAAAACAGACAAAGAGGTGCGCGAGGCCCTGCACCAGAATGCATTCATTGTATTGGATTCTTTTTCTGATTTGGAGTTGGTTGCACGCGTGTTTGGCACGCACCCCCCCAAATCATTAGACGTGGGCTTGCGTTTGAATGTTGGCGGGAAAAAGTTTGGCTTTTCTTTGGATCAACTGGCTTTGGCAAGAGCCCAGTGCCATGAAAAGGGCTTGAATCCTGTATTATTGCACGTGCACCCGGGTACTCAGGAATCCCTGGAAAAATATGGCGCGTTTTTGAATGACGTGGTGCGTGTGCTGGAACAGGATGGGGATTGGAAGTTCATTGATTTTGGAGGGGGTTTCCCGGACGCAACGGCCTTGCAGGAATCCAGGCACACGTTGAAGGAATACGTTGACCTGATTCAGGATCGTGTGGGCTTTTTGTTGAAGGATAAAACAGCGGTGTTTGAACCCGGGCGTTGCATGGTATCCCATTCCATGGCATTGCTGTGCAAAGTACGCCATGTAAAGGAGTTGAACGGCATTCGCTTCGCAGTGTTGGACGCAGGCATCAATGTGCTCCAGCGTTCAACATTGAACCGTTTTCAGTACCGCGTATTAAACGAGTCCAAGGGAAAAAAAGCGCTTGTAAAACTCGCAGGCCCCACGCTCATGGGATTTGATGAGTTGACTACTATTACCGCACACATAAACCCAAAGGATTGGGTAGTTGTGGAGAATGTTGGAGCGTATTGTACAAGCATGTCCTGGACGCTTTCCTATCCACTGCCAAAAATTGTTGAAGTGGATTAGTACTCTGCTTTGAAGAATTTCACTGGGGGGAGAGTTCAAGCGCGTCCAAATGCTAAATCATTATTATATTAGGAGATGCCTATAAAGATTCATGCTTTCCGTTTCTGATCTTGTTGATCTTGGTTTTTTGCGGTCTCAAGCGGGATTGCTTTTGGATAACGCTGACTTTATTCTTCATGTGAAAAGTTGGGATAAAAATGAATTTAAATCGCGCATGGATGCAATCGAAAAAGTGTATGGTGTTTCTCGTGAGCAGGTTGTTAAGGCTGTCTTTACTTCTCCGCAGTTTGCTGGGTTAGATCATTCTCGTGTGTTG
>JACQJG010000004.1 GCA_016198125.1 Candidatus Iainarchaeum sp. | reverse complement strand
GCGATATGTGAGGGAATCGCAATCCCATCACTGGAAAGAACAGACAGTAAAACCTGAAAACCAGCAAACAACCCTGTTACAGTATTAAACCGCGGACGCGGGGGGCTTCAGCCCCCCGTAGTTCACGTGAAACGTTGACAGGCTAAAAGCCTTGCCATTCGCAGGTTACTTCAGTAGTTCGCGTTCCAATGCTTCCTTGATTTTGGGCGCACTGTAAGTCAATTTAATGAATCGCGTCTGGCCTTTCATGCCTTTTCCGGAATTCGTTGTTAAAATGAGCCCGTACATTTCCAATTCGTTTACATATTCCCTGTACCACCTTGCAGATACAACGTCTTCCTTGAATTGCCTGGCGATCTGCTGGTACGCTTCATAGACTTCCCCCGAGTACAAGATACCTTCCTCGATTTCTCCGCTGAGTTTGCGCGTCCCTTTTTTGTCCAAAGCAAGGCATGCAATGGCATACAACACGATTTGCTCCTGCTCGGGCAGCGTTGAAACCATGCTCAAAATGATTTCTTCTTCCACGCTTGTACGCGCCTTGCGCACTTCTTCTTCGCGCACCGTGTCCAGGCCTTCTTTTTCAGCAATCTCTCCAGCGCGAAGCATGAGCATCACTGCAGTTCTCGCATCCCCGGATTCCTGAGCAGCAATTGCGCTTGCCAAGTTAATGGCATTTGCCTGCACTACGTTGGGTTTGAAGGCCTGTTGCACGCGTTGCTCCAAAATGGCCTTTAATTCCTCTGCATTGTAAGGGGGGAAAACCATTTCCTGCTTGCACAGACTGCTTTTTGTCCTGGGATCCAAGCGGTCTTTGAACATCAAATTGTTGGAAATGCCAAGAATGCTCACGCTGCCATCCGTTAATTCATCGTTGCACCGTGTAAGTGCGTACACCAGTTCATCCAAGTCCTTGACCTTATCCAATTCGTCCAATGCAAGAATGACTTGGTGTTTGTTTTCCCGCAGGAAATCCAATAATTTTTCATACAAGAATGCCCCTGAAAACCCAAGAAAGCTTTCCTGGGGGTACAACTCCTTCAAGCACTTAATGAGCACTTTATACTTGGAGTTGTGCGTCCGGCAATTCACGTAAATGCCGCGCACACGCGCTCCGCGTTTGGCGGCAAACGCCATAAGCTCTTCCAGGACATGCCGGGCAGTGGATGTTTTTCCAGTTCCAGGCTTTCCATACACAAACAGGTTGTCCGGGCGCTTTCCGGAAAGCGTTAGAGCTACCAGCCTGCCTATTTCTTCAATTTGCTTTTCACGAAAAGGAAGTTTTGCAGGCGTGTAATGCGGGGTCATGGTATTACGGTCAACAAAAAGAGTCTGTTTGTTGAGTTCGCGTTCAAAAATTTCATGAATGCCCCCTTCTGCCACTACAACCACAGCCCATCCAACACAATATAACATGGAAGCATGCCTTTTTTTGCTTACTTCCCCTACTGTTCTCTTGTGGAACATAAAACGGTTAAAGCATTCCCATTTGGGGGCTTGAAAGCGTGCGCCTGCTTTTTTTCAGGCTTCCAACAATACGGTTTAAAAGCACCTTTGTGCGAATACCATTATACCAAAAACACGTTTTTTGGGCTCGCAGGAAAAAAATTTCAGTTTGGGGTGATGATTGGATGGGGTTCTTAGATAAAGTATTCACTACGCAACAGGAATCAGTGGACATGGAAGAGGTGTTGAATAATTTGGACGTGCAAGAGGAAGTCTTGTACGAAGACGCGGATGCGTATGTTAAACCGGTTGCATTGAACGATGTAGACGATGTTAAAATGGTGGACAAAGAACTGCGTGAAGGCAACCTGGTGTTGTTGAACATTTCGGATATGAGCAAGCGGAATGCCATCAAATTACGCGAACTCATAAGCTCCATCAAGGGCACGGTGACCGCGATTAATGGGGACATTGCGCGCATTTCCCAGGACCGCGTTTTAATTACGCCTGCGCGCGTGAAAATCGTGAAGAGAAGGATGGAGTAAAAACCGTCCTTTTTTTTCTCCTATTTGTCTTGTTTTTTTTCTTGTTTTTCAAAGCACCAGGTAAGGAATTCCCCTCCATACCCTCGTTTTTTGAAAAAGTTAAACCCGTGCTTGTTTTCCTTTATTACAAATAATGTGACGGGGTTGGTTCCGCGCTTGTAAAGGCGTGCCTCGGCTTCCTTTAGAAGCGCAGTGGCAATACCTTTATTTTGATGCTCAGGTACCACTCCTAAATGGTAAATGAATGAACTCCAAGGATCATAAATAAAGAAAATGCACCCCACGATTTGAGTGCCTTGTACTGCCAAGATTATGGAGTCTGAATCTGCCCCGGATTTTCGTTGGATCATTTCGCGTTTATCGTATTGGGGGTTATAAAGATTACATGATCTAAGCAAGTCGATCAAAGAAACAAAATCATTGTCTTGGTAGTTTCTTATTTTCATAGGCCTTCTTGATATTAAAAACCCATGAAAGTATTTTAAACGTCCTCGTACTTCCTGTTTTTCATGGTCAAACAAGAGTCCAAAGCCCAAATGCCAGTGGGAAATGTTCTTGTCCTTCCTGTGGCGTGCACGCTTCCGCGTGCAATAAAACTCATTGAAGACCGCGTGCGCGAGGAAGGATGGAATGAATTTGATGTACGCGACCTGCGCCTGATTTTGGAACCCTATTGGTTTTTTCATTACACGGCGTATGAAGAAGGAGAAGTGGAGAAAAAAAAGAGAGTGACCAAAACGCTTTCAGGGGTTATGGCCTTGCACGCAGGAACCCAGGAATTGTCTCCGGAAGTGGCCGGGTTGTTCAAAGACCGTGAAACCAAAAACGTGGAACGCTTTCCATCCGAATGGCATGTGCAAATGGTTAAACCTGTTCTCATTCAAGCAGACGCCCTTCAAGTGGCGCTAATAAAGGCCGCGCACGCATTGAATGTTTCCAAGGAAAACGTGCATGTTTCATCGCTGCAATTTGCTTATTTTCCGCACTGGCAGGCGCGCGTTGACGTTAAGGGCTTGGAAGAACCGTTGGAATTGGATGTGGACGCGGTCACGGAAAAGTTTTGGGGCGAGGAAATTGAAATCCCAGAGCGCACCCAAGGCGTTGGAGAACTTGTAGGAGAAACCCTGAATGACCTGCAAGACCCCCGTGCCTGGGCGGAGTACACTGCAGGCGTGGGAAAAACAGCTGCAGAGGCCATCAAAGGCGCTGCACATCACAAAACTCATCGAACGTCTGAAAACCGCGTGCCTTTCTGGAAGGACAATCAAACGCTAATTATTCTGTTAGTGATCATTGCGTTTGTGCTGTTCATCATCGGGTTTGTGTTTCCCGTATAATGCGGAGTCCACGTGCCCTACGCAAACTCGAACAGGCTTTTCTGCTTTTCGGCTTCGTTGACAAAGAGCGTGTCAATTTCCCTTCCCGCTAATTCCAGGCGTTGTTTGAGGTAATTGGACAATCCATATTCATTCACAACGTTTTTGGCTATTTGAAGGTATTTCTTAATAGACCCTTCTGCGATGGTCAAAATAACATTCCCGCTGCATTTTTCGCATTTTCCAATTAAGGGGATTCTGCGGTACTTGGCGTTGCACTTTGTACAACGGAACGTTTGCCTTGAATACGCGCGCGTATTCCCAATAATGTCTGGAAGCAAATGGGACAGGAGCACTCTTTCCAAAGCGTCTTTTTCATGCACGGCCCTGATTTTGCCCTGCAATTTGGCCTGCGTGCGCAGTTTTTCTTCCATGGAACCCAGTTGAATGTACATGGACTGTTTGGGGCCTATGTCAAACCGTTCAGTTTCATGGGTGAAAGCGACTCCTGCATATTGTGCTTCTGTTCCAAGCCGTTGGCCCACGGTGGGGACAACATCCAAGAATGGAGGGCTTAACTCAAGGCTTTTCTCGTAAAGTTCCAAGGGATATTGGTTGCATGTTTCCATTTCATGCACTTCATCATCGATTTCGCGCGGGTCCAGGGCAACCGTGAAAACAAGCGCCGCGTCCATTCTTCCTCCGCGCGAGCTTGCAAGATAGGAATGACTGAAATTCAGCAAGAGGTCCAAGAGGAGCATGATGGCGTCCTGGTCCCCGTCGCAGTCGTACACGGCCAGGTTTCCGAATCCGGCAATGTAATTCTTTTCCCCTTCCACCATCAAATCGTATACCCATTCCTCTTTGCTTTCCACTTTTCTTATTTCAACAATGGGGTCCAATGCAAAGCTTCCAATGCATTTTATTCTTTTCTTCCTGAACGGATGCGTTTCCATTATTTTATCAAATACTTGGGCCTTTTTTCCAAATAAATGCCTTCCGATTCCTTTCAGGTCCTCCGAGTACAGCCTTATTCCATAGGAGTGAATGGAAATGGTTTTTCCCTTTTTAGCGTAAAATTCTTTCACGTAACCAGTTTTGATTTCCCTTTCTTTTTCGTTGATGAAATGGGGAAAGAATCCAAGCAGGTTGCATGCCAGTCCAAAGTCGTTTATCAGAGACTTGTTGACCGAAGTCATTTTTATTGAATTTTCATTGATGTGCCCGTCGCCCACAATGTACCCGGCCAAAAGCCCTTCCAGGCATTCTTTTTGGGAATTTAACAGTAAGTACGGTACGCGCTTGTCGGTTGCCCTTGCGCCTGTTCCAAGCATTTCAGTGAAAAACTCATAGTACACGCGCCCGCTCAGCGTTACATAGTCCAGTTTTCTCTTTTCAATGGTGACCGTTCTTCCAAACAGTTTCAGGGCAGAATCGCGCAGTTTTTTTGTAACCGCGCGCTCGTCCGAAACCCAGTTGACCTGGTACACGAATTTTTCACGTTTTCCGCGCGTGGTCCTTGAATACCCGTCAGCCAGATAATATCCGACGATTTCACCGAGTTCTCTGTTAAACGGGATGATGCTTGGAATCGTGCTCTTCTGCTTGTTGTACCCTATGCGCACATGCGGGAAGTCCCTGCTTCCCTTTTTCATGTCCCTGGCCAGCAATTCAAACAAGTCCAATGGAACGGAGTCAAAGTCAACCGCGGTGTGCATTTTCTTCCAGTTTTGTACCCCCATTCTCCGCGCAGTTTCTGCAAAGCCCCCGTGGCCTTTAATCCAGTGCCTTAATTCTTTTTTTGCCCCGTGAACGCGCAGTAATTTTTTCACCCGCGATTCTTTTTTCAGGTAAAATTCCAGCACATTGAATTCCTGTACTTGGCTGTTGGATGTAATGGAGTGGAGTGAAAGCAGGTTTTCTCCCGGAGAAAATTTGGATGACTCTTTTTCAACCACTTTTTTTCCGTCAAACGTAAGCAGTTTGTGGTTAGGGGTAGTGGTTATTTCGCGGCCGAATTTGGTTTTGAATTTTAACAGTTCCTGCGGGGACTTTTGTTTCAGCAGGCCTTTTACCTTGCGCGTGGACAGCCTTCCCTGTTCATCAATGGTGTGCGTGAAAACGTTTTCCAGGGGGATTTCCTCGTTTAACGTTCCATCGTCCAAATCGCGGATGGCCACGGCTTTTGTTTTGTGCCCGTTTTGGATTACAACGGGTGTATCTCCCGTTAAACAGTTCCTGCGCTTGCATGTTATAAAGAACGGGTGTCCCCAGCCCACGCGCGCATTTGAATACCCAATCACGCGTGCAACAATGCCTGCACTGGTGTGCGGGGCCAATCCTACTACAAGTTCGCCGATTAAATCGTCTTTTATTTTTGCATTGTAATACCGTGGAAGAGCGTAAAACTTTTCCAGCAGGTCATCCACAAACCTGCTCATGCTTAACAGCCAATCTCCCCCTTTTTCGTTTATGACAATGTCCTGCGGGAATAATTCCACTAACTGGTCTCCCTGCGTGAGGGGCTTTCCTTGAATGTCTTTCACGTATCCCAGGGCGTGCGCGCGTTCAACACTCAAGCCCAATTCGTTGGGCGTGAAGTGGGTGAGGGGCGCATTCAACAATTCAAATCGGCAGGTTCCATCGCGGAATACATGAACCTGGTGTTTGGCGCGCAAAATGCCCTTTTCCAAGGGTTCCGGGACCTTGTCATCGGATATCATGCCCTTTACGCCTTTCACAGGGTCAGGCATGCGTTCATTCATGCGTTTGAGTGTTTTCTCCATCAGTTCATGCAGGTTGATGGCCCGGTTTTCAGAAGGAAGCGCAGTAGTGCCGCACTTTCTGCATTCAGGGGTTTCAAGGATGCCCGCACACGTTTTGCACGCATACATTTTCTGCGTGCGCTGACCGCACGCGCGGCAATAATAATAGGGCAGGATCTGCTTGCATTCCCTGCACTTGAAAATACTTGCCTCCACTTTTATGTTTCCAAACGTTTGGCCTGACTGGGTGTTCATGGCCTTGTTCATGCTTCTTGTTGAACCCCCATGTAATCCGATTGGAAACAATATGTGCGGGTTGCCCTTCATGGTGCGCTCGCGTGCAGCCTCAGGCCGGCCCATGCGCGCTCCAACAAACGTTCCTGCCCGGTCCAGAATGGGCACGCCCGCAAGCGCGGTAGCGCATTCCAATACTTTTTCCTTTCCCTCTACACGCTTTAATGCATCCTCGCGCACAAACGTGAATGCAAGGGCATCTGCGTGAGGGGAAGAGAAGACAATGGATTCTTCCTGTATTTTGTGGGGCACTCCCATGTTTTCCAAATGTTCTTTTATACGCTCATGAAATGGCACAACCCATTCCATTCCATTTTGTGCAGGGCGTGAAATTCCCTGGTTTAGGGCTTGAATGACTTCCAGGAACTGCTCGCGCGAAAGTGCAGTATAATAATAGGTGTAAGCAGGGTGCAAGGGAATTTCAAGTTCTTTGCTTAGCGTGCAGGCCTCGCTGAATGGAACATGTTCAGGGTCTTTCAGGAGCATGCGAATGCGTTCCTCTGAGAGCGCAGTCCTTTTCCCTTCTTTCAGTGTTTTTTCAACCAACAGCTTCCACCATTCAGGTACAAATGGACTGGGCGTTAAGGGGTGCGAGCTTTTGCGGTAGTCTCCTACTGTTACAAGCAGGTCTCCAAGGAAAAGAATGCGCTTAACTTGGGGGCGCAGCGCCTGGGCTTCCTCATATATGTTCACTTGGCGTACGCTTCCATCGTTCAAGAGCACGGTGGGGCCTTCAATGGTCGTGCATGGAAACACTTGCGCGGCTTTTCCAGGGCGTTCCACTTTAATGTGCGTTCCCACTGCAAGAAATTCGTCCAAAAGAGCCATGGTGGCCGGATTGATTCCTTTTGCGGCAATTCCTGTGTTGCGGCAACGCCCATACCGCAAACGAAAACCCCCATATTCCTGGGGGTATGCAAGCAAGGGCCTTCCTGCGGCAATGCCTTCCAGGTATTTGTTCACGGGCTTTAACTCTGTAACCTTGTCGGCTTTTTTTTCCACTTTTATGATTTGCTCCAAAAAACTCCAATCCAATCCCAGCTTCTTGCTCCAATCCAATATCTTCAATGCCTTTAGCCCAACGCCTTCAGTTATCACCAATCCCATGCCTCCACGAATTTTATTTGTTGGAATGCGTTCCAAGTCCCGGTGGTTCTGTACTTCCACATCTTCAGTTGGAACCCCGTTAATACACACGGGACACCCGCGTACAATAATACGGATTTCCTCTTCAGTCAACTTTATTTGGCGTGAAACCACGTCTGTTTGGTAAATGCTGACTTCCTCCACATACCGTTCCACTTCATCTTCCGTGGGCTTGTACCTTTCAAGTCCCAAAAGCTTTTGCGCGTAATCTCCCAGTATAAGCGGGAGCACCGTGGCACTGCCTCCTGCGGCGCGAATGGGCCCTGCAAAGTATACATCCACGTACCTGCTTCCATCCGGGTTGCGTGAAATGAGTGCCTGAGGCAGGCCGTCCAATGGAGCCACTACCACGCCTTCAGTAAGAATAACCAGTGCCGTTCGAATGCCTTGTTCTACGCGCTTTTGCGTGTCCGGAATGTTGAACGTGTTTTCTGCAACAATTTCCTTGAACACTTTAAAAATGGTGTCCATGCGCTTGCCATTGCATTCCACAAGTGCTTCCCGAAAGCGTTTCGCGATTCCAAGAGGACCTGCAATTTTTTCCGTGCGGTCTGCAAGGTCTGCCACTGGAAGGCTTTCCACTTCAAGGCTTACATCCAAGCCTGTTTCGCGGGCCTTTTTGGCCCAGTCAAATTGTTCATGCACGCGCGCGGCCAGGGCACCATAGTATTTTTTTGTACGCTCATCTCCCAGCACGTTCAACGCAAGCCCGGCCATTTCCATTTCACCCCTGATAGAATACTTTCTCCGTTATTTTTGAAGTTTTCAAATTCAGTTCAGGCACGATTCCAGGAGTGGCAATGTACCCGCCTTGCATGCCGTACTCGGTTTGGTGCTGCCAGCACCCGGAATTAATGATGGTTGTCCCCCGGTAATTCGTGTAATCTACATGGTGAAAGTCCCCTCCAAGGTAAATGTCCGGAACTTCACGTACGAGCATCAGGTCCTTTTTCATGGGCGCATAAGGGCGTTTCACGCCATAGGAAAGCATGAGCGTGCGCTTTACCAATGCCTCCTTAATGGCCTCGGCTGGCTTGTTGGGATTCAAAAAACTCACGCTTCCAATCAAGTCATGCAAGGATCCGCCATGGTACATGAGGGTTACAAGCCCTTCCACTTCCACCCACGATGGCGAGCTTACAAAATGCACGTTGGAGAGTTTGTACAATTCAGGCACAAATTCCTTTGAGAGCGGAGGCTGGGGGTCGGCCCAGCGAACGGCATCATGCTGTCCGGGGGCAATAAACACTTCAATGTGTTCAGGAATCTTTTGAATGTACTCAGAGAGCACCTTGTACTGGTCGTAAATGTCCTTGATGACCAGTTCGTCGATTTGCTGGGGGTACACGCCAATGCCATCAATGGTGTCTCCTGCCACAAACAGGTACTTTATTTTCTCACTGCCATTCCTTCCAGAGTGAATCCATTCCAGGAATTCCTCGAACTCATTTTGCAAAAACAACCTGCTTCCAATGTGAATGTCAGAGATAACGCCGATACTCAGGTCTTCATCAATGGTTTTGGTTTTCCGCAAGGGAAGGTCCGGGAAGACAATGTCTTCAATGATAATCAAATCCCCGGCGCCTTTCTTTCCCTTAATTCCTATTACATCGTCCAATGAAACATGCTCGGCTTTTTCCAGCAAGGAGGCATTGGATTTGAGTACAAGTGCAATGCAATGGGCTTCCAGGTCTTCGAGTTTCATGCACAAATGACCATTCTTGGAAATCCATTTCTCTGCAACCATTCCAATTAACTCCACATCCCGTTTCATTGTGATGCGGTCCAATTTTGAAATGGGCTGGGCATTTATTCCGCGTTTGGACAGCAAGTCTGACAAAAACGTGTACCGGTCCTGGAACAATGCCAGAAAGTCTTTTGCCGTACCCCTGGAAGACGCTTCTTCTTCCACGCACAGGTGTTTAAGCACCTTGAAATTGGCTGAGTACTCTTTGCTCAAAGTCCTATGAATGCGGTCCAATACCTCAATTTCCTTGACAAAAGACATCTTGGTTTTTCTTGAAACAATCTTTTCCCCGATTTTTTTTGCATCCAAAATGAAAACGTTCTCAGACAACAATTCGTCTATAATTTCGTGGTAAGGGGCTCCAATGAGAAGGTGTGCGGCCTGGGGTTCCAGCAAAACGTTTTTCTCGGCCGCGTACGCGAGTATTTCCTTCAATCCCATTTCATTGAACGTTTCCTGGGATGCTTCTTGCATTGCACACCGCCTGTCAGCCTATTTTTTCCTTTAAGGCTTCTAGGTGGCTTATGATGTTCCACAAGTCTGTTCTTGAATGGGAAGGCATGTTGATGTCATTGCTGATGTCATCCAACACATACATGGACCGGCTCACTGCCACCCCATCAGGATTGGATGCAAGCATGTTCTTTGCCTCTTCCACGGCTGCCCGGATATTCCTTGGAACACTGCGGTCATCAAGGAGCGCGTCCATGAGTGAGACAACGGCGTAAACATCCTTTTCCACGTCCACTGCTTCCACTGCTTTTTTTGTCATGGGTTTCGCCTGTAAAAAAAGTTCTGCCACTTTAAAGGCCTCCGCGGGTAATTCAACCCGCTTAATCAAGTTCCTCCACAGAAACTCATTTAAAGGGACTTGTGGGTGCAAGGCTTTTCCGGTATTCCTGGGCCGCCCAGTTTCCCACCCATTCTTTCAACGTTGAAGGACTGTTAGCCCCTTCCACAAAAACCTTCCTGCCTTTTAATGCGGCCTGTGCGCGTTTCACGTCTCCCTCTCGTGCCAGATCTGCTTTGTTGATTAATACGATTACCTGCGAGCTGAATGTACGCGCGACCTGGCTCAACAATCGCATTTGCTTTTCCAATTCATACCCTGAATAGGGCGTTGGGTCTACAATAAAAACGATTAACCCGTTTAAATGCGTGAGCGCGGCTACTGCCTTTCGTTCAATGGCGTTGCGTTTTTCCATTTCGCGGTCCAACAAACCAGGGGTGTCAATGACTTGTACAGGCGCGTGCTTCCATTCAAAGGAACTCACTTGAATGGAGGTGGTGGTAAAAGGATAACTTGCAATGGCTGCACGCGAGCCTGTGAGACGTTTGAGAAGAGTTGTCTTGCCGGTGTTGGGATACCCTGCAAGTATGATAGTGGGAGCGTCCAAATCAATGACAGGAAGCTCTGCCAGTTTTTTGCGCGTGCTTTCCAGGCGTTCAATGCTGGAATCCAATGAACGCAAAACCGATGCCGTTCTTCCCAGGTACATGCGCACGCTTTTCTTAATCCTTTCAGCATCCTTTTCCGTTTTCACAGAATAAATTCCTTTCTTGCACGCGCGCTTAAAGGACTCCAACAATTTGGTTGACTTTTCCACGTGGCCCAAGGCCTGCTTGAATGCCTTAACTTCAATGGTTTGCTCCAATAATTCCCTGTAAAAAGCATGCAATTCCTCAAGGGTTGGAACCCCTGCAGAAACGCTTTTCAACCGGGCCTTTAAATAATCATGAAACGCATTCACCCGCGCCATTTCAACGGTTTTCACGCGTTTTAAAGGATCCCTTACTTTTCCAACGCCACCAGCAGCCTTTCTGCCCCGGGACAATGCGGCTTCCAGCAATTCCTTGGAGGAGCCCAGAAACGGAACGCTGATTTTTACACCCGCTCCCATGAAAGACCCCCTTAAATCCTTTTGCATGCATGCCCATTCCAGGACGCATGCCCGTTACCCATTTTAAACCCTTTGGATTCTTTAATGCGTACCATTTACCGCTTTAACGCATTTTAACCCAAACAGCCTTTTTTCAGGTGGACCAAATGAAATTGTATAACGCGCATTACAGCCGCCTCATGATTCTGCCCATCCTCCTGTTCATTGCCTTCCTTGCAGTCATCCTTGTCTACCCGGGCATTTCACTGGGCCTGGATTTCACCGGGGGCACGCGCATCCTGGTGAAAAGCAATACACTCAACGCGCAGGAAGTGGAATCCTTTCTCAATGAACAATTTAATCTAACCGAACTCAAAGTGGCAAGCATTTCCTCTCCCTTGGGGGAAAACTCTGTGCGCATTGAATTCACCGAAGACAAAACCCTTGTCAACGCGCGCGCCCAACTCAACATTGCATTGGAAAACGCGTCCAAAAACCCTTCTGTTGCCAGCAGTGCGGCAACCAACGTGTTGAATGCATTAAACATTCCCGTACCCGAAAATACCCCAGCACAAGAACTCGTTGACCTGGCCCAAACCTCTCTCTCCCAGGCGGCTGCATCCTTCAGCAGCAAAATCCAGGATGCGCTGGTGCAGCACTTTAACCTTGGAAGCGCCGTTGAAATCACGCGCGAAGACATTTCCTCTTCCTTCGGGCAAAACTTTTGGACGCAGGCCCTCGCAGTGGCCGTCAGTTCAATCGTTCTTTTAACCCTGGTCATTTTTGTCTTTTTTCGCGAAGTCATTCCATCCCTTGCAGTCATTGAAGCCGCGGCATTTGACCTGCTGGCCGCCATGGCTGCAATGGCAGTGTTTAACATTCCGTTAAGCCTTTCTTCTATTGCAGCGCTCCTTGCATTGATTGGATACTCGGTTGACACGGACATTCTTCTTACTACCAGGCTTCTCAAACGCAAGGACAAAACATTGTATGAACGCGCGGACGAGGCATTAGGCACAGGGCTCACCATGACATTCACTGCAATGGCAGCCGTGCTTGTTTTAATGGTCATTTCCTATTACACTCAAATCCTGGTAGTGTTTGAAATTGGCTTTGTCATGTTCTTTGGAATGCTCGGCGATTTAATTGCCACGTGGTTCCTCAATGCCCCGGTATTGCTTATGTACATTGAACGCAAGCAGGGGGTGAACGCATAATGGCGGAAAGCAAGCTCAAGGAGAACTGGAAAATACTTGTATTTCTTGCTGTTTTACTTGCTGCCTTTGGACTGATTGCATTCAAGGGACTGCAGTTTGGAGTGGACTTTTCAGGAGGCACCTTATTCCAAATCCAGCTTGCAGACCCTGCAACGCCAGAACAAATGCGCGAACAAGTGCTGCCCATCATTCAAAAACGCCTGGACTTCACAGGGTTGAAAGACACCACGGTGAACGCAGTGGGCAACCAGTTTGTAACCGCCCAAATAGCAGAAACCAACCCCCAGCAAATTGCATTGCTCCAGGAGCTACTCTTAAAACAGGGGAAGTTTGAGGCGTTGTTCGAAGGCCAGCTCATCTTTCAAGGAGAAGACATTCTTCAAGTCTTAAAAGACGCTACTCAAGGATATGGAGTGCAAACAACTTCCAATGGAAGCGAGTGGCGCTTGCCCTTTGCATTGAGCGATGCCGCAGCAAAAAGTTTTGCAGAAAAAACCTTTCACCAGTGCACGCGCACCTCCTTTTCTCCGAGCGGCCAAGCCGAGTATGACTGCAAAAGAACCTACTTTTTCATCGACCGGCCCATTCATGTCCTGCTCGTAATTTCCCAGCAGCAATTAGACCAGGATGGCCTGGAATTGCAGAAAGGCAATGCCCAGGAAAGCATCCCCAGCGGAACAAAGGTCCAGGAATTATTGGACAACGCCAGCGTGGCTTACATGGTTGTGGCAGGCTCCACGCTTTCAGAAAAAAACCTTGCAACCCTCAACGCATTGCCTTCCACAATCAAAACCGCCCTTGTTTCCCCGGGGGTGGATGAAGGCATTAAAACCCAATTATCCGCATACAACCTCAAAGTCAAAGAACTCCCGCAAGGAGCACTTCCCTGGGCGTGGCAGGCATTAGGCGTAAAAGAAATCATCTCCCTTACCCCCAGCGTAACCAACTTAGAACCCTTTGTTGAAAACGTGCAGGACGCAAAAACATTTTCAACCCTTGTCATTCAGGGCGGGGCGCCGGACACCAAAACGGCACAACAGCGCCTCAAAGATTTAACCATTTTGCTTGAATCAGGTTCGCTTCCCATTCCCATTGAATCCATTAGCACGCAAACAGTTTCCCCTGTTCTCGGACAGGACTTCCTATTCAACGTGGCTTTCATGGGAGTCATTGCAGTAATCATGGTCGCCCTTGTGCTTTTCATCCGCTACCGAAACTCAAAAATTGCATTGCCCATTCTCGTGAACAGCCTGTCAGAAGGAATCATGGTTTTGGGCTTTGCATCGCTTATTTCCTGGAAGCTTGACCTGGCGTCCATGGCAGGAATCATTGCTGCAGTCGGAACAGGGGTCAATGACATCATTGTAATAACGGATGAACTCATACGCGGAAAAGAGGAAAGCATGGAAGCAACCACTACCCTGGCCGCGCGCGTTAAACGCGCGTTCTTCATTGTCACAGCCGCAGCCGCCACCATCATTGCCACGCTCCTGCCCATCATCATTGTGGGACTTGGACTGGGAAAACTCACAGGGTTTGCCATTACCACCATTGCAGGCGTTGTGCTTGGCATCTTTATTACGCGGCCTGCATTCGCGGAATTCATACGCCGGATTCTTGCAAAAGAACCCGAAAACTAACAGCCCTGCCGGCAACCTGGCCGTTCAGCGGCGTTTAGCGTTTCCTGCAACGGCTTTTACTGCTGGGCGTGTATCACTCCCCGGCAGGGCTTCCAGCGATTTTTTAATAAGGGCTTTGTCCAGTTCCATGAGTTTTTGAACGGCAGGGTTGTGCGGATTTATTTTGTAAAGCCTTGCCTTGCCCACTTTTCGAGTGAAACCCACAATGCCTGTTTTTTCAAGCCTCTTCCAAAATCCTTGCAGGGTATTCCAGGAAACGTGGGCGTGCCTGCACACATCTTTTTTGCTGTAGTCAAACACGTCGTTCTCGATTAAAAAGTCCAAAACGCGTATGATCGGGTAGTCTCCAAGAAATTCTACAAACAACGAGCGGTCCGAAGCCATATGCAACCATTCCCTAATTCTTTACAAACGTTGAACGGGCAATGTTATATTTTAAATAAAACATGACATTATTTGTTCACAGGAAAGTTTAAATTACATTACCTTTAAAGTTCAATTTATGAAACTTTCTGATTATGAGGTGCGCAGGCGGATATTGTATAAGATGGTCAGGCACGCGTGGTGGGGCGGAAAGCACACAGCCTTTGACAATCTTTCCCACGGGTTTCCAAAAGACCCGCGTGGTGCAGTCAAGAAAAAACTGGAGCAGCTAATACGTGAAGGGATTCTGGTTGAAAAACCAACTGGTTATGGTTTGCATGTTTCATTGAATGTAGAAAAAAAGGCTGAGATAGAACGCATCATTTTTGGGTAAAGGCTTCGCCAGGCACTGCATCAAAGCAATTCATCCAACCTCTTCACGCCTGCAAACCGCGTGCTCAAATAGTACCACAATCCAAGCACCAAAACGCTTACCAGGAACCACGTTGCAATGTGCAGTCCTTCCGCCCACAAGGGATTTGTTTCTCTTGCCACCCACACAATTCCAAGCACGCGCACCACGTTGAGTGGAAATAATACAAAAAACCCTGCCAGGAAAAGCCTGGCCTTGGTTTTCAAGTCCGGTTTTCTGAATGCAAACACCACGCTTGCCAGGATAATGCCGCTCACAAGGCCTGTACAGGAATTTGTGATTTCAAACACGGCTCCATTCAAAAAAAGGTAAGGCCCTGCATGTGGAATACTTAAAACGCTTCCAACAAAGCCTGCCAATGCGTTCTGCAATACGCTTAAAGGCGCTACCACCAGCAAGGCCTGAAGGACAGCGTATAATGCAAAAAACCGCAGCATGAATGCAATGCCTTTATGCATTTTTTCTTTGCGTGTGCCCATGCGCGTTCACCACGGAACCCGTTTTAAATGCAACTTGAACGCCAAAAAGTTGGCCGAGCGGTGCACAAGCAATGTGATGAGTGCAAGCGCAATCAACTGGTAAAACGATGGAAAATTTGCCACAAACAAAGGAATACCAAACACCATGCCTCCGATCACAAAGTCCAATTGGTCCAAGAACAGCACGGGTTCTCCTGGAGGCAACTTATTGCGCCGCTTGAAAAAGCCTGCCACCGCATCCCCTGTAATGGCCCCCATGGACAATAAAAGGGAAAGCAATCCATACGATGGCGAAACTAAAGCAGCATACCCCGGAAAAGCAAACCCTACAATTGCACCTGCAAGCGTTCCGCATGCAATGCCGCTTAAAACGCCCCGCCAGGTTTTTCCTTTTCCAAAAAGCGGCTGGCCATCCCGCCACTTAATGCCAAAATCAAGCTGCGTTTTTCCCCCGCCAAAAATCATGGCCGAAGAATTGGCCACGTACATGGGGATAAGAACCAAAATAATTTGAATCCAAAACAATTGAAAAAAATCCATCATCCAAGAAAGACCTTCACCGCGTTTTAAATATCCATCCCACAAAAGGTTATAATATTATGGCGCCAATTCCAAAACCGGCAGAGGCCAAAACTTCTCCTTTGCGCATGTTTGCCTTGCTTGTAGCCCTGGTCATCGCGGGAGCATTCATTGTTGCAGTGCTGTTGTCCCTTTCCAGCGGTTCAGGGCTTCCCACAAATGGAGTGGTAGCCGTTATCCCATTAAAAGGAGAAATTGGCCAGGGCTTTGCAGGGGAAGCAGGCTTTTCTTTGGAAGAAGGCATTGAACTCCTGCAAGAAGCCGAAAATGATTTCACGGTGGCAGCAATCGTATTGGACATTGACAGCCCCGGGGGAAGCGTGGTGGCCAGCAAGCAATTGGCCTACAAAATTCGCTCCATGAAAAAACCAATCGTGTCCTGGATTGGGGAAACAGGGGCATCCGGGGCCTATTATGCAGCTGCCGCCTCCACATGGATCGCAGCCGATGCGGATTCCATTACAGGGAGCATTGGAGTGCTGTCCATGGCGCCCAACGTTCAAGCCCTGCTGGAAAAAATCGGCGTTAAAATGGAAGTGCTGCATGCAGGCAATTTGAAGGCCATGGGGTCTCCGTTCAAAGAACTCTCAGAAGAAGAGCGCGCCATTCTTCAAACGATTCTCGATGAAACGTTTGAAACCTTCAAATCCGATGTAATCTCTTTCAGGGGAAGCAAGTTGAACGTGCAAGACTTCAATCAGGTAGCAGATGGGCGCATCCTGTCAGGCAGACAGGCGCTCAAAGCAGGGTTGATTGATGCCCTGGGTTCCAAGGAAGACGCCATTCAAAAAGCCGCAGACCTTGCAGGCATTCAAGGAAAACCAGAAACCAAAACATTAGAAACAGAGAAATTCGCGTTGTCAGACTTGTTTTTATCCATGGGAGCCTCACTTGGAAAAGGGTTTCGGCAGGGGTTTTACGCGCAAAACGCTGCTCCAAAAATAAGGTCATAGCCCGCGATACCACGTTAAAAACCACGCAATTAAGGCCCCGGCACTGCTCGCCAAAAAATTGACTTGGGTGTTATTCAAAAGGCCTTTGCGTTCAAATACTGCGCCCAACACGCTGTCCACCAGGCTTCCAAAAAGCCCAATAATGCCAAATACTGCAATAAATTCTGCACGGCCGTTCAATGTGTAATACACAAATCCAATCAGCAGGCCTCCTCCCAGGCTTGCCAGCAGCCCTTGAAGGGTAATCCCCCCATCTGTTCCATGTTCCACTTCTTTCAGCGTGGTAATAAGCACCGGTTTTTTCTTTGAAAGCCCTCCAATTTCAGTGGAAAGCGTATCTGCCATGGCGGCAGTCAAACCACCAAAAAAACCAACACTCAAAGGGCTTGGACTCCATGCAAGGGCAATAACTGCAGGCCCTGTATTTCCAAGAATGTTTCCCAGCGTGCGCGTTTCATGGGGCTTGCCAGAAATCTTGCGCGCGTACCGCGTGCTCAACTCCATAACCACGTAAACCCACACGAGCACAATAAAACTGGAAAACCCGCCCAAAAAATAAACCAGGAGGCCAACTATCCATGCGGAAACAATCCCTTTTGTATCCAATAAATGCTTGAACCGGGAAAGCAGGGATAAAATAACTATGATGAGGGCCACTGCCCCCCATTCGCTTAAAGGAAAAACCATGTCAAAAACAGCCCTTTTCACGATTCAATCTTGGCCGCAACAAATTCCACGCGGCGCACATTGCCAATGCTTTTCAATGCCCCCAGCACGCGCTGGGAAAACGTTCCAAATGCAAGGTCATTAATGAATGCTTCAGCGGTTGCGCCAGTTGCAGCCATGCGCACAGCATTTTCAACAATTTTTCGAATCCCGGTTTCTTTGGCGCGGTCGAGTTTGATGGCCGCAACTACAAGGGTTTTGACTTTTACAGTGTGATTGTCTTGCGTATGCGCACGCTGAGTGTGCTCCACTTTTGTTGAATGCCGCTTCACCATTCTCTTCAAATACCCTGGAGAAATTTCAAACCCCTGCAAGCGCGTGCCTGCTTTAAGTCCTTGCACTCCATTCACGCGGAACATTAATTCAGCCGGACTCTTTCGCGAACCAAATTCCATTCCATTCACGTGAATCATGCGGTTTATCATCTGTTCCTCATCAACGGCTGGAGACCATGCAAGAGTCACATTGTTGAATGCCCCGGGTGCAATGATTTCAAACCATTTCTTGGCCTTCCGCTTGTCCGAAGTAGGCTTGCGCCGCACCACCTGTTTTTTCTTTTCATCTTTTTTCTCGTGTTCTTCTGCAATGGCCGGCATTAAAATTCCCTCTGTTCATGCAACGCATCCAGTTTATTGTTCAACTTTTTTAATACAGCTTCCACGTCTCTGCTTTTTCCACTCCATTTCTTTTTTTTAATTCCAAGGGTCCATTCGATTTCCATGGCAAAACCTTCAACATTCTACTTTACCAATAACGCGGCCATCTCAGGCGTGTAATTCCAGTCCACGCCCAGCTTGCCTCTGTGTTTGTAATAATCCGCAAGCCTGCGAATCTTTGCAACGGTTAACTGGTACCCGCGCTTGGCTGAAAAATCTTTTCGGTTGGCTTCCAAGTGCTTTTGCAGGGTTACTGAGCGGCGAATCAAATTCAGCAAATCCCGCGGAACATCGGATTTGAGCTTGTTTTCCTCCAATATTTGTTCAATGCGCTTTTTAGTGAGCGTTTTAACGGAGGGAATGCCATACTGGTCGCGCAGCGTGGTGCCAATGGCAGAAGGCGTCAACCCCTGATTGTACAGGTTTACCACCAATTCCACTGCATTTTGAGCGGTGTATTCTACCCATTCCGGAACGACTTTGGACGAAGGCCTGGTGCTTCCATGCCGGCCCTTGGCCCCAGAGTGCATGCGCGACATTCTTCTAACTCCTTTCAAAACCAAATTCAATTTTGACTGGCACCTTTCCGTTCTAACGACCCGGAAAAGCAAAAGGCTTCAAAACAAGCCACTATACCAAGCCTCCTAAGAAGAATTTAAAAAGGTTGGTTTTGGGCATATCCGGGGGCGGCAAACATCCCTAAAAATCAGCGATTGGTGCGTGTTTCTATGCTTGTGCCATTCCCATTAGGGAAATAGGTGGCGGGCACAAAGTACAAAAAAGCGCTTACCCATAGGGGTTATATGCGCCGCGCTTTGACCCCTAATAATCGACTTAAGGTTAAAATACTATACGGGCCCCACTTTCTGTATGTACACGTTCACCGCAGTTGTTCATAAAGAAGAGGACCTGTATGTGGCAAAGTGCCCTGAAGTGGGAACCGCCAGTCAAGGGAGTACAATTGAAGAAGCAGTTGCAAATTTAAAAGAGGCAACCGAGCTCTATTTGGAAGAATTTCCCCTACCGCATGTTTCACGGCCTGTTTTTACGACATTTGAGGTGGCCGGACATGCCCAAGCTTAAGCGCATTTCAGGAAAGGAATGCATCAAGGTATTGTGTAACAAATTTGGTTTTTCAATTGCACGTCAAAGGGGAAGCCACGTGGTATTGAAGAAAGTAACCCCAGAAGGAACCATTGGAACCGTGATTCCTGTTCACAAAGAGCTAAAAATGTCTACGTTGAAAAGCGCGTTAGAATTGGCGAGAATAAAAGAAGAAGATTTTGCCAAGTACTTGTAATAAGCATTTACTACTTGAATGGCCCTGTTGTAAAGGAAGCCAGCAGCGCATGCATTTTGGCGGAGCCCCTGTTTAATGCATTATTTATTACCTGGTTTTATGCGGTTTTGAAGAAATCCCCCAATACTTTACCTGGCCCAGTACAAGGCTGAGAGTGAAAAGAACGTAAATGAACAGGTAGCTGAACTCGGTGAAGAAGAATCCAATGTCAATCAACGCGGGTTCAGCGGTCAACCGCAAGACAAAACCCAGCCCAAAAAGTGCGAGTGGAAACAAAGAAAAAATTGCAGTGCTCTTTGGAGCTGAAAACCTTTTAAGCAAAAGAACAGTCATTCCAATTGAAAGCAACAGCGTTACAGCGATTAAAAAAATATAGAAAATTATAAGGCTGAACATACTGTTTCATGCAGGGAAAAGCATAAGAACACTGCCTATTTCACGCGTACCTCACCCTGCCTTCAACTTCATTCATGTGCGCAAGCACTTTTCTTGCATTCTTGAAAGTACGCGTATACCCTTTTACCACTGCATTCCATCCTGCTGGAAAGTCAAAGTGCGTTGCGTTGTAGGTTTTCTTTAACCCAATGACATCCACTGCCAGGTCCTCCAGTTTGTGCGAGTAAAATGCCAGTCCAAAATCAATGAGTACGAGCTCCATGCCCCTTTTGTTTTTACGCACCAGCACATTGGAAGTAGTCAGGTCTCCGTGCACGCATTCATGCGCATGCAGCAAGCCCATGATGTGGCCCAATTCCCTGCACCATTTTATTTTTTGTGCACGCGGCGTTTTAGGGTCCTGCAGGGTCTCTTTCAGGGTTTTGCCTTCAATCCATTCCATGACCAGCAGGGATTCCTTGGGGCGCGCTTCAAATACAAATGGGGTGCGGATTCCCCATGCTTTTACTGCGTGCAGCGCGCGTGCTTCCTGCCGGGTGCGCTGGGCCCTGATTTCGTTGTCCAATTCCCTTGCACGGTAGGCCTTGGGTACGCGCATCTTTTTGAGCGCGATTTTTCCAAGCCACGTAGTTTTCCGCAATTCGGCTTCCGCGCCCCGCTTGATTAGAATTCCTTTCATGCAATTTTTCTTATGCGTGCGCGTCTTTAAAATGTTCGGCAGTTTACCTGGATTTGCCCTTCAAGGGCATTTGCTGTTTCCTTTACCGACCCCGCAAAGTCCTTCCACGCATGTAAAGAACCTAATTTCAAGGCAAGCCCCGCATGAGCGCTTTCAAAATATTTGGTCTTAGCAACAAGCGCATCTGCCTGGTCGCGGGCCTGCCTTAACCGGGTTATAATTTTTCCAGGCGCGCTGGCCTTGGAGCAGTCCGTGTGCAGCCGTGTAAGCGTGCCAAACCCTTCATAGGCTTTGAAGAGCGTGCGCTGCATGGCATTGGCGTTCAACCAAATATCTACCCACGCGAGCAGTGCCTCTTTTCCTTCAAAGGGCTGTGCCTGCGTTTTGAGCGTGAAGTCTTCCAGGCGCGCCTGCCATATTTCCGTGTTGTTCGCAGTATCAGGAACCAGCTGGCCTGGGCGCAGAAACTGGTCGTGCAGTGCATTCAATTCCGCAATCTTTGAATTCATGGAAGGAGGCAATTGAAGGCAGCCTGCAATCAGGAATGCCAGCAATGTGAACAAGAGTATGCGCATCCCCATACCCTGTTGAAAGGCCAAAAGGCGTATTTAAAGGTTGGGCTTTTTGGTTTACTTCACAAACTCCACGTTTGGCAGGTCCTTGAATGCCTGGTCTCCAGTCAAAAAGAGAGTGCCGTGGCGTTTGGCGACAACGTATCCAATCGAATCCGGTATGGATACGTTTCTAGACTTAAATTTGAGCCTGAAGTCTATGGCATGAATTACGTCTTCCACCCCCACTTCAACAAGAGATGCTTCATTTTTTCTTGTCATTTCATCCGCGTATTTTTTGCCGTCGCGTTTCAACCCGTGGTTTAATTCGGCCAAGTTAAAAATGGTGGTTATGGGTCTTGCGCCCACATATTTTTCATAGGAAGGATTCTTGCGCAGGATTTCAAAAAAGGCGTAAGTGTCAAAGAAAAAGACCCCTTCACTCATTCCACCCCTCCTTGTCTATGTCTTTGAGTATTTCCCTTGCTGGACGCAGGGATGGGTCAAACCCGTACATTTCTTTTAAGGGGTTTTTCTTTTCCTTCTGAACCAGCACTTTCAGCCGGTCCCCAGGGCGGATGCCTTCCCTTTTGGTGAGTTCTTTGGGGATAACCAGTCCAATGGACCGGCCCCATTTCCGGGCCTCGGCAGTTACTTCAATCATAGCCTTCATGGATTATATTGGTATAACTGTTATTTAAAACCTTTGCGGAGGGGCGTTGCCAGTGAACAGGCCGGGGGCAAGTGCGGGGGGTTCACAATTCTGCGCGGTTTTCTGTGCCCCATTTGACTTCCTGCGCGTTGTGGCACGCTTTCAAATCCTTTTCAATGGACTTGAATTTTTTAAGTGCATGCAGAACTTTCAATGGATCGCGCAAGCTTAACCCCTTTTCCTTTTTTGCCTTCCACACCATTCCATTGAGTTCAGCAAGTTCCTCAAAAGAGAATGAAGACTTTTTGTCTTTTTGTTTTGAGCCTTTTGGAAACAGTTGGGCGTGTATATCCTTGCCAAATAAGTGCGCGTACAATTCCTGGGTGATGAACGGGTTCACTGGGGCTGCAATGCGCAACAGAAGATCAAGGCAATGGTTGAGCGCGTACAATGCGCCCTGCTGTTCTGCAGTAGAAAACTTTTTGTCTGCGTTTTGCGCGCGTGCTTTTACCAGTTCAACATATTGGGAGGCAAAATTCTCCCACAAAAAATGCCTCCACGCAGCCATGGGGGTATGAAAATCGTACTGGTCAAAAGAGTTGAATGCAGTCCAAGCCAACGCATGCACCTCTTGTATAATTTGCTTGTCCAACGCGCCCAGCTTTTTTGCCCCTTTTGGCTCGGGGAGCAGGGAGATGAACCGCGCGACATTCCAAAGTTTGGTAATGGTCTTGCCCGCGCCTTCCATGCGTTCAAAACTGCACCTGAAATCGGTTTTCTCCAAATTCCCTTCAAGCGTGGCCCACAATCTAAATGGCTCGGCACCAAAGCGTTGCAGTACATCCCCTGGATTGATGATGTTGCCCACGCTCTTGCTCATCTTGTTTCCCTTTTCATCCACGATGTGGTGGTTTACCCACACTCCGTTGAATGCAGGCTTTTTTGTCAATAACAAGCCTTTCAGCAGGGTGTAGTACAGCCACGTGCGCACAATTTCCTTTCCCTGCGGCCTCAACGAGCATGGAAAATTCTTTTTGAAAAACAAAGAATCTTTTTCATACCTATTTATGTAGAAAACGCTGTTGGAGGAGTCAAACCACGTGTCTAAAACGCGTTCATCCCCTTTGAATGCAGTCCCTTCACACGTTGGACATTTTTTTACAGGTGCTGCATCCTTCCAGGGCTGATAATATTTTCCTTTTTCGGGTGCTATTACACCTCCACAGGACGTGCAATACCATAAAGGAACTTCAGTTGCATAATACCTTCTCCTTGAAACCGGCCAGTCAATGCTCACGCTTTCAATCCAGTCCAGCAGTATTTGGCGCGAGCTTTCATCGTAGAATTTTATTTTCTTTGTCAAGGCTTTCAGGTCTTTTTTGAATTCAAGCTGTTTTACATAATACTCGCGCATGGAAATGAATTCAATGTCATGTTTTGAACGCTCGCAGATGGGCGTGCGGTGCAATACTTTTTTTTGTTCAGCCAGCAATTCCTTTTCGCGCAGGGTTTCAATCATTTTTTCGCGCGCTTCTTTTACTTTGAGGCCCTGCAGGAATCCTGCATGGGCATTCATGCGGCCCTGCTGGTCAATGGAAATTACAGGTTTTAATCCCATTTCACGGTAAAAACGAATGTCGGTTGTATCGCCTGCCGAGCACATCATAACCAACCCAGAACCTTTGTCTGACTTGGCAAAGGAATGGGGTTGAATAGGCACTACACGTTCGTAAACAGGCGTAAGGGCGTGTTTTCCTTTCAAGTGCTTGAACCTTTCATCTTCAGGGGCGAAAATGATCATCCCGCAACTGGCAATAAGCTCAGGTCGTGTAGTGGCAATGAGGATGCTTTCTCCTGTTTCTTGAACCTTGAATTTTACATAATTGAATGCAGTTTCCTTTTCAATGTAATCCATTTCAGAATCCGCAATCGTGGTGTGGCACCCGGGGCAATAGTTATTGATGCGCTCGTCTTCATAGATGAGGCCGCGCTTCCACAAGTCAATGAAAATGCTTTGGGTTAGTGCACGGTACTCTGGAGAATCGGTTTCATACACTTCTCCAAGCCCGGTGCCTTTTTCGTAGGAGTTGAATCCAACCCCCAAGCGGTGCAATGAATCCAAAGTTGCACTTCCTGCTTCTTGGAGGAGTTGCTTGCAATATTGAATGAATTGTTCTCTTGGCGTTTCGTGCATGCGCACGTTGAATTTTTTTTCCGCGGCCACTTCAATGGGCAGGCCATTGTTGTCCAATCCCAGGGGGAACAACACGGTTTTTCCGCGCATGCGGTGAAACCGCGCAAACATGTCCATCAATACATACGTGGTGGCTTGGCCAATGTGAATGGGCGCGTTCACATAGGGGGGCGGCGTGTCAATGGAAAAGACCCGCTTCTTTAACCCTGCTTTTCCAAGCCGATAGGGCCAAGCGTGGGTCCACTGCTGGAGGACTTTTTCTTCCTGTTCTTTGCCCCACCGCGTGGCCTGAATGGGCAAACGCATGCACTATCCAACGCCAGCAAAGCCTTTTAAACGCTGACCTGCAGGCTTTTCAGGGGGTACCCGGGGATGGCGTTCCTGCGTTCCTGGGCATTCAAATGCCATTTTATGAGGAGGTGAATGTTGCGCGTGGCCTCTTCTTCGGTTTTGCCTTGTGCAATGGCACCGGGAATGTTTATACATTCAGCGTAATAGGATTCATTGTCCTGGTAAACCAGCACTTTAAAGTCTTTCTTCTGCAGGTCTTTTTTTCTATTTAAAGCCTTTTTTCCTTTAACCACTGCAACCACCTCGCGTGACTTTTTGAAAATCATACTTTAAATGCATTCTTTTCCATTGCTTTACAAATCCTTTACGAAAGCGCGTTGCCGGTAATAACGGGCTTTAACTGGGTTCTTCGCCTTGTTTCTTGGATTTGAATTTTTTTAGAACTTCATCAAAGAACCCTTTGCGTTTAACGTTCATGCCTTCTTCAACCGCAAATGCTTCCAGGAGGTCGCGTTGCTTTTTGGTCAAGCGTTCAGGCACTTTAATGGTAATCCGGACATAGTGGTCTCCATTCCCTGCGCCATTTAAGCGTTTAATGCCTTTTCCTTTAAGCCTGAAAACAGTCCCGTTCTGCGTACCGCTTGGAATGGAAATGTCAGCCTTTCCATGAATGGTCGGGACCTCAATAGGGGTTCCCAAGGCGGCTTCTGCAATGCCCATGGGCACATCACAGAATACGTCAGGGCCGTCGCGTTTGAATACTTTGTGGGGTTTGACCGTTATTACCACATACAAGTCGCCTGCCTGGCCTCCCTGCGTTCCTGCATGCCCCTGGTTTTTGATGCGCAGGTGCTGGTTGGAGTCAATGCCAGGGGGAATGGTGACCTCTATGTGATGTAGCGTGCGCATGCGCCCTTTGCCATGGCATTCGGGGCACCGTTCCTTGGCAGCCTTTCCCCTTCCCCCACATACCGTGCACGTGGTTTGGGTTTGAAATATTCCAAACCCTGTGCGGCGCGTGTGGGTTTCAATGCCGGTTCCCCTGCACGTGGCACAGGTATCAATCGTGCTTCCTTTTTTTGCCCCGCTGCCTTTGCAGGACTCGCAAGTACCAATGCGTGCGACTTCTATTTCCTTGGTTGTGCCGAATGCGGCTTCTTCAAATGAAAGGGACAGGTCCACGCGCACATGGTTTCCATTTGCAGGCCGGCTTCCAATGCCGAATGCTTCTTTGAAAACATCGTCAAAGCCAAACCCGCCAAACTGCGAGAAAATATCCCCAAAGTTGAAGTTTTCATGCACAAAATCCGAGAAGTCAAATCCTTCCTGAAACCCGGAGAATCCTTGAAAGCGGGTTCCCTCAAAGCCGTGTTGGTCGTATACCCGGCGTTTTTCAGGGTCGTTCAAAACAGAGTAGGCTTCCAAAGCCTCCTTGAATTTTTCTTCTGCACCGGCTTCTTTGTTTACATCCGGGTGGAATTTTTTGGCCAGGCGCTTGTACGCGTCCCGTATTTCTTCAGGCGAAGCATTTTTTCCAACGCCCAACACGTCATAGTAACCGCGTTTTTCAGCCATTCCAAGATACCTTCAAAGGGCACACGTTAAAAAGTGCACGTTTTTTTAATGCACAATCATTTTTCGTCTTTCATCTTGTAATCAGCGTCCACCGCATCATCCGTGTTTTTTTCATGCATGGCATGGGCCCCGCCAGTTTCCTGGTTTTGGGCGTTCTTGGAAGTTTTGGAATACAATTCAGTGGAAGCCGCTTGCACGGTTTTATTAAGCGCGTCCAAGGCAGTGCGGATTTTGGCTGCGTCTTTGGGTTCGGCTTTGAGAAGTTCTTTTACTCTTCCAACGTTGTCCAGGATTTCCTGGGCACGCGAAGGGTCTATTTTTCCTTCTAATTCTTTCAACATTTTCTCTGTTGAATATATCACTGAATCTGCTTCGTTGAGCGTTTCAATGTCTTCCTTGCGGCGCTTGTCTTCTTCGGCAAAGCGCTGGGCTTCTTCCTGCATGCGTTTGACTTCTTCTTCGGAAAGCTTTTGACTTGCAGTAATGGCAATGCGCTGTTCTTTTCCGGTTCCCAAGTCCTTTGCTCCCACGTGAAGGATTCCATTGGCATCAATGTCAAACGCAACCTCGATTTGCGGTATTCCGCGCGGAGCAGGGGGAATTCCCACAAGACTGAAACGTCCAATGCTCTTGTTGTCTTTTGCCAGGGGGCGCTCGCCTTGCAATACGTGAATATCCACTGCCGGTTGGCTGTCCGAGGCTGTGCTGAATACCTGGCTCTTTCGGGTTGGAATGGTGGTGTTGCGTTCAATGAGTTTAGTGTCAACGCCTCCAAGCGTTTCAATGCCCAAACTAAGTGGGGTAACGTCCAACAGCAAAATGTCTTTCACTTCTCCCGCCAACACTCCCGCTTGAATGGCTGCTCCCATGGCCACGCACTCCATGGGGTCTACTCCATGTTCAACTTTGGTGCCCACAATTTTTTCCACAAAGCGCTGCACAACAGGCATGCGCGTGGGGCCTCCAACCATGATGACCTTGCCAATGTCTGCAGGGGTCATTTTAGCGTCTGCAAGGGCCTGGTTTACGGGCTTCTCACACCGCTTTATAAGAGGTTCAATCAGTTCCTCAAGTTTGGCCCGGTTCAATTTCAGGGTCAGGTGTTTGGGGCCATTGGAATCTGCAGTGATGTAAGGCAGGTTAATGTCTGTTTCAAGAACCGTGGACAATTCTATTTTTGCCCGTTCAGCGGCTTCGCGCACGCGCTGCATGGCCACAGGGTCCTTGCGCAAATCCACTCCTTCAAGCTTCTTGAATTCGTCCACAATATGGGTTACTATCAAGGCGTCCATATCTGTTCCGCCCAACTGGGTGTCGCCTGAAGTGGATTTCACTTCAAACACTCCCCCGCCAAACTCCATGAGGGTTACATCCAGTGTTCCACCGCCTAAATCGAATACAAGGATGCGCTGGTCTTTTGTGGTTTTATCCAACCCGTATGCCATGCTTGCAGCCGTGGGTTCGTTAATGATGCGGATGACTTCAAGACCGGCAATCTTTCCGGCATCTTTGGTGGCCTGGCGCTGGTCATCATCAAAGTACGCTGGAACTGTAATAACCGCCTTTTCCACTTTGTCCCCCAAAAAGCTTTCAGCATCTTTTTTTATTTTCTGCAAAATGAAAGCTGAAATTTGCTGGGGCGTGTATGTTTTGCCAAATACCTCATACGTGTGCCTCGTGCCCATTTTACGCTTGGCTGCTGTAATGGTCCCGCTTGGATTGCTTACTGCCTGGCGCTTGGCAGGCTCTCCCACGAGCACCTGCCCGTCCTTCGTGAATGCGACCACGGATGGAAAGGCCTTGCCGTACAAAGTTACCCCTTCCGCACTGGGGATTATTTTTGGTTTTCCTCCTTCCAAAATTGCAGCCGCGCTGTTTGAAGTCCCCAAGTCGCATCCTAGAATCTTACCCATCTAAATCGCCCTCCTCAATCTCTTCAACAGTTGCCTTCTTTTTTGAATGCTTCAAATAAATGCCAATCTCACTCACCCACGTATGTCGGCTTTCTTTAGGAATACTTAACCTGTACAACGGCTTAGTTGTTCTTATCTCATGCCCATTGAAAAAACAAACACGCCCCTTATCAAATCGGCTGTACTTTGAAAACTTTATTCCCTTGCTTGCTAAAAAAGCCCCAATTCTTTCCAATAGTGCTTCGTTAGTATTGTACAAATAAAGATGGTAGTTCTTATCTTGCCTTCTCGCGGTTCCTTCTGCATCCCAAAAAGCCGCTATGAATTGCCGTGCAAGGTCATCGTTACTTAGTATGTAGTCAATTGTATCTTCTCGGATTTTTTTTCCAGTCTTTATTAGATTCGCTATTTTTACACTTGATAATCTTAGCCGCCACAGCCCGTTTTCCCTTTCATCTTCCGTTACGGTGCCGTACTTCTTTAATATTGGGTGTAGGTGTTCACGTAGTTTTCTGTCTTGGTTGAATACTTCTACCATGTATTTCTGTACACTTTCATCGCCAAGGGCAAATCCAATCAAATATGCCAATTCAGGAGTAATTTCTGTGGCAGAATAAATGGTCGCTATTTTCCCATTGCTTATTGCTGCTTGTGCGGTAAAGCTTGCAGGCAATGAAACGATTGAAGCATGATGACGAATAGGCGGAATGTTGAGGTGTTTGAACCAGTACCCAAGGGTTGAGTCCGGCACTTCAAGTATTTTTTTAAGTTCAGTTATTGTATGAGCTGGATACAAGTCACAAATAAACCCCCTAAGATTCTCATCCCCAATCTTTTTCCGGATGGTGTGAAAATCCCCTTTTTTTCGTATTTCCTTTATCTGGTTTAATAGGGCCGTGTCCATAAGAGTATTCTCTTTTAGGTATATTAAATCCTTTGGAGACCCCGTTTCCGTTGAACTGTTTCCAAAATAACAAGCCAAGTTTGTCATGTGTTTTCACCCGTGTCTTTACTCATGATGCAACCCAGTAAACGTCCATGCGCCGTACAAGCGTGCTCACCGGAACACGCACGGCA
The DNA here is from genome assembly GCA_016198125.1 of Candidatus Iainarchaeum sp. Taxonomy (GTDB): domain Archaea; phylum Iainarchaeota; class Iainarchaeia; order Iainarchaeales; family VGJJ01; genus JACQJG01. The sequence continues at coordinate 3,782 of JACQJG010000004.1, read as the reverse complement.
CGGCCGTTTACGTTCATGCGTTTAAGTATTTCGGGATTAATTCCCTGTTCTGCTCCTTGCATTTCTTCCACTGCCTCTTCCTGCATTTCTTCAGTCATGCCGGACCTCTTGTGATTGTGTTTCCCTTGATTGTTCCTGTTGTTTGTGAACATTCACTTTGACTTTTGCGGGGCGCAGTACGCGCCCATGAAATAAATATCCTTTTTGAAATTCCTCTACTACAATCCCATCGTCTTTGGAAGCGTCTTCCCCTTTAAGCATGCACTCGTGCACTTCCGGATTAAATGCTTTTCCAATGGTTTGCAGGGGTTGAATGCCATTGTGCTGGAGTACGTGCATGAACTGGGCATGCAATGCCTTCAACCCTTTCTGGTCAGGGGTTGAAGCGTGTTTTAAGGCGTCTTCCAATGCGTCCGCAAATGCAAGCAGTTCTTTCATGAGTTCTCCAACCGCGAATTGTTTCAGCTCTCCTTTTTCCTTTTCCATGCGCTTTTGCGCGTTCTCAAATTCGGCTTGAAGGCGCTGAAGCGTTTCAACGTATTCTTGGGTCTTTGTTTCCTGCGCCGCCAGCTTGTTGCGCAATTCCTCCAGCTGGCGTTGAACGCTTCCCATGTCTTTTTGGGGTTCCTGGGACCCTGGTTTTGAAGGGGTTTTCACCCCCCCAACCTGTTCAAATTTCTTAATCATTTAAAGCATTCTTTAATCAAAGGGTTTTTATTCCTTTTGGCCCCCCAAATCGTGTATATGCCCCGCGCTCCAGTTGAACGCACAATGCCTTCCCTGCGCAGGTTCCAGTTCCAGATCGTGGTGCGCAGGGTCGAAAAGCCCTTTGATAAAGACCTTCAAAAAGAGCTTAACTGGATTTGCGAGTCTTTAGGGTTTTTTGAACCCATTGACAAAGACAAGACCGCGGCAGGAGTGTTTAAGGAAATCGTGCTTGCAACTGAAAAGGGGACTGGAATCACTTCCAGCCAACTCGCCCATCAGGTGAAAATGTCCCGCGGCTCGGTAATCAACCATTTGAACAACCTCCTTCAGGCGGGCCTTGTAATAAAGCAGGGCCGGGCCTACTTTGCCAGAAGCAAAAGCATGGTGCGCACCCTTCGGGAAGTGGAAGAAGAAGTCCAACGCGTTTTTGACAGAATGGAACAAACCGCGCGCGAAATCGACAAACGCTTTGGAATGGAGATAGAAGACTAATGAGGGAAATAGGAGCTAATGAGGGAAATAGGAGCTAATGAGGGAAAGAGGGGACTGGAACTCCAATGTATTTAAACCGGAAAGCCGTTGTACGGGTACATGAATGGCACGCATGCATCCTACCTCCTCCTGGCAGGAATCGTATTTCTTTCCGGATGCCTGGACATTTTTGAACAGCCCGTTGAACAAGTAAAAGTTCAAGACTGTTCGCAGGTTGCAAGCCCTGCTGAGCAGGCCGCGTGCTGGAAGGACCAAGCCATTTCAACATCCAATCCGGAACTGTGCAAAAACAACCTTAATTCCAAAGACATGGATACGTGCTATGCAGGCTATGCCGTGCAAAAAAAACTCGCGCAAGTATGCAATCTTATCTCCGAACAAGCCCCCAGGGATGGATGCGTTCTCAGCGTGGCCAAAGCCAATTTGAGTGCAGAAGAATGCGGGCTCATTTCCCTTGAAGCTTCCAAAGATGCCTGCCTTAAAGCAGTGGCCATCCTCTCCCAAAACCCCGCGGCATGTACCCAAATCATTTCAGAAACTGAAAAACCAGCATGCGTCCTTCAAGTGGCCAAAAGCGCAGCCAATCCGGCGTTTTGCTCAAGCCTTTCAACAGAATCCCTTCAATCCGATTGCATGTTCCAGGTTGCAACCACAAGCAAAAAAGAAGAGCCCTGTGCACTCATTCCAACGTTGAGCGTTAAAGACAAGTGCTACAAGGAGGTGGCAGTCCTGCTCAAAAACCCCCAGATATGTATTAAAGTCACCGACCAAAACCTGCAAGATGTATGTAATGAAGCCAGCCAGCCAACCACCCTTCCCACAAGCTGTTCAGAATTAGGGGACACGACCGCGAAAAATAAATGTTATTACGACTTGGCAATTGCAAACAACGATGCAAACGTGTGCAAGAGTATTGTTTCAAAAACAAAATCGGACGGTTGCTTCAACGCAGTGGGGATTGCCACTTCCAATATTGAAACGTGCAATCTCGTTCAAGACCAAAACCTGCAGGAATCCTGCCTCCAGACGGTCTCGGCAAAAACTGCAAACGTGGACGCATGCTTGGGCCTTTCAACTGCAAACAAAGAAGCGTGCATTCAAAGCGTCGCGCTTGCCTCAAAGAATGCCTCCCTGTGCGCACTCATATCCAGTCAAGTCAGCGGGGTATTCCAAAAGGACGTGTGCTACTATGCCGTGGCGCAAGCCATCCCTTCCATTGCCCCCTGTGCAAAAATTCTTTCCCCTGTTGAAAAAATAACGTGCTGGCAAGCGCTCATACCAAAAGCAGAATTGTCTGAAAGTGCATGCCAAGCCATATCGGACGAAAACCAGTTATCCAATTGCTTCAAGACGCTTGCATTGAACAAAGGACAGGGAGACCTGTGCGCCAAATGCACCATTCTTTCCATTAAAAACGAATGCTATGCAGAAGTCGGAAAAGCAGTAAAGAACAAAGAATACTGCGGCCTTGCAGGAACCCTGGAGTTAAAAGACGGCTGTTATACAACGGTTGCAGAGGCCAATAAAGATTCTTCCATTTGCCCGCTCATCTCAGGGTTGGGAAAATTTTCGTGCTATAAAAACATCGCACTCGCCCTTGAGGACGCATCCCTGTGCGCGAATATAAAACCCCCGGCCACGTACATCATGAAAGACGAATGTTATTCCGAAGTGGCCATAAGCAAAGAGGATTCTGGGGTGTGCTTTAACATTGTAGATGATGAACGCCTTGGAACGTGCGTTGGAACGATTGCAGCAAATGCCCTGGACGTTTCATTGTGCGATTCAGTCCCACTGGAAAAAGTTTCCGATCAAAACAAAGCCCATTATGCCAATGACACGTGCATATATGTGTATGCAACCAAGGCCAAAGATGAGGAAGCATGCAATTCCATTTACAGTTCGGAAATAGAAACAAATTGCAAAAACACTGCATGAGGGATTTAATGGAAAAAAACTGGAAAGAAGCAAATAAGGAAATTCCACGCATTATTTGGGCGGCTGCAAGAGGAAAATGGCATGCCACCAGATCGGATCCGCGCATTCTTGCCTATGTGGCATTTGAATGGGTGCTTATCCTTCTACTGTTAATCGGGGTGGCTGTTTATTTGGACCCCCAAACCAATATCATACAAGCCCCCTACAATTACATCGGGTTTGGGGCAGTTGTACTTCTCGCCATAACCCTCTATCTGGCGGCAAATCCCTACCACCGGGAACGTAACACCCGGTATGCCAAAGAACCCCCGTTCATTCAAAAGAGTAAACCAGCCAAAAACGTGTTTAAGCCTGTTAAAACCCTTTCAAAGAGGGGTGTAAAGAAGAAAAAATAAGAAATAGAATGTTAAATGAAAAATGGTTCTAATGGTCCAGCACTCTTGTGCGCCTGCGTTAACGGCGCCTTCGAGTTCTGCTCCTGCTTCTAGTGGAGGACTTTTTGCGCGCTCTTTTCCTTGCAGCCATCTCTTCAAACCTCCTTTCATAGTTTCATTCAAAAACCAATTTAGGATCTGTTTCAACCATAAATGGTCAAATGCATGGCATAAACACACGCTTCTATTTAAATGTGCGTGTCTTTGAAT
>JACQJG010000003.1 GCA_016198125.1 Candidatus Iainarchaeum sp. | reverse complement strand
CAGAAAGTGATGGTCATTGATGTAGAATCCCCTTCCATGGTCGTGATTGAAGGGGTTAACGTAAAACGCAGAAAGTGCAACGTGGAACATCTTTTTGCAACCCCTAAAAAGGTTGAAGTCGCCAAAAACCCGTCCAGGGAAGAGGTTGTAAAAGCGTTAAGTTAAATAAAAAAAATGTTTGAAAGGAAAAGGAATGTGTGAAACATGAACGTGGAAAAACCGGCTGAAACGCGTTTGATTGTGCGCATTGCCAACAAAGACTTAAACGGCAGTCTCCCCATTCACCGTGCGCTCACAGGAATCAAAGGCATTGGCATTCGGGCTGCGCGGGCCATGGCATACTCCTTTGAAGACAAAACACGCATGCCCTATGACACTCCACTGGGAAAACTTTCGGATGACCAGGACCGTTTGCTCGAAGAAATTGTATTGCACCCGGACCAGTTTTTGCCGGTGTGGATGCTGAACCGCCGCAAGGATTTTGAAACAGGAAAAAACATGCACCTGGTAATGGCGGACCTGGATTTTTCCCTGCGAAATGACCTGCAGCGCATGAAAAAGCTCAAATCCTACAAGGGCATACGCCATAGCCTGGGCTTGACTGTGAGAGGCCAGCGCACGCAGACCAGCGGGCGCAAACGCGGAAGCGCAGTAGGAGTTGCCAAAGGCGAAGCCAAGGCAGCTGCAAAATCCGCGGCTGCAAAGCCCGCCCCCAAGTCAGCAGGAAAACCTGCAGGCGGAGAAGGAAAAAAGTAAAGGATGGAATGTTGTATGGGAGACCCTCGAAGAATGCGCAAACAATATGAGCGCCCAAAAAAACGGTGGTCTGCCCAGCGCATCGAAGCTGAAAAAGAAGTCACGGGCGTGTATGGGTTGAAGAACAAGCGTGAAATTCGAAGGGCTGAAACACTGGTGCGCAATAAGCGTGCGAACGCGCGCAACCTCCTGGCATTGGAAGCCGAAGAGCGCGGGCGAAAAGAAAAAAGCCTTTTGGAAAGCCTCATACGCCTGGGAGTGCTTAGAGGCACACCTTCATTGGATGACGTGTTAACGCTTTCCACCAATGACTTGCTGGAGCGCAGGCTGCAAACCATTGTCATGCGCAAGGGACTCGCACTAACGTCCAAGCAGGCCCGGCAACTTATTACCCATGGGCACATAGCCGTTAACGGAAAAAGAGTTTCCAGCCCCGGGTATTTGGTGAAAAAAAGCGAGGAAACCATGGTCACTTATTATGGCAAGGCCATTGTGCTGAACCAAGCGCCCAAACGGGACCTTAAAAAGGAATTCGAAGAAGCCGCAGGCATGAGCGTTCCAGCAGATTCAGAAGTGGAAAAAACAGGCGAAAGCGTTCCTGTTGTTGAAACGCCTCCCGCGGAGGAAGAGGAAGGGGCTGAAGGCGACGAACCTGCAGATGACAGTGTGGAGAAGGAAGTAAGCAATGAGATCCAAGAGGAAGATGAAGAAATCGCCAAAGCCGAAAATGAGGAGGGGACCAGCGCATGAACCCCATTCAAAATGAAAAAACAGGCATTGTGCACATTTTTGCATCCAACAACAACACCATTATTCTTCTGACTGATTCCACCGGGGCTGAAACGCTCGCGCGATGCTCGGGAGGAATGGTAATCAAAACCCAGCACAAAGAAGGCTCTCCCTATGCGGCCATGAAGGTTGCAGAAATCATTGCCGAAAAAGCGCGTGCGAACGGCATCATGAATGTACATGTGCGCGTGCGCGCCCAAGGGGGAATAAAACCAAGGAATCCAGGGCAGGGCGCTGAAGCAGCGATTCGCAGTCTCACGCGCAATGGATTGCGCATCCGCACCATTGAAAATGTAACTCCTGTACCCCATAACGGAACGCGTAAAAAGAAAAAGTACCGGAGCAAGAAAAAGTAGGATGCATGGAAGGTGAATATGCATGGTTAAGAACGTGGTCAAAGAAATTGATTCCAAAGGCAACAAAACCAGGCTTCTTGTTAAAGGAACAAATGCAACCTTTATGAATGCATTGCGCCGCACCATCATGGTAGACGTTCCAACGTTTGCCATTGACGAACTGTCCATTTACGACAACTCCGGAGTCATGTTTGATGAATTTCTTGCCCAGCGCATTGGCCTTGTTCCATTGAAAACAGATTCGGATGCATACAAGGAAGGGGAAAAGGTAAAACTCGTGCTTGAAGCAAGCGGCCCTGGAACAGTGTACTCCAAGCAAATCAAGTCCACGGACCCCAAAGTTGAAGTCGTTGAAAAGAACGTTCCATTGGCCAAACTCAAAAAAGACCAGCGTGTACGCATGGAGATGGACGCGGTCATGGGAACTGGTAAAACCCATGCAAAGTGGCAGCCTGCCATTGTGTCCTACAAGAACGTGCCTGAACTCCACATCCACAAGGACCGCACAGAATGGGAGTCGGTTGCAAAAGTGTGCCCGCCGAAAGTGCTTTCCGTTAAAGCCAAGAAACTCGTGCTCGAAGACCCTTTGGGCTGCACGATGTGCGGGGCGTGCATGGATTATTGCAAAGACAATGAGATTGCCATCACCCCCGACGAAGCGTCCTTTGTTTTTTACATTGAATCCTTTGGCGGCATGGAAAACAAGGAAATCGTTTCACGCGCATTTGATGTGTTAATCGAGAAATGCAGGGCATTCTCCAAAGAGGTGGCTGAATAATTGAACAGGCCGTGCGGGTACCGAAGCGGTCAAACGGGCTGGACTTAAGGTGAATAAAAAATGGAAGGTTCATAAGCAATCCAGTGGCTTAGTGCCTTCGGCGGTTCGAATCCGCCCCCGCACATTTTCCACGGGTGAAACTTCCTAAAAAAATTGAAAGAAAAGGGATATTATGAAAAGAACAGGGCCTACAAAAAAAGCAACGCGCGTGCTTCATGCTTCGTTAAAAAGAGCCTCCGCAAAATCAAAGTCTCACGCCCTTCGCGTTGTGGCGGATGAACTGTTTTCCCCCACAAGAAAACGTGTAACGGTGGGGGTGTGGAAGCTTGCGCGCATGGGCGCCAAACACAAAGGCAAATGGCTGGTAGTCCCGGGAAAAGTAGTTGGAAATGAGGCAGTAAGCGAAAAACTCTGGGTGGCAGCCCTTGCATTCAGTGCAAGTGCACGCAAGCGCATTGCACGCGAGGGAAAAGCCATTACGCTGGAAGAATTTGCACGCTCAGGGGCAAAGCCGAGCGATATGGTAATCGTAAAATGAACAGGGATTGAATTACATGAAACAAAAAGACACGAATGCAGCGATTGAAAAACGTTCAGCGCCGGTTGTAATAGATGGAGCCAACCTGGTGCTGGGCCGCATGTCTTCGGTGATTGCAAAACGCCTTCTCCAAGGAGAATCCATCAGCCTTGTGAACGCTGAAAGAGTGGTTGTCACCGGAACCAAGGACAGCGCAATGGCCAAGTTCAAAGCCCGCAGGGAACTCACACGCAAGGGTTTCCCTGAAAGCGGTCCCCAATACTCGCGCACTCCAGACCGCATGGTTTGGCGCTGCATTCGGGGCATGCTGCCATTAAAAACCAAGCGTGAAAAGTATGCATTGCAAAACTTCCGCGTGTACGTTGGAGTTCCAGCCGAATTAAAAAATTCCAGGCATGAACGCATCCCCCAGGCTGAAAACACGCTTGAAAAAGGGTTTACGACCATGCTGGAAATAAGCACAAGACTTGGGTATACCCAAAAGAAAACCGTGTTCATTGGTGGGGGGGAACGTGCATGAGTGCAAAGAAATCCAAGTTCCCCTATGTAAAAGCCAAGAAAAAGCAGGCAATCGCTCATGCCACCATTCACAAGGGAAAAGGAGTTGTGCGCGTGAATGGACAAAACATGGCCCGCCTTCAACCTCCCTTGGTGAGAATGTTTATTGAAGAATCCTTGGAGCTTGCAGGACCGCTGGGCAAAGAAGTTGACGTGAACGTGCATGTGCATGGCGGCGGATTCATGGGGCAGGCCGTGGCCATACGCTCCTGTATTGCAAAGGCATTAACGCGTTATTCCAGGGATGAAAAACTAAGAAAATCCTTTTTGGCATATGATAGGCTGCTCTTGGTGGATGACCCAAGGCGCGTTGAATCCAAGAAACCCTTGGGCCCCAAGGCTCGGCGGAAAAAACAAAAATCAAAGAGGTAATGAACATGATTGTTCCAGTGCGGTGTTTCAGCTGTGGAAAGGTAATTGGACAGGAATATGAGGCGTTCATTGAACGCGTTGAAAAAGGAGAAGAACCTGACAAGGTATTCAACGACCTGGGCATTGAAAGGTACTGCTGCAGGAGAACGCTCTTCTCCCATGTAGACTTAATCGAAGAGGTCATGAAATATAACACGTAATATATGAAAAAAGGTGGGTGTATGAGTGAAATAGAAAAAACAGAGATAAAACCCAATACTGAAGGGGTGAAAGACGTTCAAGCCGAACTGCCTGAAGGAGCAGTAAAAGACCTTCTCATCCCCACCGAAAAGTACCTGAAGACCGGCACGCATATTGGGACAAGGTTCAAGTCAGGGGAAATGCGAAGGTATATTTTCAAGCAGCGCAAGGACGGTTTAAAAGTATTGGACATTCAGGTCATTGATGAGCGCATCCGGTTGGGTGCCCATTTTTTGAGCAGGTTTGACCCAAAACGCATCATTGTTGTCGCAGGAAAATTGTACGCGCAAAAACCTGCCCAGGTATTCGCTGAATCCATTGGCGGACGTGCAGTGGTTGGACGGTTTGTGCCTGGAACATTCACAAACCCTGAAGGAAAGGAATTCATTGAACCCGCGGTTGTTATTGTTTCTGAACCGGAAAGCGACCACCAGGCCATCAACGAAGCCATGCAAATGCGCGTTCCCCTCATGGCCCTTGCTTCCACCAATAATTCTCTTGTCAACGTCGACTTTGTTATCCCAATGAACAACAAGGGCCGAAAGTCCCTTGCACTGGTGTACTGGCTCTTGGCCCGCGAATATTTGAAGAACACGAATATCATTAAATCTGATGGCGAATTTTCCAGGACTCCGGAGGATTTCGAGTACCAGTTGAAGGGCACCGAGGAAGAGGCCGAAGAAGAACAAAGTGCAAATGGAAGATTCGGCCGCAAGCCATTTGGGAGAAGAACAAGTGCACGCCCTGCGCCCCGCTCAAGGCCTTTTGAATCCAGGTTTGGGCAAAGGTAAAAGCAAACGCGGAACGGGTACATGCAATCCGTCCTTTCCATCCCCCCCTTGGAAGTTCTTCCCTAAAATAAAGAGTTGCCAAAAACCGTGGAAAAGCATTTATAAGGCAACCCCCCCATATATATCCTATTTACTGGGTAGGGTAAAAGAATGAACGCGGATTTGTCGGAGTTTTTGAACAAGCTGGGGTTAACAGAATATGAGTCCAAGACCCTGGCCACCTTGTTCGGGTTGAAGGAAGCCCAGGCCCCTGACATTAGCCGCATTGCCCAAGTGCCCAAAACGCGCGTGTATGACGTGTTAGACCGCCTCATCAAAAAAGAGTTGGTCATCAAGATTTACGCGCGCCCGAAAAAGTACAAGGTCATCGAAGCCGACAAGGTGTTTGACACGTTATTGTCCAACAAGAAAGGCGAGCTCGTTGAATTGGAACGCCAGGTGCACGCGTTAAAAGAAACCCTGGTGGACACTGGAAGCGACCCCCAGGAATTTGAACGGGTCATGAAAGTCAAAGACAAAAACGACTTTTACCGCATTCTCGGCCAGGAATTGGACAGAGCCAAAGAAGAAGTAGTAGGATTCACGGAAATGCACAGGCCCAATCCGTTGCTCTCTGAGGCCCTGCGCAAAACAGCTGCGCGCCAGGTGAACGTGAAACTCGTTGGAAAACTTTCAAAAGAAACCCAGGCCGAGGCAACAGACTTGGCGCGCAAAGGAGTTGGACTGCGTGAATGGGACCACAACCTGCACGCGTACCTGATTGACAATAAAAAACTTGTCATGGCGTTAAGCGATTTCAGGGAAGAAAAACCCAATTACCATTTCACCATTTGGAACCAGCACACGCACATGAACGACGCGATCAAAAACCATTTCAACGCGTGCTGGGAAAAGGGAAGAAAGCTTTAAGCCTTCCTTCGCCTTTAAATGCACGCGCAGTATTTTCAACGCAGGAGCGCACACCCTATGAACGAGAAACTCCGCGAAGACGCATACCGGTATGCCATCCGCAACGCCGCCCAGCACCAGGGAAAAGCAGATTTGAACGCGCTTATTGGAAAAATCATGGCATTGCACAAGGATGTGGACCTGATAAAAGCAATGCCCCTGCTCAAAGCAATTGTGGAAGACGTCAACGCGCTCAGCGAAAAGGAAATTCAACAGGAATTCCAGCGCTTTGAAAAAGGATACGAATTAAAAATACCTGAAAAAAAAGTCGGACTCAAAGACCTGGAGTGGGCGGAAAAAGAAGAGGTAGTGACACGGTATGCTCCAAACCCCAGCGCGCCCATGCACTTGGGGCATTCGCGTCCGGCCATTCTAAGTTATTTATATGCAAAAAAGTACAATGGAAAGTTCATTCTGCGGTTTGATGACACAGACCCGAAAGTAAAACAGCCGCTTGCAGAAGGAGAACAACTGTTCATTGAAGACTTGTCCTGGTTGAACGCAAAACCTGACATGGCGGTGCGCGCATCCGACCGGCTGGACATTTACCATTCGTACATGCGCCAACTCCTGGAAAAAGGGCATGCATACGTGTGCACGTGCGACCAAGAAAAATGGAAGGAACAAACTCTTCAAAAGAAAGCATGCTTGTGCCGGGATAAAAAACCCCAGGAACACGCGGAACGCTTTAACAAAATGCTCCACCACGAATACAAACAGGAAGAAGCGGTTTTGCGCATTAAAACGGATTTGAATGCATCGGATCCCGCTGAAAGAGACTGGTGGGCAGCAAAGGTGGTGGACAAGCCCAAGCATTACCGGGTTAAAGACGTTTTCGTATGGCCCAGCTACAACTTTGCAAGCGCAATCGACGACCATTTGCTTGGAATTACCCTGATCATCCGCGGCCAAGAGCACGCGTCCAATGTGAAAAAACAGAAATGGGTGTACACTCATTTTGGGTGGGTCTACCCCCATTCATTCCACCATGGAAGACTTATGATAAAAGGCGCTGAACTTTCCAAGAGCAAGATACTTGAAGGCATCAAAAACAAGCAGTACTCAGGTTGGGATGATCCAAGGCTGTACACCCTTCAATCCCTTCGCCGGCGCGGGTTTCAACCGGAAGCCATTCAAACCCTCATCATTGAATTGGGAGTTAAAACCTCGGACACCCTGCTTTCCGAGGAATTGCTTGCCCAATTCAACCGCGATTACCTGCAGGAAAAAGGAAATTATGGCGTTTACACGTATGTGGAGGAACCTGTTCAATTAAGCGTTGGGTTTTGCCCGACCGTTGAGGCAGAACAGGCAGGGCGCGTAAGAGAATTGGCGCAGGGAAACCAGGTTTTTTTTGTTTCAAAAAAAGACGTTAAAAATTTGAAAAAAGACGAAGTAGTTAAACTCAAAGGCGCGTACAACATTCGCGTGAATTCCATTAACGAATTCCAGGCAGACGCGGCCTATGTAAGTTCGACCAAACTTGAAAACAAGCCCATGCTTCACTGGATTCTGGAAGGATCCGATGTTGAAATAACCCTGAACGACAACCGCAAGCGTTACGGGCTATGCGACTCGGAGATCCGCGAGGAAAAAGAAGGCCGCATGGTGTTCCTCGAAGGCCTTGGATTCTGCAGGGTGGACTACGTGAACGAGAAGCGCGTGGGGTTATGGTTCACGCATGCCTGAATAAGTGGGGGTTGCATTTGAAAATGTCAGAATCCACGCTTGTGCGCATGAAAAAAACAATGGAAGAAAAAGGCGCTTCGTTTGAAGTGCTGGAACACGACCCTGTTTTCACGAGCGCGCAGGCTGCACGTTCACGGAAGGGGGCCCTTCATTCAGGGGTAAAAGCCCTTGTGTTGAAAAACGAAAATGGGGTATTTGTGGTTGCATTGGTCGCAGCCGATAAAAAAGTGGACTTGAAGAAGCTCGCCAAAACCGTTGGATTCAAGGAATTAAACCTGGCCCCGAAAGAAGAAGTGCTGAAAGCCACAGACTGCGAAGTAGGCAGCGTGCCCCCATTCGGCTTTCCAAAACCCCTTGCAACGTACGTAGACCAAAGCGTGTTTGACAATGAAGTGAACGAATTTAATGCAGGCCTGCACACTGTTTCTATTCGCCTTCCCGCAAAGGAATTGCGCAAAGTGCTTGTACAAAAGTTGTTGGATTTTTCCATGGCCTAATGAATAATCATTTCGAACAATTGGATGGCTTGTTGAAATTTGTCTTTATTTAACCGCCCAATCTTCTTATAGACTAATTTCTGGCTTAACTTAAGGACATTCTCTACCTTAATATATCCCTGATGATGCAGGCTCTTTTCCTCATCGTCAAGCGGTGAAACAGAGACAGCATATTTTCCTTTAGAAAATTGGCTGGTCATGCCCATAACCAAAATATCTTCAGAATTGGCATTGAATTGGTCATTGCTAATCACGACAACGGGCCTTACTTTCATGCCTAATTGGTCAGAAAATGGGAATGGTGCCAGCCAAATCTCACGTTGAGCGATCATAGATATTGACTCCAAATCTCATCGTCTTTTTTGTTATTCCACATCTTTTCCATCGCTTTTTCGGCCAAGGCAAGCCACCCTGCATTTTCTTTTTCAAGTTCTCCCATTTCCCTCATAATCAAATGTCTTATGTACTCGGATTTTGAAGGGTAATGTTTTTTGGCTACAAACAAGTCCAGTTTTTTGGCTTCCTCTTCAGGCAGCTTAATCGTTATGGTTTTCATAGTAATACCATTAGATTACTTAAAATAAAAAGGTATCTGCACCCCGCTGCCGGTGAAAGCCGGTTTTACATAGTCAAAACCGCTAAACGCCTGTGTAAAGCCTTTTAAAGCTTGGGGTGGGAAGAATGGTATAACGCTTCATTGGCTGGTTTTAAAACAGCACCGATGACAAGAATTGGAGGTACTGGGATTATGGCGGCACACGTTAAAATGGAAGTTCCATCGGATTTGAAGGAAAAACAATTGGAATTATTGGACCACGTTAAAAAGAAGGGAAAGCTCCGCGTGGGAGTCAATGAGTGCACCAAGGCCATTGAAAGAGAACAGGCCAAGCTTGTGCTTATCGCAGAAGACGTTTCACCGCCTGAAATTGTAATGCACCTGCCCTTGCTGTGCAAAGAAAAAAAAATACCCGTTTCTTATGTGAGTACGCGCAAGGAATTAGGCGAAAAGGCCGGGCTATCAGTGGGGTCGGCTGCAATCGCAATCACTGAAGAGGGAGACTCTAAAAAGGAATTGGAAGCTATTGTAAAGCGCTTGCATGAACTCAACAAGCAATGACGCATTGGGATTGAAAGAGTATGGCCGAACAGGAAAGGGGAACGCCTGCAGAAGTGGTTGAAGTTCTCACGCGCACAGGCGTTCATGGAGAAATTGTTCAAGTGCTCTGCAGGATTATTGACGGCCCGGAGAAGGGCCGTGTGAAAAGGCGCAATGTAAAAGGAAACGTGCGCAAAGGCGACATTTTGGTTTTGCTGAATACTGAACGCGAAGCCAAGGAAATCAAAGCGCGATAATGCAAAAAGGATTGGACACATATGCAGTGCAGTTTTTGCGGCATTCAAATTCCGCGCGGGACCGGAAAAATTTTTGTAAGAAAGACCGGTCAAACATTCTTTTTCTGCTCAAACAAGTGTGAAAAAAACCTTTTAAAGCTTGGGCGCAGCCCGCGAAATGTGAAGTGGACCCTTGAGTTCCGAAAAGCCAAGGAATTGGAGCGCGCCGTACAGCAAAAGAAGACAGCCAAAGCCGGAAAAGAATCGGGAAAAAAGGAAAATGCAACGAAAACAATGGCCAGGTAAAAGAAGGCATGTTGAATGATTGAAAGAACGCTCATACTCCTAAAACCTGATGCCGTACAGCGCGGCCTCATGGGAAAAATCATTACGCGTTTTGAAGACGCCGGACTCAAGATTATTGGCATGAAGATGGTTCAAGCCGATCAAGCATTTGCGGAGCGGCATTACACGGAAGACATTGCCAAACGCCGCGGAAAAAAGGTGCGCGACGTTTTATTGGATTACATTCAGGAAGGCCCCATCGTGGCATTGGCCGTTGAAGGCGTGCATGCCATTGAAATTGTAAGGAAGCTCGTTGGGCCCACCATGCCCAGAGAAGCCTTTCCTGGGACGATTCGAGGAGACTATTGCCACCATGGAAAAGAATACTGCGACGTTAAAAACATGCCCGTGAAAAACCTCATTCATGCATCGGGAGACAAAAACGACGCGGAACGAGAACTTCCAATATGGTTCTCTGAAAAAGAATTACACCCCTTTACTTCTGTACACGACCTTCACATACTCGGAAAAAAAGATTAAAGCAGCTCCTTGCGCAGGTCCAGCAACGATTTGAATTGGGGCACGCTGCATGCAGGGTTGTTTTTTGCAATGTTCACCAGCCATACCTGAATGCCCAGCGAAACAGGCATGTCTACGTCAATGGGACAGCGGTCTCCAATGTACAAAAAGTTTTCTTGTTTTAACGAGGAATCTTTTTCCATGAAAAAATTCATCCAATGCTTGTAGGCTGTTCCGTCTGACTTGGATGTTTCTCCTGAAAGAATACAATCAAAAAGCGTGATTGGGACATTCAAGGCCAGAAGCTTTTTGTCCATTATCTTTTTGTCCGAGCCTGTCAAGAGGCTCAACGAGCCATACTTTTTCTTTATATTTTCCAATAAACTCCGAACAATGGGATCGGGTTTAAGAAACCGGGCGATGCCCCCGCATTCCAATGCTTCTTGAACAGTTTCTTCTGCGTTTGGAATGCCCAGTTTTAGAAACGTTTTCCTTCCACTTAATCCAGGGTAATAGGAAAGGAACTGCATTTTTGCTTCTTCGATCGAACAATTTTTGTGCGCCGCTATTTTTTCATAAATGTATTCCTGGATGGCTGCATCGATTTCAGGGGACTTGGGATACAGCGTTTGGTCCAAGTCAAAGCCGATTACTTTAATGGCTGGGTGCGCGGCCATGGTTTCACGGGCCCCCTTGAAATGGCACAAAAAAGGCAAAAAGGCTTCCCAGCGGGAGTTTCAAGGCATCCTTGTATTGGGTGGCAAGGTAATTGCACAATTCCAGGTCCGCATTCAATTGGAGGGGGGTGCCATTAAGGAATACCGCTGTTGCATGGAGTTTTCCCCCTTGTTGATTGCATTGAAAGAACACCAGGCGGTTTGATTCATTTAATGCAGGTCGGCGCGGATTGAAGGTTCCCATGACTGGATTATTATGCGAGTTTCCGCGGTTTTTCAAGTAAGAAATGCACCTGTCAATGAGGTTCACTCCTTCATAGTCTTGCAGTACGCGCAGGCACGGGTGGGCGGGGGGCATGGAATGCTCTTTTAAGGGGCCTTCCCAGTAGGCAACTCCATTGAAGGCAGTGGATTTGGCAAGGTTGAAGAGTCCAATGGAATCCTCAGGCACTCCGTTTGCTGGGACAGGTTCTGAAATAATGCGTTTGGCTTTTTGTTCTTCTGTCAGCAAAAGAACGTTGGCTCTGCTTGAGAGCATGAACATGTCGCCCAATTCAAGGCCCAATGAATGCGCAACGAATTGGTCGTACGCATCATGTAACCCAAAAATATTTTCCGGGTATGCGTTCACCATGTTGTGCGCGCGCGCCACGTGAAATGCATGCAATTTATTTCCTGCTATAAAATAAACGTCATGGGTAAGGCACGGGTCATGAGTGGCTTGCAGGCGCACGCGTAAGATGTTTCCTTGCGCGTCTTGCACGGGAATTTCCTGCACAGCCATGTCGCGCGCATAGTCAAAGCGCTGGACAATGAATGGCTGTGACGGGTTTTCTTTGAGCGCACGTGCAACGGACTCCAATTGGTCAAATCCAAAGTGGGTGCGCGTCCGGTGCCCGTAGGTATACGCCCCCTTTTCCTCAAAGGAAGAGAGTTCGGCGCAGTATTGCACGCGCAAATCGTTTGCGGAGGCCGTTCCTGAAGAGTAAAAAGAAGGAAATTCTTGAAGGGTTTTTCCTGCACGCCTGAATATGGACAAAACTGCTGCCGAACGCATAGCCCCTTTGTGGGCATCTGGGTGGGGCATGGTAACGCCTTCCGTGTAAAGCTTTGTAATGACCTGCTGGTGTACATTCAGGAAGGAGTCTCCTTGCGCGAAAACAAGTGGAAAATGCGTGTAATTGGGTGAAAAGAGAATGCGAAAGTCCTGCAGAAAATCTTTTCCGCTTGCAAGGCCAATGCCTGCACGGCCCACTTCAATGCCCACATCTATGCGGTGCAGGGAACCTTGCTCATATTCTTGAAACCGGTTTTCCTTTGCAAGGCATTCAAGGAGTGAAAAGACTGAAGAAGATTGCCAGTCAAAAACTGCTTCATCCGGGTTGTATGCAAGGCTTTGCACGGAAATGGTTTTGGCCTTCAAAGCAATCTTGTAATAGTATTTTTGGTCGGGTTTGAGTACCGGGTTTGAAAGAAGCGGTATAACCATGGAGGGGTTTATTGGGCTGGCTTTTTGGATGAAAGAGTCATGCGAGATTCCGTGCTTCCATTCCATTTCAGCGCGTGAAAGCTCTGCCCCAAGAAGGAGTTCATGCAAGGGAGACAGACGCACGTTTTTTTCTTGCATGAACGCGTTAATAGCAGAGGCCATGGGAAAGGTGTCTGTTCCTGCAATGGTTGTTTGAATGGTTCCAAAGTCGATATCGGCTGCAACTCCGCTTGCGCTTGCACGCACGTTGAACGGGGCTTTTGGAATTTGCGCATTAAGAGGTACCTGAACAACCGGCGGTTGTAGGGCGTGAAATTCTTTTGGGTTAAGGTTAATGGGCAGTCTTTTTGTGGGGGGGAGGCGTGCAAGGGTTTGGAGAAGTTCTTGTAATACGTCATAGTATATGCCTTTTCCCTGGCGGGCTTTTTGCACGCAGGAAAATACTTCTTCTGGCACGCGAAATTTTAACCAGTCCATATATGCGTTTAAATGCTCTTGGGAATCGCCAATGAATAAAGGCAGTACACGTACACGAGAGCGAAACGCGTCGAGCACGGCTGAAGAAATAGAAGGGTACTGGAATGCAATGCCTTTTCCTCCTTGGATGAAATTTCCTTTTTTATGAGGAGCATAACCGTTCATAAGTGCGCTTAACAGGTTGGTGCTTGGCCTGAAACTCAAGGTTTCTTCGCCGAACAGAATAAGGTATTCCAGTGTGGGGTGGGTTAACGCATTAATGATCATGCGCTCAGCGCCATCCCTGTTCACCACCATAGACCCCAGCACAGACACGTGGGGTTTAAGTTCTGGAGTAATTTCACTTTCCACCAGTACTGGGGCAAGGGTGTTCGTGCAAATGCCAATGCGCCCGGTTTTTCCCTCGCTTGGGCAGGAAAGCATGGCTTCAATGAGTGGAAATTGCATAGTAAGCCCTTATGGTTTTCTGCGCGTTTTTTCCTCTAACGATTCTCCGGAATGCCAGGTAAGTGGCAGGTATTCTTGGAGGGTGCTCACCTCATAGGCGTTGGTATCGCTTGCGAATGCGGCAATTGAAATTTCTTTTCCTGTTTTTTGCTGGATTTCTGAAAGGAACTGCAGGCAGCACCCGCAAGGCCGTACAGGAACGTCTTTGAATTTTGTGCTCACGATTCCAACCCATGAAATGTCCTGGTGCCCGTCCATGACCGCACTCAAAGTAGCGCTCATTTCTGCGTGCACGTTCAAGCGGTGGTCAAAGCTGCTGTACACGCCGGCAAAGTAAATGGTATCATCGGCGCGCACCCCAGCACCATACCTGGTTTCTTCATTGCTTGTACCAAAATGGCATTCCATTCCCTTCAGTGCAGCGTTGCGCAATTGTTCAATAACGAGCGTTGAAGGGGCTACTGGAAGGGCGTTTTTTTCTTGCTTCCAGGCGCGTGCGCGCTCAAGGATTTTTTGTTTTGGCTGATAATAGAATTCTTTGGAAGGAACCCCTGCGTAAAGGATTTTTCCTTGGAGGTCAAGCGCCTGGTAATGAATAGATTGACCGGTGCGGCGTTCGTGGTCTGCCAGTACCTTGACAACCAATGGGTTGGGTTGGAACGTTTCTTGCGTGTCAACCAGGGTAATTACGCTGCGCACCCCTGCGTCCTTGCATGACGCGGCGCGTGCAAGGGCCCCTTGTTCTGAGGTAACGTCCAACAAATGCGAGCGCGATTCCCACAACCCGCTGTAATACGCAGAGGTTTGGGTGAGGGCCACGGAGCTTGAATTGAATGCAGTAGAGTCGCGTTTGAGCCACGAACGTTTCAAATAGGCTTGAAGGCGTTCTCTGGTAACGGGTTCAATAAATGGTGGATTGCTGTCGTAGGCTGCTGACATGGAGTTGCCCTCCCCCCCAATCATAGTGAAGAATTTTTTTAATGAAGTCGTTGAGTAAGTGTACTTTGTCGCGTTCAAGCTTGGGGTATAATTTTTCGGCTTCCTTGCTTGTGAGCCGTGTGGTGGGTCTAAAAGGCATGGGAAACGCGTAATAGGGGAAAAGGTTTTCCGATTCGACAAGAATGACATTGATGGGCTGGTTGAGGATTTCCATGGCATAATCCAAGCGGTGCGATCCGTCGCACACCACATAGAATATATGGGGCCCATTGAATTGCAGGCCATAGTTCAGCAGTTCTGCATTATGATTGAACACGTCCATGTATGCGACCTTGCTGTAGGTATCCACATAATAGTCTTTTATTGTGCGGTCTGCCAGGGAATGAAGGTTTCCTCTTGCGTCGCGCACAAATGCGCCTTTAAACCGTTCGGAAAGCTTTTCCAAGTCAAAAACGCCTTGCTTTAATGGATACACGTGTTTTTCAACGATGGGGGGCAGAACGTGAAAGTCTCCTTTGCCTTCCCAATGGTATTGAATGCCTTCAAAGTCCAACGCGTAAATGCGCTTGCCAATGGTTTTCAGGAATTCGTCCACTTCTTCCATGATGGCGGTTTGATTTCTGTAAATAGTGGGCTGAGGAGTGAAAAGAGGCTGGGGTTGGCCGTTGTGATAAATTTGGGGAAAGTTGGTGGGGGCGGGAGGGGGTTTGACGTGTGCGAGGTAGAAACGTGCATTTTCGTATGGGCGCAAGAGGCTTCCATTGGTATCATACATCCCACGAAAAGTGGTTTCATGCAAGAGCCGGGTAACCTCTTCTGCGTCTAAGCGATGCTGGAAAACAATGGTGGACGGCATAAAAAAACCATTAAAAATAAGCCGAAAAATGCATAAAAAGGGGTTGGAAAAGAAACCCCGGGTATTTAAAGCACTTGTAGTGGCCGTTTAGGCCGGGCCCTGTTTTGGACTTTAGACTGTCCTGCCAAACGAAACGTTTATATTATTTTAACGTAATACTTATGTTGGTGAACGTAAATGACGAGCATCACATTGTCGGTTCCGGAAGAGCTGAAGAAGCGCATGGAAAAGCATCCGGAAGTAAAATGGTCTGAAGTGGTGAGGAGTATTCTCCGCCAGCAGTTGGACGAGTGGGAGGAATTGGAAAAGATTGCGTCCAAGAGCAGGCTCACTCAAAAGGATGCAAAAGAACTTTCACGCAAGGTGGACGAGGAAATGGCCAAACATTTTGAGGGATTGGGTCGTGCGCCTCGTCATTGACGCAAACGTTTTCTTTGCAGCCCTCCTGAGAGACTCTGTGTCCCGGTGGCTGATTATAGACCGGCGCATCCGCCTTTATGCCCCTGCATTTTTAAAAACCGAGTTCATGAAATATGCCTCTGAACTAAAGAAAAGAAGTGGGTTGTCGGATGAAAAGTTTACGCGCCTTTTTTATACCCTTACAAAGAGAATTCAATTTGTCCCGGATGAAAGCATTATGCTTTACTTTGAAGCAGCAAAAACCCTGATAAATGACCCGAAAGATGTTCCTTACGTGGCATGCGCGCTGGCCGTGAATGCAGGCCTTTGGACCCAATACAAGAACCTGAAAAACGACCGTGTAAACTGTATTGGGACAACGGCCCTCTACGAATGGCTGTACGATGTTAAATCTTAAAATTTAGTGTTTCTTGTTCAAATCCAGTTCATTGTCCTGCACATATTCCAGTCCAAACTGGAGTGCGGTAAAGGCTTTTTGAAGTTCGCGGCCCAGGTATGCATAGTGGTCGGCGCGCAATTCCAGTTTTTCTTTGTTGATGATGGTTTGATATATTTCAAGCGGCGTTTTGCCTACCACCTTTAACGCTACTTTGTTTTTTTCGTTGCAGAACGCGACTTCCAGGTTTTTTTTCTCATGGTCTGCGCGGATGAGAAAGTATCCTTTTGGGTCTAATACGAATTCTTTTTCATCATCGTATTGGACGTGTACTTCTTTGTAGGAAGAGAGGTCTACTTTGTTGCTGACCAGTGCAACGCCTTTTTGGGCATCAAAGACTTGAATGGCATTCACCGGGCAGGCTTTTGCTGCGGCAAGTGCACGTGAGGCATTAAGAGAGTCAAAGTCTTTTTCAAGAATGTAAAACCGCTTGTCCTGCTGCTGGGGTTTTGCACCTATTAAAATGGCCTTTTCTTTGATGGAGTCAAATTTGAACAAGGAGGGGTCTTGTTTCATGCACGCCTTGTTGCCCACGCATGTTTTTTCATCGAATTCAATGCGCAAACGTATAGGAATGGAAAAATCCATGCGTTCACCCTATATAGAGAAAGACGGGGGATTTTAAAGGGTTTAGGGTCAAATTTGCGTTAAACAATAATAAACCAAGCCACCCATATCTTAATATACATAACTTGGGTTGGTGGTGGGGTATGACTGAACTTAGAACGCCCATTATTGCAGTGCTGGGCCATGTGGACTCTGGAAAAACCACTTTTTTGGATTCCGTTAGAGGCACGGCGCTTGCGGAAAGGGAAGCGGGCCATATCACCCAGCATATTGGCGCAACCGAGGTGCCCTTGCAGGTAATCAGGGAACAGGCCGGGGCCTTGGTGGGCGTGTTCAAATTTGATTTGAGCATTCCCGGTCTGCTGTTCATTGACACGCCGGGGCATGAAGCGTTCACGAATTTGCGCGAACGCGGCGGAAGCATCGCGGATTTGGCCGTCGTGGTAGCGGACGTTCAAAAGGGATTGGAAGCGCAGACCAAAGAGGCCTTGCAAATCCTGCGCAACCACAAAGTTCCTTTTGTAGTGGCGTTGAACAAGATTGACATGCTTCGCGAGTATGAATCAAAAAAGGGAAGCGTGCTATCCAACCTGAAAAACCAGTCGCAGAAGGGCCTTGCGCAACTGGACGAAAAAGTGTATGAAATTGTGGGCCAGTTATTTGAATTGGGTTTTCAAAGCGAGCGCGTGGACCGCGTGAAAGAAATCACCAAAGAAGTTGCATTGATTCCCCTGAGTGCGCGTACAGGGGAAGGAATTCCTGAAATTCTTCTGTTTCTTGCAGGGTTAAGCCAGCGGTTTTTGGAAGCGCGCCTGCACGTGCATGCACATGAAGGGGGAAAAGGAAGCGTGCTCGAAGTCAAAGAAGAAAAGGGCTTGGGGAAAACCATTGACGTGATTCTGTATGATGGCCGCATTCGGGCAGGAGATGAAATTGTATTGGCAGGCATGAAAGGGATTATTCATACGCGCGTGCGCGCAATGCTGGAACCCAAGCCGTTGACTGACATTCGTGTCGCGGAGAAGTTCTATCATGTGAAAGAAGTCACGGCTGCCGCAGGCGTTAAAATTTCAGCTCCAGGCTTGGAGGATGCAATTTCCGGGTCTCCCTTGCTTGTGGTATGGCAAGGGAATGAGCAGGAGTTAATAGAAAAAGAAGTGAGACGGATAACGTTTGACTCGTCCAATGTCGGCCCTGTTCTAAAGGGGGATGCCCTGGGAAGCTTGGAGGCGTTGCAGCAATTATTTTCTAAACACGAAATAAAATTGCGCAAGGCAGGCGTGGGGCCTGTAACACGCGCGGACATTTTGGAAGCCGCCAGCGTAAAAGAAAAAGACGCATTGCAAGGCGTGGTGTTTGCATTCAACGTGCCGTTATTGGATGCTGCCAAAGAAGAGGCGCGAAAACGCAATGTGAAAGTATTTGAAGAAAGAATCATTTATACCTTGCATGAAACCTATGCAAGGTGGGCAGAAGAAGAAAGACAACGCCTGCATTCGGCGCGCATGAACGCGCTTCCCTACCCAGTCCACGTGCATGTATTGAAAGGATTCGTATTCAGGCGTTCGGATCCTGCCGTGGTAGGAGTGCGCGTAGAAGCAGGCAGGCTGCGCAAAGGCATTCAACTCATGCACCGGGGAAAAGTCCTTGGAAAAGTGGAAGGAATCCAGGTAGAAAACAAGCCGGTGGAAGAGGCAGACGCAGGAAAGGAAGTGGCCGTGAGCATTGCAGGCGCAGTGGTTGGACGCGGCTTGGAAGAAGGCATGGACCTGTACACGTTTTTAACGCCCAAGGCCCTTGCTGAATGGGAGCGCTTGGAAGGCATCAAGACAGGAGAGCGCGAACTGCTCGCAGAAATACGAAAAATGAGCCCGTCCCTGGAAAAACCAAGCCTGGCTTAAACCCCTGTCCTTTGGACTCCAAAAGAATAGGTATTTTAAGGTTTCACTGACGGAAACCTAGTAAGGCCCATAAAGCTGTTTTTAAAGGTCTTTTTGAGGTTTTTTGTAAAAGCCGGCAAAAGCGTACAGGAGGAGTCAAAGTGAATATTGTGGTTTCAGACCCAAAAACGCGCAAGGCATACACCGTCAAATCCGAGAAACCGGTGTACGTGAACAAGCGCATGGGTGAAAAAGTGGATTTAAAGGCCATTGGATTGGACGGATTTGAAGGAAAAATCACTGGAGGTTCGGACAAGGAAGGTTTTCCTATGCACCCCAGCATTCCTGGCACTCAACGGAAAAAAGCCCTGCTTGGAAAGGGCATTGGATTCAAACCCACACGTAAAGGCGAGCGCAGGCGCGTGAGCGTGCGCGGCAACACGGTTTCAACGGACATTCAACAGTTAAACGTGGTGGTTACCGCATACGGGGCCAAGGCTTTGAGCGAATTAACCGGCGGCGAGGCCATGGAAGAAAAAACAAAAACAAGTTTCAAGGAACAGGCCGTAAAAGAATCTCTTGAAAACGTAGGCAAAATAGAAGCAGATGAAAAAATAAAGGGAAAAATAAAAGGTTGACGGGGGGCATATCGTTGAAAGTAAATACCGGCACCAAAGGCAGGTCTCCAACTGCCAGGCCCCTGCATACAAAATCCTCCAAGGGGAGGCAGGCTGAGATAAACATTGGCCTGGTAGGCCACGTGGACCACGGCAAGTCAAGCCTGTGCAAGGCGCTTACCGGAAAGTGGACGGACACGCATTCAGAAGAACTTAAGCGGGGCATTACCATCCGCTTGGGATACGCGGATGCCGTTTTCATGAAGTGTCCAAAGTGCAAGGGCGTGAATGCATTCGGCGCAAAAGAAAAATGTTCCACGTGCGGTTCAACCCCCAAAATGCTTCGCGCAGTTTCATTTGTAGATGCCCCCGGGCATGAAACCCTTATGACTACGATGCTTTCCGGCGCCGCAGTCATGGATGGAGCCATTCTTGTCATTGCAGCAAATGAAACCTGCCCCCAGCCGAGAACCGAAGAGCATTTGATGGCATTGAAGATTGCTTGTGTTAAAAATGTCGTGATTGCGCAAAACAAAGCGGATTTGGTGTCCAAGGAGGATGCGGAAAAAAATCATGAACAAATAAAGAAATTCCTGAAAGAACACGGGTATGACCATGCCCCTGTTATTCCAATTTCTGCAACATTCGGGTTGAACATGGACGCGCTCATACACGCAGTGGAAGAACACATTCCGACTCCTGCACGCAATCCTTCAAAGGCATTGAAAATGTTTGTGTCGCGCAGCTTTGACGTAAACAAGCCTGGGACGCAGGTGGAAGCATTGGTGGGAGGCGTTCTTGGAGGGAGTATTTTGGAGGGAACGTTCAAAGCAGGAGAGGATGTTGAGCTGAGCCCGGGCATCAACAATACTCCAACAGTATTCAAAGTAATAAACATTCACACGGCTTCAGGAGAATTGACCCAAGGCCTGCCAGGCGGATTGATTGCCATTGGAACGGATTTGGATCCATTCCTCACGCAAAACGACAAATTCAGAGGCCACGTTCTTGGAACGCCCGGAAGCCTGCCCAAGCCCAGGGACCGGCTGGTCATGGAAATTCATGAACTGGACCGTCTTATAGGAGAAAAGTTGCCCCCCATAAAACCAGGAGAATTGGTGGTGTTAACCATTGGAACGCTTACCATTGCAGGCGAAGCCGGGGGATTGAAAAAAAAAGAGTTGGAAGTGTTCTTGAAAGGGGTAGCCGTTTTTTGGCCCGGGCAAAAGATTGCAATCACGCGCAGAGAAAAAGGGGCATGGAGGCTCAAAGCGTATGGCATCGCCAAAGGATGAGGCACGTTCCCCCATACGTGTTGCACTGGATGCAAGCGTGTTAATGGAAATTTACGCGCAAAAAGTGGACTTGGATGAGGAAATCAAAAAATGGACCGGTCCTGTTGAATGGGTAATACCAAAACCGGTTGAACAGGAACTTGCATTTTTGGAAGAAAGAAGGTCACGCGAACGCAAAGCCATTCGCGTGGCACGAAAATGGATGAAAAATGCCCATGTAAAAGTCGTGGAAACCCGCGCGCAAGAAGGAGACCTGGCCTTAATTGAGCTGGCGGAAAAAGGGCACTGGGTTGTAACCCAGGACAGGAAACTCAAGCAAAGCCTTAAAAAAACCAATGCAAGGATATTGTTCTTACGCCAAGGAAAAGGCCTGGAAATGGCGTAATCTTGCTTTTTAATTGGTTTAAAACGGTTTTTGGGTTAAGAAAGGAAAAAGAGAGGTGCCATGCGTGTTTTACATGTATAAAGTCCGGGATACCGTTCGCGTGCCTCCCAATCGGTTTGAAAAGGATTTGAACAAGGTGATCCTGGAATTGGTGCAAAAAGATTATGAAGGCCTTGTGGATGGAGATGCAGGCGTAGTAGTGGCAGTTACAGATGCAAAAAAGGCAGGCGATGGAAAAGTCATTCCAGGGGATGGGGCAGCATATTACACGGTTGAAATGGATTTGCTCACCTACAAACCAGTGGTGCAGGAACTGGTTGAAGGATTTGTTTCAGAAGTCGCAGAGTTTGGCGCTTTTGTTAAAATAGGCCCCATCGAAGGCCTTATTCATGTGAGTCAAATCATGGACGATTACATCAACCATGATGCAAAACTCCCTGGATTTGTTGGCAGGGATTCCAAGCGCGCGCTTAAATTGAATGATAACGTGGTTGCACGCGTGGTAAGCGTGAGCATGAAATCCACGGTGGCAGAAAGCAAGATTGGGTTAACCATGCGCCAGCCTGGGCTGGGCAAAAAGGAATGGGCCAAGGCAAAACCTGCAATGCCAAGCGGCAAAGGCAAAAAAGAAAAGGAAAATCAAAAAGAAGCCAAGGCTGAGGGAAAAGGGACATGAAAGAAAAAGCATGCATGACCTGCCGAATGGTTGTAGAAGACGCCAAACAATGCCCCAACTGCAATGGAACGCAGTTTACAACCTTTTGGAGGGGGTACATTGTTATCCTGAATGCATCCGAATCTGCACTGGCCCAGCGCATGGGCATCAAAGCCCCTGGAAAGTATGCATTCCGGTTGAGCCGTTGAACGTTAAAAAAAAGTTTTTTGAATGGTGGTAGAATGAAGTTGAAGGTCGCTGAAAAAAAAACAAATCCGTTGCTTGAACGCGAAGAAATTTTTTTTGAAGTAACAGATGTAAAAACAGTTCCTTCCCGGAAGGAATTAACCCAGCACTTGTGCGCATTGGAAGGAGGCAGGGAAGAAGACCTTGTTATCCAGCGCGTTCAACACCATTTTGGCACAACCCATGTAACCGGAACTGCACACAAGTACTTGAAGGAAGGCCGTGCGCAGAAAATGGAATTGAATCATTTGCTGCGCAGGCAGCGCGGGGAAAAAGGGTTGCCTGAAAAGAAAAAGCCTCAAACAGTGCCTGCAGCGGAAGCCAAAAAAGAATAAGCTAAAAGTCTTGGAGTGAAGGCCATGGCAGAAAAAAAAGGCGAACGGGAAAAAAAGCAGGGAACCAAGCCCGGAAGCAGGTTTGGCGTTTACACCCTTGAAAACGATCACGTAAAAAAGAAAAAGTTCTGCCCCAAGTGCGGTGCAGGCATATTCATGGCCGAGCACTCGGACCGAAGCTCTTGTGGAAAGTGCGGGTATACTGAATGGAAAAAGCATTAAAGCGCGCGCTTTAATATAGTTCATATTCTTTTCTCTTTCTCATATGCCCATTGGAAGAGTGCCTCCGCGCAGGCCTTCAAGGAATTCAACCAAAAAACAAAGAAACTGGGGGAGAATTGCGCAACTCAATAAATGGCGGGGGCTTCGAAAGCTTGCCCTTATCGCAAAAGGCTTGAAAGGCAAGGCAACTGTTTCCCCTTGGATTACACTCCAACCAGGCCAGCGCTTTCCCGAAGGCGTGCGTGCACCGCGCCTATTGGTGCGCACGGATGAACGCGGAAAGGAATACCGGCAACTTCAATGGAGAACGATGCCACGCTGGAACAGCACTCCCTCCACCATTCAAAACGAAATAGCCGTTAAAACAGCTGAATTCCCTCCAAAAGAAAAAAGGAAAACGATTTTCATCGTCCATCCTACAAGAAACCGTGAGGATATTGAACACGATTTTCGATTAGACTTTCTACAAGATCGTGATGGGAGAAAAATAATAGTCATGCATGCCCAAATGGGCAGATGGCTATCCGAATTCGATTCAAAAAAGGGCAAGTTGATATTGCACGAAGGGGGGAGTTGAAAAAGCACAAACTAACCCGATTAATAGCCAATGTCGAGGCCTTTTTGAATGAAGGTATTAAAACAAAACAACTTCGATTTTCCACTCACGGGGTAAAGATTCTCCGATTTTTAACGTGGAAAGACAACCCAACTGTTCCGGAGTTTTATGACTATCAAGAATTCAGAAAACTACCTTGAAAAAGTTATTTATAGGAAAAAGATGAAACCATGTATTTGCAATCCATTCTTTCATTCAACATTTCAATGGTGGCATTGGACTTCCTCTTTTTCGGGGTCCCGCTTGCATTTTATTTTTTGAAGCGCGCGCGCCCGCTGAATGAACTGGGGCTTCACGCGCGCGTTCCGGTCAAAACTGTTTTGCTTGAAGCCGCAGGCCTTCTTGTTGCCATGCTGGTTCTAACCGCTGCATTGGGCTGGGCGGCAAGCATGTTGGGATTGGATGACACGCAACCAGTAGAAGAAGCCATTCAATCTACTGTCCAAGAAGGCATGGGGTGGCTGGCCTATTTGATTGTAGTGCGCGTGTTTGCAGAAGAAGTGTTTTTTAGAGGCCTTCTAACTCCTGTATTGGGTATTGGGGGTTCAGCTCTTGTGTTTGGAGCTGCGCACGCATTGTACGGGTCATACCTGGAAGTAATGGGTGCCGCGCTTTTAGGACTATTGCTTGCGTGGCGGTACAAGGCTACAAAAACATTATGGGTGCCTGTGGGGGCCCACATGGCATACAATATAATAACAATTTGGAGTGTGCTTGCACTGTAAATGCCTGGAGCGGATTTTAAATGGGTTTTTGCTTGGGAATAGAATCCACTGCGCACACGTTTGGGGTTGGAATTGTAGACACGCAGTGCAACGTCCTGGCCAACGAGAAAAAATCGTATACTTCTGAAGACGCTGGAATCAAGCCCCGGGAGGCTGCTGATTTTCACATGAAAAACGCTTCCGAAATACTTCAAAGCGCATTGAAAAAAACAGGACTCACATGGAAAGACCTGAATGTTATTGCATTCTCCCAGGGACCTGGACTTGGGCCTTGCCTGGGGGTTGGTTGTACAACCGCACGCACGCTTTCCATGCTGCACCGCATTCCCTTATTGGGGGTAAATCACTGCGTAGCCCACATTGAAATTGGAAAAAAACTCACCGGAAGCAAGGACCCCATTATTGCATATGTGTCTGGGGGAAACTCTCAGATCATTGGCTATGAGTCCAGGCGCTACCGGGTGTTTGGAGAAACCCTGGACATTGGAGTGGGAAACCTGTTTGATGTTTTTGCACGCGACCTTGGACTGGGCTTTCCCGGAGGCCCAAAACTCGACCAGCGCTACTTTGGGGCAGAAGCCTACATTCCCTTGCCTTACTCGGTGAAGGGCATGGACTTGGTGTTCTCGGGACTGCTTACAGCCGCAAAAAAACAAGCGGGCAAAATGGATGAAACAGACCTGTGCTATTCCCTCATGCACACGGCTTTGGCCATGATTACCGAGGTAACAGAGCGTGCGCTTGCCCATACAGGAAAAGAGGAAGTGCTCCTCACTGGAGGCGTTGCCGCGTCCAAGGCCTTGCAGAAAATGATGCAGGAAATGTGCGATGCACGCGGGGCAAAATTATACATTGTACCTAAAGAATATGCCATGGACAATGGGGCGATGATTGCGTGGCTGGGGCTTGTGGAATTCCTTGCAGGCAAGAGAATGAAACTCGAAAACACGCAGGTGAACCAACGGTTCCGAACCGACCACGTGAATGTACATTGGATGAAATGACATTCTCCCCTGCCTGAAGGCAGGGGCATCTTCATTGAGGAAGGCGCGCCTTAAAGGGCGTTGATATTAGAGGGGTATTGCAACACAATACCCCGCCTTTTTTCCCAAGGCTTTTTGCCAAAGCAAAAAGGCTTTTTCGCAGGCCTTTTTCCAAAAGGCCTAATGACTTATGCACAATTATATTGGTTCGAGATACGGGTTTTTTCTGGACTGTTCAACGTATTCCAGCCCCCTCACCGTTTTTTACTTCCACGACCGCCTCTAAACGGTTTGACTTCTTCCAGGACTTCGCGTTCCAATTGCTTTAATGACTCTTGTAGAGCGGAAAGCAGGTTCCACTGCACGGCTTCTGTAACGCATAGTTTTCCGTCAAATGCGAGGCGCAGGTGAACCGTATACTGGTTACGGCTTCCCTCCTTGTGCTTTTGTCCTGCGCGCGAATGGGCTTTAACGTGAACGACTAAATATTCAATGTTGGGGACGGTCTTTGAAAACTTGTCATAGGTTTTTTCCACTTCCGAGTGCAATTGAGACGCATCAATTTCATCCAATTCTGGGAGATTGACAAATTGTATGTTGCGCGGAACTTCCTTCAAACGCAAAAAGCATTTCAACAGGTCGCGCACAGTTACAATTCCAACGGGAGATTCACCTTCCAGTAACACCACAGAACCCGTGCCCTTCTCAAGAATCGTACGCGCGGCCGTCTTAGCTTTTTCGTACACGGGCAGGGTAACAAGGGTTCCGCTGGCCGCGTTTTCCGCAGGCAGGAATGAAAGGCCTTTTTCAATGCTTCCCACCTTGGGCGCGGCCACTGGGGTTCCATGGCGCGTACGCCCGCCGAATCCTTTTTCACGTGCAGGCCGTGGGAGAAGCACTTTTTGCATTAAATCATGCATGCTGACCACGCTTTCCAGGGCGCCTTTTGGGTTTCTAAGAAGGATGCGGCTCACATGGTTTTCACGCATTTCTGCCATGATTTTTCGGATGGGCGCGGAACTGGGCAGGGTTACAAGGTTTTTGGACGCGATTTGAGAAAGAGGGACTTGCGCAAGCGCGGGTATTTTTTGCAGTTCAATGAGCAAGCGTTTTGCAGTTACAACTCCGTTTATTTTATTGTTTTCCATGACTGGAAGCATGCGCGCATGAGACCCATGCATGAGCTCTGCCACGCGGAGCAGCGGAACACCTGGATCAAGTACGGCCACTTTATGGGTCATGGATGCGGCCTTCATGTGTTGAATGTCCAGACTTGTTTTGAGCAGGGATTCCTTGTGCGTCAGCCCCACATATGTTTCGCGGTCAAATACAACCGCGTGGGGTTGACGGGCGTGCACAAGCTTTGCAATGACTTGGCTGGCTGAATCATGTGCCTCCACGCTCACAAAATCTGTTTCCATCAAAGGAAGAACATTCATTGCTTCAGGATCTCCGAATCTTGCGTTGTATTCAAGCAATTTAACTCCATTTTTTGTTTTAATCAGCCCGGCGTACATTATCCCTTTGTAATACTGGTTTGTTTCTTTGTTCAAAGCATCTGCGACTTTCTGGGTTATCTTTACACCATCTTCAACATCTTTCTTTGTTAAGAATGGAAGCAAATGGTCTTCGCAGGAGTAAGAGCCCATTCCTCCTGTATTCGGTCCTTTGTCATCAGCAAAAGCCCTTTTGTGGTCCTGCACAGGAGGAGTTGCAAGTACTGTTTTTCCATCAGTTAAGCATTGCAAAGAAAATTCCTCTCCTTCAAGCTTTTCCTCAACCACAACAGAATTATGAGTCTGCAGAACTTCATTGCAGTAATCCAAAGCTTCCTGATTTGTCTTGAAATGATCTTCTTGGACTTTTACGCCTTTGCCTCCGGTTAATCCTTCTGGCTTGATAACACATTGACTAAGCGAATCAATAAATTTTTTTGCGTTTTCAATATTTTTTTTATCGAAAACCCCAAATATTGGAT
>JACQJG010000002.1 GCA_016198125.1 Candidatus Iainarchaeum sp. | reverse complement strand
GCTAACAGCGGGCGGGGTTCTCCCGACACGACCCAAAAGGTGAACCGTTATGCCTGCAATTGAAATCAGGGATTTGTGCAAAGACTTTTTGGTGCCGGAAAAAAAAGCCGGTTTATGGGGGGTTTTAACGCGCAAGCACAAAACGTTCACTGCCCTTGACCATGTATCCTTTTCCGTGGAAGAAGGGGAAATCCTGGGGTACATTGGCCCGAATGGCTCCGGGAAGAGCACGACCATCAAAATTCTAACAGGCATTCTCACTCCCACCCAAGGCCATGTAAATGTCCTTGGATTTACCCCCTGGAAGCAACGCTACACGTACACGCACAACATTGGCGTGGTGTTTGGGCAGAAAAGCCTGCTGTGGTGGGACATTGCGCCCCAGGAATGCTTTCGGTTGTACAAGGAAATCTATGAAATGAACGAAGAACCGTACAGGGAACGCCTTGCCTATTTGACCCGGCTGTTTGCCGTGGAATCGTTCATGCACATTCCAACTAGAAAGCTTTCCCTGGGCCAGCGCATGCGGTGCGAGCTTGTTGCAGCGCTGCTGCACAAACCCAAAGTCCTGTTTTTGGACGAGCCCACGATTGGACTGGATGTCGTTGCAAAACAGCGCATGCGCGAAGCAATCCGCGAAATCAATGAAAAGGAAAAGACAACCGTTCTGCTTACCACCCATGACATGCGGGACATTGAGGAACTTGCAACCAAAATCCTCATACTTAACGAAGGCAAAATTGTTTATGAGGGAACCGTGGAAGGACTTCACAGGGAATTCATCCACGAGAACACAATTCAATTCGAAGTCCTTGAAGTAACGGACAAGAAGGCCTTTGCACGCCTGGCCGGGGCGCATTCCATTTCCCAGCATGGCCATTCTTTCAGGATGCGGTTTGACTCGCGCAGGGAGGCGGCCAAAGAAGTGCTTGACCGGCTCTTTGAAGCATGCAGGATTGGCCGGCTTGAAGTCCACGAACCCACGCTTGAAACAGTCATACGTGAAATTTATGAGCGTCCAGATTCAAAAACAGGTTAGAATATTGCTGCAATACATGCGAATGCACTGGTTTCACCTCTTTGAATACAAGATCAACTTTGCATTTGACTTTTTCCTGCGCTTTGCGGAGTTTGCAGTATTCTTTTACGCGTGGCAAACCATTCTGGGCGCGAATGCAACCATTCCCGGGTGGGACTTGAAAGGGCTCGTCGTGCTCTACTCGCTGGAAAACCTTTTCCTTGCATTGATTCTGTCCTTTGCGCTTGGCGCCATTGAAGCGTGGAATAAAATCGCAAAAGGGGAACTCGACCAGCACCTTGCACGCCCAACCATTTCATGGCTCATGCTTGTGGGGGAAGGAATGGAAATATCCCTTGGCGGGTGGCTGCTGGGCATTGGAGGCCTTGTCATTGCCAGGACCTTCTTCGGGTTTTCCATGCCCCTGCACGCCCTGGTCCTTATCATAGTCATGCTCCTGCTTGCAGTGGGCATCACCATCCTTTTCTCGCTCATGCTGAGCGCGCTCGCGTTCTGGATGGGCCGCGTTGAATTCGTGTACAGCGTGTGGGAAGGCCTGTTCGAGTTTGACATGTACCCCCAAACCGTGTTCCCCTGGCCCCTTCAAACACTGACCTCTTTCACGTTTCCATTTCTCTTTGCCCACACGATTCCAGCCATGGTCCTCCTGGAAAGAATCCCTGCAACCCAGGCAATCCCCTGGATTCTAATCGAAGCAGGCATTCTCGCATTCAACTTCCTCCTCTTTTCATGGGTGTGGAAAAAGGGGGTGAAACGCTATGAATCCTTTGGCGGCTAGCCGAAAGTACGCGTACGCGTTCAGGCTCCGCGTAATGGAACTGATGGCCTACAAGGGGGATTTCATTGCACGCTGGGTCATCATGCCTTTCACGCTTGCCGTGTATTATTTTTTGTATGGAACGATTTACGCGTTCAACCCCTCCTTTGCAGGCACCACGTTCTATGGAATGCTCGCCTATCTTTTTCTCACGCTTTGCTTCAGGCGTATGGGCACGTACAGCAATGAAAGCGATCAGGTGGAGCGCGAACTCAAGAAAGGAGACTTTTTGGGGTACCTTGTGCGGCCCATCCATTACATGGTTTTCCGGTTGTCCATGCGCACGGCCAGTCTCGTGGTCGTTGGGCTCACGATCCTGCCCTTCATGATTCTTGTAGTCCTGGCTGTGACCCCGAACTCTTTTTCATTGCCCCGGTTGGCGCTTGCCCTTGTTCTTTCCTTTCTCGGCTTTGTGGCCTCGTTTGAAATCTTTTACTCCATTGGCCTGCTTGCATTCTGGCTCGAGGAGACCTGGGGCGTGAAACGCGGCATCAACACCCTGGCATGGCTTCTCTCAGGAAGCGTGTTCCCCCTGCACATTCTTTCCCCTGAACTCCAACTTCTTGCCCACGCGCTTCCATTCAAACACCAGGCCGCAGTGCCCGCCCAACTCTTACTCGGACAGGCAGGCCTTGCACAATTCACTGATTCCATTATCATGCTGGGAATCTGGATTGCCGGACTTTACCTCGTGCAAAACTGGCTGTGGGAAAAAGGGCTGAGAAAACACGACGGGAAAGGGTAAAAGTTCACGCCAAATTCATGTTTGCATCCACAGTGTAATACGCAGAGTACTGCCCGCTGCCATTCAAGTCAATGGCCCTGCACCGCAAATCGGCTTGTGCGGGTTTTGGAATGAAATTCGTGTCCCACGCCAGCGAAGCCCCTTCTGGGTGCGCCCCAATGAATTGCCAGTCTCCTTGAATTACAGGTGCGCCCAGTGCAAGGCTTGGGGGAACTGCATAGGAAAGCGCGCGGTTGAATGCAGGCATGGGAGTGGAAGGCGTGAACGCTGGAAAGCGCTCAAAGTACAATGAAAACGTGTCCCCGGTTGAAACCATGGTGGACGAGTTGGCCGTGAACGCGTAATTGCAGGCCTTTGAACTTGAACTTGCGCCCTCACAGTACCCCTTGGCTGTTTTACTCAGCTTGTTCACAGTGTCCGGGCCGCCAAAAAACAAAACGGCCTCCCCTGTGGAAGAACTCCAGTACCCGCTCAAAGGCGGCGAACCCAGTGGAAGGGTTGCAAGGCCTTGAATGGAAAGAACTGAAAGGTTTCCATCCAACCCTGTGAAAACCCAGGAGTCAAAGGAAGGATTGTAGTACCGCGTGTCAAAGAAGCGCAGCTCGCTCACTGAAAGAGGCGGGCCGGTGCGCGTGACTTTAATGAGCGGACTAAGCGCATTAGACCAGGCATGAATTTCCGCTGTCCAATTCGGGTCTCCCTGCACAATGCCATTCCAGCGCGCGTAAGTGGGCGAGCTTTCTGCAAGGTTGAAGTCAAAGGCTTTCCAGCCATCCGCGTAAAACGAAAGCGCGGCCTGGGGACCACTGGCTCCCGGGTATTGAGTGTTGAACGCGTACCCTGAAGGGTACAAATGATTGCATGTAACCCTTCCAATGCCTGCTGTTGGGCAGTTGAGGCTGATACTTGTCTGGGGGGCCCATGAAACATTGCTGTCCGTGGCAATAACGGACCCTGCATAGGCAGGAGGTTGCGCGCTTGGATTGTCATAGTAAACCGCATAACCTGCACTGCCATTCAGGTCCGCGAGAAAGGTAATTTTTCCCTGGGCTGAACTTGCATGGCTTGGAATTTCATTGCCTCCCAAACCGCACGCGGCATTTACTATGCGTACTTCACTTGCACTATTTCCAAACGCATTCAAATCCAAAAACACAGGAGTTGAAGGGCGTGGAATGAGAACAGGTAGGGGGTCTGTTAATGTAACCGTGCGGCACTGCTTCCAATTGAAATTCCACCACCCGGAAGGAGGAAGGCTTGACTCACCCGCAAAGGCAGGCACTAGCGGAAAAACAAAACGGTCATGGGCAGTTATGCTTTGTTGCCCCAACGCGCTGTTCAAGTCCCCGGTTGTGAAAGTCAAGCGCCATGCATGGGTTTGCCCGGAGGAAAAAGGAAGGTTGGACAGCGGATACCACGTTCCTCCAAAACTTGGCTGGCCTCCATTGTCACTCCCGCCCAGAACATGGGAAAGACGCGACGCATAGGTGAACCCCAACGCTTCCCCTGAAGGGAGCGTAGATTCCTGTTTTGACACGGCCATGCGCGTGCGGTCAAAGCTTCCATAACCCCCGGAAGGGCTGCTTGACGGATTCGAATTCACTGCAGGATTGCTGCCATAACTATTAAAGAAATTTGACGGTCCAGTGGACGCGCCATCGTAAAATGCAACCGTGTCCCCCCACGCAGTTCCTCCGTCAAAGAAAGAACGAATGTCCATGAACGCACTTCCATTGTAAAAGCGGAAGGCCTGCCAACTCGGAATGCCTGTTTTGGAACACGTTACTTCAGCAAAAACCGGGCCGCTCGCGCTCACACTGCACACTGCATCTCCCACTGTACGGTCAAAGATCGCTGAGCTTGGAGAACCATTCCATGTGGTATTGGTCAGCATGCCCAGCGAGCCAGGGTCTTTTTCATAATTCCATCCAATCAACCCTTTACTGGAAGAGAATGGTTTGTAAAAAAGTTCGTAAATGACTCCGCCATTATGATCAATGTGCGCCTTCATCACACTGTTCTCCATTGAACAATCACTGCCAACACAATCCCCTGATTGGACAAGGTCAGAACCATACGATGGCAGTCCCTGGTCGGTGACTGCATAATAAATTCCATAAGAAGCCTGAACCCCTGCAGGCTTGTTTGCAAGGAACGCAAGCCGCGTGCTATTGTAATCATTGCCGGTAAATGTGGACTCATACGTTTGCGAAGGAACTTCCAGTCCTCCCTGGCCGCACGCGGAATTAACTACGCGCAAAGAATTCTTGTAAGGCGCTTGAGACCAAACTGTTGAATCCAAAAACACGTCCACGGGTTCATTCACATACTCCAAGGACGAGTTTGCATCCAAGGTTACATTAATACAATAAGGAAAGGCATCATCCCACCACAGCGAAGACGGATTGAAAAGGAATGCCTCCATTTCATAGGTAATGGGGTTTGCCTCCGGGTCCACGGAACCCGAACATGCAAGCTGAACAGGCCCGGTGAATGTATTTGTACAAGACCCTGCATTGCATGTGAGCGCATTAGGTGCACCAGGCGGCTGGTTGGGCGTT
Organism: Candidatus Iainarchaeum sp.; assembly: GCA_016198125.1. Taxonomy (GTDB): domain Archaea; phylum Iainarchaeota; class Iainarchaeia; order Iainarchaeales; family VGJJ01; genus JACQJG01. Next base: position 13,859 of record JACQJG010000002.1, on the reverse strand, counting down.
TGTTTTAACCATTCAACTGCCTTTCCAACCCATTCAACGCGCGCTGCCTCATTCATTACATTGTCCAATGCAAAGCCCCAAATCATTTTACGCGGAAGGACATCCACGCGCACCATGGACGCATTTCCATCCGGCCAAAAACCAGAAGGCACTCCACTGCCAACCGCCTGCAGGGCATCCGGGAATCCACTTGCATCCAGATTCAAATCCAGTGTTGAAAGGCCTGGGAACGCGATGGAATCGTTTACGGCGACCTGCATGAACCCGCTGAGCGTTACATCCTGCACGAACGCTGTACCCAGCGTGTCCTGCAGGAAGTTTCCGTCTGCATGGTCAAAGGCCACATCATTTCCTTCAAATAGCACCGGCTTTCCGGCTCCCAAAATCAACGCCTGGTCGTTTGCATCCAGGGTTCCATTCCAGTAATCTCCCGCGCTCCACACCACTAATTCAAATGGATTCAAATCCTGCAGGGAAGGCGCGCCCTGCACGGATTTATTCCATGCTTGCACGCAGTACCCGTTCTCCTGCAATGCGTGCACAAAAAATAAAGCGCTGCTTGCATTCACGTCAACGAAAGGCATTGCATTATCATCATTCACCACCAAAACGCTTTCCTTTGTGCAAAAGTACAAGGTTTGCGCAAGCACGTTGTCTGTTTCATCGGCTTCCACCACTGTGTTTAACGGGTCAACGGTTACACTCACATTGTAATTGCCTTTTGGCACTGCAAGACTTGCATTCAAGTCTGCCTCTTTTCCAGGCAAAAGGGTTACAAATTTTTGCTGCACGGTTCCGCTTACATTGACGTCCACGCGCAAATTGTTCAATGCCTGGCCTCCAAGGTTGGCCACGTGCGTGAAAACAGTCAGCACGTTATTGTCATAACTCCCTGCAATGTTCTGAACCACTGCATTGGGTTGAGCGGGTGCCACCCAAATGTTCATGTCAAATTCATTGTTGAGCGTATTGAATTCATCCGCCAGCGCAGGAGCGTTCAATTCAACATGAAGGGAATGCGTACCAGAAGCAAGGTTTGCGCCAAACGTCAAACGCTGAACAGCCCCCGGCTGAATGGAACTTGTATTCTTGGTTCCAGTGAACACTCCATCTACATACAAATCCACTGGAATGCCTGCAAGGGCTTGCACGCCCTGGTTCTTGACAAACACGGTCACCCTGTTAGGGCCCTGCACCAAATAGGACAATGCAATGCCTTCCACCACTCCATCCGAACCGCTCAAATCCGCGCCCCATGCAAAAGCATTGGACAAGAACGCCTGCCGATCGGCCTGTTTTAAGTGTCGCGAGCTGAAAGGAACAAGCAGGCGCTTTTGCAACCCTTCCTGGAATGCAAGGACATTCCCGCTCCCATCATTCCACACGCTCAATTGAACCCCATTCATGTTTGGCATTACGGCATCCGGTGAAAACGCGCCAGCACTCATGTTAAAATCCAATACGCTTGGCAGGCCGGAAAACAAAACGTGCTTTTTTTGCACGCTCATCTGTGCAGGGCCTGCAGTATCAAAGTACAATTTCTTTTCCCAGGACGCATGCAAAAGGTCTTCAAACGCATCATCGGATGTGCTGGCAAATGCAACCTGACTGCCCTCCAACACAAGCAATCCATTGTAATCTTGGAATGAACCCCATGCACTTGAACTTGGAACGTCTTCCAGGGAATCACGTGCATCCCAGTGCACGACTTGGAATGCATCCACATATTCCTTGGAAGGAACCTGCAGGGGCAAGGGCCAAACGCTCATGCAATAATTGTTGAAAAACCCCATGTACTCGTTGGAAGAAACATCGAATGCCCCCTCATATCCTTCACTAACAATCACAAGGGCTTTTGGAAGACTGCACGGTGAAACGGTGAACGCATAAGATTGTGAAGTCGTGCAATTGCCTGGAACCACGGTGTCGCACAATGTAACACTAAACGAATGACTGCCCAACTCGGTTGACTCAAATATTCCTGCAAGCGTGTGATTGGAATCGGATTCATTCAACACCAGCAAGGGAACAGATTTGATTGCAGTGGGGGTTGTCACGTTGAGTGCTGCGCTCACACTTGAAATGTCGCTTGCATGCACGCGCACGTACAATGAATTGAATTGTTTTAATGCGCCTTCAAATTCTATGCTTTCAATGACCGGAGAAGCAGTGTCCACCACCCCCACATTCTCATCGTATTCCACTGCCACCGTGTCAAAGATGGCCACTGCACGCAATGTTTTTGCCCCCAATGAAGCTTTGGGCGTCCATTGCACGGGAATGAAAAGCGTTTGGCCTGCACTCACTGCAGTGGGAGCGCTGAAGCGCACGCCTTCAAACAAGCCTTCCTTCCACTCCTGCAATTCCATGACCACTTCCGTGTCAAATGCCCCCGTGTTCTGAAATGCAATTGGCACTGTAATTGGAACGCCAAATGCCACGCTTGCAGGCACTTGAATGTCCTGCACCACCCCTGTAGTGGGCTGTTTTACCACGGTAAATGTTTCCTTTACCGTTGTAATGCCTTCGTCCAGGGATTCAACGGAAGCTTCCACCACGTAATTGCCTACTTCAAGGGTAGAAGAAAAGGACGCAAAATAACTGGGGGCAGAACCATTCACTGGCAACGCAATTTCAGATCCATTCGGAGTTTTAACGGTGATAAAAACAGATTTCACTCCAATGGCAGGAGTGGAAAGAGAAACATTCAACGTGTCTCCAATGAATGCCACGCTGGAAGACACGCTCAACGTGTACTTCAATAGCTTGAAAACCCCTGAAGGAACAAGCTTGTACGCGTCCACAATCCCCGAACCATATTGCGCGTCCTTTCCAAGCGGCCCTGCATCCAGCGCAGTTTGCTCCAATAAATACTTGAGCGTTCCTGGGGGCATGCCTGGATTGGCTTCCAATACCAAGGCCGCAAGCCCTGCCACGTGAGGGGCAGACATGCTCGTGCCAGACTTTGTTTCATAGGATGCAAGCGGAGTGCTCGAAGTGACATTTACTCCCGGTGCCACCACATCCGGTTTCATGACTCCATTGACTAAACCCCCGGAAGAAAAGCACGCATACTCACTAAAGTCATTCACGGTTCCCACTGTAATGGCATTGGGCGCAGTCCCCGGATCTTCCACCCCCACAAAACCATTGCATGAAACGCTTGGACAATCCGGCCCGCAATTCCCTGCCGCGGCAACCACTACAATGCCTTGGGCAATGGCAGCCTCTACGGCCTGCACTAAAGGAGAATTCGGGCTTGTATAGGGACCGCCCAAACTTAAATTAATAACCTGGGCCCCATCTGGAGTGGAAGGATTTCCATCCGGGTCCACGGCATAATTAATGCCTGCCACAATGTTGGATTCCAATCCAATTCCCTGGCTGTTCAACACTTTAACGTCCAACAACAAGGCTTCCGGGGCCACGCCGTTGAAATCTGAAGGCGCATTCTTTTTTCCTGCAATAATCCCAGCTACATGGGTTCCATGGCCCAGTACATCACCAACAGGCTCTCCAGTAAAACTCGCCGCGCTAATCACTTTTCCTTGCAACATGGAATGCGTTCCATCCACTCCCGAATCTATGACTGCCACGCGCACACCATTTCCGGTAAAACCACTGGTCCACAATGCAGGCACGTTCATTGCACCCACACTGGAATCCAAGGATGCATGGAATTCACGTTCAGGCCAAACGGAAAGCACGCTCAAATCCCCTGCAAGCGCGTTCAGTGAACTGCCTGGCACTTCTGCGGAAACAATGCTACCAACTCTATATGTTCCATGAACAATCCCCCCGACACTTTCTACAAGAAATTCTATGCCCTTCAACCCGCTTGAAATTCCAACAACATTGACGCGCACCAACGCAGCAGAACCTGAAAGGGCTTGTTCCTGCAAGCCCAGTTTTAGCTTTTCACCTGGCGGCAGTTGCTCGGAAATTGGAGCGTATTCCAAACCCAAAAAATTCCTTGGAATTCGGGCAAACCATTCAATGGAACGATTCAATTCTTCCACCATGCGCAGGCCCGCGCGCTCGGCCCATTCAATGGGAACGCGGATGAATTCGGAAAAGGAACGCGCATCCTTGAACCGGGCAGAATCATCCACATTGCCTGCTTGGGCAAACACCAGTGGAAGTACAAGCAAAACGGCCATCAACCCAGCAAGAATTGCTTCTTTGCGAATCATTTGCGCCCACTCCCTTGCAAAATTTTTTCAAAGTAATTGGAAACCCCGCGGGTAGTATCCGGAATGCCTGGAACTGCCGAAGAGGGGGCAGGACCATTCAAGAGCAACACCCCGTCTGAAAATGATTCCACTTTCCATGCAGGGGCTTTCATAACCGCTGACTTTCCAATTTTTTTTAAACGTTCACTTCCATAAAACATGAACCATAACTGCTTTGTAAAGATTGTAGGACGCTCTTCTGGTATAATGAACGGTTCACCCTCAAATATTGCTTGTTGAGCCCCTTCATTGTCCCCCCACCCAAAATCTATTTTCGGGCCTAATATTTTAATCAACATTTTAGATAACTCAACGAAGTCAACCCACCGCATGAGGATTTTCTCTTCCGCCTCTTTTTCACCACGCGCCCGCAACGAAGCGTCAAAAGAATATATCTTGCAAAAATCCATTACTTCTTCTTTAGGTAAAAAGTCAAATCCAATGTCCACGGTAAAAGAAAACATGTTGTTGAAAAAAGGGCATTGAGGTTCTCTGAACAACTCCAACAAATGCTCCTCATTCCCTTTAACCGCTTTCTCTTCCCTTGAAGAACCAGTTGAAAATAGGAGTTTTCTTTCTGCAAATTCTTTAACGAGTTTATTGTATATCTTTTCTCTATCAAGCGGTTTAAAGACCTGCGCAACAAAAGCAAAATCCTTGTAATCAGCCATTAATCCAACCCCTCTATAACCAATTTTTGTAAGTCGAAAGTTTTGTCTACCTTGTCAATCGCTGCCTTGAGATCAGCTTTTATAGCCTTTTCCAAGGTATCTGTAGCCCCATCAATAAAAACAAGATGCACATTCACATTCTTGTTAAAATTGTGCGTAGTTACCAACTGCTTTGCATAGCTTTTAAGTTCAGCTAAATACAAAAATGGTTTCGTTGGGTCCGCTTTATAGGCCAATATATCAACGTACTTTATTTGAAGCATTTCATCGTTATTAAGTACCCAGTCAATTTGTGAAGGGGGGTTTGGCACATCAAACAGTTTTAAGTTGGATGAAAATTTTTGGGCACCCCCAGCAATGGCCTCCCCGGAAGTTCCTTTAAATGTGGTTAAGGTGCCGGCAACTTCATAATTCCCACTTTTTACAATATCCAAGTCATGCACAATCTTGTCCTGCAATTTTTTAAGTTCGCTTGCGGGCAATCCCTTGGCCTCAAGTTCTCCAACTGAATTGAAAACCTTTGCCATTACATCTTCTGAAAAAGTGAAGCTTCCCAGTTTTTTACCTATTAAGTCTTTGAACGCCTTGTCCCCACCAGGAAGCTTTTTGGCCAGCGTTTCCGCCGCCTTGATCCCATTATCCGAAAGCTTTGCAACATCCACTCCCACGTCAATGACTTCCTTCCAAACCTTTTTCCCGGTGGAATCAGTAACCTGCTTGGAAATGTAGGTAAAGCCATCGTCGTCCAGGAGTTTTTTGCTTCCGCCTGCAAGCGTTTCAACGATCTTTTTGCCTTTCCCGCTGGTAGCAAGCAGTTCTCCTGCGCTGGTCACAAGTTTTCCAGTATCCGCGATTTTATCCGAGTTCTTGACCAGCTTGGCGGCCTTGCCAATAATCTTTACCGGCTTGTTGATAATGGAGGCTAGTGGAATAAAATCCGTGGCCAAAAAACCCGCTTCCCACGTGCACGTGCTCGCGGTTTTTTGCGCGTGCAGTTTAAGTACATCTGAGCAAGAGGACTTCCCATACACTGCCTGGCTGTCTGTTGGATTGCATGCGATCAAGTCCACTGCACACTGGCTCACGTCTCCAGAATAATCGTATACGCAGTCGCAGTAATCATATGCGTCCCAAGCCTTGAACGCCACGTCCAAGGCAATAAACGCTATCACCACCAACGGCAAGAATTGCGGGCTTGCCTCCAAAGACTGATAACCCGTGTAACCGGGTTCAGTTGGGAGTAAAATTGTTTGTTGGAACACTTCTACATCCTCGTCCACCACTATTTGCTTGGTCAATTGGCTTCCAGGATCAGAATCACTTGTTTTGAATGCAAGCGTTACACTATGACTTCCAAGCGAAACGTTCTCAACAAAGGCCACGCCAAATGCGTTCGTATACACGGTTTTTTCTTCTACTGCAAGGCCATCCAACCATACTGCAACATTGGCTATTGGATACCCTGCGCTGTTGTTCACATCTACTTTTATATCCGCTTTATCCTGCAAAGGACAATTCAATTCAAACGCCGCATAATTAAGCGGCTGGTTCACGTTCAAGGTTTTTTTCGCATTCAACCCTCCAAACGCGCACGCGGCTTTTACTTCGTGAACGCCATACTGCACGTTGACTTGCTTTTCGCCCTTGAAATTGGTCATACCTTTTAACGTTCCATCAACGAAAATGGAAACGCTTTCAACAGGCTCCCCAGCGCCTGATACTTTTGCAATGAGCGTTCCCGTGTTAACTGGATTGCATGCAGGCGCGCCTTCCGTGCACCCATTGGAGCACACTTCATAGGAACACGAGCACCCGTACTTGGAATCCGACTTGCAATTGTAATACCTTATAGTCCCATCGCAAGTGTTGTTGTATGCAGGGCAATTGTTTGTAATTTCAAGCGTTCCCAAATCAATATCGCCTGCATCGAAAAAGCATGCATTTCCTTCGTAATCTGTGAGCGGAATTTTAACGTTGTTCACGTTCACTTTCAACACATGGTCTCCCGCGTCCGAGGTCAAGGAAAAGTCCCCTTGAGAATCTGTGTTTGCGGAGGTGAGAATGGATTCCTGGCACGAGTACAATTCAAAGGGAAGGTTTTGTGAAGGCGTTCCAGAGGGTTCAACGGCCTTTCCATGCAACGTGGTTTTCGTGTACACGAACAATGGCAGATACACAAAGCCTTCGCCATAATTCAGGCACGCGTTTCCTGTTACATCTACATATTCAGGTTCGCCCCAGGTTGCAACGGCCTTTATCTTGTACTGGCCTGTCTTGGCCTTGAACACAAAGTTTCCCTGCGCATCCGTGGGAGTGGATTGCACCACGGTTCCATCGCATTTAGTGAGTTTCATGGTCATGTTGGGGATGGCCTTGTCGAATTCATCGTACATGGAACCGTCTACAATGAAACCAGAAGCGCACACATTTCCTTCACACACGCCATACAAGCAATCCGAACTGGACGAACAAGACTGGCCTGGATTCTTCCTGCACGCATCCGGAATGGACTGCGTGCCTGTGTACACATTCTGATCATCCTGCGTGATGTCACACGATTTTCCAGAAGAGCACGCATATGACTGCCAGAACAATTCTCCAGTGCCATAATACCCGCCTAACATGTAATTAGGGTTTGGAGCCGACTGCGAACTGCACACATAATACTTAGGGCTTACAATCCAGTAATCATCGTACCCTCCATTTTCAGAAAGGGTTTGCGAGGAACGCAGGCCATCCGAATTATCGCAATCGTAAAAGGCCATTGCATCCGAGTCCTTTTGCTTGGGATTGTTCGTGGAAACCGAACAAGAACCGCTTCCGCAAATTTGGGCGCTTGTACCCCCATCCAATCCAATGGCGCACCCAATGCCAGTATCAATGTTGCATGCCTGCTTGTTGGAAGAGGAAATGTTCGAAGGAACAGAAAAGTAATTGCATGAACTCACATTGCACCCGCTTCCCCCGCACCCATCCGTGTCATAATAGCACCAGTCATACTGCCCGTCCCCGTCAAAGTCATGGCACACCATATCAGTGGACTCTTTCAAGCCCGTAATGTACGGGTACACGCTGTACCCTGCGAACGCAATGCCATCCGTATTGGAACTCTGGCCGTTGCTTGCACTGCTGTTCCAGCTGTCCTCGTTTGAAAGAAAAGGGTCTGTGGAAGCCTGGCACGTGCCCTGCGTGGAAGAATAGTACACGCACACCTTGGACTGGCATTCAACGTCCTTTGTACAAGAACCCCCATTGGGAGTGCCTGTGCCACAAATTCCAGCGGTGCACGCATTGGCCGTGCAATCGCTTGGCTCATCACACGAAGAGCCGTCGGGTTGTTTGGCTTGACACGTTCCGCTGTCACACCTGCCAGAATCGCACTGCAAATCATCATTGTTAAAGCACTGGTTTCCATTGTTCCCATACGTACAAATCTTATTCCCTGTAGAGCCCATGCAATCTATTCCATCATTGTCATTCCAGCATTCGGAGGAAGAAGAACAATTGCTGTACTGGGATTTCTTGCAAATTTGCGAAGTGGTAAAAGAAGAAGTCCAGTATGCCAAGTCTGCATCGCACACCGTGCCTGCACTGCATGAACCGGATTGGCCGTCATAATTCGTTGAACTATATGTGCCATTGCCCCCGCACGCGTTCACATAACTGTCAATGTTTGCGTACACGGTTCCAGAACCATCCGTGTTGCAGTGAATGTAGTACTCGTTGTGCGCACCCCCACACACATTGGACGTGCATTCCAAAGCCGAAGCACAAAAAGCCCCGTCTGGCAGCAACCCTGAAATATACACGTCATCCACATACGCGCCCTCGCGGTCATGAATGGAATCATCCGAGTAAAACAGGAACCTGAAGTACAAGGTGTTTCCAGCAAACGATTGCGGAACTACTGGATTGTCGTACAACCACGCTTTGGCCAGCGCATCCCCGTCCTTGCTGTCATATCCAGTGGAATAAGTCTTCAATGAACTCCAACTTGAACCATCATTTGACCACTCCACTTTCAACCCGTCAAACCCGTCTTCCACATCCAACCAGTACGCGTATTCAATGCGCGCGGTTTCCGATCCGCTCATGGTAAAAGGAATTTTCGCATACGATTGCATGAAGTCATCATATTGATGCAAGGTTGAATTGTTGTATGTTGTACTTGCATCATAGGACAAGCTCACGTCATCTAAGTATACTCCTTCCCCTGTGAAAGAATCATCTGAAACAAACCGAAAGCCCACGGCAAACTGCGAACTCAAAAAACTGGAGGGAATATTGATTGTCTTGGTTGACCATCCGCCGCTCGAACCTGTATAACTGGCGACTTGCTGCCAACCAGTTGGAGAATAAATGTAAACGTACAAATTATCGTAGCCGCTTTCCATACTATACCAAACCTTAAAGGACAGTACAACATTCGACCACGTTGTTGCGTCATAGTAAAATTGCTCATAAAACCAGGCATTCATCAAATTGTCATAGGCCTGCCCTGCCACGTTGCTATTCTCAGCCACGTAAAGGCTTTTCGTCCCATTATAGGGCTTTGCACTTGAAACCCCCCAATAATCCAATCCGCTTCCACCGTCCAAGTCCTCGGCCTTCCACCCGGATGGAAAGCCCCCTTCAAAGGTAAGGAAAAACTTCTGATTCGAAGAGGAGGGCTGTGTTTGCGTTCCCACCTGCGCACTCCAAATACTGTACGGGCCACTGTAATACCTGTATGAAGTGTCATCCCAATAATCCGAATTATTACCCCCGTCCAAGTCCCCTGCGCTCCATGAACCTGTGGGAAAACCGCCTGAAAAATTGTCAAAAAAGAAGGGCGCAGAAAAAAATACTGTCGAAGAATGCACGTCCCACGAAAAAGGCGGCGCCACTCCTTTTACGTTTGCAGACGGCACCGTCAAAGGCGCAGGCGACTTTTTATCTCCCCAAGGCAACGGCAAACTGCCTGCAACGTTTTCAGGCGTTGGAGGCTTCACTTCCCCAAGCGGCGGAAACAACTCATTGGACTGCTCAGGCGTTAGTGGAAGAGGAGTTTCTTTTTCTTTTCCAGGCTCTGAACTTAACCGTTCAAGAATGCTTGGGTTTAATTCATTCAGTGATTCAACATCCGAAAACGCATACAACGGGCACAGTCCCGTGCTTGCATGCGGATCCTGCCCATAATCAAAACAAATGTTGGAGCGCTTAACTTCAACGGATTCAAACTCCAGTAAACCTGTAAGAGAATCCTTGGGTTTCAAAATGGTTTCCATTCGACCTGCTTTGTACTCTTCCGGCACCAAACCTACAAAAGACTTTGAAAAATCCACTTTTCCCTGTTCATCAAAAAATAAATCGGCTTCCGCATACAACGTTCCACTGGAATCAAACAATTGGCCCCACGCCTGTTTTACAGGCGGAACAGCCTGCGGGTCTTGAATGGGATAATATAAATAAGCCGCATTGGCAAGCGCGCCCCGCACGCTTCCAACGCCCAAAAACAGTTTTTCGGCCTGTGCGCCGTTTTCTTTCAATTCAAGCCAAAACAATTCAAACGGCAAAGGGCTTTCATCCGCGTTTTCCAACAACCCTTGAAAACCATGCGAAAAGAACGGAACAGTTCCCTTGGAATCTGCCTGGGCAAGCACGGAAGGCAGTACAAGGAGTGCAGCCAAAAACAACACTCCAAAAACCTTCAGTGCGCGCACCTGCATTACCTCCAAACCAAAAAACTCCACCAAGGACGTTCAACTTCTTGTTCAACGCCTTCCACGCTCAATTCCCTTTTCATTGGAACAGAAATTGGGATAACGCCCAGCAGGCGCTCCCTGGAATCGGATTCAACTACAAACACAGGGGCCTCGTTGCGCACGTCCAATTCAATAGATTTAACGGTTTCGCCTTCACGCACGATAACAAGATCGGACAAGGACTTGGACAATTCTTTTCCAGCCACTACAAGTTTAGAAGCCTTTACTTCCACAGGCACCAGGACACGCACTTCCAGTTCCCCTTCACGAACAATGGATTGACCCTCTCCCACGCTGACCACCGAAATTATGGATTTGGGCACCATGGGCACGCCAGACGTTCCGGTTTCCTGCACTCCATTGGAAGGAAAAGAACCTTGAACGCCTTCCTTCACAGGCAAGGGTTTTGGGGGCAGGTCCCCGACTTCCACTCCCACGACACTTGGAAGCCCTGCAGGCACGACCGTCGGGCCTGTTGCAGGAAATACTTCAACAGCCTGTTCAGGGGGCAAGGATTTGTATTCTGAAAGTTTTTCGTCTTTAATGGGGGGTTTTACGGCTTCTTCCAGGAAAGCCATCAAACCATCCGGGATTGCGTTCACGGGTTCCACGTTGGACGCGTAATAATACTTGCATGCATTGTTTTCTGGAAAGTCCGGCAGGCTTGTGTCAAAACAATAATTTATTGTAAGTACTTCTTTTTCCCCCAAAATGGGGTCGCCCATTTCATTCAAATTCGTCGCCTTTCCGTCCGCGCCATACGCGTATTCAAAAACCTCTGAAGAACTGCCCTTCTTGTAATAGCCCACCACCGTGTTCACTTTTTTGGAAAGCACGTCTGTAGAACGCCGGGCCAAAACGGTTTTTCCAGTGTCCACCAACTGGTCCGGCGAAAACGCGATTTTCAGCACATGATCAGCGGCCTTTTCCCCCAAGGACACGACCACGAATTGAATGCGCAGCGGTTCAACGGAATTGGAAATGGGATAATAATAGTAGGCCCCTGAAAAGCCCAACTGATATGTGTCCCCCACCAACCCTTTGTTCTGGCCCAAAAAAATCCATTCGCCGTTCAACTTCAACGTGTATGTGTTGTCCACTTCATACCACTCAAAGGGAATGGCCTCTGCCTCATTGGAGAACGCGCCTGCATACCCTTCCATTAATTGCGCATTCAATGCACCCCCAGAAGCACTAAACAGAAAAAAAAGCAGGAATAAGGCCAAGAAACGCACTTTTTCAACGTTTCCAAGAACCATTTTTCGTCATCCCACGAAAAACTGTACTTATTATGAAGAGTATGTGTTTTTAATTTCAACGATTTGCTAAGCCCGCGTTTTTAAGAACAAGCATTTCTTCCATGCGCGCGGCCTCAGGCAACCCCATGTTCCAACCCACTTCTTCTGCCACCAGCAACACGCGCATGCCCACATGCTCACGCTCCTTGCCCATCACTTCATACATTTCCATGGCTTTTGGAAACGCGCGCAAAAACACTTCCCACGTGCACACCCATCCGCGCGCATGCAACGCTTCAAACAACGCACGCGCATTCAAAGGCCTGCATGCGCGTTCAATTACCTTTTGAGCTTCCATTACCCGTTCACCCCTCAACAAACTAAATGGACTAAAGATAGAAGTGGCTTCAAGAAGTAATATACATTGGGTTTAACGGGAATCAACCCAAGGGTTGATTTTTTTAATGGAATGGGTTTTTATACACGTTTTCATTGGCAACTGACCATTTTAACTCGTGTCAGGGAACTGGGAGGAAAAAAATTGATTAAAGAATACGAATATACAATGTTTTTCCCGTCGCTCTTAGGAAAGGAATGAACTGTTGTATTTGGCAAAGCGGAAACTGCATTAAATAATTGGTGGTTATTAAAATCATAGCCCACTATTCCATGAGGGCTAAATAGAGAATTTTCGCTAGGCTTTCGCTCAAATGGACTAAAACCAAGGAATACACTTTTATTCAAAGTCGCCCCCTTGGAGGCATTTTGATCCGAAATAAATTGGACCCTATCAGTGGCATGATTGGAACTAAATATATTAAAACGAGTTCCGGTACCAGCCAAAATTATGGTATTATTTCCATCATAAGACGCGGCATCCCATATTTCTAATTTACCTTTGCCAGAATCTTCCATTATAGATTTTTTCCCCATCGTAAGCGGATTGAACTGTATAAGTTTACTACTTTCATTTTTGTCTGAAAAATTATATTCATATTGCGTCCACGCCGCCAAAGTTCCGGAGGAGCGGACAATTACTTCAACTTGTTGATAGGGAGAATATATTGGGACAATCTTATGCAGATTTGATTTAAAATCATGTAAGACAATTTCTAATGACCCATTATTGTCTTGACTAAAGACCAGTAAATCCCCTTTGAAATCCAACTTTTTAATACTCGAAGTAGAGATTATCTGGAAAGTTTGTCCATTGCCATCTGGGATACACCCTCCCGCCTGAATGAGGCAAGCCATGAGGGCCCCAGAATCCGTTTGAAAAACAATCCTATTGCCCGAGATCTTAGCCGTCTGACCCTTAGAATGGTTTGAAATAACCCAATTTTTATCATCTATTGTACCAATGGTGTTATCGAGGCCCAAATCATACAAATATAACCAACCATTATTTTCATAAGTCATATCTGCTATATCAAACTCTTGCCATATGAGATAGCGGCCAGAAATATCAGGATAAAGCTCTAATGTGTTCTTGTCAGAAGGATTCACATTGTGCACAAATTGTGGTGTTGTGCAGATTGGCAATGCAGAGGCAGAAATCGCCAAGAAAAGAAATAAAAATAACACTCCAAATTCTATCTTCACTGTTTCACCGTTAAAAGACATCTAAGTAGATTTCTTATTTATACCTGCGGTTGAACCCAAATCAACCAAACAGTTGAATCCTGTTCTGCAACAAAGCCTATTAAACTCCCATCAACGTTGTTCTAAGGTGAAGCAGAGAATCCGGCAAAATGTCTTGGGCGTCGTGCTCTGCAAGGACAAAGTGCTCATCGTCAAACAGATTACCCCCTTCAAGAAAAACCCGTATTGGAGTTTTCCAAAGGGCGGAATAGAAAAAGGCGAAACCCAAAAACAAGCCCTTGCACGCGAACTCCAAGAAGAAATCGGGTTGAAAAACGGGCAAATCCTTGGAAAAAGCAGGCACTACTTGGCGTACTCCATTCCCTTTGCCCT
>JACQJG010000019.1 GCA_016198125.1 Candidatus Iainarchaeum sp. | reverse complement strand
CTTCTTGGGCGTCGTTGCGGATTTCAACCGCCAATTGCACGGGCTCGCGTTTTTTCAAGCTCATGCGATAAGGAAACAAGTTTGTCTTCACGTAAACCATTGTTATTCACCCCGACACTCTGCGAAAAAACGCGTTTAACGCATTGCTAATACTATGTGTTCCGTGTTTAAAAACCTAGTTTTTGAATGCAGGTCAAAACCTTTAAATAAGGGTTCAGAATACTCTATGAGAAAAACTAAAACTTTGTTGGTGTTCAAAATGGCTTTTCCGGAAAGCGCGCTGGTGCGCAGAACGTTTACCTTCAAGGAAATGGACTTGCCTCCCAATGTGCGGTTGACCAAGCGTTCCCTGCTGCGCTGGTTTGCGTTAAGTTTTGGCCTCATCTCTGAGAAAGAATCGCGCACCACCATGTTGGACGTTTTAGACGCATTGTTTTACTATCAATTTACAAAGAAAATGAACCCCTCTACCATTGACCTGCAAGCCTACATTTTGGAAAAATCCCAGGAAAAAGTCTCGGACAAGCTTTTACGCTACCATTTGAAACGCTTAATAGACGTGCACTTCTTGAAACGCACCAAGCAACGCTACCACTTCAACCATTCTCCCGTGCACGAAAAAGACGACATCCAAGCCGCGTTCAGCCATTACATTACTGCAGCCGCTCAACAGAATTGCACGCGCATTGAAGAAGTGCTGGGGCATTTGAAGGAAAGTTATACGGGCTGACATTTTTTCTTTCAACCCTTTCCGCGTTGCTTCAACCATTCCCGCATTTTCCCGTGCACCACGATTTTTTTGTCTTTCAACTCGTTCAAGTTCTTTGCCCCTACAAGGAACATGACCGTGCGCAGTTCCCCTTGGATGCGGGTCAGGTACTCTACAACGCCTTCCTTGCCTCCGTCCGCTTGCGCACGCAGCACAGGGAGTGCAATGCTGCACAAATCCGCGCCCAAAATCAAGGCTTTGGCAATGTCCAAGCCGTTTCTAATCCCCCCGGACGCAAGAATGGTTTGGTTGTATACAGAACGCGCTTCCACGATCGCAAGCGCCGTGGGCACGCCCCACTCATACAAGTATTCGGCATTTGTATTTTTTCCGCGCATGGCATCAATTTTCACCCAGTTCGTTCCACCTGCCCCGGAAACGTCAATGGCTTGAATTCCTGTTTGTACAAGGAGCCGTGCAGTTTCACGTGAAATGCCATTTCCAACTTCTTTTACAAAAACAGGGGCAGACAGTTTTTTCACTGTCCGTTCAATTTCTTTTGCCAGTCCTTTGAAGTCTGTAGTGCCTTCTTTTTGCACGGCTTCCTGGGCGGGGTTCAGGTGAATGGCCAGCGCGTCTGCATCCACTTCGTTTAATGCCCCTGCGAGTTTTTCCAAATCCATTCCTTTGAGCTGTGAAACCCCAATGTTTCCATTCAGGAAAATGTTTGGCGCCACGTCGCGCACTTTGTAGGTGTATGCCAGTGCAGGGTTTTCAATCATGGCGCGCATGCTTCCAACGCCCATGCCAATTCCAAGTTCTTCACACGCAGACGCAATATCGTTGTTCACTTCCCCCGCTTCCTTGCAACCGCCAGTCATGCTGCTTACAATTAACGGGAATGCCAAGGGCTTGCCCAAGAATTCTGTTTCCAATTCCACTTCGTCTTTGCTTATCTCAGGCAACGCGCTTGGAATTAAATCAATTTCTTCAAAACCTGTTGTCTTGTTTGTAAACGTAATCTTGCCCAAATCCCCTTTCGCGCAAATCTTCAAATGCTCTGCTTTGCGTTGTTCGGTTTTTTCGCCGGGCATGCATTAAATTAAAGAGGGCCAGGTTAAAAAACGTTGTTAAGGCGCATGGCCTCAAAAAAGAAAAAAAGGAGGCACGCAAGGTTTTTACTTCGGTGTTCCGGCTGGATTCCAGGGTTCAGTGCCCTTATAAGCCTTCTCGTGGGGGGCTGTGCTGGTTCCACCAACGGCACCGGCCAAGGCCTGCCCTGCACTGTTGTTTTGCTGGCTTTGATTGCCTGTTATCACGAATGCGATTCCTATGATGGCCACGCCTACAATGGCGAGTGCCAGTAATTCAAATAAGCGTTTGTTGCTTTCACCCGAATCCGCCAAATTAAAACCCCCCTTCAAATCCTTGCCTCTATGAGGGGGCCAGAAAAGGAGTTTTCTTTTTGGTCGCAGGGTGGAGGGTTAAAAGAGATTGGCTTATTCACCGGCGCTTATGCCCACATAAACTTAAATACGAGTTATACTTATTGTATCATTTAGATGATATTTTATGAGTGACACAATAACCGTGGAAGCAAAGAAATGGGGCAATTCCATTAGTTTAATTGTTGATAACGAGGTCGTAAAACGGCAGAAAATTCACCCCCTGGATAAACTGCTTGTCACCGTGCAAAAAATAGACGCCCTTAAAACCCTTCGCGGAACCTTTCCGCGCAAAAAGCCCACCCAGGAACTCATGGATGAAATCCGGAAAGGGTGGGGATAGTGCAGTATTTTGCCGACACATTTGCTCTTATAGAGTACCTCAAGGACAATCCCGATTACCTTTCCTACTTTGAACGGCACACGATTATCACAACAAAACTCAATCTAATGGAATTGTATTATTCAACCCTCAGGGAGGCTGATGAAGCCCTGGCCGAAAAGTATTATGCCGCTTTTTTGCCCCAAACAATTGACATGGACGACAATGCATTCAAAAATGCGGCAAGAATGCGCGCGCAAAATCCTAAACTGAATCTTTCATACGTGGACTGCATTGGGTATTCCATTTCCTTGAAGCAAAAAATAAAATTTCTTACAGGGGATAAGGCCTTCGCCGAAATGAAAAACGTGGAATGGGTCAAGCGAAAAGCGTGACTGCCGGCACCACAAATATAATTGCACTTAACGTTGACCGAACCCCTTGCACAATTCTTCCAATGCTTCTTTTTGATTGGGTGCTTTCACAACGCCGCTGGCCACTAAAATTCCTTGCGTGCCCAATTCCAATGCCTTGGCCACGTCTTGGGCGTTCTTAACTCCGGCCCCGCAAATGGGAATGGTATTTGGAGAGCGTTCTCTTACTTTTTCCACGAAGCGTTGCACGATTTCCGGTTGTGCACTGGACACTGAGACAGTACCTCCAATCAATTCCGGGGGCTCGAATGCAATGAAGTTCGGTTGAACGGGCATGGAAGCGATTTGAATGGCGCGTTCCACAGTTTCTGCGCAAGCCTGAATCAAAAGGGTTGCTTCCCTGCACCGGGCCATTGTCCTTTCAAGCACCGCATTATCGACTTTGCGCTCTGCATGATTCACCAACGTTCCTGTTGCCCCCGCTATTTTCAGGGCCTCGGGCAGCACGTGCCCGGTGAATGCTCCTGGTTGAATGGAGTCCGCGTGCTGGCCCCACAAGGGCAAGGATGTTTTATCCTGCAACCAGGCAAGGTCTAACGCTTGCACTACTGGAATCAAAGTAATTTTTTCATGCGTTTCCTGCACGTCTTCCATGGCTTTGACCAAATCCAAGGCGCGGGTGTGAGAAGCTTCCAAATAGGCTTTAAAATTTACAAACAAAAAACGTTCGTGAGTCATGAGGCTTCTCCAAAAACAGGTTATGTATAAAATTACGTTTACTTGGTTCGTGCAACCCATTCCTTTGCGCGCGCCACAATGCTTTCCACATTCATTCCATACCCGGCTTTAATGTTCTTAGGATCATCATACCCAATGTACTCATCCGGTGCGCCAATGCGCGTCACGTGAATGTCTTGCAAGCCCCTGCTTTCTAGGAGTTCAAGCACCGCGCTTCCAAACCCGCCCACAAGGGTGTTTTCTTCCAAGGTAATGCCTTTACCGCACGTTTTTAGCGCATGAATAATGGTTTTTTCGTCCAAGGGCTTGGCAAAGCGCGCGTTTACCACAGCAGCCTCAATGCCCATTCCTTTTAATTGATCCGAAGCCTTTAACGCGTCCCCCACCATGCTTCCAATGGCAATCAGCGCCACGTCTTTTCCTTCGCGTAAAACCTCTGCCTGGCCAATGGGAATTTCCTTTAAGGGTTCAGCAGGAATTGAGTTTATGTTTCCTTTGGGGTAGCGCACGCTGATGGGCCCTTTTTCATAGAGTTGCATGGTTTTAATCATGTGCCGCAACTCATTCTCATCTTTTGGCGCCATCACTACGGTGTTAGGAATGACGCGCAAATAACTCAAATCCAAAATGCCTCCTTGGGTGGGGCCATCGCCTGTAATCGCGGCTTTGGGCACCATGAACCGCACCGGCAAATCCTGCAATGAAACATCATGCATGATTTGGTCAAATGCGCGCTGTAAAAAAGGAGAGTAAATGCACACAAATGGTTTCACGCCTTCGCACGCAAGCCCGGCAGCAAAAGTAGTCGCATGTTCTTCCGCGATTCCCACATCATAAAACCGGTCAGGAAACTTTTCTCCAAACTTGGCCATTGCAGTTCCAGACGGCATGGCCGCAGTAATGCCAATAATGGAATCGTCTTTTTCCGCAAGTTCTATGAGCGCCTGCACGGCCACTCCTTCCAGGGTAGGGCTTTTGGGTTTTACAGGATCCCCTGTTTCAATGTCAAACGCTGCATGTTCATGCCACCGGGCCTTGTCTTTTTCCATGTACTGCATGCCCTTTCCTTTTTCTGTTAGAACATGCAACAGTTTGGGGCCGCGAATGTGCTTTAATTCGTTGAACGCCTGCACCAATCCTTCAATGTCGTGTCCGTCTACCGGGCCATAATACCTGATGCCCAGTTTTTCAAAAATGGTTCCAATTTCCCTGCGCGGCTTGTCTGAGGCACTGGTCATGGACAGGCGCTTCATGTACTCATACAAAGCGCCCACGTTGGGAGAAATGCTCATTTTATTGTCATTCAATACAATGAGTAAATCCGTTTGATTGTACCCAATGTTGTTCATAGCCTCAAAGCACATGCCGCCTGTCATGGCCCCGTCTCCAACGATGGCCACTACTTCGTATTGTTTTTTGTTGCGCTTTCTTGCCTCGGCCATGCCCATGGCCGCACTCAAACCAGTGGACGCGTGTCCAGCGCCCCAGCAGTCATGCACATTGTCTGAGCGCACGGAAAAACGCGGAATGCCTTTTGGCGTGCAAATCGTGTCAAACTTTTCCCGTTTTCCAGTGAGCAGTTTGTGCGTGTACGTTTGATGGGTGGTGTCAAACACCAGTTTGTCTTTTGGAGAATCAAACGCGTAATGCAGTGCAATCGTTAACTCCACGACCCCCAGGTTCGTGCCAATGTGCCCTCCATTTTTTGCGCACACGCAGATAAGCGTTTCCCGCACTTCCTCTGCAAGCTCATTGAGTTTCGGGAAAGAAAAATGCTTGATGTCCTGCGGGCTGTTCACTTTACTCAATAGTTTAGTGGTGATTTTGGTTTCATACATGGAAGGGCCCCACCCCCAATAAACAGTATAAAATATTCCAACCGGACCCCATTTAAAAGCCTTACGTTAATCCCCAAATCATTTTACGTCATTCAACGTTTTTGGTGTTTTTCCAAGAGTACAATGACTTGGGTGTAAATGCCTTTTCCTTTTCCAACAGCCGTAAGGCTTTCTCCCGTGGTAGCGTGCACGGCTACCTGTTCGACTTTAATGCCCAGCAACTGTGCAATGGACTCCTTGAAGGCCTTTTCATGCGGGTTGATTTTCGGGGTTTTGCACTCCAAGCTAACCCCCACATTCTGAATTATGTAGCCTTCTTGTCTTGTTTTTTGTAGAATGTGTGCAACGAATTCTTTGGAATCGCGTCCCTGGTTTTCTTCTTTCGAATCTGGAAACGCCGTGCCAATGCTTCCTTCTCCCAAGGCACTGGCCAGCGCATTGTACAAGGCATGTAAAATCACATCGCCATCTGAATGCGACTCCATTCCAACAGGATGGGGGATTTCAATGCCCCCCAGCATGAGTTTTTTGCCCGTTGAAACAGCTTCAAACCGGTGAGAATCCACTCCAAACCCAATACGGTACACTCTTTTCACTCCTTCTTTTTTCCAAAGCACTCAATGGCCGTGCGCAAAGCCTCATGCGTTTCCGCATGCTTTTCCAGCGAAACCCCTTTTTCCAGGGCTTCCCACGCCTCGCGCAAACTCCGTGCCCCGCCTTCTGGCCCCAAAGGATGGCCAAACACGCCTCTTCCAGGCACCATTCCAAAGTCAACCGTTTGAAAAGCCTCATGCATTTTTGGCAGGGACCCTGCCCAATCACTGCCGCCGGGAACTGGAAGGCAGGGCTGAATGTTCTTCATGTCATACAAGCACGCCTTCACGTTTTCCTTGACTTCTTCTTCTGCCACCAGCATGCGTTTTCCCAGTCCGGGCATGATAATGGCATCGCATCCAGCCAGGCGTTGCAGTCGTGTGATAAGTTCAGATTTAACTCCAAAGTATGGCATTCGCGTGAAAGGCGCAATAAAATCAAAGTGCGCCACAACGGGTATTTTTGTTTTTTTTGCCAGCATGCGCACCCCGCTCAACCCCACAGGAAATGCATTAACCATGACTGCATTTCCCCCCATTCCTGCAACCAAGTCATGCAGTTCCAGGACGCGGTCCACTTCGTCTGTGATATTGGCAACAAACATTTTCTTTTCGCCCGTTTCCTGTTCTGCCTTGAACATTTTTTCCAAAACCAGTTCAAGTCTTTTTTTGAGCGGCGAGTATTCCACATCGGAAAGCAGTTCATCGTCCTTGCACGCGTCCAAGCCGCCTTTCCATGCCTGGTATGCAAGTTCTGCAAACGGTTTTGGAGGCAATCCAATGTTGGGTTTTACCACCCCAAAGAAAAAAGGCCGGTCTTTTACTTTCATTACCCGGCGCAGCCCTTTCAGTCCAAATTTGGGGCCTTCAAAAGCGCGCAGGTATTTTTCAGGCAATTCAACGTTGACCAGTTTGATGGTGTTCACTGCCGGGCAGTGAAACGCCCCTTCCCCAGCAGCCGCCGTGATAAGATTCGGGATTTTTGGGCCAAAATTAATGGTAGGGTGCGCGATTTTTATTTCTGCAATCGTGTATTTTTCCCCTTCTACAAATGCCTGAATCTTGGGCTTTGAATTCACTTCCAGTGTTTTGCATGACACTACTTTTGCGCCGTATTTTTCCCGGAAATCCTCTTCCACTCCCACGCGGTGCCATTGGGCCGTGCTCTGCTCCTGGCACAAATGCGCGCCTGCAGTCACAGGGTCAATAGGGGTTTCAATGAGATAAGTAAACAAGGCATACTCCTGCCCCAGGTCTTTTCCCAGTGCAAGAAAGCCATTCATATCCTCTTTGTTCATGCACGTTCACTTCCTTAAAACCTATTCGCCAAGCACTTGCACAATGACTTTTCTTTTTTCTCTTGGCCCGTCCAATTCCACAAAGAAAACGCGTTGCCATGTGCCTAACAGCAATTCTCCTTTTTGCAGGGGAATGCATTCAGACGTGTTCAAAATAAGGGATTTCAAGTGCGAGTGCGCATTCTTTCTTCCGTCAACAGGGTTAATGTCGTGGCCGTATTTTTCAAACTGGGGAACGCGCTTTTCAAGAAACTGGTAAAAATCCTGCATTAACTTTTCTTCAAATTCATTAATTTTAACACAGCACGTGGTGTGCTGCGTGAACACGTTGACAAGGCCCTCTTTTACATTGCTTTTCTTTACGGCTTCTCTGACCTTTTCTGTAATGTCATGAAATTCCATTACCTGTCGGGTTTGCATTTCAATGAATGAAACAACATTTTTCATAAAGCCCTCCATTATTTTTTAGCGCGTTGTTTAAAAATGCCTTCCGCGATGCGCAAATCTTCCGGCGTTGTGAGTTTTATGTTTTCATACCCGCATTCCACCACCCGTACGGGGTGCCCCATTCGTTCAACCAGTTGGACATCATCCGTGCCATAAAACCCTTCTTTCATTGCGTTTTCAAACGCGTTCCATGCAAGAGAAAATTCAATGCACTGCGGGGTTTGCATGGCCCACAATCCTTTGCGGTCCACCGTGCCAAGGCTCACAAGGTTTTCACTTACCCTTCGAAGAGTGTCTTTGACCTTAAAACCCAGCACCGCCGCCTTGGTTTCGCGTGCAGCATCCAAACACGCTTTAATTTCTGCAGGTTGAACCAGCGGATTGGCCCCGTTATGAATGCAAAGAAAGTCTCCTTTTTCTGCGCCCAATTCCCTGGCCTTTTGAAGGCCGTTCCACACAGAATCCTGTCTTTCCCTTCCTCCTTGCACAATGGCGTGCACTTTTTTGAACGCGTACTTTTTCACAAGTTTTTGGGCTTCCATTGCATTGTCCGGGTGAATGACTAAAAGGACTTTGTCTACTACCCGCGTGCCTTCGAACACCTGTAACGTATGCGCAAGCACTTCTTTTCCCGCCACTTTCAAAAGCACTTTGTTCTTGCCAGCGCCCATGCGCTTTCCAATGCCTCCTGCTCCCACAATGGCCCACACCGTCATATGCTTCCCCGGTTATTGTACTCTCTGCGAGGTCTTTAAAAGCGCTGTGAGGAAAGGAAGCCCATTTGGGTAAAACCTTTTATTATTTTGGAAAGGCAAGCTTTTCATGAAATTCGCGCATTTTCTTGGCATGGCAGGGTTTTTGTTCTTACTCTCTTCTGCGTGGTCGCTTCCAGCCCCCAGCATGTTGCTGGAAGTTAATGGAACCCCCGGAGAATTCATTGGCCGTTCTGTGATGCCCTTGGCAGACGTTGACCTTGACGGGTTTGTTGACCTTGCATCCGGGTCCATTGCGTCCAATAAAGTCGTTCTTTTTTCCGGAAAAAACGGCCAAGTCATTTGGGAAAGGTTTGGCCAAAACAATGGAGACTGGTTTGGGCACGCATTGGGAAAAATACCCGACATCAGCGGGGACAGTGTTCCTGAACTCATTGTAGGAGCCCCCCAATGGAATGACGGACTGCCCAGCGGTCCCGGGTATGTTCGCGTTTTGTCCGGGGCCAATGGAAGCGTTCTTTTCTCCGCTTCCGGAGAAAATTCAGGAGACATTTTTGGGTGGAGTGTTGCAGGAATGGGCGATTTAACAGGAGACGGTTTTCCAGAAATACTGGTTGGCAGCCCCTATCATGATGTACTTGCCTTTAACGAAGGAAGCGTGCACATTTTTTCCCCAAAAACAAATGCATTGGTGAAAAAAATAAATGGGCTGACTCCCAGCCAATTAGGGTATTCGCTCACGGCATTCTCAGACTTTGATGGCGATGCCGTTCCTGACTTTGCAGCAGGAGCCCCGTATGGGTTATACAATCAAAACCCGGAAGGCAAGGTCCTTGTTTTTTCCGGGAAAACGTTTCTGCCCCTGCACACTTTTTATGGCGAGGCCGCACAAGACTGGTTTGGGTGGGCAATTGCGCAAATTGAAGATGCCACCGGAGACCACGTGGAAGATTTGGTGGTTGGAGCCCCTTTTTTTAACAGTTCCAACAACGGCCGCGTATACGTGTATGATGGCGTTTCAAAAACCCTTGTTTGGAAAGCCGATGGGCCTTTTGCTTCCTGGTTTGGCAAGGCAGTTGCAGATGCAGGGGATGCAGACAACGATGGTTTCTCGGATGTCCTTGCAGGCGCGCCCCTGGCCAATCAATTTAAGGGCATGGCACGCGTGTTATCCGGAAAGAATGGGGCTGTTTTAGCAAGCCTTGAGGGCCCGCAATCCAATTCAGAGTTTGGAGAAGCCGTGAGTGGAAATATAGACGTGGAGGGAAATGGAGTCGATGACTTTTTTATTGCAACCGCAAATAAAAACGGCCTCCTGCAGGCATGGACTTTTTTCAATGGAACCCTAAAACCGTATGGTCTTGCCTGCGGGGTCAATGATACGCCTGCATTGCACATTCAAGGCATTCCTTCACCGGGAGAAACTGTTAACGTTCAAATAACGTCGGCCAATTACGCGTCATCTACGCTGTTGATTGGAACAAGCCAGGCAGGGCAACCCAGTGGAAACACGTGCACGAATTTCGTTGGAACCCCCCTTACCGTTATTTCCCTGCCCACCAACACCTGGATTCCAGTTTCCATTCCAAGTCTAGTTTCCTCTGTGCCCTTGTATGTGCAGGCTTTTCTTGGAAGCGGTTCAAAATTAGAAGCCACGCAACCCTATGAAATCGTGTTAAAATGAGTTGCAGGCCTTACCTGACAGGAATGGAAAGTTCTATTCCAAGCTCTTTTCTT
The DNA here is from genome assembly GCA_016198125.1 of Candidatus Iainarchaeum sp. Taxonomy (GTDB): domain Archaea; phylum Iainarchaeota; class Iainarchaeia; order Iainarchaeales; family VGJJ01; genus JACQJG01. The sequence continues at coordinate 51,697 of JACQJG010000019.1, read as the reverse complement.
GTTTCCCTGCGCGCCCACTCATCTGCGTTCAAAATGTCTTCCAATACGGGGTGGGTTACATGCCTGTTTTTTTCAGCCACTTTTTGAATGGTGCGCTGAATGTCCAAAAACTCTATTTTTCCATCAAGGAATGCGCCCACGCATTCATCGTTAACTGCATTGATGGCCGTGGCAGTCGTTCCCTTCCTGCGTGCCGCTTCATAGCCACGTGCAAGGCACTGAAAGGTTTCCATGTCTGGTTTTTCAAACGTAAACTGTTTTGCTTCCAACAAATTGAGGCGCGTCGCAGGGCATTTCATGCGCCTTGGATACGTGAGCGCATATTGAATGGGCGTTCTCATGTCGTGCGTGCCAAGTTGTGCAATAATGCTTGCATCCACGAATTCCACCATGGAATGAATGAGGCTTTGCGGGTGAACGACTACTTCAATGCGTTCAGGCTCCACCCCATACAACCACATGGCTTCCACGACTTCAAAACCCTTGTTCATGAGGGTCGCAGAGTCAATTGTTATTTTGCCCCCCATTTTCCACGTGGGATGGTTTAACGCCTGCTCTTTTGTTACCCCTTTCAATTCATTTAACTTTTTTCCGCGAAAAGGCCCGCCCGAGCACGTGAGAATGATTTTGCTTATTTCACCCTTGTTTTCCCCATTTAAACATTGAAAGATCGCCGAGTGCTCGGAGTCAATGGGGACCAAATGGACCTTGTTCCTGCGCGCGGCTTCCATGACAAGTTCTCCGCCGCTTACCATGGTTTCCTTGTTGGCCAACGCCACGTTTTTTTTATGCTTCATGGCATGGAGCGTAGGGCGCAGCCCAATGTTTCCCACCAGGGCATTTAACACGGTGTCTGCTTCCTCATATGCACAAATTTTCAAAATGCCTTCCAATCCTTCTTCCACGTGAATTTTTCCTTTCACGCGCCGCCTAAACTCTTCTGCTTTTTCCAGGTTGGCAATACCCACAGTTTCCACGCTGAACTCGCGTGCCTGCTTTTCCAATAAGTCAATGTTGTTTTGCGCCGTTAATGCCAAAACTTTGAATTCGTTTGGGTGCATGCGCACGCAGTCAAGGGTTTGCGTTCCAACGCTTCCCGTGCTGCCCAGCAAGGCCAGGCATTTTGGATATTGTTTTTGGACTGACATGGGCAATTTCCTTCAAAGGCAGGGGTTTACCTGGCATTAAATGTAAGTGGTCGAACCCCACTTAGACAATCACCGTGAAGGGTTTAAATGCTTTTTGGCCAATGTTTAAGACCACGTGGGTGGGGGTTTAGTATATGAAGATTGAACTGGCCAAAGCCGCAGGCTTCTGTTTTGGCGTTAAGCGTTCCGTTAAACTGTCCAAAGAAACCCTTGCCAAAGGTTCTGCGTACTTGTATGGCATGCCCGTGCACAATCAACGGGTTGTACAAGACATTGTGAATAGGGGTGGAAAACTGGTGGAAGACAATCCCTATGCTGCAAGCAAGATCTCCAAATTGCCCCACTTAACGTCCATGGATGAAGTTCCTTCCGGTTCTACTGTGCTCATGCGCGCCCACGGAGTCCCAGTCCAGGCATTGGAAAAAGCCAGGGAAAAAGGATTCAATGTAGTTGACACCACGTGCCCTTTTGTAACCATGGTGCACAAAACCGCAAAAGAATTGTACGATGCAAAGTACCAGGTCATTGTCATCGGAGAACACGGCCACCCGGAAGTGGAAGGCATTAAGTCTTATGCGCCCAACGCCCTTGTCGTTGAAACCCCGGAAGAGGCCAAAAAACTTTTTTTGGACAAAAAACAGTACTTTACAACGGATGAAATCATGCGCGAAACCGAGTCAGGCCAAATCGTTGAGAAATTGTATTACCCCACCATTCCAAAGCTTGGAATTGTAAGCCAAACCACGCAATCCAATGACAACGTGGAAGCCATTGTTTCGGTTTTGCAAAACAAGGCGCGGGAAGTGCGCGTGTACAACACGATTTGCAATGCCATGCACGAAATGCAACCCGGCGCAGTAGAATTGGCGCACAAAGCAGACTGCATGATCATCATTGGGGGGAAGAATTCAGGGAACACCAAACGCCAATACGAATTATGCTCAAAAATTACTGACACGAAGTGGGTGGAAAGCAGGGAAGAACTGAAAGACGACTGGTTTAAAGGAAAAAAGCACGTTGGAATCGGTGCCGGCGCTTCCACTCCAGACGAAGACATTGAAGACGTGGTGAACTGGCTGATTGAATACGACCACCGCGCAAATCATGCAACGCCTGAAATTATCAGGCCTGCGTATGTCGTGCACTGAAACAGAAAAAGGTACTGTACATGAATGCACGCCAAGTAAAACAAGTCATGGAACTATATGGCAAAGCCTGGGAACAAAGGGATTCAAAGCTGATTTTGGACTGTTTTATAAAAAATGCAGTGTATCAGGAAAGTCCATTAGCCGCGCCCTTACAGGGCCATAAAAAAATAAAGGCTTTTTGGGAACGCGTAGTTGCAAAAAATACAAAGAGCATTCAATTTCGCCTGAAAAAAGCATACATTTCTTTGGACGGTAAAACGGGTTTTGCAGAGTGGGAATGCAAAAGCACCCATAAATGGGCGCACGACCAAAAATGGAGAAAAGGCCGCATGGCTGGGATTATGATACTAAAAATGAAAGGAAATAAAATTTCCTATTTGAATGAGTATTGGAGAACAAAAACAACTGCCTGATGCCCATGCAACTTTTAAACTCTCCAGCCAAAGTCAATTTAATCCTCGACATTTTATTCAAACGTTCAGATGGCTTTCACGAAGTGGACTTTGTCATGCAAGAACTGGAATTGCATGACACCATTATCATTCACCCACGTGGAGAGCCCGCTTCCATTCGCATTCAATGCAGTGACTCAAGTATTCCAACGGATGAAAAAAACCTTGCCTTCAAGGCCGTTCAAGTAATGCAAGAAGTCTTTGTGCAAAAAAACCCTGGAAAAAAAGCCCCGGGCATTGAAATCGTTTTGGACAAGAAAATTCCAAGCGCAGGAGGACTTGGAGGAGGCAGTTCCAATGCAGGCACTGTTTTAAAGGCTTTGAATGCGGCATGGGCGTTGAACCTTTCAAAACAGGCATTGGCGGAAAAAGCCGCAGTATTGGGCAGCGATGCTCCATTCTTCATTTATGGGGGCACGTGCAGGGCGCAGGGAAGAGGCGAAAAAATAACCCCCATTGAACCGTGCCCGGCTTTGTTTTTGGCGTTTGTAGTGCCGCCCATTCACGTGCCTGCGGACAAAACCAAGTGGATTTACTCCCACTTCCGCGTTGAAAACGTTTCCATGCATCCTTCAGTGGAGCGCATGCGTGCGGCCATTCATTCCCATTCCATGGAATCCGTTGCGCGTGAAATGGGCAACGCATTCGAGTTCTTGAAATTACCCGAATACCTTCCCGTTTTCCAGGAAATTGAAAAAATAAAACGCGTTCCAGGCGTTTTGAATGCCATTCTTGCGGGCGCAGGGCCCACCATTTGCGCGGTATGCGAAAGCCAAATCATAGCGCAAAAACTTGTTCATTCCTACACGGAAAAAAGCTGGAAGGCGTTTGCTACTAGAACCGCATGAGACTAGGGGCTTGTTTGAGTTTCAAGTGCCGAACACTTGTTTTAGTGACTTTTTTGGCCGGGGGCCGTGATCCACAAACGCAACCAACGGTTTTTTGGTTATTGGATCAACGTCCAGTACAAGGACGTTTGAGGTATGCCAGTCAAATCTTGGGATGTCCCTAAACCATTGTTCAACCTCTCCTTCCATGTCATACAGGGCGCGCACCACTGCTGGCATTGGAATTCCCCTCCTCTTCATCCGTTGAAGGAAATAATCTCCATACAGCGAGTATTGTTGCAATGGCTCGTCACGTTCTGCACTTTTAGTGATATCATAAAGGCTTGGCGCGCGGTACGCTCTTTCAAGGATTCGATGCCTTGGAACGTCGATGGAAAGAATGCGCGCGGGCTGGAATTCAAAATACCTAAAATGGGCGTTCCTTCCAATGTCATTTATTCGCCTTACAAGGACAAGGTGGGCTATTAAATCCCGTTTTTGCTTAAACGTTCGAACGTTTCCAATAAGGGTCCTTGTTACGGCCACAGGCTGCGCGGTTTTCTTTACTCCCAACTGGTCAAACCAAGGTTGTTTTCCTGGTGCATTTCCGGGCTTTCGATTTTTGCTTCTGCGCAAGCCCTTGTCATAGTCCCGCCAGAATGACACGAGTTTGACAATGGAAACATTCTTTTCCTTTGGAGGCCGGTTTTGAGACGTTGCAGGGGGTTGTCTTGGCTGGACCGCGTGTTGTTCCCTTTATCTGGGCCCAGCGCCCGATCGTTCGGCGAAAAAAGTCTTTGACTTTCCCCATGCCATTTCAAAAGCTTGCAGAGTATTTAATTAGGTGTTAAGCCTGTACGCGCGCATACCCCTGCCTTATTTTCTCGTTCAACACGCGCAAAAAATCATCTTTTTCGCCTGCAAGAATCCTGCACCCAGCAGCTGGTTTGTGGCCACCGCCTTCTGCATACGTGCTTAGCTCGTTGCACGTTTCCTTCAATGCCTTTCCCAGGTTCAATCCCCTGCGCACCAGTTCAGAATTCCCCCGACCGCTTACCTTAATGTTTCCGTCTTCGCTGTGTGCAAATGCAATAATGGGCTTGTTTCCTGCCACGGCACCAGAACCATATAACATTCCTGCCACGATTCCCACAATGCTTTCCTTTATTTTTTCGCGTGCATCAAAAAAGTAAAATGTTTCAAATTCCTGCAAGCCCTGAGTGAGCATTAAATTGATTCCTTCTGCCAATTGTTTTCGGTGCTCTGCCAGCAATGCAAGGGCGCGCTGATAGTATTCATTGCGGTCGCCCAGGCACACGTGCAAGCCCACAGTTGCAAGCCCGTGGCGTCCACAGTTGTGTACTACTATGCCATTTGCTAAATAATTGTGGTTTTTTTCAATCGTTAAGTCATAGACGAAGGCGGGCCTATCTTTGCACTCATTAATCATTTCTATTTTATCCCAATAAATATCAGAGTCTACAAATTGCTGGATTTCCAGAATAATTTTTTTAGCCACTTGCATTTTTTCAGCATAGAAATTAAATCCATTTTCGAGTTTTTTATTTGCATTTTTCCCCGGGGCCTTTCCTCGTCGAATTTTCATAAGCCAAGCGGATGAAATTCCACATGCTTTCGCTATTTTGGTTTGACTGAATCGAATGTTTTTTGGCATTTGACTGAAATCTCTCTCTTTTAAGCTCTTTTCACATTTCTCTATGCACCGACTGAAATAATCAAGGTACTTTCTTACATTTTCTATGCTGGGCTGTTTGCCTTTGCCATAATACGTGAAGTGGGCTGACCAGTTTTTCGGGGCGCCGAATAGTTCAAACAGCCGTAAAAGCTTTTCTCTAACAGGGAGGTAAAGCTCTCGCGAATTAACTGTGCTCATTTGTCTTGTTGTTTCAATAAGTTTTGAATTTGTCTCTTGGTAGGGAAACCCAATATCTTGGACAAACTTCTGAATATTTGTCCTTCCGCACACGAGCAAACGATATTTTTCTCCTGGGCAATCAGGGCATTTTCTATGTGTAATATGGGGGGTTATTCCAAACCGCTGTAGAAGGTAACTCATTTGATTTACGAGACTTTTTGAATGGCTTGAGAACTCAACTCCTCCTTTGTAAATGTTGCCATCACTTGAGAACAACCCGCTCAGAATACCGGAGATAACTGGCTTTTCAGCCTCCAAAAACCGTTTGTTGAAGCTTACAATATTCCCTTTTTTTCCTATTGGGATTCCAAATCCTTGAATTATTTTTGAAAGAGTGGTGCTGTGCCATATGGCATTGAAATAAGTTGGTTTTTCTGAGATGTAACAACTGCCAATTCCAAATTTATACTTCATTATTTCCCTTATTTTTTCGAAAGAATACTTGTCCCGCGGTTTTTTTGAAAATGCGATATCAATCCCTGAACCAGTTTTTTTAACATGGCCATCTCCTGCAATGTACCCTAACAGGAATCCCAGGTCTTTATCAAAAAGAGGGATTTTTACGTATTTTATTGAAAGTGGGCCGCGAACATGCTCGTTTTTATGTTCGAAATCGCCCATCGAAAAAAAATCCCAAAAATCAATTGGTTTTCCAACCTCGGGTATCAATTTTGAAATGGCAATATAGTTTCCAATAGAAAGCGACTCGGCAGGGGCCCAGCTTACTTCCCCATCTTTAAGCGTCATCAGTTCATGGTTAGCGGTCAAAGAAACTCTTCGGCCCGTCTTTGTCGTTATTTCGAGAACTGGAATGCCTTCTGGTAATGGAATTTGGTGTAATTGCATCATTGAGTCCCGTACAATCTGACCATTTTTAACTGAGAAAATAGCTGTTTGGTCTACTACCTCTTCAATAGGAGTTGGCTTTCCATTCAAATATACCTCTGTACCGGGGGTCATGCATGCATTTAATACGGTTGAAAATTCCTTTGCATCCCTCAGCGCAGAATGCGGGTCTTCGCGTTTCAATGTATACACTTCGCCAATCAGCTCGCGAACCTTCCATTCAGGGACATTGTTTTCGTTCAAGTGCAGGATAATCGCGGTGCTCAGCGCCTTTTTTTTCTCTGCATTTAAATCCTCATAAGCCAGCCAGCGTCCATTCTCTTGCAAGGGAATGCCGTTGCGTTCCAAGAATGCCGTGCAGTTTTCCTTTTGCGCAGTCAAAAAGGGCAGAATGGGAGACGTTGAATACATTAAAAATTGGGTTAAAGGCCTTGAAATGCGTCCATACAACCGCAGGTCCACTTTCTTTTCCAGCACTCCTTCTTCCATTCCATCTTCAATAATCTTTTCATTCAATCCCATCAGCTTTCCTTCAGGCGTTTCATAGTCCTGCATGTCTCCCACGGCCCCCACCACTGCAAGCCCTGCAAAGTCCCTGTTCTTTGCGTTCATTTCCTGTGCCACCAGATAAGAAATGCCCGCGGCGCTAATTTCCCTACTGCCCTCCAATCCATATTCCATGGGGTTCACGTGCCATTCGTGTTTTCCAGTTCCATGCTGGTGGTGGTCAATCACTACAAAATCGCTTCCAAATGCTTCGCGCAATTCAGGAATGAAACTGCTTCCAAAATCCGTGAAAATCAAATGGCTTCCTGCCTGCCTGATTTGCTGAATGGTGTCTGAATACAATTGTTTGATGGCAAAAGGCTTTACCTGCGCGCCATTCCTGCGCAACGCTTGCGTAATAATGCTTCCAGAGGTAATGCCGTCGCAGTCATAATGATGGCACACTACCCAATCACTGTGTTCTTTCAAGTAAGACGCGGTATCGCGTACTTTGGCCAAAAATTCAGCATGCATGCGCATACTAGCGGGTTAAAACCCGTTAAAAACCCATTTGAAGGGGGGGTTCCAGTGAACACGTGGAGTAAAGCCAAATCCTTTAAAACTGTAAACTGCTTGTACAGGCCATGGCAAGCAATGAACCTGCAAAAACCCAGCTACGCTTCCGCTGGACTGTTTTCTTGAACGTTTTTCTCGCATCCATTGTCTTGGGGGGTTTGGCGCATGAACTTATTCACCTTATATTTATCCCGTACACGGCCCAGTTGACCATTAACTTGTCCAACCCAAGTGAGCTGTTGAGCGTGTGCTGTTTTCAACAAGGAGAAGAAGTGTATGAAAGTGTTGCTGTCTTCGTTCAAGTACTGGCCATGCTTGTGTGGATTTTGTTGAACCTAAAAGTGTGCTTGTACGAGGTGCCCGTGTACAAGACCGGTAAGTGAGTCCTTGCACGCCTCATTTGACGTGCTTTTGTTTCTGGCTTCTAATTTCTGCAAGCAACTCTTTTTCCGCGAGCTCGAGTTTTTCTTTTTCTGCATCCAATTCTGAAAGCTTGTGTTCAAGCTTGCGTTCAGTCTTTTGCAATTCCTTTCCGGCCTTGGCCGCACCTTTGGCATTTAAGCGTCCAAGTTCCCCTTCCAATGCCCGCACCTTGTGCTCCAATTCCCGCATGCGCCGCAGGAGGGTTTGATTGGAGTGCCGCAACAACCACACAAACACAAGGGTTGAAAGTATGACCAGTCCAACAAAGTACACCAATTCAATTCCTGCCATGATCATGCCCCTTTTCCTTTTTCTTTAAACCCGTTCCCGTTTTTGATTCCCAAGAAGTTCAATAGACTTTCACGGACCTTCTTTTTATTTTTTTCGGCATGCTTCCTTTCTTTTTTCTTCTCCAAATCCAATTCAGTTCCTGTTAAAGGGGGTCGCAGGCCCAGGAATGCATCTATATGCGTGCGCACGCCCTCGGCATGGCTTTCGCGTTCAGGTCTGCTTGCACCATAATAAACAGACAACAACAGTAAGAGGAGCAACAATGCCAGTAAAATATTTGCAAGGGTTTGGGTTCTTAAAAATGCGCGTTCAGTAACCCCTGCCAATAATGCTTTGAGTGCGCTTGAATCCTTTTGAATTTCAGACAAGTCTTTTTGCAGTCCTTCAAATTTTTGGGATTGCACGCGCTTCCTTGCATCAGCCAATTTTTCATTCAATTCTTCAAGCTGTTGCTCAATGAAGGTAGTAACATACCCCTGCTCTCCTTTTTCCATTGTTTCTTCTTTTAACTCATCCAATTGCTCTTGCAGGTTTTCCACTAATTCGGAGTAATAGTCAAACGGTTCTTTTACAGTGAACGTGCACTGGCCTTCGTTGGAGGTTCCATTGAATTTAAGCGTTGCCTTGAACGTGTGCAGTCCAGGGGGTTCGCCTTCAGGAATGATTTCATCAAATGTAAGCAGCGTTTGCTGGCTGGGCAAAACCTGTACTGGGACAGTTCCAAGTTTAATGGTGTTTCCAGTGCTTCCAAGAATGGAGTATTCAAGGTTGAGCGCGCTTCCATAGGTTCCAGTGTTGGTTACCGTGACATGGAATGTTCCCAGGCTTCCTTGGGCAACCGTGGGGGTTGCGCATTCTACATTGAGCGTGTAATTGTAAACCCCTGTAATGTCAAGGGTTTCAACCAAATTGTCCAGCGTGGATTGTTTGGAAGGGCTTAAGGCCTCTACAGATACAAGAAAGGGCCCTGCGGTTTCAGGAATCCATGTTTTGGGTACAGTGAACGTGGTTTTTTTTGCCAGGGGAAGGTTGTACACGCGGTCTTCGGAGTTGAATACTTCTTTTCCTTCTTGTTGGATGCTGGTAACCAGCCACACGTCATGGTCAAAGAATCCCTTGTTGTACAAAACCACTTGAATGGTGGCAGGCACTCCAACTTCCAGGGGGCTCACCATAATATCATTCACATCTACGTTGAGTCCTGCGCCCCCTCCGCCGCCTCCACCCCCCCCACCGCCCCCGGCTCCACCGCCCGTGCTTCCAGTACTGCCGCTGGAGGAAGCGCTTACAGTAAATGCTCCACCGGAATTGGAATCTGTATTGGACCCGCAGGTAAACGTGGAAGTAGCCGCATACGTGCCAGTCGTGCTTGGAACTGTGAACGCGTACACATAGTCTCCATTTGTCTGATCGGTCATGGACTGCCCGCTTACAAACGTGCTTCCGCCCGGATAGTAAAGGGTGGTGGTGGCAGTCAATCCCGCGAAATGATTTCCATCCGAATTGTTTACATGGTTTTGAATAGACCCACTGTCTCCAGCAGTATAGGAAACATTGTTGTTCGTGAAATTGATGTCCATGTTAAAGTCTCCCACGTAAATGTACGCATTCACGTCTCCAGTAACACTTGAATTTGCATCCTGGACTGCATGCACGTTGAACTTGTACGTTCCATTCACGTCAAAGAGATAGGACTTGGTATAGGTTCCATTGTTTTGGTCTGTGAACGAAATGCTTGTACTCGCACTGCTTGCACTTGGAACAGTCACAGTGGCAGTGACATTGGCATCTTCTTCAAGCAGGTTGCTGGGCTGTTTTTTTACTGTAACTGTGAGCGTGGTCGTGAAATTGGGCGTGTTATAGCATGTTTGATTGGCGTCCAATACAAGGGAAAGGGAAGTAAACGGCCCGGTGGCAAACGTGGTTGTGGTAGTGGCAAGTGTGGCATATGCAGTTCCACTCAGCCAAAAAAAGGCCGTGAAATAGAGAAAGGAGGTGAATAACAAATTTTTATTCGTGAAAGCCCTGCGTTTCATGAAGAACCGCCTTCTTTGTTACGTACGCGTACTAGCACCTTTAAACTGTTCTGCGCAGGCGGAATCTGGGTTGCTGCATCCGTGTACTGTTTTCCAGGCAATCCAATCCCGTAAAGTATTTTCCAGTTTTTAATTTCTTGTTCGGCAGGTTTTACGGCTTGCAGTTCAAGGGTGTAAAGCCCTGGCAAAGCAGACGGATGAATACTGCCTTTTACGCGCACTTTTTGCGCCCAGCCTTTTTCAAATACAGGCCACGCCGGGGCCAGCAACGTGGCAGAAGACTCAAATTGAACTTTTATCTCAGACGGCGCATTCGGAGCCCGTACAAGGGAAAATCCTTGGTATGCTTTCACGCCATACGCGGCATGCCAGTACGTGTCCACAGAAAAAGATTTCCCTGCGTTCACTTCAAGCGGAATTTCTTCTTCAATGGCATATCCTTCATACCCATTTAGAGGGTTTTCTGAAGGGCTTGGATACGCCCAGCGCAGAATGCCTTCCAGTAAAAAAGAAGGATAAAATTCGGGTTGCTCGTAATAACTTTCTGAAATGCTTGCATACGTGGCTGTACTGCGCAGCGCGTACACGGTCTCGCTGAAATCAATAGGAATCCCGGGCAAGCGTGAAAAAAGGCCTTCCTCGCTTTCAATGCCCCACTCTTTTTTAAGCGTTGAAATGGGGACTTTGAGAAACTCGCTTGCGCGTTCAAGCAACTGGTATTCGTTTCTTTTGGGCTGGAGTACTTCTTTGAAATAATACTTTCTGAGCACGTGGCTTGGAAAGTCTTGGCTTGCCCCCTCATTGACTTTAAGTGAAACTGCGGGGTTTTGCGCAAGAATGCCTTGTTGCCAGTGCATAGAAGGGCTGGATTCCCCTGCATTCAACTGCTGGACTTTAATGGCTACCACCAGCAGTCCAAGTGCAAGCGCAAAAATTCCCAGTTTAACGCCTGAACTCCACGCTGTCACCATTTGCGTTGACCCCAAATAATGCATAAGGGGTTATTAAAGAAAGCGCAGTTTTCTAGTTGGGTTCTTCTACTTTTACGTTGACTTCCAGCAGGCTTCCTGCTGAAAACATGCCGGCCGCGCTAAAGTACAAGTTCTTGTGCTCCAAGGCCCATTGCGCGGCCAGGTCTTTTGGAGGGTGCACCATTTCCAATTCAACCTGATACGTTCCTTGTTTTCTGCATGCAGGTTTGAGTTGGGCAATCACTTCTATACGTTGCCCCCAATTGCTTCCAAACCTGGGCCAGGACGGGTCAAGCAAAAACGCGTCCGGCGTAATCGTAACATCAAAGCATTCTCTTGTTTTTGCTGTGCTTGTAATGCGCGCGCCCTGCCAGGCCTGCACGCCCCAATCCGTGTGCACGAATACAATTCCGGTAGCGGTTTCACGTTTTCCCAATACCAAAACATCTTCCTGAAGAGCCGGGTAACTTCCATATCCCTGTGGAGTCCAATACTGGGGGTCAAAGTCCGTCCACGCTTTGAAACCATTGTCCTTGAAACCTGGATAGAATTCCGGTTGCTTGTAGTATTCGGCACCCAGCAATCCAATGGAAAGGTATTGGCCGTTAAAAATGCCGTACGCAACTTCTCCAAAGTCTCCTGGCAAGGAAGGCAGGTCTGAGTAAATGTCTTCTTCGTTCTTTAACTCAAGCACGCGTTCAATGTCTGCTACTGCAACGCCTTTGTTTTTGGCTGCAGTTTCAAGTAAGTTATACTGGTCGCGCTTGGGTTGAAATGCTTCTTTAAAATACGTTTTCCTCAGCGGAGACCCCAGGCTTGCAGTGCCGTCTTGCGTGTCAGAGGCTGCTGGTTCATTGTCCGGGGTTTCAGTCAGCGTCGCGTATCCAATGGGATTTCCTTGTTGTTGCGCAAATAGAATGATCAGCGCTCCCAACACTACAATTATGCCCGCAAACACGCTCAGGCGTTTGAGGTTGATCGGGGCTTTAGAGATTGGCGCTTGGATTGGAGTTCCAGGTTCGACTTGCGCTTGCATGCGACTATTACACTGCACGTGCATTTAACTGTTTCCAATCTGGAATTGCAGGGGATGGTTTCCAGAGCTAATGTTTCCGCCAGCTCCTCCAGGTGTTTGGGGGCCTTGGAGGGTTTCCCCGCTAAAACACAATCCATTGCTGTCCCCGATTGGAAGTGAACTGATGAGCCTGCTTGCAACCGTGTCCACAGACGAGTTAAAATCCTTGCACGTTGAAATGGTGACCGCGCCCGTCGTTGAAACCACGCTGCAGGGTTTTTCCCATCCTCCAAAGCCGTTTCCATCGGGTCCTACTCCGCACCCGGTTGCAGTGGCCATCCACACTTTTAATTGAATGTTTACGTCTGTGCTATTCAAGTCCACTAAAAAGTTTCCATCAATGTTCAAAGTGGAATTCCCGTTGTTGGTGAGCACGATGGGCCTGAGCGCCGTGCTTTGGCAAAAAGTGGTCGTGCCACCTCCAGAACTTGAATTAGGGCGCACCATGGCCCAGTTTCCATCCGAGTCCGCGTCTCCAAAGTTCACGTTGGCATCGGTTTCCACGAAAAAAAAGCTTGTACCCGAGCACGCCGCTCCATAGGTAGTAGTAAAACTTTTGTTGGTTCCAGCCACCCAGGTCATGGTGGTGGTTGAAAGCGTTGCGCTTGCCAAAGGCAGCAAGGCCAACAGTAAAAGCACTCCAATGCCTGCAATGCGTTGGTGCTGAACCGCCCGGAGAACCATGCCCTAAGATACGCCTTCAACCTTTTTAAACGTGCGCTTTGGGGGTAGAGTAAACATTTACCACCAATACCCCGTCATTCGTCACTTTGAATGCATTTTGCGCATACCGTTCTCCAAATTCTTTTTCCCATTCTTCTTGCATTGCTTGGGGGGGCTGGCGCGTTTTAATGGAAAACGTGTAAGTCCCTGAAGGCGTTTGTGGGTTTACACTAAATGGAATGCGCACTTTTTGCGCCCAACAGGGTTCAAATAAAGGATACGAAGGGCACACCAAATATGCATCCTGTTCGGATTTGAATGAAAAAAAGGGTTTGAGTTCATCGCTTACCTCCACTTGCACGTGTAATCCCTGCCAGGTTTCAACCCCAAAACCGCTGTGCAAGAAAACCGTTGCAATTCCAGTGCCTCCGGGCTCTGCGCGTGCAAACGTGGGCGAAGGGTAAAACCCAAACCCCAGCGCGCCATACCTGTCAGGAGGATGATTGGAATAATACACCATTCCATTGGACACAAACGAAGGATAGAACTCGGGCTGCGTGTAATATGCTTCCGTGAACACGTCCAAGTCCTCAATTTTTCCACTTGCAACAAGGTACAATGCAATTCCAAAGTCTTCCGGCAAAGGCGAAAGCATTGCAAATGTTTGCAGGGGCACTCCATAGGATGAACGGTCTGGACGCCATTGCTCTTCCAATTCCTTGGGCCACGATGCAGGCAACAAGGATTGGGGGGGTTCTTCATTCAATGCAGGGGCCGGAATGCCTTCATTTTTTGAAGGCGTGTCAAAATCAAAAAAAAATACAAGGCCTGCCAGTACGATTATGAAAAAAACAGCAATTAAAATTAAAATAATGAAAATAGCGCGCGGACCATGGGGGAAATGAAGTGCAGAGAGTTGCTTCATTCCATCATCCCGTGGCATAACTGTTTATGTCCAATGAATTGTTGTCCGCATTGTAAAAGTTTGTTGCATCCGTCCAAAACCATGCATTTGCGTCCACCGTGGAAGGCGTTGAAGTCGGACTCAAGTTACGGATGTTTACCGCAATATTTACATCGGTGGGGCTTTCAACATACACGCACGTGGTAGTAGGGGGTTGCGTGTCTGTGCACGTGCTTTCATACCCTGTGTCTTTCTGGCTGGCCTTCAACCTGAACTTTGAAATGGAAGAATTAATGGTTCCATTCACGTCCGCCAGCCAATTCAAATCCACATTGGCGTTGCTCTGATTGTCAAACTGGAAGAATGGAGTTAAGGACGTTTGGCCTTCACAGCTTATTTTTGTGCCAGTATTTGCATTCAAGTCAAAGTAGCACCGTGTACACTGCGTGCAACCCCCGGTAGTGCATCCTTTTCCTTCCGAGCACGCATTGGGCAGGGTTAAAACAAACGTGGTATCCGCGCTTCCTTGACTGTTAATGTTTATGGTTCCGCTTACCGCGACATTCGTGTCAGTGGTTGTGCGCACAGTAGTATTGGCATTTGCCCCTGCAATGGCCCCATCCGCATTGAAAGTATACGCAAACCATTCACAGCTTCCATTGTCCCGCGTGCCTGCCACCACTGGTGGGCCCAGCATGACTCCATTTCCGTCAATGATTACTTTGGACGGGCTGGTGGTGGCCGAGCACGAGCCAATGGCTGTCAGCGTTCCACTGTCCCCATGGGCGCACTGGGTGAGATTCGCGGGCTTGATAAAGGTGGAGGTTTGAGCCTGATTTACATCTTTGATTTCCGTCCAGCTTCCAACGGTTGAAACATCGTTGCACACGCGCATTTCTATTCGGTAAGGACGCGCGTCCTTTACAATATTGTAATCACAGGTTTTCCCAGGGGGCTGTTCGCCGAACGCGCTTTCAGTCATATCACACACAATGATTCCAGTGTTCAAATCCAGGCTCCCGCCCTGGAAAACGCGAAGCTTTGCAATGGCCGGAACAGCGGCTGTTTTTGCATTGATGGTGTTGCCTGTTCCGTTTGTGGTGTTGGTATCCGAAGTGGTTCCTGTCACGCGCACTCTCAGTTCATAGTTTCCATCCGTGTACGCGCGTATTACCCAATTGGCATCGTACCCTTGGCCGATATTCAAAGAAGAATTTTGGTCCGGATTAGACCCTGTTACGATTCTCAATGCGCCAGAACCCGCATTCATGTCCGCAAAACCTGAACACCCAATGCTTGAACACCATTGAATGTTTGCATCTACGCTTCCACAGTTTGTAGAACTCGTGTCCCGGCAATGGATGCGCGCATTCACATTGAAGTCCATTTGATGGTTGACATCATAATTGTCTGCACTGGAACACGTTGAACTGGGGGCAGGAGACCCCTGGCAATACGTGACATTAATGTCCAGGTTTCCCGCGTTTACAGTAATTGTGCGGTCAGTTCCCAAAGTGGTGTTAAAGTCCCCGGAGGCATTGGCGTCCATGCGCAAACGCAATTCATAGGTGCCACTTTGGCTAGCCACCACCGTCCAGGTCACAATGTCCTTGTTTCCATCGGTCACGTTCACGTTGGTGTCAGGAATGGTGCCAGCAGTAATGTACAAGGGCGCGCTCGTGCTCGTGTTAATGTCCGCAAATCCGGTGCACGCCGCTCCAGTGCACCATTGCAGGTTTGTGTCCACGGAATCACAGTTGAAGTTCCTGCATTCCGTGTTTCCATCCACGATGAACGCAACGCCCCGCGTGTACGTGTTTGCATCGCTTGCGGGGTTGGAAATCGTTCCATTTAAATCACCTGCAATGCGGATGTGCGCGGGCGCAAGGGAATTGGAGTCTGCTCTCGCCCCGGAATTCGTGTCAAGGGCATTGTAGTTGAGTGTAATATCCACCGCGGCTGCTGCTGTTTTATTGAGGTCGGCTTCGAAGACTATTTTGTCTCCCCGGCTAAATGTAATTGCATTCCCCGTGCTGGTAATGGACCGCCCCCCTCCAATGGTGGTGGGGCACGCGACTGTAGGAGAAAGAGGGGTAACAATGCGCGTGCTGTTTGTATCCGTGGTCTTCCATCCATATGCTGCAAGCTTGGGGCGCGCGCGGTTTGTGTTTACCAGGCAGTTGATGGCCAATTCCCACGTCCCACTGGCCACGGTTTGCGCCACCAAAGGAGGGGACACGAACGAAATGCCTTTGTACATTCCAATCGGGCTCGCTCCCAGCAGGTAAGTACGTGCAAGGGTGTTATTTCCGCTTTGGGAGTGAGCCACGTTAATGTCGTTTACATTGGCGTCGATGAAGGGCAGGGGGTCGCCATTTGTATCGCTTGTAGCCGCATTGGCATCGTTGGGTTTGGGTTCGTTGAAGTAAAAATTGTAGTCCGCAAAGTCAGGCGAAGTGGGCTTTCGGTAAAAAAATCTAATGGCCAGGGCATTGGCGTCAATGGCAATCATCCATGTGCGCGCCTCCTCAAATGCCTTGTTTCGATCCCATTCAATAAGCAACGGCCCCAGGTAATACAGCCAGGGCTTTTTGTCCTTTGGAACCGTGTACTGGTAGTGAATGCGCACAGGGTCCAACACATTCCGGTTGTGAAAGTTCCATGTGATTACCTTGACCCCATTGCGGTCCTCTACCTGAGCGGCTTCACTGGCTTCAACCACATTCAGGTCCGCGGGCAGAAATTCTTTCACGGTAAGCCCGTCAAACCCGCGCATGAGCGGAGTAATTTTAATGTCCATTTGAATGGGCTGCACTTCAGGATTAATCATGGTCGGAGTAAAACGCTCAATGTCAAACGCGTACCTTGAACGAACATCAAAGGTCGTTGTAATGCCTGCATTCACATTCGTTCCAGCTGCATGCACGCTCACATGAAAAGTTCCTTCCACGCGCGGAGAATAATATGCCATGTAAATTCCAGGGGTAGTGGTTTCAAGAATGGTGCGGTCTTGGGTTGAAAACATTTCTTTTTTTCCGTTTGGAGTTTCAAGCGTCATTTCAACGGCTGCGCCTTTCACGCCAAAACTGCCATAATCCAATACTACAATAGTGAATTCCGCACGTTCTCCCGGGTGATAGGTGGGCTTGTTGGTGTTTACTGCCACAACGCCCCATGCAAAGTTTTCGCTGGCAGTGGTTGCACGCTGGCCAAGGGGGCCTGAAGGAAGACTGACGTTTAACGTGTACGCGCCCCCCCGCAGGCTGCGCAACGCATTCAAACTCAGCTTAATCATGCGCGCGTTTAAGTCTTGTATGTTATAATCTGCAGGCATTAACTGCGTCTTTGTACCGGAAGCATCGACTAATTCAATGTCCAAAGCCAATTCCTTGCGTTCAACAATTTCCCTGTATATGCGGTCTTCCGCCCTTTCAAAAGGATTTGGAAACGCTGGCCATTGAAACGGCAGGCCCTGAAAGTACGCTGCATTTTCCAACCCTGCTTTCCTGCGCGCTTCCAATAACCGGCCTTCCTGCCTGGACAAAATGCGCAAGGTAAACGAAGGGTTTTCTCCAACCGTAAAAACGTCCTTGTCCCGGTGCAAGGCAAGCGCTACTTCTTCCCCAATCCCCAAGGTGTTTGCACCCGGTATTTTTGGCTTGACTTCTATGCGCTGCCATTCGGATTCAATGCGTTCAGCGTTGGGCGCGCGCGCGTTCACACGCGCCCAGTACACTCCACTTTGCAGGATTTTGGCATTCCATGAAACCGTGCGCGACTGGCCTTTTTCAAGGGTTAACTCTACAGGATTTTCAGTCAAAGACTGGAACAACCCTTCGCTTTCCAAGGGCTTCCATTCAAACGGCCGGCAGTACTCTCGTCGCGTTTGAGAACAGTACTGTGCTTCTGCATACACGTAATTGCAGTCTGCTTCCGCGCATCCAATCAAGGCATTCACCCTGAAGGACTGATTTACATCCACGGGTTCCACTGGATTTAATTCCATGCTTAGCACGCTTTCCTTGGAATCTCGTGAGAGTGGAAGTTCTTCCAATGGCCTGCGGTGCAAAAAACCAACAAACACTTTCCTTTCACGCGTGGTAAACGCAAACGTGTTGGTGTCCATAACGTCAATGGTTATGCGCGCGACTTGCTTCCATTCCCTGCACGTGCGCTCAGTGGAAGACCAGGCAGTGCACGCCCATGCCTCATTGGCTCCCGGCACAGGCGCCCATTCAAAGGCCCATTCCCCAGCTTCCCCGGCGAGGTTTAACCCAACTGTTTTCACCCATTCCGTGTTGAAATTGGAATCCCCTTCAGGGTAGGTAGGAATCCATTCGGGGTCTTCATGGTATTCTAACACCATTGCATCCTTGTTCAACAACACGTTTTTTCCACGCGCACTTTTAACCCATGCCTCCATTAAGACAACGTCTATATCATAAAATCCAGGCACGACCTGCAAGGGCCTGCTTCCGCTGGCAATAACAGAACCTTCCTGCGTGCGAATGCCCATGAAATGAAACGCGTTCGACCCAAGCACAAGAGCCTTTTGCGGTCTGGTTTCAGCAGGTCTGGAGGGAGGCGGAAGAACATCTGGCCGGTCCAGGGCGGTTTCAGAAGAACGTTCCTCAGGAGAACGGTCAAGGCTTTCCTGAAATAAAATTTTGAGCGGAATGCCTTCCCTGCTTTTTTGATTTTCCCAGGAAAGCGGGGCGTGCAAGTCGTATGCGTGGGGGTTTAAAAAAAACACGAGAAGGAATACGCTCAAAACTGCCCGCCAGAAAACAAGGTTATGTGCCATAAACGGCTTTTTAAACGCATGGAATCCTTAAATACGTGGCGGTTTTTTTGCATGCGTAACACGGGTTTTTAAAACGCTTTTTCCCTAATACAATGCAGGTTTTTTTGAATGGGCTGGCTGGACACGCTTTTTGGAAAACCCCCACAGGAACGCACGACCCTTCCACGCATAAACATTCCGCTCGGCGAATTGGGCGTGCAATTGGAAACGTATTTTAGGCCCTCTGCGCAAGAATTCGAAGAAAATGCCCGCGTGCGGTTCGCGGAAGTAAAATACCTGTTGAAAGAATTGTACGTAAGCGTGTCTGAATTCAATGAAAGGGATTTGAATGCAGAGGAAGGCCACAAGCGCCTGCGGCGCATTGTTTCAACATCCAAAAACGCGCTGGTCCAGCGTATGCAAGTTCTGGTTGAAAAACTCACTCCCCCCACTCAGGCAACCTTTGGGGCACTGCAGGAATACTGTTTGAACGCCCAGCCCGTTTTGCGCCGTGAAATTGAGTCCCTGCGCAAAAACATTGCCTACACGGGAATCATCATGAAATCCGAGGTCAAATCCGTTGGAGCGCACGTACAGGAATTGGACCGCGTGCTGGGAGAGTTAAAAGATTTTGCATCAAACGCGGCCAGCGCCCCTGCACAGGCACGCCTGGCCCCCTTGTACGAAAAGGCGGTTCAACTTAAAGCGCGGTGCACGGAAATAGAGAATCATGCGCGTTTTGCTGAAGACCGCGTATATGAATTATCCAAGGCCAAGGCTGCAGGGGAAAAAGAATTTGAATTCATTCAAAAGGGGACAGCCTACCAGGAATTTTCGCTGTTGCAGGCCGAACTCAAAAAAACAGAGGACGCGCGTGAAAGCCTGCGCGCACGCACCCTTCAATTGCTTGCAGGCGCGGAAAAGCCTCTTAAAAAGTTTTTGAAAAATTCCAAATTTCCATTGAATGAAGAAGAAAAAAGCCTCCTGGCATTATACTTGTCGGATCCCTTGGAGGCAAGCAAGCGCGACCTGAAGGCAAGCGCGTTAAAAGAACTCGCAGGCAAATGCATTCAATGCGTGGAAAATGGAATCATTGCATTAAAGGAAAAGGAAAAAAACAAGCGGGTTAAGGCATTAAATGCCATTCTGGCATTCAACTTTTTTGATGAGGTTTTTTGGAAGTCCAACGAACTGCAGGCCCAAGCCATGGAAATAGCAAAACGCCTGGAAGAACTCCAGGTTTCGCGCAGAGTGGAGGAAGTCCAATCCAGGCTTGCATCGGTTGAACGCCAGTTAAAAGAACGCGAACACGAACGTGCAAGCGTGAAAACCCAGCACGCCCAGCTTTCAATGGAATACCAGGAAACCCTGCAATCCCTTCAATCCCAGGCATCTGAGTTGTTGGGAAGAGAAGTGGTCATCTCTCCTTGACAAGAGATTTTCTTTTACTTTGTTTTTCGGGGTTGGTCGTGGGCGGGTTTGAAGCGTTCTGAAACATGCGGTCCATGAAAGAAGTCACTCCAGGCGGGATATCCGTGGTTCTCAGCAGGCGCACGCGCGAACGCAAGGAAGGAGCCTGCAAGGGTTTTGGACGCTCAGACGGCTTGGGTTGAACGGTGCGCGCACGTGAGACAAGTATTTTCCGTACAGCGCGTGCAGCGCGCTCACGCATGTTCGCATTCCTTTTCGCTAACAACCGGGGCCTTCCGGCCTTTTTTTGGGTTCCCGGCAGTTTCCCTGGTTTTCCGCGTGCACGCATAAAACCATTCATTATGCATGCCGGATATTATAAGTTTTCGCCTTTTGGCAAACCAAAGTCAAAACCATGCCACTTTGTCCACGAACTGGCTCAGGGTTTCAAGCACGCCCTTGTTTTCCTGGTTTTCCACCATTAAAAGGGCGGTGAACGCGTTCATGCTTCGGGCCTTGCTTGCAAGCGTGTGCACCAGTTTTTCCACTTCATCCGGCTTATTGTAAATGAGCAGGGTTGAAACAGCATCCACCACCAAAAACCTGTGCTCGCCCTGCACGCGTGCAAGGCCTTTTTCAACAGCCTCGTTTAATTCAAACAAGTTCACAGGAGACTCCAAGTACATGCAATTATCCGCTTTCACGGCCTGCCCCCCACTGGACAAGGTAATCATGTCCACGAATTGAATGCCTTTCGCGCCCTGGAGTTGAACTCCTTTTACGAGGTCCTCAAACGGCCGGTTAATAGTAACGTAAACGCCTTGCATTTCCTTTTTCAAAAAATACTGGATGAGAAACCTGTTCAAGTCCGCGTAATTCTTTAAATCCGCCACCCACAAAGTGACCATCCCGCCCTTCAAGTCCTTTAACCAGGCCTCGGCCTTGGCTTCAAGTTCACGCCCGGGTTTTAAAAGCGCAATGAGCTCCTCCGTTGAAAGCACTTTTGAACCCACCTTTGAATCTTTTTTGGCTGGACGTTGAACAACCATTGTTTTGCGCGCTGAACGCGGTTTGAAGGGTTTAACTTTTTTCAAGGCTTTAACGTGTGCCTTAGAAACCTTTTGCTTTTTTTCTCCTGCCTTCTTCTTGCCCAATCAAATCCCCTGGTCAAATTTCGTGGAACAATTCCGTGCGTGCAAGCACTTCAATTCCCTTGGAGTCAATGCGCACCGGCCTGAGTTTTTCAGCTATTTTCGTGTTGCGCATTTTAAGCACGCCAACGCTTCGAATGAACTCATTCTTCAGTTTTTTGTGGTACAACAAAATGACGCCGTCTGCAACATATTCTTCCAATCCAAACAATCCATCGGTTTGCCCGTGCGTTGCTTCATTGGTTACAAGGGTTGTAACCCCCAACTGCTTGAGCATTTTTCCCAGTACTACAATGCGCTTGCGCGCGTCCAATTCGCGTTCAAAGTATAACCTGAAAATAACCCCGGGGTCAATGACCAGGCGCTTGGCCTTGGCTTTTGTTACAAGGTCTTCAATGCTGTCCCGCAACTTGTCAAAGTCATACAATTCAAACGATTGAATGATGATTTTTTTTTCCTGCACGAGTTTTTTGAAGTCCCAGCCGAAAACGCTTGCAGTTTCAATGAGCTGGTCGGGTTTTTCCTCCAAGGAAATGAGCACGCCCTTTTCATCGTGCTGCATGGCCCCCGTGTAAAGGAATTGAAGGGAAAAAATGGTTTTACCGCTTCCAGGGTCTCCTGACAACACCACCAGGCTTCCCTTGGGAATGCCTCCATCCAGGAGTTCATCCAACCCGGGAATGCCTGTTTTAATGCGCTCCACTTGCATGGCCTTCAAACCCGTTTTATGAAAAGGTCCAACCCCTTTAAATAAACCATTCCGCATTGAACCTTCCTGCCCTCCATTCAGGCGTTCTTTAAAAGGCCATTCGGGTTTTAACCCGCAAAGGTTTAAATAAAACAAGCGCTTTCCTGTTTCAAGACGAAAAACATTAGACTCCCAATACAATGCGCGTTTAATGTTTTAAGCAAAAATGAAAAGTTTTGGATAAAAGGAGGGAATACATGAATCGAAAAGGACAATCCGCGCTGGAATACCTCATGACTTATGGGTGGGCGCTGGTAGTCATTGTCATTGCAGTTGCCGCGTTGGTGATTCTCATTAACCCGAGCACCATTCAAGGCGATCAGTGTGATGCTAAGTTTGGCCAGTTCACGGTGACGCAAAGCAATGTAGTGGCTGGACAAGCGGAACTTGTATTGGTCAACCAAACAGGTCAAGCCGTTAACTTCACAGCTGCCACAGTGACTGGAACCCATGGTGGCAGTACGACCTATACTTCGGGGGCAATTGCGTTCGGCGGAGACCAAAATTATTCGCCCAATCAAACAGGAACTTTGGTTGTAAACCCAGCCAATGACCTGAGTTCAGGGGCGTATTCGCTTACGTACACGCTCACCTACGATGCAGGGTCGTTAACAAACCTCACTGCAACTGGGTCTTGCAGGGGAACAATCTAAGTCATTTAATAATTTTTTTAAAATACAAGAAAGGTACGTGCCTTTCCTCTTTTTTATTTTTTTTTAATTATCTTAACAACAAACTTCCAAACGCGCCTACCAGTACATATCGAATGGCAAAGAACACAAGGAATGACAGGCCCAGCACAAAAGGCAGGTATTTGAATCCATTTTTTTCTTTCCCGGTTGCAATCGCGCCTAAAATAAGCGAGGCAAAGAAACCCCCTACCAGGAGCATGACCATGGTAAAGAATACCACAAAGTCCGGGTCGATGATGTTTGTTTTCCCGCCCAAAAAACCGCTTAATCCCTGTGCGCGCGACCCGGCAGCAGCCAGTTGGGAAGGGTCCACTGCAGGAGCCGTGGAACTTTGCGCGGCCATGACCTCCACAATGAAACTGCTTACCGCGTACAACGCAGGGCCTCCAATGGCCGCGGAAAAAAAGATGAGCATGACGTAAATGCTTACGCTTGCGCGCGCCTCTGCCTGGAGAGTTAACTGTTCACGCAAATTATTGGAAAGCTGTGCAAGCAAATCCGCCATTTCCCCGCCAGCACGCACGCCCTTGGAGATCAGCCAGACCGTGCGCTCCACTACGCTGGATTTTATGCGTTTTGGAATGTCCAGCAAAGCCTCTTCAACCGTTGAACCGGACAACACCCTGGTGCTTGCACGTTTTAATTCTTTTTCCAACGGTCCGAACTCCGGACGCGCACTCACAAGCAAGGCGCGTTCTGTAGTGAGGCCTGAACGGATGTTGGAAGAAATGAGCTGCAAAGCATCCGGCAGCACGCTCTCCACCCACTTGCCTTTGGAATCCGCAGCCAAGTCCAGTTGAAGAAAAGTCAATCCGAGCATTCCAATAAATCCCACTACCAGGCCAGCCACGCCGTGCAAGGAACTGAAATCAAAGTAAACAAATGACAGGGCCCCAAGTGCCATTCCTACAATCAAAGCCTTCAAAAAAGTCATGCGCACAAAACGATGGGGATTGCCTTTCATGTCCAAGTACCTTAAACGGTCCTCAAAGGCACGTGAAACCGTTTTTGGAATCAATGCCGTGTGCACGTCCATTAAGAATCCCCCAAAAGCTGCGGGCGCTTGGATTTAACGATCCCCAAGTACATGAATTGCATGACCCCCACAAACCCCAGCAGGGACCAGAAAAAGAATTCTGTGATTTGTATTTGCGGGAATGAGGACAAAACAATGAGGAACGTAATTCCAAGTGCTGGAATAATGACTCCCAGCATCATGTACACCAAGGAAAGCAATCGCATGTCGCTTTCATACTTTCGAATTTGAATGCCTTGTTCTCGTGTAAGCGCATCCACGGATTCGCTTAACACAACGCTCACATCAGCGCCTGCACGCATTCCATTCACGATTTGCCAAATGGTGCGCCGAAAGAACAGGCTGGGATTGTTCTCTGCCAGCTTTTCCAGTGCATGCTGTTCAATGACTCCGGTTCCAATTTCATCTACTGCACGCTTGAACTGCCTGCTTAACAGTCCAAAGTTTCCATCCGCGACCACTTTAAGCGAGTCAAACAGGCTTACCCCGGAACGCAGTTGCACAAGAATGGTGCGCAGCGCGAAAACAAGGTTCCTGTCAAGTTCACGCACTCTTTTCTTGATTAAAATGCGCGGGTACACCGCCAGTTGGGCAAACACAAGTAGCCCTCCTATGAGCCCCAGGGCCATGGAAAGCAGGAAGTTTGGATTTGAAAATGCGCGCAAAGAAACAACGAAGAAAAGGGTTGCTCCAAAAACAAAATATAATGCGACCAGGATTGCAGTTGCGCTTCCATATTCTTCCGGCGTCCACTCCAATCCCGCTTGACGGAACTCTGCAGGCGTCAACCCCACGGCATGACTTAATGCCCCCCCCACTCCCCGAAGGGGTTTGGCCATTGCAAAAAGCAAAGGCGTTGGAATAAAGCTGAACGGCATTTCCCTCGCATGCCTTGCAC
This sequence comes from Candidatus Iainarchaeum sp., assembly GCA_016198125.1. GTDB lineage: Archaea > Iainarchaeota > Iainarchaeia > Iainarchaeales > VGJJ01 > JACQJG01. Next base: position 27,197 of record JACQJG010000019.1, on the reverse strand, counting down.
GGGGCCTTGGTTCAATGTTTTTGGGCTGGGGGAATGGCATGAACTCACCTGGGCAGCTTTGCATTGCTTCGCGCCATTTTTATGACTTCATCCGGGGCATGGTAGTATTGGGCCATGACACGGCCTACATCGCCAATGCTGCGAATGTCATTCTTCACCATCCACTCCAGTACGCGGCGCCTGTCCGCAAGGTCTTCAGCGATTTCAGAAGCATTCAACCCCGTATGCAGGTTCAGTTCATCATTCAACCGGATGCTTTCAGAATATTTTTCAATGCGGTCTCCATTGGCTTTCCACCTGTACAAAATGTTGGGTTTAAGCTGGTAATTGGATTCGCTTCCGCTTTTTTCAGGAATGAATTCAGCCACTTGAAGGATGCGCCGCATGCCCATGCGCCTGTTTCTGTACATGACCACATTCAAGTGCACGGCTTCCAGCATGCTCACGGGCACTTCAATGGGCGGGCTAATCAAACGGCGAATGGTTTCCTCTGCGGTATTCGCGTGCACCGTAGTATACGTTGAATGCCCGGTGTGCATGGCCTCAAACATGACTTCTGCCTCGCGCTGCCTTCTGATTTCCCCCACCACAATCCTGTCAGGACGCATGCGCAAACTGTTCACCAATAAATCGAGCATGTTTACCCCCCCCTTCCCTTCCGCGTTGGGTTCGCGTGTTGTTAATGGAACCCAGTGCAGGAACTCCGGAATTTGGATTTCCCTCGTATTATGACACACCACGTTATCGCATACAAAGCTCTCGTTTCCGGGTACGCTAAAATCATATACAAAGCCGTGGAAGGGCACTCGTTCAACAGAAACAACGGAGTCCCATAAAAGGTCGTTGAAAGCCAATTCGCCATAGATCGGCGGCAACTCGTTTACGTACCTGACTGCAAGATTTTGAAGGGTTTTTCGGCCGATGTTGCTCAAGGAGTACGTCCCCAAATAGGATTTCCATGAGTAGTAGGACCTTGTTCTGCCAATTTCGTTCTTTATCACTTTCTTCAACGGCACATACAGTTTTTTCGGCAATGGAATTACATCAGATACATCATGGCTTTGCGCATTCTCCCACTTGGCGCATGCAAGCGTCTTTTTGTTTATGACAAACCCGACTTGATTCGCAAACTCGCGCAAAAACTTGGCCGTGGAAATGTGCGCTTCAAATGTTCTGTCTTTCAATAATTTCCATTTTACGCGCAAGGGAATTCCAAACGGAAGCAACAGGGTTTGAACGTCTTTGAGCAATTGCTTTGAACTCGAACGGATGGCAATGTCATTTTTTCTTACCCACCCGTCTCCTGAAAAGTACCCACACAAGACCGCTGCAATAAGGGGTTTTTCAAGCCTGAAAACCCACGAAGGCATTTTCTTCGTGTACGCGTTTCCATCCAAGCCCATAACGCCTTGGAAAAACTGTTTCAATGGCTTGGAATTTATCATTAATGTGATGCCGTCAGAATGCATTTTTGTTCTTACCCCAAAACGTTCGGCGACCCGCTCAACAAATACTCTTGCTTCCGGTTCGACGATGGAAACGAGGGTGCTGTTCTTGTCATAACATCCGTCTGCAAGCCAAAGCCCTGCAAATGTGGCAAGGTCTTCATCCACTTCAATATCCAATGGAATTTTCGTGCCCAACCGCGAACAAATCCACCCGCTTTGAGGCGTATAATCGGCTAATTGGAGCATTTCAACGGAAGCCAAATTTTTCCTAATAGCATTATTAAGCGTGGCTTTTGGAAATCTCCTTAGAAGCGGGGCCTTGCATGCCTGCAAAATGGGCCTGATTTCAAGGCTTTTAACAAAACACCCTTTGAATGTTTCAAGGTCGTTGAGGTGAGGGCGCAAGTCGAAGGCCACGTTGGTTCCCTTCCATTCCACTTTTCTAGGAGTGGCCAGCCACGTGCCTTCTTTTACCTCCAACCCACTCACACTCGAAATGTGCCCTTCTGTATTCAAAGTAAAAAGAGAATGGTCGGGGGTGACTTCAATGGTTTTACCGCTTTTGAGGGTAATCTTTAACAGGTCTTTTTTTACCCGATGGCGGATGAAATGGCTTGGCTTACTCCATTCAATGCGGCCCTGGGGGTTCATGCTTGGAATGCGGATGTCATTCTCATTTTCCAGCATGCAGTCCTCAATTGAATCGTCTTCCGCGAGGCCATCAACAAGTTCTCCAACGGTGGACTTGAAGACTTTTCCACGGTATTCGTACAGTATTTCTGCTTCCCCTGAAACGCTGTCCTCGATAGTTACAATGCGGTGATTGGGTGGAATGAACGGCATGAGCACGTTCAACAAAGACGTTTTGCCGCTTCCAGTGCCTCCAGACACAATGATGTTGCTTTCATACTGCATGGCCAGCCATACAAGGGCCATGACATCCACGGAAGCCGTGCTGGCCTTGATGAAATCAGTAACCGTCCAAGGGTCTCTCCTGAAACGGCGAATGGTAATGGTGTTGCCCTTGCTTGAAATGGGAAACAGCGTTGCATTGGCGCGGTCGCCTGTGACCAGGTGCGCGTCCAGCAAAGGGGTTAAAATGGTGATCTGCTTTCCCACCCTGCGCGCAATAATGCTTGAATAATTTACAGTTTCTGCTTCGTTTCCAATGAACACGTTGGTTTTCAGCCAGCCATGCTTTTTATGGTACACCCACACGGGTTCGCTTGCAGTGTTCACCACAATTTCTTCCAGGTTCCCGTCATTCAATAAGAATTCAATGTGCCCCAGGCCCAGCATGTCATGAATGAGAATGACGCGAATCTTGTTTCGTACATCTTCACTTGCCTCCGGCAATTCTTTTTTAAGCAAGGCATTTGCTTTTTCCATGAACTGGGCTTTCAGGGTTTCAACAAACTTCAAGTCAAGCATTTTTTCCGCGCTGATGGAAGTATCAGTTATGATTTTGGTGCGCAGTTCATTCAATAGAGCCCTGGTTCCAGGGCCAAAAGAAGGATACTTTAATGCGTACACGCGCACGAATTCTTCCCCCGACTCATGAATTTCCACTTCCAGGGGAATTTCTGCCTGCACGGTGTATTTTTCAATGACTTTTCCTTTTTCGCCTGCCATGGTTTCACGCTTCACTTTTTTCCTTCACGTACACCCTGGGTTCGCCCAGCGGGGGATAGCGCACTTCCAAAAGCCCATTGTCTTCCAGGGTTTGAAGTTCTTCTACGAGCTTGTCTTCTTTGAGTTTTACTCGTTTTGCGAGTTCGTTCAATGCAATGCCGTTTTTTTGGCGCACCAGGTCAAGAACGTTGTCATACACCGTTACAATGGCTCCAGCCCCGGAACTCTTTGAAACGTTTTGTTCATGCCATACTGCCGGGCCTGTTTTAACTGTTTTGCCGGAAGGTCCTTCCCTTTTTGGAGCGGAAGGAAAATTCCTCAAAGGAACGGCAGGAGGTTGGAGTGCTTTTCCATGCCCATGCGTTTTTTTGGGGTGGAGCAAAAAAGAGGGAAAGTGCAAACGCAAGGGCTTTTTTTTAATGGGCGCGTGCTCAAGGCCGCGCGAAGCGCGCGGTTTAGGCAGGAGTGCAGATAAAAACGATTTCCCATGCTTTTTTTTAACGGAAAGTTTTGGCGGGGGGAGGGGCTTTGATGGTTTGACTTTGGCACGCCTGTGCGCGTTCATGGAAGAACCTTTTGTTGCATGCGGCCGTTTATGGGCAGAACGTGCGCGTGCCTTTTTGTGCTTTTTCATGCCAACACTAGCACTTCTATGCTTTTAATTCCTTTTCCTAATAAATGGTTTTTACTGGGCTTTTGCAGGCGCTGAGTATGCAGACTCGTTTCCAGACCAGTCCACGGCAGAAACAACAAACACTCCCCCTCCAAGACTGCTTGGAAGTTCAATTGAGGTTGAAGGCGCATTTACAGATACTTTGAACCCGTACAAAGTAAACCCAGGCTCATCTGCCGTGCTCTCATACACCTTGTACTGTTTAACATCCGCTTCCAAACTTGGAGCCCAGGACACCAGAATGGTGCCATTCTGAAAGACGGCGTGCACGTTGGAAAGAGGCCCAGGCGGCGTGTGGTCAGCCACCACGGTGAGCGGTCCTTGAGCGGTTTTTTCCGCAAAAGGAAGGCCCTGGGCTTCAGAAGGAGCTGCATAAAATACTTGCACGGTAAGGTCATACGCTCCTTCCTTTCCAATGCCATTGAATTCCACTTTTTGAGCGAAACCAGTTGAATTGAATGCTTGACTCCACTCCAGTGAGCCCTCTTTTTCCAGGGCGGCGCCATTTATTCGCGTGCGCCAAAAAAAAGTGGTCCCGGGTTCAATAGCGCGTGCGGGAACAAGCATAAATGAAATGACAAAAGGTTCGTCGGTTTTTACTTGAACAGGAGCATCCAACGTTGATATTTCCAATGCAAAAGGTTGGGGGTTGCATGCCCCGCTTGCACTGCATTCAAACCCAGCGGGGCACCCGCATTTTTCACAGGATTCAACCAGCGCGCCTTCATCGCAGTACAAAGGCTTTTTTTGGGAGCAAAAAGCGTACACCGTTTGGTCTGCACACCGTTGAGTGGTGTCTTCCACCACAATGGTCTGCGTGGCAGTCTTTGAATCGTTTAAGAAAACGCCTCGTGCAATCACTTCATACACTCCGGGCGCGCTGAACGCCCATTCAAACGTGTGCGTGCATGTTGTCATGTTCTTGCACTCAATTCCCTGTGTAAAGCCCTTGGTTGAAAGTTCCATTCCCATTACACGCTCACCGGAAGCAGTCATGCGGGCCTGAACAGGGCTTCCAACAAACGCGTGCGCTGGGATTTGGAGTTCAACGCTTCCACTCTCCAGTGAAGGTTGGGCATTTAATGGATTGTACCATTGAAACGCCGCCCATGCTATTCCAACCGCAAGAAGGATTCCTGCTACTGCCACCCAGGTTTCCTTTCCTTCCATTACGCGTCCCCCTGCGTGGCTTTTAAAACTCCAAGCCCGGGTTTTTTCACCAAAACATTTGCATCATGAAAATAAAAGCCGTTCACTTGTTGGTCAAACACAAGGTTAAACGACAGGTCTACTGGAACCCCGTTGTGCGTGAACCCGGGACCGCTTGCCAGGGAGATGGTCAAGGGGAGGCTTACACAAGAAGCTCCTGCACAGGAAAGAGTAATGGTGTTGGTCTTTGCGGGGTCAAAGTGCCCTTTTACAGTGCGCATGCTTTGGTCCAACGCGCATTTTTGGCACGCGTCCAAAACCATGTTCGCATCAAAGTAAGGCAATGTGTTGAGCGCATTGAAATCATTTTTAGGGCACGTAGAATTTCCATCCATAGAACATGCAATGGCATTGAAGTCACCTGCGGGATTTGACACGCTTACATTGATGTCCACGCGTTTTAATGACACTGTGTTGTAATCTGCTGTGCAGTGTTTTGCGGATAAAAACGAAAACCCTGCGGCATTGGAGTCCAGTACAAAATACTGCAGGCACTGGGGCAGTACATCAAAAACAAGTTGATTCGCGCTTCCACCCCAAAGCGCGTTGGCCGGAACGTTTACATCGGTGATGCTTCCATCGAATGCATGAAGAGTATTAGTGTCCTCTGCCAGTACGCGCAATGCGTTTAATACATCCACATACAATTCCATTTTCCCATTTGGAATGGGCAGGGTTTGCTGCAGGCCCACCCTGTTTTCCCTGAAATAATAGTTGAACGGCAGCACGCGCTGTCTTACAAGGTCAGGGCTTCCATTGGTGTCAAAGGCAAGACCCGTATTTTTAATGTTTTCAAACAAGTCTTTTACTCCTTCCAAACCGGAAATTCCTGCAATGTTTTGACTGGATTGAAATCCTGACTGTGTATTTAACGCAGTGTATGCCAGTATAATTCCAATCAGCAGGAATGCCATGAGCGTGAAAAACAATCCGCGCTGGTTTAACCTTTGAATGCCCCTGTCCATATGTTCTTCACCTTTTCCATGCCCAGTATTCCAGTATGTAATACTTTGTTCTGGGCGTGTCATAGCAGTAAATGAAGTCCTTGTTGTTGGACGGGCACTCGTTGATCGCTGCATTGGGGTTTACCTTGGCCCACAACGTTCCCTGCGTGGAAAGACTCTGGGAAAACTTGTGCGTTGAGTCCAGGCAATTCGCGTCCAATCCCGCGCACAAGGCAGGAACGCTTGCACTGGCGAGAAGCGTTCCGTTTGCGTCCGGGTCGTTCAAGTAAAAATTTACGGTGGTGGAATTGGAGTCAAGCGAACCAATGTTGGACACGTTTACATCCAATATCACACTGTCCTGCGAAAGAATGGTTCCAGAGTAAACGTCCACATTCAAGTCCCTGTACTTGAATGTTCCAACCTCAAACACATTCCAGTCCACGACTTGGGTTACTCCATTCCCATCTATGTAAGTAAAAGTCGTCCCACTCCCAGGCACCGAAATGACACTTGATTGGCATGCCAAAGGGGAACTGCAGGGAATGTTGAACGTGTAATTTACAATCCACGGATCCAAATTAGCCAGGTTATTAACATCGAATATGATTTGCCCGTCTACAAGCGTTCCGCCATTAATATCCACTACCACGGTTCCACTGGGTATGGGCGTTAGGATGTTGGCGTCATTGGCAATGACCTGTATTTCTTGTGCGATAAGGGCATACACTTCTTCCAAAACATTTGCATCCGTTGCCGAATAGTATTTTCCCCCCGTAAGGGTTGCAATGGTCTGCAATTCATCTTCATCTGCATCCGCTCCAAACCCAATCGTGTAAATCACAATCCCGCTGTTTGCCGCCGTGGTGGCTGCCGCGGAAGAGGATGCCCCGGTGTTGGTTTGACCATCCGACAAAAGCACTTGAAACTTAAGCGAATTTAGATTATGGTTGGGGCCATTCAACTCTGTAGTAGCAGTGTTGATGGCAGTTCCAGTGGCAGTTCCCCCACTGCTTACCAGCGCGTTGATATCCGCTTTTACGCCGTTGAAATCATTATCCAGTGGGTGGTCTAAAGTGGCCGAACTTGAATAAGACACCAACCCCATTTGGTCTTGGATTGGATTCCAGCCATTGAAATCCACAAATGTAACCGCTGCATTCTTGGCCTGGGCCAGTTTCTGGCCGTTTACCAGGTCAACGGTAAAAAGCCCGGGAATGCCTCCAATGGAATCGCCTGCAATGTGCGCATAACTTCCCGCAATGGACACGCCAAAATACGCATACGGATTGGGATAAGACTTTGTAAGCGCCGGGCTGGCTTTGTTGGCCACGTTAATGGCCTGCAGGGACGTGTCATCGGCTACATACACGGTGTTTCCCACAATGTTCACATCAAATGCTTCGCCAGGCGTATTGTAAGTGGCTGTAAGGGCTGGACTGGCAACGTTGGACACGTCAATGATGCGCAGTCCGCTGGTGCCGTCTGCCATAAAGGCATAGTTTCCCTGCACGGTGACCTTGTAATCCGTTCCCGCACTGATATTGCATCCCCCGGAATTGTAGCACACGCCTGCGCTTGTGGGCGCGGATTTGTTTGAAATATTCACCATGCGCAGGCCGCTTCCACCGTCTGCAACATACGCATACGTGCTGTTTTCATCCACCCACACCCCGCGCGCAGTTCCGGGCGAGTTATACGTGCCAGAAAGCGTGGGGCTGGATTTATTGGTGATGTTGATGACACGCAATCCATCCGTTCCATGGGCAACGTACGCATAATTTCCTCGCACAAACACATCATACGCACGCCCACTGCCCCCAATAGTCCAAGCCCCGGTAGAAGTGGGCGCGGATTTGTTTGAAATATTCACAATGCGCAGGTCCTGGTCATAATCTGCAACATACGCATAGCTTCCGTCCACATACACTCCAGTGGCAGAACCAGGAGTGTTAAACGTTGATAAAAGGCTTGGAAGCTCAGGAGCAGTCGTGTCAATGATGCGCAGGCCTGCACTACCGTCTGCAAGATACGTGTAAGGGGCTTGAACGAAAACCCCTTGTGCATTGGTCGTTGACAGTTGGCCATTCCAACTCATGCTTCCGCTCCTGTCCAGCACCATTACAATGTCCACTGGTTTTCGGCTTCCCGGGGGGACATCCACAGACAATGTAACTGTAATATTTTGATCACACTCCAATGGAGGAGAAGGGGACACATTCACGTCAAAAGTAATGTTAACGTCGCTGGCCAGCAAGGCCTTGCCGGGCGTGTAGTAAGATACGGAATGCCACCACGTTGGAAGCACGCCCCTAAACTGCGGAATGGAAGTGCACGCGCTCTGGTCTTCTTGTACAAGGAAAAACTTTTTTCCATGCACCAAGTCTTTTACAGGAGAAGCCAGAGAAACCGTTTTGGTTAACAGGGAAGAGTTGGCATCCGGAAAACACCCGGAAAACGTTTGAAACTGCCTGCACGCATTCACGTCCAACAGGTATTCACGCATGCCTAAATTAAAGTCCAATCCGCTTGGAATGAGCGTACGCGCCTGCGCGTAAATGTTGTCCAATGCAAGCTGCGTAAAAGCGTTTGCATCCACTTGGGATGCAAGCAAGCCGCCTGCATTCAGCGTGGAAAAAACGCTGTCCACCTCTCCCGCGGTTTGAAGATTCCCTTGATAGGCTGATTCCAATGGCTTGGGAGCTGAAACAAAAACAAGCACGCTCACCACCAAAACAAGGGCAAGGAGAACATCCACGCTGAACGCCAAACCCCTACTTGACTTGGTACACGTAAAGCCGTGCAATGCCGATTCCCCCATTCATGCTTACACTTGTTTGTGCCGAAGCCTGCTGGCCCGTGGCATACAACGGCAGTCCAACATTATAATCCTGCACGCCATCCAAGGAAAAGAAAAAATCATACCCGTTAACTCCCAAAGCGGTGCGCGCCGTATTGTAATCCATGGACGCAAACGCATTGACTTTGGACATGCTTAAAACCCCTGGCTTGAACGCCAGTCCAAGGGTTGAAACAGTCATAGTATTTGAGTCCCAACTTAATGGAAGTCCCGGTGTTTGGGTAAGCCTTGCAAGGCCCTGCACGGCATAAAACTCAAGGTCGGCTTGAACATTTTGTGCATACCTTGAATGGTTTAACTGGGCGGTAATGCCCATTAACCCTGCAAACACCAAAAGGAATACAAAAAACGCAGCCAATGCATCTACCAGGCTGACCTGCCCCCTGCCTTTCACGTGTTGGACACCTCAACAACACTGCTTGCATTGCGCACGCGCACCTGGCCGGCAGAAAGACTGGCATTGCTTACTTGGGCATGCGCCGTGCAAAACGTTTCCCCTACGAGAATAAAACCAGTCTGAATGTTCGCATCCAACGAAAGTTGTACACGCACTTCGCTGGTAGGCCCGCCTTCATACACGCTTTCAATGGCGTGCGCAAGTCCCCGGCACGTTTGACTTTCAAGCGTGCTTGTCTCCGTGCGGCGCAAGCTTTCTCCCTGTTGGCCTACCACCAGGAGCACGCCCACAAAAACAAGCAGGATTACTACGACCCCCACCACAATCTCAAGCACGAGTTGGGCACGCATGGCTTTACACCCCGGTCACGCGCACGTTTGCATCCACGGCTTCCACTTTAAGGGTGCGCGGCCCGCTGGAAGTGGACAAAGAAGCAGGCACAAAAGCGGCTTTGGAGGTTCTCAAATAATCCGAAGAACCAAATGCGCCACTCACGCGCATGGAAACAATGTTGTCCAGAACCTGAAACGATGAAACGCCTTCCGGAACTTCAATATCCACGAGCAACGTGTTTCCATTGCCGCGCCCATACACGTAATCGCTTGCCCCCACAATTGCATTTAACGAAGCCTCTGCCTTCTGGCTTTGAATGGCCTGCGAATACGAAACAAATGAATACGCAAACACCAATGCAATGATCAGCAGCAAAAACCCGGTCAAAACCAGGTACTCAAAACCAATTTGGCCTTTTGCATTCAAAACCCTTTTCCCTCCAACGGAACCGTTTGCCCCAAATAAGGAATGAGCACGCGGGCCTTAAACTTTTTCTCCACCACTCCTTTGAATGCCTCCATTTTCTTATGCTCTCCATGAACAAGGAAAACGGTTTTGGGCTGGGCTTCCCGTACGAAATTCACCAACCCCGGGTAATCTGCATGCCCGGAAAAATGCACGCTCTGCACGTCCATGCGCACGTGTACGCGCTTCACCCCCACGCGCTTCCTTATTTCAACCATGCGCGCGCCCTCTGCAAGCGTGCGGCCCAAACTTCCATGGGCCTGGTATCCAACAAGTATGAGCATGTTGCGCGCATCCGGCGCAAAGCGCTCCAAGTACAACCGTGCAGGCCCCCCAGTAAGCATGCCTGAAGTCGCGAGCACGATTCCCTGCTGAGCGAATACCTCCCTTTTTTCCTTGGAACTGGGCACGCGAAAGAATTTTGCCTTGAACGGGTTGGATTTTGCAAGCAAAATGCGCTTGGCAATGCTTTCTCTTAATTGGAGCACGTTTCGCACGTGCGCATCCGTGGCCTTGTTGATCATCCCATCCAGCCAAATAGGCACTCGCGGGAGAAAACCTGATTCCATGGCCTGGGCCAATGCCAGCATGATTTCCTGTCCTCTTCCAACAGCAAACACTGGGATCAACACAGACCCTTTGCGCTCCAAAGCCTTTTTTACCTGTTTTGCAAGCTCATGGCTTGCGTTTGGAGTAGAGGGAAGCACCTGGTCGGTGCCTGCATACGTGCACTCCATCATGAGAAAATCCGTTTTTGGCGGGCGTTCAAAGCGGTGAAACAAATGCGTTTCCTTTCCGGAAAAATCCCCGGTGTACACAAATTTTTTTCCGTCAAATTCCAATACCACCAACGCGCTTCCCAAAATATGGCCTGCATTCAGGAATTCCAGTCCAACCCCTTTGCCCAAACGCACATGCTGATGATACTCCACTGCCCGAATGCGTTTTAGCGTCTTTGTCACGTCCTTTTCCCCGTACAAGGCATCCTTGTTTTCTTTTCCAATGCGCGCCGCATCCAACCACAGCAATTCCATTACATCCCTTGTTCCGCGCGTGCATAAAATAATGCCCTTAAACCCGTGTTTGACCATATACGGAATGTACCCGGAATGGTCCAAGTGGGCGTGACTTACAATTAAAAAATCCAAACGCGGAATGTCTTGGTCGTCCAACAAGGGGTACCTGCTTTCCCCTTCAGCCCCCACATCCATGCCCGCGTCCAACAGCACATTCAAATTTCCATGGAAAAACCAGAACGAACTCCGACCAACGCCTCTGCATGCTCCCAAGAACCGCACTTTTGTCATTTCCATTACAATCCAAACGAGTTCATTAAAAGCCTAACCCCCCAACAGGTTATGTATAAAAATGGATTTTTGGGTGAAGGCCATGGGGTCAACCAACACAACCCAACACGCGGATGAACACAAACAACTCCTGTTCTACAAACTCCTTGCGTACAAGTATGCGGACCTCATCAACAGCTTTGAACGCAAAACCGTTGGAGAAGTCAAAGCCCTTGTAAACCCGGACGACCTCACCATTCAATCCATTGTGGCCGAGTTCAAACCAGTTCCTTACGTGTTTTCCGACCATTATGCACAGGCGCTTTCCACTGCATTTGAATTCCTTTCCAAGGAAATCAGCTACGTTCCATTGGAAGTAGAACTCAACTGCTGGCTGACCCCCAAAGAAATTCTTTCATCCAAAGTATCCGATGACGAAGACCTTGCCATTTTCCTTTGCGCCATCATGCACGCGCTTGGCGACTCCAATTCCCATGTGGTGGTAGCCGAGCTCTCCAATTTAACCCCCCACGCCTTTGTAATGACTGAACTCTCAAACGGACTCACAAAAGAATTCCTGCTTTTAGACCCGTGTCAAACCCATCCATTCAATGCATTCCTGGGCGACAAAGTAAAAGTCCTGGAAGCATACTCATTTAACGGAAACAAAATCAAACGCTTCCTGTACAAGTTCAACCGCAGTAACTACGAGCAATTTTTGCAATGATTCACCGGCGTCCAGGCAGGCAAAAGCTTTTATACAAAGTTATAACATATTATAATCGGTGATTTTATGGAATCATTTGAAGGCAAAGTCCGCCAAGTTGGCTCGTCTTTGGGCATTTTAATCCCGCAGACCGTTGTTTTGGAAGAGAAATTGAAGAAGAACGAGACCGTGCGCGTGGTCATTTTGAAGAAGAACCTAAAAGCGATTGCCGAGGCTTTGGGTGCAGCCAAAGGGGCAAGGCCCTTTGTACGGGACCATCATGACAGGGTAATTTGAATGCTGTTTGACACGTATGCCTGGGTTGAATTCTTCAAAAACACGGCCAAAGGGCAAAAAGCAGCGGCGTTATTGCGCGCAAATGCGTGTTTTACAAGCGTGATCTCTCTTGCCGAATTGAGCGAGTGGATTGAACGCGAAGGCCTTGACCGAAAAAGACTGTTAGGGTACGTTAAAGCCTTTTCAACCGTTCTGGAAGCCGATGTTCAAACAATGGAATTGGCAGGCATTTTGAAGGTAAAAAAACGCGTTATGCACAAAGATTTTGGGCTGGTGGACGCCATCATACTTGCCGCCAGCCGGCAACACCAACTCCCTGTTGTCACCGGGGACCCGCATTTTGAAGGCGAAAACACGATGCCCCTTTAATCAATTGCCACCGGGGTATTTTTTCCTTAAATCCTGGAGATAAAACACGTGCGTGTCCAGTTTTTGGAGTTCCTGATTATTTTTCCAATAATATTTTAAAAAAGACTTTGCCCGGCCCTTCAAAAAAACATCCAACTTTTTTCCAACCTCTTTCCAAGGAACATGTGAAAGAGTGGTCAAAAGGATGTTTAAAACTTCCTGCTTTTCTTTCAACTGAACGTTTTCTTTAACCCCCAATTGCAGGTAAGCCAGTTCCACGGCAACCCTGAGTTCTCCAATGCCGTGCGCCTGTTCCGGCGTCCGAAGTTTTTTTGCCCGTTCAAGGCTTCCCAACCGGTCATGCAATTCCATGATTCGGTACTGATACTGCACTAGGATTAGGTTATACAAAGGATCCGCCCGGTGAAGGTGGTGAAATCCATCCGCCACTTTCAAGGCATCCTCAACCAGCACCCTTAAACGCGGATGGGGCATTAAACGCGGTTCGTGCAAAAGCCCTCTCAAAAGGGGAATGTTTTCATGCAGCATTTCACGGTAATACGTTTGAGCCCGCAACCCCATTTCAGGCAAAAAAGCCCTGCGCACTTCTTCAGGGGAACGATACCCCGTAAGCGCCTTGTACGCGCGCAGTGCATGCATTCTTTTCCTGCGCGCCAAAGGAATGCGCTTCCACGCACGCTTAATACTGCGTCCAACGCCTTTCATGATGGTCCCACTAACAGCCTGCGCCTTAAAATACGTTTTCTACCCATACATGTTTTCATGGACCTCAACAACCTTTCCCTTGCCTACCAGGTTGCGTACCTCCAACCCTTTATCGAAGGCGCCTTTGTAAACAAAATCCAGCAGGTGGGCCCCAAAGCATTACGCCTCAAACTCCACTCCAAGCAGGGCGCACACGACATGCTCATCACCAAAGAAGCCATTTATTTCACCCAGTACAAAATCCAAGCACTTGAAAAACCATCCAATTTTGTTGAATTCCTGAAAAAACGCCTGCTCAACCAGCGCGTCCATGCATTCCACCAGCATGAAGCTGAACGCGTGGTTGTATTCGCATTCAACGAGTACTACTTAATTGCAGAACTTTTCTCCAAAGGCAACATGATTTTATGCGATAAGAAGTGGAACATTCTCCAGCCCTTTGAAAGACAGGAGTGGGGTTCCAGAATCATAGAGCGCAACAAACCCTACGCGTTTCCAAAAGCCGGGTTGTGCAATCCCTTTAACGTTACACTCATGCAGTTGAAAAGCATTTTCTCCGCGACTTCCAACGATTTAGTGCACAGCCTCATTCATGACATGAATGTCATTCCATTTGTCGCCGAACAAATATGCATGGACTGCAATCTTCCAAAAAACAGCCCTGCAGGTGCGTTGTCAGACGCCAGCGTTCGCGCATTGCACGAGCGCATTCAATTCTATTATGCGCTTCCAAATCCAACGCGCATGAACGCAACCCTTGTAGAGGACCGGGGCAAAACAGTACTGCTTCCCTTTCCTTTGAACAGGGGTTCAACTCTTTCGCAAAAAAACTTTTCAACGCTCAACGAGGCGCTTGACCTGCACCTTACGCCGCTCCTTAACGCCCAACCCCTGCCAGGGACAAAAGAATCCATTGAAAAACCAAACGCAAAGGTTTTGGCCTTGCAGAAAAGCATGGCTCAGCAAGAAGAGGCATTAAAAAAATTTGAAACCCTTGAAAAAGAAAACAAGGAAAAAGCCCAGTATATTCAAAGCCATCTCGCGGAATTGCATGCGGCCATGGAACGCACCAAAGACCTGCACGCGCAAAAAATGCCGGACAAAAAAGCCCTTGAAACACTGAAAAAAGAGTTTCCATTTGTAAACAGCATGGATTTAAAGCACAAGAAAATAGTGGTAGAAACCGAGTGATATGAATGCCTCCCCAGCGTTCCCGCAAGAAGTACAGCGGAATAGACAACAAAAAGCTATTCAAGCGCGTGTCTCAAATTACCGGAGTGCCCGTGCAGGCATTGCACCCAGTAAAGATAAGGCACAAATCCTTTGGAGACGTAAACCCGGCATACTCTAACACAGAACATTCCTATCGTTTTCACCCGCTTGTGGGGTGGTTAGAGCCTATTTTCAAACCCCACGAATACCGCCATGCCCTCCAAAACCTCTTAAGTCCGCCACGCCAAAAACTCTTAATACGCTACTTTAGAATGGCCTATGCAAAGGCAGGTACAAAGGACTTTTACAAGGCGTACCCCTTGTTTCCACCAATCCTACGACGAGCGGGCCGGCATAGAAAGTTTAGAGAACTCACGAATCCATTGGTTTCAAAAAAAGGCGCACATGGAATGGCATTTAATGCATTGCAGGCTTCCCCCAACAAACTCCTCTTGGCGCTTTTCTTTCCTTTCACCGTGTTCTTTTTTTCAGAGTACAGGATTGCAAGGCATACCCAATCCATTTTCAAAAAGCACGGCGAAGACGGCGCTATTTTGCTGTGGGCAGATTCCCCCATTGACCCAAATGGGCGGCTAATCAAACCCTTGCGGGAATGGGAAAAAGAAATGGTTCAACGCGGCTACCTTTTTCCGAACAGCGGTTTTACAAGAGCAGGACTGAAACACGTGCGCGAAAAAATAGACTCTGGCGAGATTTTCAGGCAACTCCAAATCATGAAAAGACTGCGCACCAAGGCAAACAAATAAGCGAAAAAAGGCGCTTGAATTACAAGCGGATTGAAATTGAAGGCTACCTATAAATAGGCTTCCAGGCTCTTCTTCTCATGCCAAAAACATTCACGCAAAGGCAAGCCGCAAATCAACTCATGGCCATGGGCATCTCCCCAAGGTCAACAGCGCTTGGAATAATCCTACGGAGTAAGAATCGTTTCTCGGAAAGCGACATGGAATTAATCCGAAAAGGGTATTCGTTGCTAGGAGCGTCTTTTTACGATTTGATTGATCGAATGCATTCCTATTCGGCTTATCGCCAGTTGGCGCGGCAGCAAAAACGGTTCGGGGGGCGATCGAATGTCTTGTTTAGCTTTCTGCGGCAGTTTATTCCCAGGCTTAGAACACTCTTTTCAGACCCCCTACTGGCCCGTGCAGGCTATCAGCTTGTTTACACGACAGGCGGCGATGCACCTTTTTCTTCAGGGGTGGAACTTCAGGAAGTATCCGCAAAACGAGGTGCGTTCTTTGCATCGTTTAACTTCGACTTTTATTTCAATAAAAACAAACAACCGAGCGTGGTGCTTGGAAACTTTCAAGGGCACCACAAAAAATCCATTGATGATTTCAGGGAAAGAATGGGGGCTTCCCCGTTGGACTATTTTCTGTCCCGCTTTACGCGTGCATTCCAAAATCCTTCCCAGCGCGTGGTGCTCAACCCGCGTTTTCATAATTACCGTAAACCCTTAAACCTGTACACTGTTGCTTTAAGTATGGTGGGAGCAGGTAAAATATCAGAAATAGATGCTAGATATTTTATAAGTAGAGATTTTATAGAACGTATAGAACGTCACCCTGGAGATGCAGATGTTATAAATAGGTATTTTACAGCACAGTTTGGCATTGCAATCCCGGCGCAGGAAATCCCAGCGTATGAAAAAAGAAACAAGGAAGTGGCCTTACTGGTAAAAGAAGAAATGGAACGCATTCCCCGCGAGGCAACAGGCATGCACAAGGCCGCATTCAAAAAAGCAGGGTTCAGGCTTTCAAAAAGCCGTTTTTTTCGGACAAAAGAACATTTGGTTGTGCGTGCCCAACGCGCAGCAAAAAAACTTCACCGCAGGCCCTGACCTTCATTCACTTCACGCGTACAAAGAAACTCGCCTTGTACACGGCTTTGTTGGGCCACCAGTTGTCCACTTTCACATCCGTGCCAGGCATTGCAAATTGCGCCACATATGTCCCGCCAGGAGGAATGGTTCCAGAGTTGAACAATTCGCTGATTAAATCGCCTCCGCCAAATCCAATGTTGGTGGTGCGTTGCTGGAACGTAATTTTAACGGTGTCCCCTTCACTTGCCTGCACTTCATTGGGGTAAAACCCGGCATCATCAAATTCAATTGTGAATTCAACGTTCGCTGGTATGGGGGGTTGAGGCTCCACTGGCTCTTCGCAAGCCTGCGTTTCCTGGAAGGGCTGGCATAAAAAATTCGTTTCAGCCGAGCACTTGAAATTTTCCCTTGCCTGCGTTCCATTTTCGCATGCACTCCAATCTGAGGGGGCCAGGCATGCAGGACACGTTTTCACTTCTTCTTCCTGTTCTTCTGTGCCTTCTTCATAGGCCTCTACTTCCACTTTTTCTTCGCCGGAAAAATAGTCTTTTCCATCAATTTTCGCGTATGCGCGCATGAACACAAAACCCACTGCCGTGGGCTGGACGCTGGCGGTAAAGGTTTGCGGAATGGTTCCTGTTTGAGCACTTGTGGTAGTGGAATACGCGGTTAAAACCGCCTGCCCGGGCTGTTTGTCAAACAAAATTCTTGTTTCGCTAATACTCCCAGGGTTACCACTCACTTTCCATGAAACGCTTGCGCTTTCGCCAAAATCAACTTCGCTTGGAATGCTCGTAAATTCAACTGCAATGCCAAGTGGTACTGTGGGAGTCGGGGTTACAGGGGTTTGCTGTACGCACCCTGTAAGAAAAAGCGTACTTACAAGTGCAATGAAAAATGTTTTAACAGTCACTGGAGTCATGCACGGGCATCCTTGTTCAGTGAGAGAAACCTCACAGCATACCATGAAAGGAGTACTGGGAATTTTTGCTCTTTGTTTGCTTTATTCTTCAGTGGCAACGGCTTGTGTGAGCTCGCGTTCATCCACAATGAACACGTCTGAAACTGCGGTGACAGCAGAATATGGAATGGAGATCATGCGTTCCTTGAAACTGAGTTTGCGCATGAGCTTGCTCTCGCGGTCGATTTCAACCAGCAACGCCTCAATGTCGCCTTTGACTTCATCCACCATGAGATCCGTAAGACGGCCCACTTCATCGCCGCGGTTGGTGATGACTTTTTTGGTGGCCAGTTGTCGTGCAATAGTGTATTTGTACATTTGTTACACCCCTTTCATCTATGATCCAAAAACTCCCTGTCCTTAACAAAACGCCAAGGAACAGCGCTACTATACACGTATAACTTATTTTTAAAGGTTCTGCTTTGCCCTACATAATTTAGGGGCATTGGTTGCCTTAAAAAACGGTTAAAACCCCTTCCCTTCAATTATGTATATATGTGTAGTTGGTTTGACTTTTCCTTGTTCCTCAACAAAACCCTTTCTTCTTTTTAACTTGTTCTCCCCAAAAAGAACCTTTATGTCCTTTCCCATTCTTTCTCCCAACGGAGTAATGGAAGTTCAAAAAAAACCTCAAACTTCCACTACCCCGCAGGGGGATCAAGTGCCTCTGAAATACAAGGAAGAATTGGAACACCAGCATTATCGCATAATCGGCCATCACTCTGCCGTAAAGGTGTGCGGGTGGACCAAGAACATGCTCCGTGGGGAAGGGGGATGTTACAAGTTCAAGTTCTACGGCATTCGCTCCCACCAGTGCATGCAAATGACTGTAAATTTGAGTTGCGCGAATCGCTGCACGTTCTGCTGGCGGGGCTACAAAGCCCCGGTTTCAAGGGAATGGAATTGGGAAGTGGACGAACCTGATTTCATCATCGAAGAAAGCCTTCGCATGCATGCCCAATTACTTCAAGGATTTGGAGGCAACCCCTACACTTCAAAAGCCGCGTACGAACAATCCAAGCGCGTGGGCCACGTGGCCTTGTCCTTGACAGGGGAGCCCATTGCCTACCCCAAAATAAATGAATTGTGCCAGAAATTTCATTCCAAACGCATTTCAACTTTTTTGGTAACAAACGCCCAATACCCGGAAGCCATTGAAAACCTGCACACAGTCACCCAGCTTTACCTGAGTTTGGATGCGCCCAACAAGGAATTGCTGAAAAAAGTGGACGTGCCGCTTTTCAATGATTACTGGGAACGGTACATGCAGTCCATTGAAAATGCCTCTAAAAAAAGATTCCGTAAAACCGCGCGCCTTACCCTTGTCAAAGGCCTTAACGATGTTGAACCCGAAAAGTATGCCGCGCTCATCCAAAAAGGGGATTTTGACTTTGTAGAAGTAAAAGGGTACATGCACGTGGGGGAGAGCAGGCAGCGCCTTTCACGCGAAGCCATGCCTGATTTTGCATACGTAAAAGCATTCGGCCTGCGCGTGCTGGACCATTTGAAAGATGAATACGAATTCGTGTCCGAGCACGTTCCCTCGGATGTCATCCTGCTGGCCAAGAAAAAATACAACAAGAAAACATGGATTGACTTTGAACAGTTTTTTGAACGCATGAACGTTGAAAACCCGCCCGGCAACTTGGACGCCATGGATTATTCCACAGCCACAAAACCCGTGCCCGAAAGCGCAAAAGACTTTGGGGTTGTGCAATAACCTGCTTTCAAATAAACGCTAGCGCCGGTCTTTTGTCCGTGGCGGGTAAAACAAGTCTCCGTACATATCCAAGATGGGGATGGGGTCATTCGGTCGCTTGTGGGCCATTGCTTTGGTAAACGCAAGCAGTGCTTTGGGGTTCGGGTCAAACAATTGAATGGCCAGCACAGTTCCTTCTTTTGCGTCTTCAATGTACCCCCACTTTTTGTGGCTAAATTGTTGTCGGTTTACAAACGATGCAGGATCCAAAAGCACGCGGCAGTTGTACGTGTAATACCCCCAATTGGTATGTTGTTCAGCCCGGCCCATCTGGTGGAGCAGCATTTCTTTTGGAGGGCTCCTGGAAAAGGCTGGATAAAGTTGCCGTACTACTCTTCCATGAAACCGCTGGCTTTCCTCAACAGTTGCTTCTCTTTCATTCAACAAACGTTCGTCTTTAATCCACTGCAACACATGTGCAGCCACATCATACCGTTGAGGTACTACCCAGTCTTGAATAAACTCAGGCCCGCCAATCATTTTTGTTTCAAGAGGCCTGGAGCGTGTTGCATTGTGCAAGCGCCTGTACCGTTTTGCTGCGCAGGCAATCAAATTTTTATTGAGCAACGGAGAGGGAATTTTTTTCTGTTGCAAAAAGAATTCAAGCTTGTATTCGCGCAGTGACCGTTTGGTTCTGTTAGCCTGCTCCCACCAATGTTGCTCGCGAATGTCGCGGAAGGTTTTCCAAAACGGTTTCCACGCCAACCGTTTTGGTTTTTTTCGCGCGTGCTTGGGTTCGAGTTCTGCAAGATAATCCTTGTTAATCCCCTTCATTCTTATGTCTTCAAGTCCTTTCGAAATGGTAAATAATTTCAGCGTTCGCCTGGAATACCTTTTACGCGGTTTCCGTGAATGCGGCTTTGGCATGCTTCTCTTGGGGCTTTTTTGTATTTTAATCTACCTTGTTGTTCATTTCGCACGCGCCAGGTAGAACCGTTCCCATATTTTTGCGTGAATGTCTCCTGTCATCTTGAATGACCGTGTCCTTGTGGTGGTGTGCATGCGCGAGCGCTTTACTTTAAAGCGTTGGGCGATAATGCCCAGGGGCAGTTTTCCTGTTCTTATCGCGCCCAATGCCTGGGGGGCAGTAGGAAGGACATCCACTTCTGATCTGCCGCGTGCAATGACCTGGCCGTTCAACTCAAATTGGATTGTGCGCACGATTTTTGTTGGATGAATGGTTTGGTGCACGAGCCTGAACTGCGCGTCTGGAAATATTTTCCTGACAAACTGCGTGGTTCCAAGCGGCTTTTCGAGCAGTGGGGCAAACCAGCGTATGCGCATAACTCAATGGCCCTCCTTCACTGTTTTTAAGCCTTCATTCTACAACGTAATAAATGCACGCAAAAAACCCGGCAGACGCCTTCAAAAGCCTGGCATGGCAGGACTTGGGCATGCTGGTATTTGTGGTTGGATACCTGGTTTTTGCAGGATTTACAGCACTTTCAAACCCGTTCATTGGAGGAGCGGATAGTGCAAGTTATGCAGTGACCGCGCGTGCCCTGGCAACCGGGTTGGGTTTTTCAACGGACACCATTGGATATTATTTTTACCCGTATGAAAACGTGTCCCACACAGAAGACACGTGGCCTCCGCTTCAGCCTCTTTTCCTGGCAGCTTCTTTTCTTGTCTTTGGCGTGAGCGCGCATGCCACAAAAATTCCAAACCTGCTTTTCCTTGCACTTGCCTTTCTGTCAGTATACGCCTTTGCAAGTGCGCTAAAAAACAAAACCGCAGGATTGATTGCAATTTTTTTCCTTGGCATCAATTACCTTGTTTTCACGCAGTCCATTATTCCCATGGCAGACGTGAACTTTGCATTGTTCAACCTTGCCACACTGGCCTACTTTTACTGGATGCTTTCCACTGATAGGCATTCCTTTGTGCATTACGCGGTTGCAGGCGTGCTTGTTGGATTAACTTCAAGCATTCGCATTACAGGAGCAAGCCTTGCCCTTGTTTTTTTACTTGCAGCCTTTTTTTGGAATAAAAAAAACGGGAAAGCGTATTTGAAAGAAGGGCTTGCCCACCTTGGGATTTTTGCATTCATTGTGGCCCTGTTTGTGCTGCCCCCGTGGATTGCCTCCTACTCCGCGTACGGGTATGTGAACACGCAGCAGTATTCCAATACGCTGGTTTTATTCGCCAACTCCGGGGTCAACGCCATTTACTTTGATGACTTGGATTCCATTGCCCAAAAAGCCTCTTTCATGGAGCGCGTGCAACGCACAGTTATACAAGCACTCTTAATTCCATTGGATTTCATGCGCGGCAACTCCGGCCCATTCATAGTGTTTGTGCTGGCTGCCCTGTCCTTTTTTCTTCTGCCAGGCAGGCAGCGCCTGCTCTACAAACTTGGCGCCCTGCATTTTATTCTCGCGTGCGCATTGCTCATTGTGTTTGGGCATTACGAGTTCAGGTACATGCTCATGTTTTACCCTGTCATGTGCGTGCTCGCAGGCCTTGCACTCACGCGCCTTTGGGAAAAAATTGAAACCCGCGAGCGGCAGGGTTTCAACATTCAATGGCCCCGCATTGCGCTCTTAACAGTAGTGCTTATCCTTGCAGGGTTTTATTTAACCGGGCCTTTTTCTTCGGCCATGCAAAAAACATTTGACTCCAATGGGCGTGCATTTGAAGCAAAGTACGTGGAAGCCATGGAATGGATTGAGTCCAACACCCCCCAAGGGGCTGTGATGATGAGCCGCACGACCGCAGCCACAGGCTTTCATGCAGACCGTTCAACGGTCTTAACGCCCGATGCACCGCTGGATGAAACCATTTACCTGATGCGCAAGTACAATGTCACTTACCTTGTGCTGCAGGAAAACCGTAAAGACCGGTTGAGTACGCAGTTCGATGTCCTTAACACTGCGCAAGGCATTCCCGGCTTTGCATTGGCGTATGAAAACAATGCGCTCATCCGCGTGTACAAAGTGGATTGGACGCAAGTCAATTTAACTGCATACAAACAGCCTTCATGGTTTACTTAACAGCACAATTCACGTCAAACAAGTCCTTCCACTCTGCAAAGTTGAGCACGCACCACAATTGCCGGGCATAATACAAGGGGGACTTTGAATAATTGCGCTTCATTTTTTCCACGAAATCTTTTTGCATGACGCACTCGCGCACCAGCTCATTGCACGCGTTCCATGCCTGGTCGCCCAAGGCTTCCTGCATCCATTCGTGCAATGGAACAAAAAACCTGTGCTTTTTCCTTTGAACAATGGCTTTTGGAAGCAGGTTTGAAAACGTTTTGCGCAAAATGAACTTTTCAATTCCATTGTGTACTTTGTACTGCAATGGAATGGCGGCAGCCAGGTTAATCACGGAAGGATTCAAATAGGGCACGCGCGCCTCCAGTCCAAAGGCCATGGTCATGCGGTCCACTTTTGCAGACAAATTGTCAGGCAACGCCCCTGCAATTTCGCACTCCACAATTCCATGCACCAAGTTATTTTTTTCAAAGAAGGGTTGGAACAATTCTTTTGCGTTTGCGTGACTGTTTCCAAACGCTTCGCGTTTTTCGCGTTCAGAAAAAATGCCCACCAACGCCAGGTATTTTTCAACATTGGATTGCGCGTGCAGGAAGTCGTCCAAGCGGTTTATTCCTTCTTCGCCCAGCAAGGGCGCGTACTCAAACAAGGCTTTCATTACCGGGGCAGGCATTTTTTTGGCTCCAAGCACCAGGCCTTTCCTGACCGCGGAAGGCGTTTTTGAAAACCCTTCCAGTGCCTGTGCAAGGCGCACCTGTTCATACCCCCCAAACCATTCATCCGCGCCTTCCCCGGTCAATACCACTTTAACCTTTTTGCGCGCCTGCTCGGCCATGAAATAGGTGGGAATTGCTGTTGGGTCTGCAAGGGGTTCTCCAAAATGTTTCACAATTTTCGGCAATGCGTCCAGCGCGTTCATCGAGACGCTCAATTCAGTGTGAATGCTTCCAATGTGCGTGGCCACGTGCTCTGCATGGGCAGCTTCGGAATGGCTGGAGCCTTCAAATCCCACTGAAAACGTGCGCACCTCTCCCTGTTGGGCCATGAGCCCTGCAAGAATGCTTGAATCCAGGCCTCCGGAAAGAAAAATTCCTATTGGAACATCGCTGATGAGCGAGTGCGAAACAGACCTTTCAAGAGTCATGCGGAGTGCATGCACATATTCATTCAACGGCTTTTCGTGTTCATAAGGGGCCTGCCAATACGCGTGCAATGAAACCTTTTTACCGTCAAACTCCAGCCAGTGTGCCGGGGGAAGCTTGAACATGTTTTCAAACAAGGTCAACGGCCCGGGCACAAAGCGTAACTCCCAGTAATGGCTTAAACTTGCGCGATTCAATGTGCGCGGAACAGGCAGTTCCATTAACGCTCCAAGTTCGGATGCAAACCCAAAAAGGGATTGGTCCCAGTAATAAAACAAGGGCTTGATTCCCGTGTGATCGCGGAACAAAAAAACTTTTTTCCTGGCCGTATCGTAAATGGCATACGCGAACATGCCTTCAAGTTGTTCCACAAATTTTGGGCCATACTCTTCATAGCCATGCACCAGCACTTCACTATCGGTATTCGAGTAAAACGAGTGGCCTTTTTGCTCCAGGTCCTTGCGCAGTTCCAAAAAATTGTATATTTCGCCGTTGAAATCAACCCATATACTTTGGTCCTCGTTTGGCATGGGCTGTTTTCCTTTTTCAGAAAGGTCGATGATGCTCAATCTTCGATGTCCCAGGGAAAAAAAGGAATCCGTGTAAAATCCTTCGTTGTCAGGCCCGCGGTGGGAAAGCGCGCGCGCCATCTTCATTACAAGCCCTTTTTCATTTCCACTGACTCCTGCAATGCCGCACATGCAAAAACAACGCTTTTTCTAGTATATTTTTTCAATTTCGTAGTTTTCCCTGTTTTTTAAGGCATAGTACATGCGCACCTGGATTTCGCTCAAAAACCCGAACATGAGGAGCAGTACGCCGGTAATGAACAGCATGATGGACAGCAAAAGCAAGGGCCCGGCTTCCAATGGAATGTGCCGTACCATTAATTGAATGACTACTTTGTACACGGCAATCAAAAGGCTTGCAAGAAGAAACGCAATTCCAATTCCTCCAAAAAAATGCAGGGGCCTTTTTGAATAATCCGTCCAAAACTTGATGAACACTAAATCCAGCACTCCGTTGAATAAACGCTTCCAATTGTACTTTGACATTCCATTCGCGCGCTCGCGGTGATTCACTTTCATTTCTCCAACAGAATACCCTTGCGCGGCCAGGAGGGCGGGAAGGTAGCGGTGCATTTGCCCAAACAACTGCAGGTCTTTCACAGTTTCCAACTTATAGGCTTTGAGCGTGCACCCAAAATCGTGAATGTCCACTCCTGTCAGGCGTGCAGCCAGGCCATTGGAAATGCGCGACCACAAGCGCTTGAAAGCGCTGTCCTTGCGGTTGAACCGCCAGCCGCTCACCACATCAAAGCGTGCAATTTCTTTTACAAGTTTTGGAATGTCCGCGGGATCATTTTGCAGGTCTGCGTCCATGGCCACCACTACTTTTCCACGGGAAAGTTTAAAGCCCGCGTTCATGGCCGCGGTTTGGCCGTAATTGCGTTTGAATTTTACAATGCGCAGCTCCGGGTATTTTTTTTGCGCGTGCACAAGCAATTCAAAAGACGTGTCATGGGAGCCGTCGTCCACTGCCAGCACTTCCCATTCCTTGAACGATTTTTGCAGCACTTCATTCAATTCCGCGAGCAGGGCTTCCACGTTTCTTTCTTCATTGTACAAGGGAATGACTACGCTTACCTCTTTTTCCCTTTCACGGCCCTGTGAACGCGCGTTTTCCTGCATGGCCCATCCCTTGAAACCGTTGCCCAAAAGGTTTAAAATAGTCGTATGCGGTTTAATGCACAATAAGGAGATAGAATGGCAGACTATGATGATGAGGAACTTTCAGGCCCCAAATTCAGGAAGTCCAAGGGGCGCGCGCATTCAACAGGTTTTATTGCCTTTTTAGGCCAAAACCTTGGCTTTGTTGTGGTGTTCGTTTTAGGCCTTATCCTGGGCCTTGTGCTTGCCCAGGCTGCTGAGCCCTTTTTGTTTCCTGAAAAAGCGCGCCTGGAAAAGGACTTGCAGGACTACAAGCTGGCCAACCAGTACTATGATGGTCAAGTGGACTGCCTGGTTCAAGTCATTGAAGCTAGCACGCTTTCAAAAGAAGAGTTGCAGAAGTGCGGCGTTTAACCATTTGATTTTTATAATTGAAGGGGATAAGCGTTTCGTGCCTACTTATTCTAACAATTTATGGTTGCAGGTCGTTTTGCTTGGCCTTGCAGTGGTGAGCATTGCAATAGTGCTTGTGGGGCTTATTCCAATTCCGTCCGGTTCAACCGGACTTGTTCCCGGGCGCCAGCCAGGGGGTACAGAAAGCGTTGCACAACCTTCCATTGAAGTGGAAGGTTTGGACATTGAAGAGCTTGAGGAAGGCAAGGTTAACCTGGTGGGCAGGGCAGATCATCATAACTATGGAATCATGTCGCTTGTTATCCCAACAAATCAGGGAATCCAATCCCTTGAAATGTATGTGGATGGGAAAAAAGAAGATACTGTAGATTATGAAGTTGTAACTCAGGGTCAAGAATTTTCCCGCATCGCCTTGTGGAACAAACCAGCCCCAGTATCCATGTGGTTAAGCGATGGAGACCATGACCTGTTTTTTAGAGTTGCCACAGTCAATCGCGTTTTTGAAGCAAAAACAACAGTCTCTATTGACACGGTTTTGCCCTCAACAGAAGTTGCAGACAACATCCTCGCTATTTCAGACAGCCACAAACTGGAAGGCGCAACCATGTACCTGTACCGGTACGACGGACTTGAAGACCCTGTTCGCCTAAAAGCATACAAAGGAGGTGCAACAAACCTTGACATTCCGCTGAATGAAACCAGTTCCTTGATCGAAGACAAAAAACATTTTCGCGTAATCGGCTATTCGGATGAATACGGAAACCTTGCCCACATTATTCCGGATGACTCAAGGCCTTTTGAGGAAATCATACAGGAATATGGAAAAAAATATGCCGGTGCAAACAACACTGGTTTCATTGAAACCCAACTTGCAGGTACAAGCATTGGCATGTTTAGCCCCTTGTACATTTTCAACGCAGACTCAGATACAACCAATATTCCCGGGGATGTGTGGACCAAGACAGGCAAAGAAGCCAACATACAGTCCATGGTGGCACAGTCTGTTGACGTACTCAAAGACGCTGGAAAAGACCACCCCTACAGTGCACCTAACATTGTAGGAACGCTCCCCTATGCCCAATTTCTAAATGAAAACAACATGGATGAATGGGGGTTAAAACTTGAGGTCATTTCCATGCAGGTGGGCGGCAATAAAGTAGTTTCCAAGAAAATCATTGTGTGGGACACCACGGATGCCACGGCTGTATATACATTTTATTTCAAAGAACTCTCTGTAAAAAAAGCAGATCCAACAAAAATTCCCATTATCGTGGTTGATGCTATAAAAGTCCCCCCAGGCGATCCCGAAATTTTAGGGGGTTATCTCAGTACTGCTGGAACGATGTTGATAAATTATTCCAGCTTTATTAACTTTAACCCAAGCCAGGTATGGGAATTCAATTACGTAAAAGGGAAAGTGGTATTTGCCCACGAGGTTGGGCATGCGCTTAACCTGGGGCATGCAGCGGATCAAACAAACCTTCAATACCCCGCGTATCTGGCCAGCACTCTAAAATGGGATGCTGTTCAAGATGCTTCTGTGGCCGCGCACACAAAGACTATGGGATTGTTGCCCGCTAACTTCGGCGAATGGGCGGTCCCCGGCAACGGACCGAAGGACTACACGTGCAGCAATAGGAGGCTGGAACGCGGAAAGCCGAACAGCACAGATGAAGCGTTTATGGAAGAAGCGGAGGACGACTATGCAGGAAGTTATCCTCAGGGATTAGCTACCACGGTTGAAATTAATGATTGGAAGGGGGGCACGGATTATTTTTTGCATGACCCGGGTACCAACACGAATTGGAAAGCCTGTCCAATCATTGAAAAATACCCTTACAATCCAAGTACCGGCGCGTTTACAGGAACGCGT
>JACQJG010000020.1 GCA_016198125.1 Candidatus Iainarchaeum sp. | reverse complement strand
CGCTTGTGGAAGTGCTCAAAAAAGAAGATCACGCGCTTTTTCCGGGAACCCTGAAAAAATAAGCCCATCTGCCAAAAGCCATAAATATAACATGCAGTATAATTTATTCCAGTGGTTGTTATATGGGTGTAATTGTACGCGTACGCAAAATCGGGGGCTCGCTTGTGGCCACTATCCCAAAAGAAAAAGCAAAGGAACTTAACCTGCACACCGGCGACCCGGTTGAGTTAGAATTAAATACGGTTCCAAAGGACCTTTTTGGTTACCTAAAAGGGAAAAAAATAACCTTTACTGAAAAGGACCGATGGGATGCCCGCGAATAAATACCTCATAGACACGTCGGCTTGGATTGAATATTTCCTTGGGACCCATTTATCCCGTAAAGTCCAGGCAATACTCCAAAACCCTTCCAATGAATGTTATACCTGCGGCAGTGTCATTGGAGAACTCGCAAGCACGCTTACCAGGCACGGCACAAGCTACAAAGAGCCCTTTCAATTCATAAAATCCAGGTGCCAATTCCTGGAAGGAAGCCCTGAAGACTATGCCGGGGCAGGCGTTTTGCATGCAGAACTCAAAAAAGAAACTGAACGCATAAGTTATACCGATGCACTTCTAATAACGCTAAGCCAAAAGCATGAATTAAAGATAGTCACAAAAGACTTTCACTTGAAAAGACACAACGCCCTATTTCTAGAATAACCCCCCTAAACCACAAAAACCTACTGCCTTTCCTTCCCCGCCCTTTTCACAACCGAGGTGAGTTCCCTGAACGTGGCCCCGAGTTTTTTCAAATCGCCCTTTGCGTTTTCAAAAGCCGTGCCGATTTGAACGATGTCCGCGCCTGCTTTAACGGTTTCAAACGCGAATTCTTTTGTACGCACGCCCCCTGCAACCAGCAAAGGAACATCCAATACTTGGCGGGCAGCAACCACCATTTCCTTGGGCGCAGGAGAATCAGCCCCCCCACCGGATTCAAGGATGACCAAATGCGAGCCCATGTACTGGCCGGCCAGCGCGGTAATGGCTGCAATATAGGGAACCGAACGCGGCACCAGCTGCGCCCTGCCTACCCAACCCACGGCACGCCCAGGCTCCACAATAATGTAGGCAGTTGGAATGGCTTCCAATCCCATTTTTTTTACAGGAAAACTTGCAGCGATTTGCGCGCCGCTCAAAAAATACGGATCCAACGAGTTCAACATGGACATGAAATACATGGCATCCGCATGCGGAGAAAGCGTGGCAATATTTCCCGGAAACAGGATTACAGGGAGTGAAGAATTTTCTTTAATGGCAAGAATGGTGTCATCCAATACTTGGCCTTGCGCGCCCACACTGCCTCCAACCGCAAACGCGTCCAAGCCATTGTCCTCTGCAACCCGTGCAATTTTACCGGCAAGCTCCGCCGAATAATTGGGAGGGTCTAACTGCATGAAAGTCAGCGCGCCATCCGAGTCAAGCCCCTTCAGTATTTTGGCATACGTTTTGCCCACATGCCTTGAACCAAAATAGGACGCGTAATTCACCCAAAAAACCTCCACTAAAAAACCCGGGGCAAAAAGGTATTTAAATGCACGCATGGGTTTCCCATACAAGGCCATGGCTTTAAATGCATTAAACGCGTAAACCTTAAACCATGGAATCCAGCCAACCAGACTACCTGAACAACCCCCAACAACTCCTTGAACTCGTGAGCACGCGCACCAAAAAACCTGCACAAGAAATCCAAGAAATGGTCAAAGAAAAAATGGCCAAATTCTCAGGAATGCTTTCAGAGTCCGGAGCGGCTTTCCTGGTGGCCAAAGAACTTGGAATAGATTTGAATCTCTCCACTTCCCTGCGCCAAACGCGCCCGCTAAATGCATTAAAACAAGGAATGCAAAACGTGGATGTGGAAGCGCGAATTGCAAGCATTTTCCCCCCAAGGGAATTCGAGTCCAACGGAAGAAAAGGAAAACTCCAAAACATCACATTACACGATGCCAGTGGAATCACCAGACTAACTTTGTGGAACGAGCAAGTTGACAAGTATTCCCCGGCCTTAGAAAAAGGAACGTGGGTGCGCATACAAAACGCGCTGGTCAAAACATTCAAAGAACAAATCCAGCTCCAACTCAACTACAACGGAACCATTCAAAAACTTGAACGTGCCGACCTTATAATGCCTCAAACAAGAAAAGTAAACGAGTTGAATGAAGGCATGCACGCACTCCTTAAAGTTGAAGTCACCCGCGTGCACAAAGGCAAGTTTTATTATTCCTCGTGCCCCCAGTGCAAGCGCAAAGTTGAAACCATGAACGAAAAGCACTTCTGCAATGCCTGTGGTCAAGTGCAAGAACCAACACCAAGGCTCTTACTGTCTCTGCAGTTGGAAGACGACACTGGAAACATGCGCGGAGTGGTTTTTGATGAAGGCCTGGAAGCTTTGCTCGCACAAAAAAAAGAAGACTTGTTGAAAGACTTCAATGCACAAGGCGAAGCATTCTGGGACACGCTCAAAGAACAGCTCATCGGCAAACCATTCACACTCGAAGGCCGGACAAAGAAAAATGCGATGAGTGGAGAACTTGAATTTCAAGTCAAGGGGCTGGCATAATACAACAAGACAAGAAGTGAATACCCTATGTTTAAACGCCGTAAACTTTTGCCTACAAACGTTTCTGCTTCTAATTTAATTACAGCCCGCAAACAACGCACGGCTTCCACCAGAAAAAGTTTTATTCGGGTTTTGGGGCAAGCAACCGTTATTCCAGGTTTTTTGGTGGGGGACTCTGTCGTGCACGGAAACCGCAGTCTTGCCCACGGTTTAAAACTCTGGGTGACGGTTATAGCCGGAACTGCGTTAATTGGAGCAGCCTATTCTTACCGAGATGCCAGAAAAAAAGTAATTGAAGCAACCCACCTATTGGCAGAGGACTTTACAAGGAAAGCGGGAAAAACGTTCATCTGAAAAAAGAGTTATCCAATTACCGTTACCTTGTTGTTGATCGGAAAGGCCGGTTTATACTGACAAATGGCAAGGGGGTTGGAATTGGAAAGTGGCGCATGGGCCGCATGCGATTGGAAACGTCAAAAATCTTAAAAGGACAGTATTAACGTTTGCCCTTCAGAATGCCGTTTCTGCCCTTTTTTCACCGGCACCGTGCCCCCGACACCCTTAAATATAAGTTATACCAGTATAATTTTATGCTTGAACTGAAAACGCGGGTCAGGGAGTGGGGCGGGTCGTGGGGAACCACTTTGCCCAAAGACCAACTCCAAAAAGAGCACATCAAACCAGGAGACGAGATACGCATGCTTATTATCCCAAAAAAAAATCCCTTGAAAGGAACTTTTGGAATACTCAAGTTCTCTCGCCCCGTAAAGGAAATCTTACACGAAGTGGACAAGGAGGCATGGGATGCGTGAAGGCGAAGCGTACTTTTTTGACAGTTACGCCATTGCCGAATTCAACAACGGCAATTCTGCATTCCTACCTTACGAAAATGCTGTCGGAATTCTAACCATTTTCAACCTGGCCGAGCTCAATTATGCCATGAAACGAGATAAAAAACCAATGGCAGACGAATTAACGCGCAAGTATTCAACCATGCTAGTTGACGTAAAAATAGAAGACATTACTCGAGCGATGGATTTGCGCATGAAAAACAAAACTCTTTCAATCCCTGACGTCATTGGATACACAGTGGCCAAACGGTATGGCGTGAGATTCCTGACTGGAGACAAGGAATTTGAAAAAATGGAAAACGTCGAATTCGTTAAATAAAAGAAAACAACCACAAAAAAACGCTTTTCACCGGCACTCCAACCCCCCAACGCATTTAAATGCAGGGCCCTGTATTCTACTTACCGTGCAAACGGGTGCACGGGAAACAGCACCTCAACGCTGGTTTCCCAATTCGTGCCCACTGCGCAGAACAGGAGGAACTCGTTATGGCCAAAGAAGCCAAGGAAGTAAAGGAAATAACTGATTTGCCCGGAGTCGGGCCTCAAGCCGCGGAAAAACTTTTCACGGCAGGATACAAAACACTGGAAAGCATTGCCGTGGCATCGCCCATGGAACTCACAGAGGCCGCAGGCCTTGGAGAAGGCACTGCCGAAAAAGCCATTAAAGCCGCACGCGAAGCACTGGACATGGGCTTTGAAACCGCGGACAAATTGGCGGAAAAAAGAAAACTTGTCGGAAGGCTCACCACGGGCAGCAAGGGATTGGACGCGCTCATAGGCGGGGGAATTGAAAGCCAGTCCATTACCGAGGTTTACGGAAGATTTGCGAGCAGCAAGTGCATTGCCAAAGACACCAGTGTTTACTACTTTAACCCCCACGTGGCCCATTTGGAAAGAATTGAAGACATTTACAATGAATATGCAGTAAATGAAGAACCGTTTGATGGAGGATTTCTATCAGACCTTAAAAGGCCTGTGAAAGTGCTTGGAATCGACTTGACGGGAAAACCGCAGACCATGGAAGCAAAAAAACTCTTCCGCCAGCATAGTGAAAAAATAATGGAGGTGTGCACTGAACGCAGAACCACTTTGCAGCTTACCCCCCAACACCCATTGCTGACATTAAACAAGGAAGGCATTCAATGGAAGTCTACCGGCCTCCTCAAAGAAGGAGCATTCATTGGAACCCCTGCACAAATCCAAGTGGAAAAAGAAGAACCAATGGAAATAGAAGAAGCGTACTTTCTTGGATTGTATGTGGCAGAAGGATGCGCCAACCCGTGCAGTATTACCATTTTCGACCCAAAGGCCCAGCAATGGATTGTAAATTTCATTGAAAAACACTTTGGATACTCTCCAAGATTCACTGAAAAAAAGAACCTTATTATATTTCAAAAGCCAACAAAGGAATTCCTTGGGCCGCTGGCCAAAACAAAGGCAGGAACCAAATTTGTTCCTGAGAAAATCCTCAACGCCCCGGAAGAAGTTGTGGGTGCATTCCTTGCAGGATACATTGATGGGGATGGAAGCGTAAACAATACGCTTTCGACCACTACAAAATCCAAGACGTTAAACGAACAGGTGAGTTATCTTTTTGCAAGGCTTGGGATGACCACCACCCAAACCATTCAATTCGTGGACAAAAAACCCTATTACGGGAACATCCTTACAGAACCCCTGGGAAAAATGTTGGCACAACAAAAAATCATGGCTTACAGCCTGCTCAAAAAGAACCATTTAAAGGTGAGTGAAAAAAACACTTCCTTCAAGTATGGCATTCCCGTACAGGAAATTACTCCAACTTACCAGCGCGTATATGCACGCCTTTCAGGATCGCGAAGGCGGTTCAATAAGTGGAGTAAAAAAGTCATGACGTCCAACGGATTGCAAACCTTGTTTGGTTCATTCCTTTCACGAAAAAAACCAGCCATGGAACGCATCACCCCTCAAACCCTTCAAGAAATGCTGGGCTTCTTCGAAGTACGACAAGAGGAAATACAACAAACCCTCCAATTCTTGGAACAGCCCACCCCCGAAAACGTATTCCAAGCCCTTTCCATACTCCCCTTCAAGACTTCTGAGATTCGCCAAAAAATGAGTTTAAAGCGGTCCACGTTCCAGAACTATATTTCAAGGCACCTTTCAAAAGAAAACGCTGAAAAAATAGCCCTTACCTTAAAAGAAATGACTTTGGAACGGTTGGCGGAAAAAGAATTAAAACAAGACCTCGCCGTGCTCAAAACGCTTTCATTGGGAACAATCCGATGGGAAAAAATAACGTCCATCAGGGAAAAAGAATACAACGATTGGGTGTACGATTTGGTGGTGCCTGGCACGCATTCCTTTATTGGCGGAAACAAGCCCACCTACCTGCACAACACGCAGTGGTGCTTTCAAACCGCTGTCACTGTGCAGCTCCCCAAAGAAAAAGGGGGTTTGGAAGGAAACTGTTTGTACATTGACTCGGAAAACTCCTTTCGCCCTGAACGCGTAGTGGCCATCGCCAAACGCTTCAGCTTGGACCCCCAAAAGGTCCTTAAAAACATTTTCATTGCGCGCGCGTACAATGCGGACCATCAAATGCTTCTTGCCGAAAAGGCCGCTGACCTCGTGAAAGAGAAAAACATCAAGCTCATCATCGTGGACTCTTTGACCTCACACTTCCGCAGCGAGTTCATTGGACGCGGAATGCTGGCAGACCGCCAGCAAAGGTTAAACAAGCATATGCACGTCCTCCAGCGCATTGCAGAGTTAAACAACGTGGCTGTACTAGTAACCAACCAGGTCCTGGAACGCCCTGACATATTGTTTGGAGACCCCACTGCCCCAATCGGGGGGAACATTGTCGGACACAATTGTCTGCAGGGGGACACGCTCATCCAACTCGCCGATGGCAGTATAAATGAAATAAGGGAACTGCAGTTCCATGAAAAAATCGTTTCAGCTGACCTCAAAGAAAGCCTTGAGAACGGGGAAGACACGTGTTCGTTCATATCAGCGCGCAACGGCATTGAACACGTAATCGAGATAGACACGGGCCACCGTATAACTGCTTCCCCGGGCCACGGGTTTTTCACGCTGAAGGGATTTGAAATAGTGGAAGTGAAAGCAGAAGAACTCAAAAAAGGGGATTACACGGCCCATGCAAGAACCATCCCTGTAAAGACAACGGCCTTGCAGGCCATCCCAAAACAGGAATTCAAGGAAGTTGTAATCGTCAACAAGCTTGGCGCTGAATTGGTGAAAGGGTTCCTCAAAAACAACGGCATAAATATGAAGAGGCAGATAGAATTCCTTGACATCACTCCAAGACAATTCAGAAGGGTACTTAACCAAGAGTATCCGACTGCAAAAGGCACGTTCATGGCTCTTGTGGAAAATGGCGTTGGAATGGAATTGCTTGACCACGTGAAAAGTGTTACGACCCACAAACACAAGCAGCTTACCGGCCAAGAATATTTCACCGAACAAATGGCCCAATTAACCGGGTACTTTTTTGGTGACGGAAATGCGGAGGAAAGGACTGTTCGCCTTACAGACGCACGGTTAGACGTATTGGAACACTATAAAATGCTATTCAAAGAACTGTTCAATACCGAAGGTTCCATTGTAAAAGTCAAGGGTAAAAACGCCTACAGACTTATCATCAACAGCAAAGAACTGGCTGGCTTGTTCAAAAGCCTGAAAACCAGCTGCATTGACCTGACTGCAAAATCGCCCAATAAGGTGGTTGCCGCGTTCATTCGGGGGTTCACTGACGCGGAAGGAAGCGTGGACAAAAAAACAAGACGAATTACCATTGCACAAAAAGACCTGAAAGTCCTGCAAAAAATACAGATAATGCTCAAACGATTTGGCATTAACTCCCGGATAAGAATTAACCTGTACAAAAAAAGCGGAAAAACCATGCCCGTGCTTGAACTATTCAGCGCCGATGTGGTTAGATTCGCCCATGAAATAGGACCTTTGACCAGCAAGGAAAAACAAGCCAAGTTAAACAACTGGGTTGAAACATTCAACTACTCCAAGGCAAAAACAATCACGCCGATCAAAAGAAAAGACCTGGAAAAGATGCTGGCCACGGAATTTGGAAAATACTCCAACAGGCTACGCCAGAGAAGCGCACAGTATGTTACGTGCCAAGAACTTGAAAAGGTTTTCCTTGCATTACAGCAAAAACCAGGCCTTGGAGAAGATGCCCTGAAAGCAAAGAAATTCATAGACAACCTGTTGAACAATGACATCTTATTCGAAAAAATAAGAAAAATAAGGAGAATAGAGAACAAAGAACCGCTCTACGACATCAGCGTACTCAAAAACGAGAATTACATTGCAAATGGAATGATGGTCCACAATTCCAAGACGCGCTTGTACCTGCGCAAAAGCAAAGAAGACAAGCGCGTGGCAAAACTGGTTGACTCGCCCTCGCTTCCAGACGGGGAAGCCATTTTCCGTGTTACAGAGCAGGGCATCGTGGACGTGGAAGAGTAAAGAAAATGGGTGCAAAACGCGCGCCCAGTTTTTCTTTTTTCACTTTTATCCATGTCCAACCAACGCATTTAATACCCCCAAAAACGTAAAACCTCAGGGGGCATTTCATTGGCCTTTACACCAAGACCGCACCGCGTGGCAGGATTAATGGCACTCATTGGATTGAGTGTACTTCCATTCCTTGCACTAGGGGTTACTACCACGGTTTTTGTATGGAACCGGCCTGCAGTGGACTCCTTCACCCTGTCCTATGGCGGGGCGTGCGATGCAAACAACTTTTACTTTCTTGAAACAGACGCCAACACTGCATTGGGGGATCCAGATGAGGATGGAAACTGGTCGCGCGTACGGCCTGCCTCCAATCGAACAGGCAGTGCAACAAGCAAGTGCCAATCCAACACGCTTGCCCCTCTTTTGATTACAAACACGGGCAGCATTTCATTCAACGTGGATGGAAATTTTACCAGCGCGTTCTCTGGTACAGACACCAACCTTGCCCTCAAAGTGTGGATGGGCACCGGGGCTGGTTGCGGGGCAGACGGAAACGGGTTTGGCGGGTGGCAACAACCCTGCACAGTCACAGGTTCCACAAGCCCTGTAACGCAAACCACGTGCCGGGACTACAATTCAGGAAATGCTGCTAGCCCAGGACGCATTGCCAACACGCTTGCCCCCAGCGATTCAAACCAAGTGTGCGTTTCAGGCGAAACCGTTCAAGGACTCCAAACCCCTGGGGGGGCAGGAGGAACTATTTCCTCGGGCGATCACAACAAAAGCTTTGGACTGGGAACATGAAAGAAAAAAAGACGCTTCTATGGGCCCTCCTAGTAACCCTTCTGTTAACAATCGGGTGTACTACCACTCCAAGCACAGGCTTGGCCAGCACCCCTGACCTGAAAGTCACGGCCCCCCAGCCCCTTGAAAGTACTGCCCCCGTGGAACGGCCGTACTATTCCATCCTTGAAAACGCAGCCCAAGAAATGGGCATTTCCATTGAAGGCGCGCGCGCGCAGTTCAACGAAAAATATGGGGTAGCCCACGAAAGTCAAATCTTTTCCCAATTACCTGAATTGCCCAACGACTTTTTTGCCATTCAACGCGCATTCGAAGAAGGCGCTTTAAAAGACCTGGAAGGACTTGAACCTGCGTACTACCTGCAGCCTGAATTCATCCCCGAATTCCAAAAAACCGCGCTTCCATTTTGGACGTTAACCCCGCAATACCATGGCTCCACCGGGTATGGAAGTTACCCCCACGCACAATATGCACAGATGAACACAAATCCGAATGAAACTGCGACTGCATTCGTGCTTGTGTATGCAAGCTGGGGCATTCCATTCCCCCAAGGAATGCAACTCCAAGCAGACGCGCAAACACAAAAATACTTTGACGTGCGAATCGAACCCAACCCCTTTGTAATGGGGCCCTCATTTCCAGTATTTGACACGGAATGGATTCACAAGGTGCGCATTGATGTGACCCCAAAAGAAGGCACGCCCCCAGGAACGTATAATATCGAACTTGATGCGTTCCCTCCAAATCAGGAAAAATCGTACCAATGGGCCCAACAAATCCCCGAGTACAAAGACATTGGAACGCAGTTCAAACCCGGCAAAGCCTTAATCGAATTGGAATTAACGCTCACGGAAAACTAATCACCGGCCCCACCGCCCCCAAAATATTTAAATAAAAAACTCACCATTTCTCAAAGAAAATGTTCTGTTCTGGAAAGCCAAGGGTTTTTAGTGCGGCGACGATTTCTTCTACAATCGGGGGCCTGCCGCAAATGTACACGCCTGTTTTTTCCTTGGCCTCAAAATGCGTTTCCTTCAACGCGGATTGCACGTGGCCCTTCAACCCCTTCCACTGGGGGGAAGGCCTGCTCACGATCGGAGTAAATGAAAAGTTTTCATGCGCGCGCGAAAACCCTTCCAGTTCCTCTTTGTACAAGAAAAGGTCTTCAAACCGAAAACCATAGAACACGTGAATGGGTTTGGCGTTCTTTGAATCCAGCAAAAACCTGGCCATGGACATGATGGGCGCAACCCCGGTTCCTGTGGCAATCAACAAAAACCTGTCAAAGGCAGACTCGTTCAACGTGAACTTGCCAAAAGGCCCTTTGACAAAAAGTTCTTCGCCCACATTGGACAAAAAAACGCAATGGCTTACCCCTTCAGGAGTGCCGTCGTTAATGGCGAACTCCAAAAACCCTTCCTGGGTGGGGGAAGAAGAAATGGAAAACGACGCCCATTTATACAACGCGGAATTGGCGGTCATGCGCACCTTTTCAGATCCAAGCATGGCAAACTGGCCTGGAACGTAATTAAATGGAGGCACTGTAACAAGCAATTTGACTTTGAACACGCGCACAGGGTTATGGTCTGCAGCCCCATAATCCTTTATTTCAATGATTTTAGACTTGAATTCCACCATGGAAAAACCCTTTGAAACGCAAACAATGCCGTGGGAAACCATTTTAAATTGTTATCCATTCGAATGTCTGAAATCATTCAATTTTTTAACTGAGAAAAAAGAGGGGGCAAAAAGAATGGCATTGGAACTGCTTGGGCTTGTGGCGCTTATCAGCATTGCATGCATGGCATTCGCAGGACTGCTCGCCCAAGGAGTACTTTCAAAAGGAAAGGCATCCAAAGAAATGGAAGAAATTGCGCACTCCATTCAAGAAGGCGCAAATGCATTCCTCAAACGGCAATATACTACCATTGGCATAATTGCAGTAATCATAGCCGTAATCCTGTATGCAGGCTATTCCTTCATTGGAAAACCTGACACCGCGTTCACTACAACCACTTCTTTTCTGTTGGGCGCATTTTGTTCAGCGCTTGCAGGGTACATTGGCATGTGGATTGCAGTGCGCGCCAACCTCAAAACAGCCTCAAACGCAAAAACGGATTTGAACAGCGCGCTCAAAACCGCTTTCAGAGGAGGAGCCGTGAGCGGGTTGACCATTATGGCCCTTAGCTTACTTGGAATCGCTTTCCTCTTTTACGTGTTTAACACGAACAACCCAGCGGACACGCCCATTAAACTTGTGGGCTTTGGCTTTGGAGCCAGTCTCGTGGCCTTGTTTGCCCAGTTGGGGGGAGGCATTTACACCAAAGCCGCAGACGTGGGCGCAGACCTGGTGGGAAAACTGGAAGCCAACATCCCAGAAGACGATCCACGAAACCCTGCAGTAATCGCAGATTTAGTGGGAGACAACGTGGGAGACTGTGCAGGAAGAGGCGCGGATGTATTTGAATCCACTTCGGCTGAAAACATTGCAGCCATGGTGCTGGGAGTTGCTTTGTACCCTGCATTTGGATTGGCAGGCATTCTCTTTCCATTAATAGTTGGGGCATTTGGACTCATTGCAAGCATGATTGGCATTGCCAGCGTAAAAGCACGCCCCAACGAAAAACCCATGAAAGCACTCACCAGAGGATACTGGATTACGAGCATTCTTGTTGCCGTTTTATTATATGTAGCCGTGTACTTGTACCTGCAAAACAACCTGTTCCTTTTTCTCGCAGGACTGCTTGGATTGATGGCAAGCATGGCCATGGTGTACATTACTTTGTATTACACGGAAAGCCAGTACAGGCCCGTACAGGAAATTGTCAAGGCAAGCGAAACAGGTCCTGGAACCACTGTCATTGCAGGGCTTGCAGTGGGACTTGAAACCACTGCACTCCCCGCTCTTGTGCTGGGCAGCGTGCTCTTGGCTTCCTACTGGCTGGGCACCCTCACGGGCATTGAACATGGCGGCTTGTATGGCCTGGCCATGGCCACCATTGGAATGCTGTCCACTGCCGCGTACATACTGGCCATGGACACGTTTGGGCCTATTGCGGACAATGCAGGCGGCATTGTGGAGATGAGCAAGGCCCCTGAAAGCATGCGCAAAATCACTGACCAGTTGGATGCCGCGGGAAACACGACCAAGGCATTAACAAAAGGGTATGCCGTTGGAAGTGCAGGACTTGCCGCATTCTTATTGTTTTCCGCGTACGCAGTAGAAGCAGGCCTTCAAACCATTGACCTGGCCAAAGTACACGTATTCGTTGGCGCCCTCATGGGAGCCATGCTTGTATTCCTGTTCAGCGCGTTTGCCATGCGCGCAGTAGGAAAAGCTGCTCAGGTCATCGTACAAGAAGTGCGCACGCAATTCAAAGACATCAAAGGAATACTCCACGGAAAAGCAAAACCGGATTACGCAAGAGCAGTGGACATCAGCACGCAAGCCGCGCTCAAAGAAATGACTACGCCAAGCCTGCTGGTAATCGCGTTAACCCTTGCCGTGGGCATTTTGCTGGGCGCAGAAGCCGCAGGGGCATTCATCATGGTTACCACCATTACAGGAATCATGCTCGCCCTCACGCTGAATAATGCAGGCGGCGCCTGGGACAACGCAAAAAAATACATTGAAACCGGCGCCCATGGAGGCAAAGGAAGCATTGCCCACAAAGCCGCAGTCATCGGAGACACCGTAGGAGACCCGGCAAAAGACACTGCAGGGCCTTCCCTCCACGTGGCCATCAAACTCGTTGGTACGCTAAGCCTCGTGCTCGCGCCGTTGTTCTTGTGAAAGCCAAGCCCCCTAAGCAAGAACGAGCACTAAGGTTAATATTCTTTTTTTACTTATCTCTTTCATGGCCTTCAAAAGATTGCGCGTAAAAGTACGAAGACACGCCCAACGACCCACCAACCAAGGCATTGGAATATTCACCTCGCTATTAACCTCCAGCGGGGAAAAAAAATCACGCGCACTTGCAAAGCACCTGCGCATCCACGGCATTCAACCCAAAGTGTACACCACTGAACTTAAAAGAAACATTCGAACAGGCCAGCTTATTCGAAGAGGAACCCAAAGCCCCTACCCCCAACGCACTCGCTCGTGGGGCAAATACTTCATCAAACCAACTGCCCCAAAAAAAGAATTAGAAGAAGTATTCAAAGGAGAAGCACACGACATCATCAAAAAATGGTTGAAAGGGGAAGTTAGCGAGCGCGTACTCTACTCGCCCCATGAATGTGCAATAAACACTCTTCACCTCCTGCGATTCTTCCCCCGAGCGACCCAACGCGCGCAAAAATACTCTTACAAGGGACCGACACACGCAGAATTCATTGCACATGACGTTACCATCGCGGCATTATTACACGAATTAACCGGCCAAGTACCCGTTCCAAAGCCTGAAAAAGAATACGTACGCCCCCTTGAAGCCCTTCAATTTACTTTCACTCCAAATCAAATTACCTTACGTTTTAGAGGAAAAAACTACAATGTAACGCAAAAATTCAACGAACTCGTACAAGAAGCAAGAGCATTCAAAAAGAGCAAACCCGCATGATGCACCTAAAACCCCAACTCGAAAAATACTTTGCGCCAAAAAAAGTGCTTTCCATTGAGTACCTTTCAAAAGGATTCATTGGAGAAGTATTCCTCATACAACTGCAAGACCAAAAAGGGAAAAAAGAAAGGGTTGTAATAAAATCATTACTTGGAGACGATTATTCCTATCCTCTGCCCCACGACCAATGGCATAATTTTGCGAGCAGTTATTATGCGGCCAAAAATTTTGAACAACACGCAAAAATAAAAGATATTATTGGATTTGACAAAAATGGGTTTCACAGCGCCTTGCCCGCAGACCAATATTTCCAAGTAATAGAATACAAGGAAGGGATTCCCTATGCAAAAGACCTGGAGCGCATCCGAAAAGAAAAAACGTACAATGATGGGGATGAGCAGAAAGTAAAAATTATTGCACAGGCCATTGCCGCACTCCATAAAAAACCTGTAAAAATCCCGGCAGAAAAAAGAAGGGCAGCTTACTTGCGCGCAACGCGTGACTTAATAGGCCACTCAGAACTTGCATTCGCGCTTTTTGACACGTATGAGAAACACGATCACTGGCTCAAAAAAGAATACGAAACACTGTTCATTCATGCATTCAGATTGCGAGAAAAGTTAAAGCACCACTACGAACGCCTTCGGTATGTACATGGAGATTACTGGTACCCCAACATGATATTCCACAACAATGAACTCATTTTACTGGACGCTTCACGTTTTCCATTTGGAGACCCTGCAACAGACGTGTGGTCTGGGGCCTGGAGCACATATTTCTTAAGCGCCATCCTAGACAATGGAATGTATAATGGGCCCATGAACGAATTGGGAAAACTGTTCATGCATGAATATTTGAAAAAAACAGGCGATGAGAAAATAAGCGAGTTCATGCCCTTGTATTTCAGCGCCATCCTGCCCATCATCATAAGACCGGGGGTTTACAATGCCCCTGAAGAAACAAAGAGAAAGGTTTTCAAAACATGCCTGGACGCGCTAAAAAAAGGCCACTTGAATTGGAAGAACCTGAACACGCACCTGGAATGAATGAAATCACGCCTTGAATGTATACGCCTTCAAAAAGCCTTTCTTGAACCGCGCGAATTCACCTTCACGAAGGGCAGTCCTCAAATTGGCCATGAAGTGTTGCAGGAAAAACAAGTTGTGATACGACAAGTAACGCAAGCCTGTTTCCTCCTTGGTCTTGAACAAATGGGACAAAAAAGAACGCGAAAAGTCCTTGCACACAAAACACGTGCACGCAGAATCAAGCGG
Source organism: Candidatus Iainarchaeum sp. (assembly GCA_016198125.1). Classification (GTDB taxonomy): domain Archaea; phylum Iainarchaeota; class Iainarchaeia; order Iainarchaeales; family VGJJ01; genus JACQJG01. The sequence goes on along the minus strand of JACQJG010000020.1, from coordinate 35,075 downwards.
ACTCAAATCCTTTGCATATAACGCCTTGCCCAAATCAATTCTTCCCCGTGCAGTGAAAACGCTTCCATGACGGGCAATGCGCGTTGGAAACGCGGAATCAAAACAGTCCACTCCCAATGAAACGGCTTCCAGAATGTCCTCCGGGGAACCCACCCCCATCAAGTACACGGGTTTTTCTTCAGGAATATGCTTCTTTGAGGATTCAACCATGGCATGCATGGCCTTTTTGGACTCGCCAATGCACAACCCACCCAATGCAATGCCGTCCACGTCCAAAGCAGACAACGTTTGGGCGGCATGCACGCGAAGGTCTTTGAACGTGCCGCCCTGCGTAATGCCAAACAACAACTGCTTTTCATTTGCATGGGCTTTTTTGCACCTTGCAGCCCATTCAAGGGTGCGTTTCAATGAACGCGCAAAATACTCCTTGGAATGACCAAACTTTGGAACGTCATCCAAGCACATGGCCACGTCACTACCCAGGTCATTCTGAATACGAATGGCTTCCTCTGGACTTAAAAGTTCGTTGCGCTGGTCAAAAGGATTATTGAAAAGAACGCCTTTTTCCGTGATGCGCACAAGAAACCCGTCATCCAACACCTGGAAACCCCCGGAATCTGTAAAAAGCCCCCGATTCCAGTTTATGAAACGATGAATGCCCCTGGCCTTTTTCACCACATTAAGTCCTGGGCGCATGGAAAAAAGAAAAGCATTGGAAATCATGCACTGCGTGCCCATGCCATACAATTCCCCGTTGGACACGTATTTTACTGCGCCCTTGGTGGCAACCGGCATGAAAAAAGGGGTTTCAACCTCAAAGTGGGCCGTTGAAAGAATACCATTTCTGGCATCGGAAGACGAATCAACGGATTTAAGGGAAAACATCCACCAATGCAGAGGATCCCAACGGTTTTAAAAACAACCCAATTCACCGGCAGTGCACCTTCCGAAAACCACTTATTCTAATGAATCCTATTTATGCAAAAGAGGGGATAAGGGTTAAATATGAATAATCATACTATTCATATTGGTGATAAATTTATGGCTGTACGTGTGCGCTCTGTTACCATGAGCGAACGGGGGCAAATAGTGATTCCGGAAGACATGCGGAAAGATTTGAAGCTGGGCCCGGGAGAAGGGCTTGTTTTGATTGAAAAAGAGAAGGAGATTATTCTCATGAAAGAAACCGATGTGGCAAAGCAGTTAATGGAAGAAGAAAGATACTGGAAGGCACTGTCTGAATACTCACTCTCCCGTGCGTGGGATGAAAAAGAAGACAAGGTCTGGGATGCATTCGCAAAAAGAGAACTCGGGAGGAAATAGAGTGAAACAACGCGACCTTGTCCTGGTTGAAATACCCTACTCCAACCACCTTCAAGCCAAGGTAAGGCCCGCCGTAGTGGTTTCGAACAACTCCTACAACCAGGCAGGTGAAGATATTGTAGTTTGCGGTATTAGCTCGGTGCTGACAGACCAATCGTGGTCGGTCATAATCGACGCACATGATACCTTGAATGGAAACCTCCCCCAGACAAGCCGGATCCGGGCCGACAAGATAATATTTTTTGAGAAAAAGTGCGTCAAAAAAAGATTCGATGAATTGTCTGAAGGGAAATTTGACGAACTCTTAAAGAAAATCCAATTGCTTGTCTCCAAAAGATAGGCGCCCCCACCCGTTTAAAAATCCTTCATTCAAGGTTTTTTGCATGGCATTCAAAGTGCTGACCAATTCCGAAGAAGGCCTTTCCAAGGCATGCAGGCAATGCGTGAAAGGACAGGAAATGGTTCTTTTCATAACCGGCGTGTGCCCGGAAAAGTGTTATTATTGCCCGGTGTCAGAAGAACGGTTAAGGCACGATGTCATGTATGCCAACGAACGCAAGTTGAAAAGCCCTGAAGACTTTGAAGGCGCCATCCGAGAAGCCAAGGAAATGCGCGCGCTTGGATGCGGAATCATGGGCGGAGAACCCCTTGTAGTAGTAGACCGCGTTTGCACTTTTATCCGCGCGCTCAAACAAGCATTCGGAAAAGACTTTTACATTCACCTGTACACGTTTGGAAGGTATGCAACAAAGGAAAATTTAATGAAACTAGAGGAAGCAGGACTGGACGAAATTCGATTCCACTTGTTTGAAGACTTTGGATTGAAACGCGAACGAATCCTGCCCGCGCTCGAAACAAAAATGCGCGTGGGAGTGGAAATTCCCTGTTCCACAGACAAGGAAAAAGAAATATTTGAGTTAATGGACTTCATTAAAGCCCATTCGGGAATCTCTTTTGTGAATCTAAACGAACTTGAATTCTCGGAAAGCAATTTTGATGGTATGAAAGTCCATGGACACGTGCAAGCGCACGAGAACACGTATGCAGTAAAAGGAAGCAAGGAACTCGGGCAAAGAATAATGCAATACGTTGGAAACGCTTTCACTGTCCACTTTTGTACGACGCATGCAAAGAACACCGTTCAACTCGGAAACCGGTTGAAAAGGCGCGCGAACACTATAAAACGGCCGTTTGAACACGTGAATGCAGAAGGCCTTATGGAAAAAATCGTAATAGAAGGGCCGTTTGAAAACGTGTTAAAAGACATTTTGAATGCGCACAAAGAAAGGGTGTACTTCAACGAACCTGTGCAACGATTGGAAACCAATTTGCACACGGCCAAAAAAATAATGAAAAAATATGCTGAACTTGGGTTGAAGGCTGCGCGCGTGCTCGAGTTCCCAACCTCAGACCCCTGGGACTTTGAAAAAGTGCCGCTTGAAATACTACGTGCTTAACTTTTCCTTTTTTTCATGGCCTTTACTACGCGCTGCATGGCGATTTCCTCTGCAGCCATGCGCGGAGAAACCCCTTTCTTTTCCGAAGCCTTTAGCACCTGTAAGGTGTTGGCGGAAACCTTTTTCTCCACAAGCTCAAACATTTTCTTGGGCGTGCCCTTAATGTATTCCACGTAAGACGAAATCACGCCTCCCGCGTTGGCCACAAAATCCGGCACCACCCTGATTCCACGTGCATGCAACTGCTCTTCCAATTCAGGGGCCATGGTAATGTTACTCCCTTCAACGATCAACCTGGCCTGCACGCTGCCCACATTTGAAGGGGTGATGAGGTCAGGCACTGCTGCCGGAACAAGAATGTCCACCTTCAAAGAAACAATGCTGTCCACGCGCGAAACAGGAGTGCCCTCATAATTAACAACACTTCCAGTGGAAGATTTTACCTTTGAAAGCATTGCAACGTCAAAGCCGTCCGGACAATAGACTATGCCTTTTGAATCAGAAACTGCCACAATTTTGGCGCCTTCTTTTTCAAGAAATTTTGCGGCAAAACTTCCCACGTTGCCAAAACCTTCAACGGCCACGGTTGCATGAGACAACTCAATACCTGAAAGCCTTGCAGCCACTTTAGCGGCATGGAACACGCCAAACCCTGTAGAACCCAACTCGTGGGGGATGCCTCCCATTTTTTTAGGCTTGCCCGTGCACGCCTTCAAAGAGCCATTGGCTTTTGCAAAAACACCCATTTCATGTTCGGCCGTGTTAATGTCCGGCGCGCTCACATACAAGGAAGGGCATACGGGGCGCAGGGCTTTTCCAAATGCTGCCATCATTGCATCCTTTTGCTTTTGAGTTAAATTCCGCGGATCAGCTGCAATGCCTGCCTTTGCTCCACCGAATGGAAGACCTGCCATGGATGTCTTCCACGTCATGGTACGCGCGAGCTTGAACACTTCTTCAACAGAAACACCTGGAGTCATGCGAATCCCCCCTTTCCCGGGGCCCAACGCCGTATTGTCAATTACAACAAATCCATGCAACCCGCTTTTGTAGTCAAAGACCTCCAAAACCTTTTCAGGTCCAAACACGTCATTGGAAATCACTTACATTCCCCCCATACGCAAAAAAAAAAAGAAAGAGAATTTGTGGTTAAAAAACATTTGGGTGCACCTTTCACGCATACTGCCCTGCGGCCTTCAAATGTTCAATGAACTTTTCAGCTTCCAATGCCGCCATACACCCGGTACCTGCCGAAGTAACGGCCTGCCTGTATACCGGGTCCATGACATCCCCTGCGGCAAAAACCCCCGGCACTGAAGTCTTAACGCCCTGCACTTTAACATACCCATTTGCATCCAAATCCAAAAACCCCTTCAAAAAACCCGTGTTCGGGTTGTGCCCAATGGCCAAAAACACGCCATCCGCAGACAAAACGGTTTCCTTTCCTGTACCTGCGTCTTTCACCTTCAACCCCGTAACAAATTTTTGGCCTTGCACTTCCACGGGAATTGCATTCCACACCACGGAAATCCTGTCTTTCAATGAACGCACACGGTCTTGCATGATTTTGCTTGCACGAAACGCGTTGCGCCTATGCACAAGGGTTATTTTGCTTGCAAACTTGTACAAGGCCAAAGACTCCTCCATGGCAGAATCTCCCCCACCAATCACAATGGCTATTTTGTTCTTGTACAACGCGGCATCGCATGTGGCACACGTGCTCAAACCGCGCCCAAGGAATTCTTTTTCGCCAGGAATGTTAAGCATGCGGGCGGAAGCACCGGTGCTAATAATAAGCGTGCGGCCAGCAAACGTTTTCCCCCCTGCAACCACCTCAAAACCGTTGGGGGTTTTTTTAACGGATTCCGCCACTTCCTGCACGTATTCCGCGCCAAAACGCCGGGCCTGCTTCTTTGCATTTTCCACCAACTCCGGGCCCATAATGCCATCAGGAAACCCTGGAAAATTCTCTACAAGCGTTGTCAAACTCAATTGGTCAGGTTCAAACCCTGAAAGCACAAGGGGCTTCATGGAAGCGCGCGCCGTGTACAACGCCGCGGTATGCGCGCTAATGCCTCCACCCACAATAAGAACATCGCGTACTTCCATAATAGAACACTAGCCTTGGCAAAACATTTTAATTGTATCTAACCTTGGAGCTGGTTTTAAAAGCGCATTCCCTCATACATTTTAGCGGGTTTATTTGGGGTTCAACTTAACAGACATTATTTCCATGTCCGATTTCTCAAAGCAGGACATTGAATGCGTGCTCGAAGAAGCCAAAAAATTCAAACGCTTTTCCAAAGCACAAAAAAACCGCTTCCTGGAAGACAAAACCATTGGCACTTTATTTTTTGAACCAAGCACGCGCACGCGCCTGAGTTTTTCCACGGCCATTCAAAACCTTGGAGGAAAAGAAATTGGATTCGCAGAAGCCGCAAGCACAAGCACGGCCAAAGGAGAATCGCTCACAGACACCGTACGCGTAGTGGAAAAGTACTGCGATTTAATGGTCATTCGGCACCCCCTCAATGGAAGCGCGCGACTGGCAGCGGAAGTGTCCTGCAAACCCGTAATCAATGCAGGAGACGGAAGCAACCAGCACCCCACCCAGACATTGCTCGACGTTTACACCATTCAAGAAGCATTTGGACGCGTAGATGGACTGCACATTGGATTTGTAGGCGATTTAAGGTACGGGCGCACTGTACATTCCCTGGCCAACGCCCTCACGCACTTCAAAGTAGACCAGCACTTTATTGCCCCCCCTGAACTGGGATTGCCAGACTATTTTAAAAAAGAAATCACCAAAAAAGGCCTTGTAAAAGAGCACACCAACCTCGAAGACACGTTGCCTGAACTGGACGTGTTGTATTGCACGCGCATTCAAAAAGAACGCTTCCCGGACCCCCTGGAATATGAAAAAGTAAAAGACTCCTATACAATAACCCCTGCCCTGCTCGGGCATGGAAAAAAAGAACTCAAAGTCATGCACCCCCTGCCACGCGTAAACGAAATAAGCTACGAAGTTGATTCAACGCCCCACGCCTTGTACTTTGAACAACTTGCAAACGGCCTGCCCATACGAGAAGCCCTGCTTACCCTGCTCTGCAACGCGCAAAAAGAGGAGAGAAAATGAAAGAACTGCACATCAAAGCCATTGAAAATGGCACTGCCATTGACCACATACCTCCTGGAAGAGCCCTTAAAGTGCTTTCCATGCTCCACCTCCCATTGCAAGCCACTATCAGCATGGCCATGCACGTGGACAGCCGGCGCATGAAAAAAAAAGACCTGATTTACGCGGAAAACTATGAACTAAAAGAACAGGAAATAAAAAAAATAGGACTGGTGGCGCGCAACGCGACATTAAACATTATTCGCAACAGCGAAGTGGCCGTAAAACAAAAAATAACCCTGCCGGAAACAATCCGCAACGCAATTACCTGCCCCAACCCTGCATGCATCACCAACCACGAAAAAATACCATCGGACTTTGAATTAAAAGACAACCCCTTGGAGGCAAAATGCCATTACTGCGAACGCGTAATCTTAGAAGAAAAACAAATACTTGAAAACCTAAAGTAAAAGAAGGCATTCCGCGCATGCGCCTAAAGAATATGGCAGTTTTAGGCAGGAACCGGTTCAATGGGCCCAACGCTCTCCCCGCGCTCGGCCCGAAGGGTTTCCTTGAAAATCTGCCTGAAAAAAGCCATCTGGCCTTTCAGTTTACCAGAAGCGCGTTTAAGGCGTTGCACGGATGCTTTAAACCGCACGCCAAAGTCTGCACGCGGTTCAATGCCCTCCAAACCCGCACGCGTGGCACGTAAATCTGCTTTCACCTGTTTAACCCCCCCTTCATACGCGGCCAAGGCTTCTCTTAAACGGCGCACGTCCCTGCCCTGCGCTTCCAATGCTTCCACCCTTGCTTTTAACCTGGCAGATGCGTTTTGAGCACGCACCACCAAGGTGTCAAAATGAGCCCCAACTTCACGTGCACGAACAGCCAGCGCGCGCACAAGTTTTTCACGCTCCATTCGCACAACCTGCGTTCGCGAAGCTTTTTCACTTGGAGAAGCAGTTTCCACTCCCTGCAGGGCCTTAACATAAGCATCCTGCGCAACGGTTACCTTGGATGCAGCCTCAGAAACCACAACGTTCCCTGTCAGGGGAGATCGCGCCACCCCAATTTGAACCTTGGAAGGAGGGTCCTGAGAAGGCCTAACGGCCATCACTGCAGGGGCAATCAACAACAGCATCAAAAACCCTACAAAAAGAAACCGCTTTGCATGCATAAAGAATCACGTACACTACAACTTTCATCCACGCATGTTTAAAAACATTCTTTAAAAACTTCTCCAAGTCAATACCCTTCTTATTTAAGGATTGGGCACAAAACTTTAAAGGCCGATATTGACAAATAAAAAACTTTATACGCACTCAAAAAAGCACGAGAACCTGCTTGGATTTTACTTATCTTTAAATGAGTGTCGGTTGCACGTTTCCTGCATGCAAGGCCCGCCCTTGAATGCTTTCATACTTGCAATCCTATTACTCTCCCCAGCAGTGAACGCGGCCACCCTTCAGGGAACCGCGTATGACTTGTTTACGCTGGACCCCCTGCCAGACACCATTATAACACTCAACACAACGCCTGAACAAACGTTTGTGGCAAAAAATGCCGTATACTCTTTTGACGTAGAACCCGGCACGTACACCCTGCATGCAGTATACAAAGACGGTGCAGGTATTACCTATACTGCGGATGAAAACGTACGTGTAACCAGCGAAGGCACGTATACCATCGACCTTATCCTAAGCCCTTCACTGGATGAACTGGAAGACCTTACCCCGCCTGGAGACGTTCCTTCCGGCCAATCTCCTACGGACAATTTTATGCTTTTGACAGGCGCTATAATCCTTTTATTAGGGGCTGGAGGATTATATGCGTTTTACCGCATGCGTACACGCGTGCAGAAAGAAAATGCAACCCCTCCTTCAGGCACAGGAGTCAATGAAAACACGGCTCCTTCCATAAAGGAAGAGAAAAACCCTGTTGAAGAAAAGTTAGATGAATATGCGTTGGAAGTTTTGGACGTACTCAAACGTTCCGGAAACCGGCTCACTCAAAAAGAGATCCGGGAAAAAATCACCCGCATTGGCGAGGCAAAAATATCCCTTATCCTCAGCGAACTCGAAGAACTGGGGTACCTGAAAAAAATAAAAAAAGGCCGGGGAAATATTGTGGTGTTAAAAGAAAAAGGCCTTGCAGGAGAAAACCAGCCCCTAAAAGAATCACAGGAAGACAAGGCACCACAAGAAGGAGAACAAAGAGAACCCCCTTCATTGGGTGCGTGAAATAACATGCGGGCATTGCGCGCTCAACATGCACTCTTTACACTTTGGGTTGCGCGGCAAACAAATGGTTTGACCAAACAATACGCTCAAGTGATTGACTTCCAGCCAACGCTTGCGGGGCACAAGAGATTCAAGTGCCCCCTCAGTATCCTCCGGAAAACGCGTATCCAAAATTCCAAGGCGGTTAAAAACGCGGTGCACGTGAACATCCACTGGAATGGCAGGCTTCTTGAACGCGTACACTAAAACGCACCCCGCGGTCTTGGATCCAACGCCCTTCAAAGACATCAGCAACTCCTTTGAATCCGGCACCACTCCCTGAAAATCGTGCATCAACTGCAACGACAACGCCTTTACATGCCGTGCCTTTACACGGTAAAATCCCGCGGGTTTAATAAGACGTTCAATGGTTCGCACGCGTGCGCGGCCAAGGGTTTGAGGGGTTGGAAAACGCGCAAACAATTGCCTGGAAGCTTTTTCCGTGTTTGCATCCCTTGTGCGCGCGCTCAGCACGGTTGCAATGAGCACCTGAAAAGGGTCATCAAACTGCACAGTGGGAGTACGCCAGCGCACCATGGACTGCATGGCATTCAACGCGTTCACCGCTGTCAATGCAGAGGACTTTGAACGGGTTCCTTTAACCCTGCTTCGTGCAATACCCAATCGTATCCCTTCTCCTCCAGTGCATGCACGAGTTCAGGTCCTCCAGATTTAATGATGCGCCCCTGCGCCATAACGTGCACAAACCCGGGTTTAATGTAATTCAACAAACGCTGGTAATGCGTTATGACCAGCACCCCCCTTTTGGGTGAGATCAAGCGATTAACGCCTTCTGCAACGATTTTCAAAGAGTCAATGTCCAAACCTGAATCCGTTTCATCCAGCACTGCAAAAACAGGTTCCAACACTGCAAGTTGAAGGATTTCCGCGCGCTTTTTCTCTCCGCCTGAAAAACCGTCATTCAAATACCTTCCTGCAAAGGACGCATCCATTTTAAGCAACGCCATTTTCTCGCGCAGCAATTTTTGAAATTCGGGCACTGAAACCTGTTTTCCATTGACCGCGCTCAAAGCCATACGCAAAAAGTTTGCAAGAGAAACGCCTGCGACCTCCTGGGGATACTGAAACGACAAAAACAATCCAAGCCTGGCGCGCTTGTCAGGAGAAAGGCGCAGAAGGTCTTCCCCTAAAAAAGTCACGCAGCCCTGGGTTACAACGTACCTGGGGTGGCCCATTAACGCGTATGCAAGCGTGCTTTTGCCAGAACCATTGGGTCCCATGAGCGCGTGCACTTCCCCTTTGTTCATTTGCAGGGAAAGACCCTTCAAAATTTCCCTGCCTTCAATGCTCACATGCAAGTCCTCAATCACCAAATCCTTCATGGGCGCGCCCCCTGCACCACAGACGGGTTCATTTTATTCAATATCTCCAGCGCGTTCTTCAACGTGTCCAAGGCCAGTAATGCGCACTTCAAGCGTACAGGCCCAATCGGAATGCCCAGCCAGTCCAACACGTCTTCCTTGGACCACGCGCGCACCTCTTTTAACGTTTTACCTTCCGCTTGTTCCACGAGCATGGACGCAGAAGCCTGGGAAATCGCACACCCAGTGCCCAAAAAACGTGCGCAAACAATAGTGCCTTGCGCGTCCACTTTTAATTGGAGCCGAATGCGGTCCCCACACAACGGGTTGAATTCTTCATGGGTAACCGAAGGATTTTCAAGTACCCCTTTATTCCGCGGGTTCTTGTAATGGTCCAAAATGTTTTCTGCATACATTCCCGTACTCTGATCTTTCCCGTTTTCCATATCCTTTTCACCCAAACAACTTCAACGCCTTTTTAACCCCAGCCAACAGGGCATCCACTTCACTCAAAGAATTGTACACGTAAAAACTTGCACGCGCAGACCCGTTCTTCAAATTTAAATGTTCAGCCAAGGGCATGGCACAATGATGCCCCCCCCTAATGCCAATCCCCTGGGCATTCAGCACCTCTGCCAAGTCATGGGGGTGCACGGAAGGCGTTTCAAATGACACCAAACCCGTACGCGCACGCGCATCCAACGGCCCTAAAACGTGGACACCCGGCATTTTCGCAAGTCCATTCAATGCACGGAAAACAAGCATCTGCTCGTGCGCGTGCACCCTGTCCAAATCCAGGGCATTCAAGTAATCCATGGCCGCGTGCAACCCGACTGCTTCTGCAATGGGGGGCGTGCCAGCCTCAAACTTCCAAGGCAGATCATTCCACTTGGAATGGGTTGCATGAACCTCGCGAATCATGTCACCACCAAACAAAAAAGGGGGCAGGCGCTCCAACAACTCCTGCTTTCCATACAGCCCCCCAATGCCTGTAGGGCCAAGCATTTTGTGGCCTGAAAATGCAAAAAAATCACAATCCAGTTCACGCACATCCACTTTCACGTGCGGGGCAGACTGAGCTCCATCCACAACCACTTTGGCTCCCGCCTTGTGCGCGCGACGCGCAATGGATTTCACATCATTAATGGTTCCCAATACGTTGGACGCATGCACAACACCCACAATTTTTGTGCGCTCAGAAAGCATTTCATCCAACACGTGCACATCTAATTGACCGTTGGATTGAATGGGAACAAAGCGTACTTTCAAACCGCGTTGCAAGGCCAATTGCTGCCAGGGAACAATGTTGGAATGGTGTTCCATGAATGTTAAAACAATTTCATCCCCTGGGCGCAAAGATTGAGTCAGCGAATACGCAGCCAGGTTCAAGGCCTCCGTGGCATTCTTTGTAAAAACCATTTCCTGCATGGACTTTGCGCCAAAGAATTGCGCTGCCCGTATGTGAGCGTCCTCATACAATTCTGTTGCACGCGCGCTCAAATAATGAATGCCTCTATGCACGTTGGCATTACTCAACGTGTAATAGCCCTGCATTGCATTCAACACTTGAAGGGGCTTTTGAGTAGTGGCCGCATTGTCCAAATACACAAGCGGTCTTGCATTCACTTTCAGGGAAAGAATGGGAAAATCCCTGCGAATGCGTTCCACATCCAAGGCTGAATGAACGGTTGCACGGGCCTTCATACGCTCACCTTTTCCTGCACACGCGCGCGAACACGCGAAACCCATTGGGGTTGGGGCGCTTTGTCCAAAACAGGCGCCAAAAAACCCTGAGCTACCTGGAGTACTGCCTGCGCCTCTGGAATGCCCCTGGACATCAAGTAAAACAATTTCTCCTCATCCACGTGCCCCACAGACGTTCCATGGGAACACTTCACATCATTCGCTTCAATTTCAAGGTAAGGCACTGCATCCACTTCCGCCCCCTCATGGAGCAAAAGATTGTCTGATTTTTGATACCCATTGGAACGCGCGGCGTTTGCACGCATTTTAACCAATCCCCTGTAAATGGACTTTGAATGATCCATTACAACTCCACGCGTGTGCATGTCTGAAACCGTTTCAGGAGCCTCATGCACGCTCGCCACATCCAAGTCCAATTGTTGTTCCCCTTGAATGGCATAAACCCCATAATTCCTGGAAGAAGCCCCACGGCCATTTAATACCGCAGAAACCTCGGAACGCGCAACCTTTGAACCCCATTCAGCACTCCAAAAATTCATGCCCGCCCCTTCCTGCACCAGCGCCTTGCGCGAAGAAAAATTGAATGCCCCCCCATTCAAATCCTGCACGGAAAACCAGTCTACATGCGCCTGAGGGTGAACTTTTAACTCCACCCAAGACGTGCGAATAAACGGATTTAACGCAGTGGAAGGCGAAAATGCGTGCTCGTTAAAGGACACGCGCGCGCCCTCTCCAATCACTGCCAGCACATGCTGAAAAGCATTCCCTGCACCTGAATTAAATGGCAATTCAATGGGCGCTGAAATTACGGTGTGCGCAGGAACGAATACGAAAACCCCTTGATTCCAGTATGCGGCATGCAACGCATCCAACTTGTTTGTTGACGTTTGAAGGCTGGAAAACAAGTATTCACACACCAAACCCCCATGAGAAGAAAAAGCATCATGCAAGTCCTGCACAACCAACCCTGGATGCTTGGACTCCAATTGCTTCCATTGGGGGTTAAATGCACGTTCATACGACGGCAAGGCCACCCCCTGCAGGCTTAACCCGCTGGCATTCAATGCAATGTCCAAGCCATACCTGAATGAAGGAGTTGGGAGCAAGGAAAACTCTTCCCATGCACTCAAACGCCTGGCATGCACCCAGTTTGGTTCGTGAAGGGAACGCGCAAACGCGTTCAATCCATCGTTTGAAAGCCCTATTTGTTCCATGGCCTGCATAAAAAAAAACCTTTAATCAAGTATTTTTGCCGTCCAGTTTTAACCCAGAGAGCGCTCCATTTCAAGTTGAATAAGCCGATTCAATTCCACTGCATACTCCAACGGCAATTGTTTTACAACGGGCTCAATGAAACCAGATACAATCATTTGCATGGCCTGCTCCTCAGAAAGACCACGGGACATCAAGTAAAACAGTTGCTCCTGTGAAATGCGCCCAACGGTTGCCTCATGAACAACGTCCACGTGGTCCGCGTTAATCTTCATGAACGGAAACGTGTTTGAAACACTCTTCTCATCGAGCATGAGCGCATCGCATTGCACGCTGGACTTGGAATGAATTGCGGATTTATTTATGCGCACCAAGCCCCTGTACGAAGAAATACCCCCATCCTTGGAAATGGACTTGGCTTTAATCGTTGAAGACGTTTTCCTGCCAATGTGAAACACTTTTGCGCCAGTGTCCTGGTTTTGATTGTGCCCTGCGTACGCAATGCTGATGTGATCCGCTTTTGCATTTTCGCCTTTTAACACTGAACAAGGGTATAACATGGTAACACCAGAACCCATGTTACCGCCAACCCATTCCATAACACCATTCTTTTCCACAATGGCACGCTTGGTATTCAAGTTAAACGTGTTCTTAGACCAGTTCTCCACTGAAGAATAACGCGCACGCGCGTTCTCTTTTACAAACACTTCCACACACCCTGCGTGCAAAGAACTTGCACTGTACTGAGGGGCTGAACAACCTTCTATGTAGTGAACAAGCGAATCTTTCTCAACAATGATTAACGTGTGCTCGAACTGCCCGCCCTTTGCGGCGTTCATGCGAAAGTATGCCTGCAAGGGCAGGGAAACCTGAACGCCTTCAGGTACGTACAAAAACGTGCCCCCACTCCAAACCGCGCCATGCAATGCGGCAAACTTGTGGTCGGAAGGAGGAACGCATTTGGACATGAAATACTCGCGCACCAAATCCGGGTATTTTTGCACGGCCACATCGCAGTCCTCAAAAATAACGCCCTTGTCCTCCCATTCCTTTTTCAAATTATGATAAACGGCTTCACTTTCATATTGCGCGCCAGCGCCTGCAAGCTGGGTGCGCTCTGCTTCCGGAATACCCAAACGTTCAAATGTACGCTTGATATCGTCTGGAAGGTTTTCCCATGTCTGGGCCTTTTGTGTGCCTGGATTCAAGTAAAATGAAATTTCTTCAATTTTCAATTTTGAAATGTCCGGGCCCCAATCCGGAAAAGGCATTTTATTGTAAACTTCCAATGACTTCAAACGCCTGTCCAGCATCCACTCTGGTTCTTTTTTCTGCGCAGAAATCATGCGCACGACTTCCTCTGAAAGCCCGGAAGGTGTGCGCAAAGTAAAACGCTCCTCGTTCTTGTGGTCAAACATTTCACGGTTAACCAGCACATCTTTTTCAAAAGACGTAGACATGGAACTCACTTCTCCTTTGGGACACTTGGAAAAACAGTCAACGGCGAGTGAACGTCCTTGTACTGCCTCCGAATGTCCACGGGAACCTCGCACAACGAGCAATGAAAGTATTCCAGCATGTCCTTGAACAGGGAAACAAACTCGTCTGCAGAATGCTTTAACGCGTCCTTGCCTTCAAGGGTAATGGAGTACACTTTTTTGTCGCGTTCCCCGGTTTCCTTTACCCCAATAAAACCCAATGTTTCAAACTTGTGCAAAATCGGGTAAATAGTGCCTGGCGTCAATGCCTTGCCCCGCTTGGACTCTAAAGCCTTGATGAGACCATACCCGTGGGTTTCATGCACATTGATGAACCACAACACCTGCAACTCCAACATGCTCAAAGACGATATATCGGCTTTCATAATACGATATATTGGGGTATACGGGGATTTAAAAGGGTTTTGGTGCGGTAAAGGCCTTGCACCCAAAGTGCCCTTTTATTCCAGAAAAAGCGAAAATAGAAATATTAACTAATACAACATGCGATGGGCCAACAATATTAACTGTTATAAAGATGAATATGTTTAAAATGTGTCGTGTTGTAGTACTGATTGAGTGACACTATGAACGAAGAACAAGAAACTGCAATTTTACGCATTTTAAATGATTCTAACGAGTGGTGGTTAAAAGGAGCTGTTTCCGCTGAAAAAAACGCCCCCTACAAACGAAAGGACTACTATAAACTCACCCAAGAATTAGGCGAGCCACGCATAAACGCCATTATTGGGCCAAGGCAAGTCGGCAAGACCACTTTGATGCACCAGCTCATCCAATTCTTAATTGAAAACAGAAAAACCCCGCCAAACCACATGGCATACATACAATTAGACACTGTGCTGAACCAGCCAAACCTAAAAGACACAACAATAGATGAAATTCTTAATGCATACTCAAAAAATATTGCCAAAAAACCATTGAACGAATTAAAAGAAACAACCTACTTTTTTTTAGATGAAGTCCAAAAAGTAAAGGACTGGCCAAACCAGTTGAAAATACTCTTTGACAGAAAACTAAAAATAAAATTCACGGTCTCCGGCTCTTCATCCAACAACATTTTGAAAGGTTCCGCAGAAGCGCTCACTGGACGGCTATCCATCAACATTCTAATGCCACTCAAATTCATTGATTTTTACTGTTACCCTAAAGAAAACCCTGAAATCACTGCAATTGGGCTCAACCTGCGGAAAAGCCTTGAAAACAGCATTACAAGAAATAACCCCCAACTTTTCTATGAACAGGCCCAACAAGCCAACAAAGAACTCATCGGAATATCAGAAGATATTCAAATCAAACTTGAAAAATATTTGGTTGCCGGGGGTTACCCCTTGACCCTAAAAAAAGAAGGAATTACAAGCATTTCTAAAGAACTATACGACTATGCTTTTCTTTCCATTTACCGCGACATTGTAATGCTCTTTGAAATCCGAAACGCCCAGGAAATCAACCAATTACTCGTACTAATTGCCCAAGAAAGCCCGCATACTGAAAGCTATGAAAGTATTGGAAAAGAGCTCAACATGCAAGCCGCCACGGTAAAAAAATACTTGGGCCACCTTGAAGACATCTTTCTCATCACCCAATCCAGTCAGCACACCAAGAACGTTCGCAAACGCCAAAAAAGCCTGAAGAAGATTTACATACTAGACAATGGAATCCGAAACGCGTTGCTTGGAAAACTCAACGACAACACTCCAAGCGACTTCCAAGAAATGGGCGCACTCGCTGAAACAACACTAAACAATCACCTCCGACGCCTCAAGTTCAATATTGAAAAAACCCCCAACCCTCAAATTGATTATTGGAAAAACGGTCATGAAATTGACAATGTTGTAACCCTATCAAGCAAACCAATCCCAATAGAGTGCAAGTACAAAAATGACATTACCCCAAAAGACATCAAAGGGCTCAAAGAGTTTGGCGAAAAATTCAAACCCCCAATGAGTATTATAATAACAAAAAACACAATAAAAAAAGAAGATGAAATACTATTCGTTCCATTGTGGCTCTTTCTTTTGGCCTGCTGAGAGTGGCTGGCCTGCCCATTTCCTCTTGCATCTGAGAAGACCATCTATACGACAAGCCCCACGCCGATATAAATAAGGAGAATGGCCGCAGCCTTTTGAATCAATGCATGCGCGTGAACTTTTTCCTTCAAAAGCCCCGGAAAAACAATACTCACCATGGTGGCCAGAGCGAACACCCACAATGGTTGAAGTGAATACACCGCGCTCACCAAGGCTACAGGGCCCATGGAAGCGGCCACGGTAAACAAGAACAGCCCTGCCAGCGTCAACCACTCGCTCAAACCAACCCATGACAGCGCATGCCTTTTGGGTTCAACGAGCACTTCACGCAACGGCTTCCAATGAAAAAAAGCCAGCGGAATAACCGTTAAAAGAGAACCCATGCGCCCCCACGCGAAAACCGTCCAAAAGTCCAGCGAACGCAGCAGGAAGCCTGTCAACACGATGTCCACGCTTGCAATACCCAGGCTTAACCCCACCCACCCCAGTGCACGGCTGAATTTTAACGCTTTAAAGTCATGCACGGATATGAGCACCGCTCCTGCGACAAGCAATACCATTCCAAAAACCTGTTGCCCTGAAAAGGACTCGCCAAGAAAAAGAACCGAAAGAACAAGCACGACCAGCGGAAGCAATTCATACAATGGAATGACGCGTGAAACCTCATCGCGTTGAACGGCGCGAAAATAGAACAGCACGGAAAGCGTGAACCCCACCCCAATTAGCATGGCCAAAAGAATGAAGGGCCACGCGGGCACGCCCACCCCATGCACGAATACAACGGCCACGGCCACGAGCACGCCCAAAAAACCCTCAATGACAACCGGCAATGCGGCATTGCGAATCTTGTTTGAAAGCACGAACTTGTCAATCACATTCGCACATGCAAAGCCAATGGAAGAAACAAGAACAAACAAAAACCAGGACACGTTTAAACGCCCCTCAACGGTTTGCTTGCGCGCTTCCACTTGTCTTCAAAAAACCTGCGATAACTGTTTGCAACGCCAAAACTCTCCATTACAAACACCACCGGTTCATCCGTCACATCAATAGTCATAACCTTGTTGGCATAAATAACCAGACTTGTGGGCCCAATTTCATGTGTGTAACGAATTTCTGTATGGGGCAAACCGGCAAAAACATCCTTTATGGCGCCTTCCGTGCCAAAATAAGACAGTCCGCGCACGTTAATTCCTTTTTCAGAACGCAAGGTATGATAATTCCGGTAAAACAATTTGTACTGCTTTTCGCTGAGTTTTTCTTTGGGTACCTGTACAAAATAATACAATTCCCCTCTTTTCATGGTGTGGAGCACATCATCATACGCCGCGCGCAAGCCTTTCATGCCTTCATACATTTTTGCGGAACGCGTTTCAATGCCCTTTTTTTCCTTTTGCTTGAGCAAGGGAAGAATTTCATCGAACTTTCTCTTTCTCTCCTCCCAAAAGGTGATAAAAATTTCTGGTTTTTCTGCATGAAAATATTTTACTTTTCCACGCAAAATATAGCTTATGACCCCTTTCTCCAGCAAAGTACCAAGCGTATGGTAAACCGTACTGGACTGCATTTTAGTGAGTGCAATAAGCGTTCCGGTAGTGGAAGGGCCCTGAGTCAACAACGCCACGTAAAGCTGTGCTTCGGCATGGGAAACCCCCAACCCCTCCAGCGGAGAAACGTCCATATACTTTCCAATACTGGAGAGTAATTTTAAATTAAGCAGGTAAAGGGCATGTTTTCTTGGTAAACAAATGAACAACAACCCATTCCTATACGCCATGGCACTGGGGCTTTTACTCAGCGCAGGATGCGTTTCTGCCCCCCTTCAGCCAGAAGAAAAAGAAACAATCAAAGTAGCCTATCTCCCCTCCTACCAGAGCCTGCCTCTTTTTGTTGCTGTTGAACAAGGGATGTTCGAAGAAGCCGGATTGAAAGTTGACGTGCTGCGTATTGAAACCCCAAAAGACATCATTGACGGGTTGATAACCGGAAAAATTGATGGGGGCCCCCATTCTGTGGCTGCAGGCATTGCCACCATTGTAGAAAGCCAAAACCCTGGCGCGTTAAAAGTTTATGCATTAACGTGTGTGTATGCAACCCATCGCGCCACCGAAATACTTGTTCCAGTGGACTCAACACTCTCCTCGATTGCAGAGCTGAGAGGGAAGAAAATTGGCCACATTCCTGGCCCCCAATGGGCCACTATGACCAAAAAAACACTTTTAGTAAATGGAATACGCTTAGAAGACGTTACGCTCATTGAACTGCCATTTTCAAGCCAGCTGCCAACACTCGCTTCCCACGGAGTTGACGCGATTTTCACATTGGAACCCACTGGGTTCATCGGAGAACAAAAAAACAGCGCCAAAGTGCTATTGCAAGCGCCATTTGAGAAAAATGTAGTCAACCCCTGGTGCGGGGGCGCAGGAGTGGTGTCCACAAAGTTTATTCAAAGAAACCCTTCAATGGCAAAAAAGTTTGTTGAAATCATGAACCGTGCAGGAAAAGAAGTAGAAACAAATCCTGAAACGCGGAAATACCTTGTGCAGTACCTGCAATTGCCAGAAGATGCAGCGAAACAAGTAGACATTGGGAAATTAATTCCTGTTTCAGAAGCAACCCCTGAAATCATTGATGCATACCAACAATTCGCGGACGTGTTTCTAGAATTGGAGGTAACATCCAAAAAAGTAAACGTAAAAGACCTGTTTTGGAGTGGAAGCTGAATGCACGCAATCTCCATTCACAACGTGACAAAACAATACCGTTTGGGGCGCATGCGTAATGGAAAACCCGTTCACGTACTGGACTCGGTTTCATTGAATGTCCAAAAAGGAGAGTTCGTTGGAATCATCGGCCCGAACGGGTGTGGAAAGTCTACGCTGTTCAAAATGATTCTGGGACTGGAAAAACCGGGCTCAGGAGAAGTCACTGTGCTGGGAAAAAAGCCCGAAGACATTCAAATGGGGTACGTGCCCCAGCACTCTTCCGGGGCCCTGTACCCGTGGTTTACTTCCAAGGAAAACCTGGATTTTGCAGTTAAAGAAAACAATGCTGGCACCGCTCAACTCATCTCCAATAAAATCCAAGAATTTGGGGTTTCCATGTACACAAACGCGTACCCCTACCAGCTCTCAGGAGGATTGAAACAACTCCTCTCTATTGCGCGCGCCACCTTGTACTCAAACATCCTCTTATTGGACGAACCGCTTACGGGATTGGACTATCAAAACCGCATGGCCGTTGAGAAAAAACTATTAGACATGCGCAACGGGCAAAACACAGCGGTAATGATTTCCCACGACATTGAATCGGCCATTTTATTGTGCGACCGTATCATCATTCTAACCCCCAAACCCGCACGCATTAAAGCTGTACTGGCCATCCCTCTGCCAAAAAACCGCACGCATGAAACGCGGTTTTTACCCGAATACCAGCACGCCCTGAGCAACGTGTACGCCGCTTTACTGGAATGACTTGTATGAAAACGCATTCTATTAAGGTAAGGGCATTGCCCTGGCTGGTAATAGGCACTATTCTTCTGGGGTGGAACCTCACACACTATTTACAAGTATTCGACCCCTTTCTGTTTCCAAGCCCTATTCCAGTGCTGGAAAACTTTTTCAAATTGTTTGAAACAAACCACGCAGACATTCTGAGTACGCTGGAAAAGCTTGCAATTGCCATTACCGGGGGCTCGGCTATTGGATTTCTAATCGGAATAGTATTGTACCGTTTTGAATGGGTATATGAATCCTTTTCTCCTTTACTGGATTTCTTTCGAAGCATTCCAGCCACTGCACTATTCCCTTTGTTTCTACTCTTCTTTGGAATCGGAGACCCCACCAACATTGCACTGGCTGTTTGGATTGGCGCATTGTACCTTTCCCTGCACGTCTCAAAAGGACTCAAAGGCACTTCAGAGGCCGCCGTGCTAATGGCCAAGACCCTTAAAAAATCAGAGTGGGACATCCTATACCACGTTCGCCTGAAAGAGGCATTGCCCGTTATTTTTGTCGGGTTAAGAACCGCCACTAGTTTGACCCTCGTAGTGCTCATAGTAACGGAAATGTTTGTTGGAACCAAAAACGGAATCGGAAAAATGCTTATCGACGCCTCTTATACCTACAACATTCCAAAACTCTATGCAGGAATACTATTAATTGGCTTGATAGGCTACTTAGCCAATTCCGGAATCATTTACGCGGAAAAACGCGTGGTGCACTGGGAAGGAAAATAAAACAAACACGCATTCTATTCTGCAACAAGGATTTGGGTCATCATCCCGCTTTCCAAGTGTTCAGCGTTGTGGCAGTGAACCATCCACGTACCTGGATTTGAGAATTCCACCAAAACATCCATGGTTGCGCCTGCTGGGATCAGCGCAGAATCCTTCCACACCAAGCGTTCATTGGGCTTTCCATCCACGGATAAAACAACGAAACGGTTTCCGTGCACGTGAATAACATGATTCATGGGGTGCGGGGAATCATCAAGGTTTTTGAAACGAATCTTTTTCAACTCACCTTTTTTTACGGTGCGCGTTAAATCCATGTTCTGTTTTTTCGTGAGCGGGTCACGGATAATCCAGGTAACGTCATCAGACGTTGTAAACCCGTTCATGTACGCCATGGCATCCTCCCATTCAATGCCGTCCTCAAAAGAATGCATGCTGTTCATCATCGCAGGCCCGTGCATACCCGACATGGGCTTCCAGTCCAATGTTAACTCATATTCAAAGTCATATGGAGAGTTTGTGAATGCTTGGAGCGATGCGTATTCTTGCATTGAAATTATATTAGCAGACAGGCTGGAAAATGACTCCATAAGCCCTTCCATTGGGGTTGCGGAAGAAGCAACACGAATGGTGCCAAGCGTGTATTGGGTTACAGGCGTGGAATTGAACAACTTGTATTCGCCAGCCTCTTCAAACAATACTTCCACGATGGCGCGCTCCGAAGGGCCCAGCACCAGGTGATCAGCAAAAAAGGGTTGAGCGTAAAAACCCGCATCACTGCCCAATACTTTGAACTGCGTGTTGGGAATGGCCAAGGAAAACGGACGGGCATTGGACGCATTAAGCACGTGCAAGCGCACTCTTTCGCCTTGAACGGCGCGCAATGCATACTCTGCTTTGCCATTCACAAGCATTACGTTTCCATAACGCCCCATTAACGCAAAGTTTGCCCTGTTTTCAAAAGGGACAAGTTCTCCGGATTCCATTAACACGTCATCCAAAACCAGGACTTCTTTTTGCACGGGCAATGCCTGTGTTTCCTGCGATTCAACCAAAATGGTTCCATACAAGCCACGCTCTTGTTGGACATCTTCGCGCACGTGAGGGTGATACCAAAACAATCCTTCATCGGGAAAAACCAATTCATAGTCAAACGATTGCCCAGGCTGAACTTCTGGTTGGGTAACCATTGGAACGCCGTCAAATTCATTCTTCAAACGCAACCCATGCCAATGCACGGTAGTTGAAACATCCAAATCATTTGTGAAATGAACGCGCAATGAAGCTCCTTTTTGCACTTTCCAAACCGGGCCAGGAAACTGTTGGTTGTAGGCATACCCGTAAAATTTCTGCCCATTCAACGAATGCTCCACCGTACCTGCACTTAACTCCACTTTTTGGCCATCCTTTAACTCCAGTACCTGGGTTTCCAGCAACGGCATTGCATTTGCGGGGTTTAACCGTTGAAGAGGGGTTGATTGCGTGGAAAAGGGGAAAAGAAAAAATGCCAGCGCAAGCAAGACTACAAGCACGCCGGCAAATGCAATCCACAACTTATAAGACAACAACTTGAATCAACCCATTTTTGCAGACAACTGGTTGTACAGCCAGGCAAAGAATGCGCCTGCCACTCCAAGCAGTACGGCCATCCACACGCCCATGAACGAGCCAAAGCCCAGCCCACTCATCATGCCATACCCCTGACCCATCATGCCTGCATACGAAGGGCTCATTAAAAGCCCCCAAACCAATCCAACGATTCCTCCAGCCACTCCAAAAGCCGGAACATTCAATTCCATTTTGTTTTCTTTCATTTGCATTCCTCCTAATTCAAGTTCACGCGCCTTAACAGCAACGCGTTTGTTACCACGCTCACACTGGAAAGCGCCATGGCGCCCCCTGCAAGAATGGGAGACAACAACCAACCCGTAAAAGGATACAATGCCCCCGCAGCAATTGGAATTCCAATAATATTGTAAATCAACGCCCAAAACATGCCCTGATGGATTTTTTTAATGGTAGCCTCGCCCAAGCGCAATGCACGCACCAAGTCAAACGGGTCTCCGCGCATCAACACGACTTGACCAGACTCAATGGCAATATCCGTGCCATTGCCCAGTGCAACGCCCAAATCGGATTGGGCAAGCGCAGGCGCATCATTAACTCCATCGCCCACCATGGCCACTTTCATTCCTTTTTCCTGCAATTCCTTTACATACCGCGCTTTTTCATCCGGCAAGACCTGTGCAAAAACATTTTCAATGCCCACTTGCGCGGCAATGGCTTTGGCGGTTCTTTCATTGTCGCCTGTAATCATCCACACCCCCATGCCACGCGTTTTTAACGCTTCAACCGTTTTGCGTGCAGTGGGCTTTAACACGTCTGCAATGGCCAGCATGCCCACGACTTTTTTGCCCTGCGCGACAAACACAACGGTTTTGCCCTCGGATTCCCATGCATGCGCACGGGATTCCAGCATTGAAATGCCCACTTTTCTTTCCCCCATGAAAAGAGCATTGCCCACTGCATACGATTCTTTTTTTACAATACCCTCCACTCCCTTGCCAAAAACCGCCTTGAATGATGAGGGGGAAACAGGTGCAACGCTTCTTTCTGAAGCGAATTGAACCATGGCCCCTGCAAGCGGGTGCTCGGACTTTTCCTCCAAACCACGTACAATAGAAAGCAATGCACGTTCACTGGATTTTTCAACAAAGTACGTATTTGTAACCACTGGTTTTCCCTGCGTAATCGTGCCTGTTTTATCAAACACCACTGCATCAATGGAATGCATGGTTTCCAAGGCCTCAGCGCCCTTAATCAAAACCCCCTTCTCTGCTCCCACTCCAGTACCCACCATAATGGCCGTGGGGGTTGCCAAACCCAACGCGCACGGGCACGCAATAACCAGTACAGACACCCCTGCAATAAGGGCAAACGAAAACGTGGATTGGCCCACAAAAAGCCAGCCAAAAAAGGTAAGCAATGCCAGCACCACTACGATAGGAACAAACACGCTTGAAACCTTGTCCGCAAAGCGCTCAATGGAAGCCTTGCTGCCCTGCGCGTCCTCAACCAACTGGACAATGCGTGCAAGCACCGTGTCCTTTCCCACCTGCGTGGCGCGAAAAGAAAAATTTCCCTGCAAGTTAATGGTGCCCCCCACTACCTTGGAACCCTTTTGCTTTTCAACCGGCAAACTCTCCCCAGTCATCATGGATTCATCCACACTGGAATCTCCTGACAGCACGATCCCATCAACGGGAACGCGCTCACCAGGGCGCACAACCACTACATCGCCCACGCGCACCCCGGAAACAGGAACCTCCACTTCGCTTTTGCCCCGCAAAACATGCGCTGTTTTTGGAGAAAGATTCATGAGCTTGCGAATGGCCTCAGACGTTTTTCCCTTGGCAACCGCCTCCAAATACTTGCCCAGAATTACAAGGGTAATAAGCGCGGCCCCAACCTCAAAATACTGTTCTTCCACAAAACCCAGCAAGCCCGCCACACTGTAAAAGTAAGCCGCACTTGTTCCAAGTGCAATAAGCGTGTCCATGTTGGCGGTTTTGTTTTGGAGGGCGCTCCATGCCCCGTGATAAAAACGCAGCCCGACATAAAATTGAACTGGGGAAGCAAGCAAAAACAAAAGCCACAAACGGTAAGGCACGTCCATGAACACCATGCCCAACAACACAGCTGGAACACTCAGCACAATGCCTATTGCAAGCAGCTTCTTAAGCCCTGCAATTTCCTTTTCACGCACTTCACGCTCGCGTTCAGGGGAAATGTCCAGCGAAGCAGAATACCCCCGCTTTTTAACGGCTTCAAGCAAATCCTCCACGCGCACAACGGATTCATCGAATTGCACGCGCGCCTTCTGCGAACCATAATTTACATTCGCAAACTTTACACCAGAAACCTTTTCCAGCGAACGCTGAACCAGCACGGCGCAACTTGCACAATGCATGCCATTAATGGCCAAATCCAGTTTTTTCACAACAACCCCCACGCAATAGGTGATTTGGGACCAAACACGGCAAGACCCACTACGAATACCAGTACAATAAGGCCTTGCACGATTAACTCGCTCCACCCTGGCACACTGGATTCAAGCAAGGGGCCGGCCTCCTTGTACACCAAGTAACTAAGCCCTGCCAGGATAAGGGCGCACAAGAAAAACAAAACGTACAAAAACAACACCAGGTGGTCTGTAACCATCATCACGGAAAGCATGGCGCCCATCACTCCCGCCATCAACCCGGCAAGCATGCCCTCCATGATGCCCATGATTCCGGCAAAACCCGCGGCATACGCCCCCAAAAACATTCCAACCAACATGCCTGCCACTGAACCCACGAACATGCCATTGGTGGCCCCCAAAATCGCGCCCAGCATGAAACCAGACATCATTCCAATGGTCATACCCAGCATCATGCCCGTGTTGCACGCGCAATAATTTTGAAGAAGACGCGCATGCCACAACGCGCCCACATTCAAAGAAATGCCAAACGGAATTAACACCAGAACCGGCCAAAGCTTTTCCCCTGCAAAACGAGCCAGTACAACGTTCTGCGCTACTGCCAAAAAAACAAACAACACGCCAAATAAAACAATGCACCGCGTGACCAACACATGCTCCGCGCGGAATGCCGGAAGCCCATGGAAAACCCCTTTCACGACATGCCAAAAAGCGCCAGCCCCGGAAGACTCATCCAAGTACTTGTATTCACGGAGCACGCGTTTTACGTGTTCAACCTGCTTTTCATCACACGAAACGCGAATGGATTTTGCATCCCCGCTCACCCACTCCAATGAAGCATTGCCTGCGCGTCTGAGAACCCGCTGAAGGACTTTGGCGCACGCTTCACACGAAAGGTTTTGCACGCGCAACTCAAAAGAAACCATTCAAAAAACCGCCTATTCTACCTGATAGCCTTCGCGTTGAACAGCCAAACGCACCTTCTTCAAAACATCCTCCGAAGGCACTTCCACCACCAATTGCCCCACACGATGATTGGCTGAAATCACTTTCGCGCCGCACTCCTCAGAAACTTCACTCAACAGCACTTCACAGCTCGTGCAATGCATGCCCTTTACGGCCAGCGTTTTTCTCATTCAACCACCTCTAGTTTGCCGCGGAACATGCGCATTGAACAATGAAAATCAAAAACACCTTTTTGCGTGGGAGTAAACTGTGCCAAGACTTCCCCCGTGTTTGGGGCGACCTTCCATACCTTGAATGCAGGAATCACAAGCACTTTGCCACACCCGCTGTTGGGTTCAGCCGAAAAATGCAGGTTAACGGGAATGCCTTTCTTTACTGTGAGCAAGGAAGGCTCATAAAAGCCCTTGGCAGTGGCTTTCAAAAACATTTCCTGAACGCCTTGAACCACGGCCCCATCTGAAGCAACCTCTTTAGTTGGAACAACCTCTTTTTCTCCAGGGGAAACCCCATTAGCAGGACCTGTTACGGTTACGCTTACATAGCCGGATACTGCCCACCCCCAAAAAACCACTACCGCTAAAGCCGCGCCCACCATGGCAAGGCCCAACACATTCACTTGCACGTTCATGCAAGCACCTGTTCCAGAAACAATATAAATACCTTTGCGAAACAATGTATCAAAAAGTGAAACAATGCCAATGCTTTTTCCTTCAACACAAGCCAAAATGGGAGTTTGGGGCGCGCTAACCCTTTTGTTTATCACAACCGTGACTATTACCATTGTATCCTACCTGTTTCCCAGCGAACAGGGAATCGTGGGGTTTTTCACGCGGTACCATTTTGAGGCCATGCTGGGCATCGCACTGGGGGGAATTCTCATTGGCGCACTGAGTTTTCGCGTATTCACCCAAGAATTGAAAACCACCACTCACACCCTACACCACAACACCCAACTCATGTTATCGCTTTTGGCCCCGGAAGAAAAGGCATGCGTGGAATACATCATGCACCACCATGGAGAAGCATTTCAACACGACCTTGCACGGCTCCCAGGAATGAACCGGCTTAAAGCCCACCGGGTAGTGCGAAAACTTTCAGACCGGGGGATTGTGGACGTGCAAAACCATGGAAAAGCCAACCGCGTAAAACTGCTCGCAGGGTTATACGAATCCCCCAACTAGGCAAACGCGATTACAATTTTGTCATTCTCGTGAATAACATACTCGCGAAAGGCCGTGGAAGAAATTCCATTCACCGTCATGGACACTTTTCCAGGGGCATTAGAAGAAGGACACTGATCGCCTGCCTTGTACGAGGCAATTTGAATGCTGGAAAAAGGCACTCCCACCAAGTCCATGAATACGCCCAATTTCAAGTCATTGGGCGAATAAAAAGATCCTTCCATGTGCACTCTCCGGTCCTCATGCGTGTGAAAAATAGGCGAACCCAGGTGCTCAGTTCCTGCCGGCGGGGCAGGCAATTGGGATTTAACCCCGCACAAGTCCATTTCCAAATCCGCGTGCCAGTGAATGTTCACTACCGGAAAAGGAATGTCTGAAGGGGGCGCCACCGGCTGGGAAGAAAAATACACGTACACGCCATACGCTAAACCGGCCATGACCAGAAAACCTGCAATCCACGGCAACCATTCCTTCCACTTGGGGGCAGAAGCCACATCCAGTGCATGCACGCGCTCGGCCTTGCGTTCCTGCAAGCGCAGCAAACGCTGCTTGTGCTTGGACAAAGGTTCTGCTGGAAGAGCAGAAGAAGTGAAAGTAGGATCTGAAATTGAAGGCATACGTAAAACAAAAAACAAAAGGAAACAGGTTAAAAAATAAACCTGTAAAAATGTCAGCAAAACTCGCACGTCATGTCATTGGAATGCGATTTCCCATTCTTGTGCTGCACCTTGGCAGGCCTGGATTTTTTCCTTGCAGGCATACTCATTGCACCTCCAATCTGCGAGAGCAATACGCTAAAGAACTACTAAAATGTTTCGGTTCGGCTCTCAAACCGGTAAAAACCCCCCCATTTGCAAAACATATTAATAACCGTTTGACTATTCATGGTCCAAAAAGCTGCAGGTGAGGGCATGGCCAAACTATTCGATGCAGAACACATGAAAGCGGTAGACGAATTCAAGAAAGCCGTTCCGGACATGCACAAGGCCTACGATGAATGGAAAAAAAAAGCAATGAGTGAAGGGGCCTTGGACCGCAAAACAAAGGAACTCATTGGAGTGGGCATTGCAGTGGCAATAAACTGCGAGTACTGCATGGATTCGCATACAAAAAAAGCAAAAGCCTTCGGCGCAACAAAACAAGAAATCGCGGAAGCCATCCAGGTGGCTGCAGGAATTTTATCCGGAAGCGCGCTGTCCCAGGGAATGAAAGCCATGCAAAGCTATGACGAGAAATGACACGCTTTCCAAAAAAACACAACCCATTTAAACGAGAACGGCTTATAGGCCTTGGGCTTGACATGGCTTCAACGCACGGGCATTACATCAACGGAAAATGGGTTCAAGCCAGCACGCGCAAAACGTTTCCATCTATCAACCCAGCCACGGAAAAGGCCATTGGAAGGTTTGCACTGGGAAACGAAAACGATGTTGAAAAAGCCGTTCGCGCGGCAGAAAACGCGTTTCATGCATGGAGTCACACGCCAGCCCCAAAAAGAGCAGAGGTATTGTACGCGGCCGCGCGCATCATGGAAGAAAAAAAGGAATGGCTTGCACGCAGAATGACCGAAGAAATGGGAAAAGTGCTCAGAGAAGCACGCGGAGACGTGCAGGAAGCCATTGACATTACCTATTACATGGCCGGGGAAGGGAGAAGAATGTTCTCCTACACCGCTCCTTCTGAGTTGAAAAATAAAACAGGGTACGCCATGCGCAGGCCCATTGGAATCGTTGGAATTATTACTCCATGGAATTTTCCGCTTGCCATTCCTGCCTGGAAAATCATGCCGGCCCTTGTGGGGGGAAACACGATTGTGTTCAAACCCTCCTCTGACACTCCAAGGTGCGCAGGAGACCTGGTGAATGTGTTAAGCGAAGCAGGACTCCCTTCAGGCGTGCTGAACCTGGTCACGGGGCCTGCCAACACCGCAGGACAACGCATCGTACAACACCCCCGCATACGGGCCCTTTCTTTTACAGGAAGCAAGGAAACAGGAGAATGGATTACACGAAATGCAGGAGTCAAACGAGTGGGGCTTGAATTGGGGGGAAAGAATGGAATACTTGTCATGGACGATGCAGACCTTGAATTGGCCGTAGAAGGAATACTATGGGGCGCGTTTGGCACTACCGGGCAAAGATGCACGGCAGCAAGCAGAGTGCTGGTACACGAGGGCATAGAAAAAGAGTTAACGGAAATGCTGATTAAAAAAGTGGAAAAATTAAAACTGGGAAACGGGCTCAAAGAAGAAACGGATGTGGGCCCGCTCATCAACAAAAGGGCATTGGAAAAAGTACACGAGTACGCTGAAATTGGAAAAAAAGAAGGAAAACTGTTGTGCGGGGGAAACAAGGTTGAAGGAAAAGGAAGCTTCTTTGAACCAACGGTTTTCACACGGGTAAAACCCCACGCGAGAATCGCACAAGAAGAAATATTCGGCCCTGTACTGTGCATACTCCATGTAAAAGACCTTGGACAAGGAATTCAGGTCATGAACGGCATTGACTACGGGTTGAGTTCAAGCATTTACACAAGCAACTTGTACAACGCCATGAAAGCCATTGAAGAAATAGAAGCAGGCATCACGTATGTAAACAGTTCAACTATCGGAGCAGAAATACACTACCCTTTTGGAGGGATTAAAGGAACGGGGAATGGCACGCGCGAGGCTGGGTGGACGGGAATAGAAGAATTCACGGAAATCAAAACGGTTTACATTGATTATTCAGGAAAACTACAAAAAGCCCAAGGAATCAAATAATGCCAATGGAGAAAACAAACATGAGTGAATTGCTTTTACGGTTAATGAATACATTTGGCGTTTCAGGACACGAAGAAGAAGTGCGCGCACTCATTCAAAAAGAAATAAAACCCTATGTGGACAGCATTGAAATAGACCCTTTGGGAAATCTCATTGCACGCAAAACCGGAGAAAAGCCAAAAGTCATGCTTGCCGCGCACATGGATGAAATCGGGTTGATGGTTAAAAGCATCACTGAAAAAGGGCACATTCGATTCTCTGAAATAGGGGGGTTCCAACCCATCAACCTGATAGGACACACGGTGAAACTCCGAGCCAAAGAAGGGTTTATGGACGGGGTTATTACCACCAACGAAATCAACAATGATTATGATGTCCTGCACATCCCCCGTGTAAGAGACATGTACATTGACACAGGACTAAGAAAAAACGATTTGGAACGCAAAGGCATTGAAATTGGAAGTTACATTTCATTCGAATCCAAAAACACGTGGCTTGGAAGCAAAGACCTTGTGTGCGGAAAGGCCTTGGATGACCGCATCGGGTGTTACATGCTCATCGAGCTGGCTAAACGCGTTAAAAACGTGCAAAACGAGTTGTACTTTGTATTCACGGTACAAGAAGAAATTGGCCTCTACGGGGCCAAAACCTCTGCATACGAAATAGAACCCGATTGGGCGCTTGCAGTAGACACCACCAACGCCAATGATGCCAACGAGGAACCCACTAAGAGCATTGGGTCCGGGCCCTGCCTAACCATCAAAGACCAGGAAATGATTTCCAACAAGTGCATAACGGATTGGCTCAAAGAAGCTGCGAAAAAAAACCACATTCCCCTGCAAATTGAAGTAAGCAATTTTGGAACCACGGACGCGTTAAATATTTCCATGACCAAAGGAGGGGTTCCAAGCGCGGTGCTGAGCATTGCCATCCGCAATCCGCACACTACCAATGGAATCGCGCACATGAAGGACATTCAAAACGGCATTGACTTATTGGAGGCAGTGCTCAAAGGGCCCCCTTCCAAGTGCCTGCCAAGATGAACAAACCACTCAGGTGAGTTTCAGCGCTTTCTTCAAGGCTTCCCGGTCAAAACCAACAATGATTTTGCCGTTCACATCTATTACTGGAACCCCTGTTTGACCAGACCTGCGAATCATTTCACTTGCAGCTTTGTCATCCGCCCCCACATCTATGTTTTCAAAAGGAATTTGATGCTCTTCCAGGAATGCCTTGGCCAGCTTACAATAAGGACACGTTTGCGTGGAATAAACGGTTATGTTCAACGATTTGGGCATGAAGGCAAACCTGCACCAACCAAACGCCCTGCAGTATAAATAATTTTGCCCAAAAACAGGAGAATAATGTTTCAAATTCCAACGAAATTAATATTAACCTTGGACCCCTATACCGTGCAAGGAGCAAAAGCCCATGCAACGCATTCCAACCGGCATTCCTGGATTCGATGAACTCATAGAAGGAGGCCTACCGGAAGGAAGAAGCTTTCTTGTAAGCGGGTCCACGGGAACAGGAAAAACCATTCTCACCATGCAATTCGTCTTTGAAGGCATCCGCAAGTACAAAGAACCCGGCATTTATGTTACGCTGGATGAACGACCCAACCTTTTACGCGAAGACATGCTCCGCTTTGGATGGGATTTAAGAAAAGCAGAAAATGAAAACCAACTCCAAATCATTGATGGAAGCGTGGCACGCATTGGCATGCCCTCAGATGAAGAATTCTCCATCTCCGCAGGATTCGACCTGGACCGGTTATTGGTAGAAGTCATGCGCAACGCACGAAGAATTGGCGCCAAACGCATTGTGCTGGACAGCATCCCTGCATTGGGATTCAACTATGAAAACGAAAACGAAGTACGCAAAGCCATACTCAAAATCAGTTACATGCTGGAACGCACGGGAGTCACGGCCCTGCTTGTAACCGAAGTGCCAGAAGGCAGCGGCCAGTACTCCAAATATGGAGTGGAAGAATATGTAGTGGATGGAATTATTGTATTACATTATGCCAGCGTGGGCGCCCAGGGAAACCGCACCATTCATGTGCGCAAAATGCGGGCCACAAAACACTCGGAGGCATTGCACCCGCTCTCCATTACCGCCAAAGGAATAATGGTCAGCAAACAAGAACGCGCATACGAAGAGGTATAATCCATTACAGTACTGCTTCACGCAAGCGCGCAATCACCCTGTCCACGCCCAACCCCAACACCAGCCAGTGCATGCGCGGGCCTGCATCACGCCCAATTAAAGCAGCATACAACGCTTTAAACAAGTCCTTGGGAGCAATGCCCCTGGATTTTGCGGCATTATACACTGCAAGTTGAATATCCTCTGCAGAAGGACGTTTTTCCAAAACACTCACCAGTTCTAAAAACGCGGCGCGCAGGTCAGAAGAAAGAGAAAACGGCTCCGGAAGCGCGGGAAGAAATGCCACGCGCATGGATGGAGGGGCATACAATTCCGCCCAACTCCTTGCCCTGCGCACACGCTCCAAGAAAAAACTCTTTTGCACGGCTTTTACGCGGGGGGCAATGCATTGCATTTGCACGCCCAACTCCCATGCACTCTCATCAAAGCGTGTGGCATCCACTAATTGACCAATCATTGCAAGGGCAGGAAAAGGAGGCAAGTCCTTGAACATTGTTGAATAGGGGTCAATCAAAGAATATGCAAACGCCCGCTTCAAAATAAGGTCTGCATCGGTTTTACAGGGTTCAACCCCGTAATGCATGCGCGCGGCATGCTCAAAACGGTCATTGAGCAGCACAAAAAAATCGCCAAAACCAAATTCAATAACAGTACGGGGCTTGTAAGAAAAGTACATGAATCGAAATAATTCAGGAGACGCCACGTACAGCCAAGCCCCAAGGTTCACCACGTTGCCCTTGGACCCGGACATCTTCTCCCCGCTTTCGCTCAACTGCAAAAATTCAGTCAACACTTGAATGGGCGGTTCCACGTGAAACACTTCCCGCATGAGCGCCTGGCCCACATCCACACTGCCCCCCCTGGAAAAATGGTCCTTGCCCGCACTTTCAAAGTCCACTTTATGAAGAATCCAATGCGCAACCCAGTGAACCCGCCAATGCAATTTAGCGTTTCCATTCAAAGGAGAAACGGCCCCGGAATGTTTGCACGCATCACAACCATATGAAACCTTCTTTCCATCCCAACCTGTTACTTTAGTGGAAAGCATTCTCTTACACGATTCACACACCACTTGGACGGGAACAAAGTCTTCGGCCTTTTTTGAACCTGCCACGCGCATCCATACCCGTGTAATATCTTTGGCGTGTTCCAGTGTAAAAAGAATCAAGTCATTAAACAGTCCTTTTTTGTAGGATTCAAAAGCAGAAATCACGTTCAATTCAACGCCAAACGCTTCCACGTGCGCACGCACATCCGACACAAAAAATTCTGCCCAAGAAGAAAAACCCTTCACTGGGGAAGGGGCCAAGGCATATGCAATGCCCAAATATTTGGAGTGGTCAGCTTCTGGAATCCCCAACCCGTTGGGAATTTTTCGAATGGCATCAAAGTCATCAATGATGAAGTTTTGTTGAACCTTGATCTTTTTTTCTTCCATTGAACGCTTAACTGAGTAAGGCGTAAAAATCTCTGGACGCGCATTCCCAATGTGAAAATAACCGGAAGGAGACCACATGCCTTCTACCACAAACTCCTTTTTCTTACGCTCGAGTACGCGGTCTGCGACTGAATCCGACCACAAGACTTCCATTTTTTCATCAACTTTATTAGTCAAAGGCACCCATTCCTTTTAGCCCAGCTTCGGGCAAGATTACTTAAAACGAGTCCGATTATAAGGAACAAAACCGAGTACTGCCCAATACTAAAAATGCCCGGGAGGAATAATGAGATGAAGCCTATCATAAATAGAAGAACCCCTACAAGACCAATAATTGCCCACATCATCACTGATTCCATTTTTTACCACCTAAAACAAAAAATGGGGCCGGCGAGATTTGAACTCGCGACACCCCGGTCTTCAGCCGAGTGCTCTCCCGGGCTGAGCTACGGCCCCATTCAAAGTACATGGCG
This sequence comes from Candidatus Iainarchaeum sp., assembly GCA_016198125.1. Taxonomy (GTDB): domain Archaea; phylum Iainarchaeota; class Iainarchaeia; order Iainarchaeales; family VGJJ01; genus JACQJG01. The sequence goes on along the minus strand of JACQJG010000020.1, from coordinate 1,930 downwards.
TTGGAGAATGGTTTTAAAGGTTTTGTATGGACTCAAAAAAGAAGGAATCCCCCTACCAGCGCTGCCCCCACCAGCACGCCCACAATGAAAAACGATTTGAGAGTATGGCCTGCACCTTCCAACAGGGAACGCGTGGCCATGAACAACACCACCCCCACTAAGAATGCGTACAACGCATAAAACTGTTCAAGGGAAAATGGAATGACATAATAGGGCAAAAACGCGCCAAGTAAAGGAAGCGCGGCTACAAGTAAAGGCGCCCAGGCAGGCAAACGAACGCGCTCCAACGCATGAGAAAATACAATGGCGATAGACACGGCGTGCAAGGCCAAAGGTAAAAGTACGAGAAAACCCCGCGGGTCCAAAACCCCTTGAGCGTGCACAAACAAGGAAGGAATCAGTCCAATGACAAACGCGTCTGCGCCAATCCCCACCACTTGCGCACTGGAAAAACGAACCGGGTGTGCGGCTTTGCCCATTCGCGGGTCAAACAAAGCCTATTGAATGAGGTAATACCCTGAAAAACCAAAAAGAAAAAACAGTAAAACCCAAAAGCCCATCAAAGCATACGCGTCCAACAGGTATTAAAACAATTCAAGGAAAATGAAGGACAAAAACAAGCCGGATGTAAGACTCAACAATTGAACATGAAAACGTTCCAAGCGTTTGGCGATCAACGCACTTGAAAACAACACGTAAGACAATACCAAGCCAAAAAACAAGGGAATAAACGAGACCATGTTCAAAAAAACAATAAAAGAAGTATAAAACTCAATGGGTCCAATCGCTTTCTCAACGCGTTTTACCGCTTTCATGCGGGAACCCCTTCCAAGGGGGCCCCCAAGGCAGCCCCAAACACAGCCTGGTATATAAACAAAGAGTTTCAACAGGGCCGATGCATCGGAAACTGTATTTAAAAGGTTGCCCACGCGGTTCTTACCGTGAACGCCCATGGTTTTTGAAGTCATTGCAGTCATTGCACTACTTGCACTCGTAGCCTTGAGCATCCGCCTCATCCAACAATACGAAACAGCTGTTGTATTCCGATTGGGACGCCTTCAACGCGTTCTGAGCCCAGGGTTAAACTTTATCATTCCCGTCATTGACCGGAGCGTTACCATTGACATGCGCATACTCACCATTGACATCCCCCAACAACAAGCCATCACCAAGGATAATGTGCCGGTAAGCATTAACGGCGTGGTATACTTCAAAGTAGTGGATGCAACCAAAGCTATCATCAACGTTCAAAACTACGTGTATGCAATCGCACAGTACGCGCAAACCGCGTTACGCGATGTAGTGGGAAACATGATGCTCGATGATGTACTCGCAGAACGCCAGAAAATCGGCGAACAAATAGAAGCCATTGTCGAAAAGGAAGGAAAGAACTGGGGACTTGAAATCGAAAACATTAAAATGCAGGACATTGAAATGCCTGAAGACCTGAAACGCATCATGTCCAGACAGGCAAGCGCGGAACGCGAAAAACGCGCGAACATCACGAAAAGCGAAGGAGACAAACTCGCGGCCAAAAACCTTGCAGACGCGGCCAGAATCATGGGTGAAACACAGGGCGCCATGCAATTACGAACCCTGCAAACCATTGACGGACTAGGCCCAACGCCCAGCAATACCGTGATTTTAGTACCTGTAGACTTATTTGAAGGAATCAAAAGCATTGCAGACGCGTTCAAGAAAAAATGAACAGGCAAGGCCATTCATTCTAACCCCCCCGGTTCAACAAACCCGGCTTGCCAGGAAGTTGTAAGCCCCACGCCACAACGTTCATGCAAACGGGGCAACCGTTTACGAGCCCAGAGGGATTTGAACCCTCGACAGGCAGATTAAGAGTCTGCTGCTCTACCAGGCTGAGCTATGGGCCCATTCAATTCAAACCGGTTAAGGGCGTTGGGGTGGCTTGCCAGGG
>JACQJG010000017.1 GCA_016198125.1 Candidatus Iainarchaeum sp. | reverse complement strand
GGTATATATCTATCCTATGTCTACTAACTCTACTCAAGTTTTGCATTACCCTACTCTGAAAACCGTTCTTTTAGTCGAAGAAATTCTCAAAGAAGCTAAAGAGCCCCTTTCTCGCTACGAATTATTGAAGCGCGCTGGAAACAAGATAATGCGCCCTACCTTGGACGTGATTATTGAGTACTTGGAGAAACGCTTTATGGTTTTGGACACTCCTAAAGGCATTATTTGGGTGTATGTTCCGAAAGACATGATGAAGCGCTTGATGGATGCGAGCGTGGAAGTATGAAAGCACGTGTTCGTTTGACCGGTCAAGCGTTGGAAGAATACGAACGCTTGAAGAAACTTGTAACTGAAGAAGAGTCGAAAGGAATCAAGAGTTCGGAGAATCAGACGTTGTGGCGTTCAATCAATGAAAAGATTGAATGGCTGAAAGAAGACCCTTTGCGCGGGGAAGTGGTCTCTAAGAAAGATATCCCAAAAGGCTTGGACGTGGATAACCTATTCAAGATTCGCTTAGCCCAATATTGGCGAATGCTTTTCACTATCCGCCGTCAGGAGATTGAGGTTATTTGCTTTGTGTTAGTTATTGAGTCGCATCCAGATTATGATAAACGATTTAAGATAAAGAAGAGGTGAGATAGATGCGTCAATCGAATAGCACTAATTGCACAAACATCAGCGAGCCTTCAGGTGAGCCTGTATTCCAAATGACCGGAGATTCCCCGATTGCAAGTCCGGGAGGCTGGACTCTATGAACCTTTCAATCCCTAGGATAGCAACCAAATTATTGAAAGACGGGGATGAAATTGAAATTGACTCGGAAAAGGGGGTTGTGCGCAAAATCGTTTAGGCTTAGGAAACAAAGGCCGTTAAAAAAGGTTTTTATACTAGCCCCCAGTATCACATAAAGATGGCATTTAATTTTGTTGTCATTGGAGCAACAGGGATTCAAGGCCGCATTGTTGCGCGCGACCTCCTTGAGAACGGGTATTCTGTCCTGTTGTGCGGCCGCGACAAAAAAAGAGTCGATCATTTGTTAAAGCGCTTTAAAAAAACAGGGTTTGAGTATCTTGATGCGCGCAATACAAAAAAGATGGCAAGGGCATTCCATCATTCAAAAGCCGGCGTCGTTGTGAATTGCGTTGAAGGGGACTGGAATCTTAACATCCTGAAGGCATGCATCAAGGCAGGAATTAACTGCATTGACCTGGGCTCGGAAATACCCATGACAAAACAACAGTTTTCCTTGCATGAAAAATTGAAGCGAAGGGGTTTAACCCACATTACTGGATGCGGTTCGGTTCCAGGCATTGGAAATGTAATGCTCAGCCACGCAGCCAAAAAGTTTGACTCGCTTCATTCCGTTGAGGTTGGATTTGCATGGAATTCAAACATGAAGAAGTTTGTCGTGCCATTCTCCATCGAAAGCATTATTGAAGAATTCACGGAGCCTGCGACAAACGTTAAAAACGGAAAATTCATCAAATCGCGTCCCATGGATTCCCTGATAAAAACGAATGAACCTTTTGTGGGCAAAGAGGAGCGTTTCTATGTGCGCCACCCTGAAACGTATACGTTTTACCATTACTTCAAGCACAAGGGGTTGAAAAATGTCCGCTTTTATGCGGAATTCCCTCCACATTCATTTGAAGTAATCCAAAAATTAATTGAAGTGGGTTTGGGCCGTCAGGACAAAGTTTTAGTGGATGGCGCGTATGTTCGACCAATAGACGTGCTGACTCAAACATTGAAAGGGGTAAAGATTCCTGAAGGGTACAGGGAAAAGGAAAATTTGTGGGTGCGAATATATGGAAAGAAACAGAAGAAGCGCAAGTCAATACTGATTGAATGCATTGCAGGTACATTGCCGCATTGGGAAGATGCGGGTTGCAATATAGACACGGGTATGCCGGCAAGCATCATCGCCCAGATGATAAAAGAAAAAATAATCACGGAAAGAGGTAGTTTTGCCCCTGAAGCCGTTGTCCCGCCAGCGTATTTCTTCAAGGAATTGCACAAGCGCAAAATGAGCATCTACGAAAACGGCAAAAAGATAAACTGATGGACTGGCCATTAGTACCGGCCATAGATTGCCCATTCCATTTTTATCTGAAAACGCGTTTGCTCATTTTTCTTTGCCGAGTTTTCTCAGCGAAGCCAAATGCATGAGTATGCTTAATGGAACCGCGTACACCGGCACCAATACCATGGGGTACAAGGTCATTATTTCCGTGGTTGGGCTTGTTGAGATGAGGCTGAAAGGCGGGGGTAAGACAAGAAGAATTCCAAGGCCTATTGCAACCCCCAAGTCGAGTATTCCAATGTAATTCCATATTCTTGCGAGCATGCGGGACCAGGGCTTCTTTTTAATGTAAAAAAATCCAACAATGGGCGCAGTAATTCCTATGAGGACGTCCCCAAAACCGGTTGGAATGGCAAACAGGGCTGGCAAGAGATTTTGGGCCAGGAGAAGTAGGAATACAATTCCAATGATGCGGTAGGTTTGAAGGAAAATAATCCACTGGCCGGGAATCCTGTCAATGATGTTCTGGAGGGTAGCCGACTTGTTCATGTAATGCCATCCAATGAGGATGGGCAAAATAAATCCAAGCGGAACGCCTGCAGAAATGATTTCAGAAGAAACATGGTAGGCGTCCAAGGAAGCCAAAAAAAGGGAAAGGCCCAGCCAGCCAAACAACACCAGGAACGCCCGCGCGCTTGTCTTGGTTTTCTTTGCAGGGGGGAGGTTAAGAGAATGTACGGCTGAGTGGATTTTTAACCATACAATGAAAGTTACCACGGGCAGGATGGCATTGGAGATTAGAGCCAAAAGGGAGAAGTCAACGGCCATACGCTTTCCATCCAAACGATTGAACCTTTAATACTTTGCTGTTTTTTGTTTTCATGTTCCCTCTTCCAGTATTCCTTCAGCGTTTTTGTACGCGAATTTTTCCTGCACTTCCTTGTCAAGGCTTCCAATAAAAGACCTTGAAAATTCTTCAAGGAGTCCTCCAAAGTTTTGATCAAAATGCCATGTTTCAAGCCGGTCCGTGCCCCACATGAATTTGTCCGGGTGCGCTTCAATAATGGGTTTCCACTTTTCTATCACTGCATTCAGGCGTTCATGGAATTCTTTTCGCAATGCCGTGTTAAACTCTTCTGCGCTGGAAGGCCCGTATATTTTGACAAGGCTGGTGTCCAAAGAATAATACGCATTGTCATGTTTTTCGAGCAGGGGTATGACCTGGTCTTCCACGTTGTCTCCGTGCAAGAGAAAAGTAACGTTCGGGTTCAGCTGGATGGCGTTTTCAAGCGCGTCCATGTTTTCAGGAGTTGGGTGAAGCATGACGATTTTGTTGTGTTTTTCCAGGACTTTATAGGTTTCAAGAAACTGAGGGTCATTGGGAGAGGTTCCATCGAAGATAGGGTAGTATGTGGCAAGTTCCCCATAACCGCTGAAAACAGTTGGATATTCTGTTAAAATTTCGTCCAGTTTTTCGGGCTTGTACAAGGGGGTAAAAAGAGGCGGGGGCATGAAGAATGCAGTGATTTTTCCAGGGTGTTTTTCCTCTATTTTCTTTATGTGGTTGATTGCTGGAACAACAAGGGTTTCCAGCACGGGGTAAAAGCCAATGGCCTTGATAATGCCTTCTTTTTCAAGGAGGCAAACGATTTCGTCGCTCGTTACATCCTTTTCCAGCACGGGCGTGTCTTCGTAGGGCAAAAGGGCTTCCAGTTGGGGGGGCAATGCGAACAACACGGGCATGTGCAGGTGCGCATCAATGAGCGGGCCCGTGTAATACGCTTCCACGTCAAACTCCCTTTCCTTTGGAGTGGGATCGCATTCGTATGCGCTTTCTCCCAATGAATCGGAAACCTGCGTTGCACTGTTCTTGTTGACCGAATCAAGTTGACTGCCTACTGGGTTCCCGCCTTCCACGGTAAAACTTCCCTTGTTTTGAGCGGATTGAATGCACCCTAAAAAGACAACGAACGTTAAAACAAAAAGCGCGATTTTCTTCATTTTTGGCCCGCCATAAATTAAACATTTTACCCGGGTGGCAAGTACTGGTTTGTTATGATTTCACACAGGGCATGCTCATGGGTTTCACACCATTCAATGCATTCCTGCAGGTTCCCTTCACAATACGCCACGCAATCCGCTCCCCCCAAACAGCCACCTGGGCCCAAAAGACTGCCAATGTCAATCCCGGCAGATTGTGCATCCTGGGCGTTTTTGCCCTGGCCTTGGACGCCCCCGTCAACCCCGCCCAGGTATTCGCCTGCAATGGCTTCGCATAACGCGTGCTCGTTTTTCGTGCACCAGTCAATGCATTCCTGCAAGTTTCCCTCACAATAGGATTTACAGCTTTTTTCGTCCAGGCACCCACCCGGGCCCAGTTTTAGTGTAAGCGGGTTTCCCTCTCCTGACCTGAATGGCTGGTAAAAGTAAACCAATCCTGCGATTATGATGATGGCCAGCCCCAAGGCCCCGTAAAGAACGGCTTTGCTTACCATGAACGCATAATTGGCAAGGGCAAATAAAAAGCATGCAGGTATTTGCGCAAAAAAGCACGCTTTTAGTGGTGGTCGAAGAACCTTAATTCTCCCGGCAAGTCCACGAACGCGATTCCAAGTTCGTTGGCTTTTGCAAGCACCTTGTCAAAGTTTTGCCCGCCATGCGGGGCAAGAACGGCCTTGATTCCGAGCTCGGCGCACAATTCAATGGAATCTGTGAAAGGAAAAAACCCGTCAGAGATCAGGCAGGAGCCTGCAATGGAATAATCTGCAATGCGCGTGCGGTTTTCTTTTTGCGCCAACTCCTGCAAGCGCTTGTTCTTGTACACTGCTCCATCCAGGCACATGATGCGGTCCTGCTGTCCGGTTCCCAGCCCGGTGGTGTACCCGTTTTTTACAAGGCGAATGGAGTTGGACCGCAAGCGTATGCGGTAACCGGTAAGCAGGTCCTGCAACTCATTTTCAGCGGGTCTGCGCTGTGAAACAATGTGTGCCTGCAAATCATTAAGCGTGCGAATAGGAGTCAGTAATGGATCCGCCCGAATAATAGACCCGTCCACGAGCCTCCTGATTTCGGGTTGTGCCGTGTCTCCCGTGTAACGTGGAATGGAGTTAAAGGCCTGTTCGTTGTATTGGAAAATGCGCATGCTTCCCTTGAAGCGCTCAACCACTCCTTCCCCGAATCCAGGGGCCACCAGCACTTCCGTGAAAAGTTCTGTAACGGTTTCAGCGGTTTTCATGTCTACTTCGCGGTTCATGAACACGGTTCCACCGAATGCCGCGCGAAAATCCCCATCGCGGGCTTTTCGGTAGGTTTCACTCAGGTGTTCGGGTGCATACTGCGTGGCAAAACCGGACGGGTTTTCGTGTTTCATGATGGCCACGGTGGGCGCATCAAAGTATCCCACGGAAATGGCTGCATACAATATGTCCTCGTAATTGGTTTGGGAAGGTCCTCCTTTTCCCGTGCGCAGTTCCTTCAAGCTCCCCAAAAAGGATTGCGGGTTATACAAGGCAGCGGTTTGCGTGGGGTTGGTGCCATACCTTAAGTCCATGACTTTAATGGAAACGGGTGCATCGTTAACGTGCAATGCGTCCGGGTGCATGCCTGCATGCTTGGTGGCAAGCGGGTCTGGTTTTTTTTCCATGGCCAAAGTCATTTGAGATCTCCTCCTTCAAGGATTGAAACGGTTGCGCGTGAAAAGGTCCCATCCTCCAGGACCGTTCCCAGTGTGAACGCCTGCAAGCGCCCACACGCGCAGTTCTCCATATTTTTCGTGCACATATGTGGAAGCGTCGTAAATTTCGTTTGCAAGGTCGCGTGCATTTGTTGCACGTGGAACATAAATGGTTTCCCCGCGCACAAGTTTTTGGGGGTCAAAGTTTTCGTATTCCACGTTTCCATTGTACGTTGAAACCCACTTCATTTCCCCTGCCCGCGGTTCAAAAAGATGCTGGTGTCCTGTACCGCGTGCGGCTGAAATGCCAAGGACTGCGCCAAACGATTGGTCGGTTGTTGGAAAAAGAATGCCTGTTACACGCGAAGTGGGTTTGGAAGGATTATCGTATTCGGGGCCAATGACTCCCAACACGCGTGCAGTCAAATCCCTTCTTTTTTCTTCAGGAGAAGAGAACGTGTACATTTCATACAAGGGGTCGTTGGGCGCCTGGGAATTTGAAACAACTACAAGGCCTGTTTCCTTGTTCACGCGCACGGCTTGATAGTGCCTGAACGGGTCAAATGTTTCCGTGGCGTTTAATGGTTTGATTCTGATCGCGCTTTCTTCTGAAATAAAAGGAGTGGCATAGCGTTGCTGGGATGCAGGGGATCTCCCTGAGCCAAAGTATGCAAATGCATATTGTGCATTTGAAAGGCGCCCTAAAAAGATTTGCCTCCCAGGATAGTTTCCGGCAGGGTTTGGCATGAACATGCTTACACGCGAAATGGGTTTAAATGGGTGCGTTTTCTTCCTTCAACATAGGGTAAATGGGGTGCGCCTGGGTGAGGGTTTTTACTTCGGCGCGCACGCGGTCAAGCAGGGAAGCGTCTTGTGAATTGAATACGGCTTTGGCAATCAATTGGCCTACTTCCCTGCACGCTTCTTCGTTGAATCCGCGTCCTGTAAGCGTGGGCGTGCCCACACGAATCCCTGAAGGGTCCAAGGGTTTGCGCGGGTCAAAGGGAATCATGTTCTTGTTCACTGTAATGTTCACCGTGTCCAGCAATGCCTCGGCTTCCTTTCCTGTGAGGGGCGTTTGAGTAAGGTCCACGAGGCATAGGTGATTGTCTGTTCCCCCTGAAACCAGGCGCAGGCCGCCTTCCATTAAACCAGTGCCAAGGGCCTTGGCGTTTTTCACAATTTGACCTGCAAATGCCTTGAACTCTGGGCGCAACGCCTCACCGAATGCAACGGCCTTGGCCGCGATTTGATGGTTGTGCGGGCCGCCCTGAATGCCTGGAAAAACAGCCTTGTCAATTGCTTCTCCGAACTGCGCGCGCGCCATGATTACAGCGCCGCGCGGCCCGCATAACGTTTTGTGCGTGGTGGAAGTCACAATGTCTGTAAAGGGAAAAGGGGATGGGTGCACGTTTCCCGCGATGAGTCCTGCAATGTGGGAAATGTCGCTCATGGAAACCGCGCCCACTTCCTGGGCGATTTCTGCAAACGCCTTGAAATCAATTTCCCTTGGGTATGCGGAAGACCCTGAGACAATGATTTTTGGCTTTTCCTGCAGGGCAAGCCTTTTTATTGCATCATAGTCCAAGCGCTCGGTTTCCTTGTCCACTCCATAAGACACAATGGAATAACTTTTTCCGCTAAAGTTGAGCTTGTGCCCGTGCGTTAAATGCCCGCCATGGGCAAGGTTCATGCCCATGAATTTGTCCCCATAATTCAGAACGGACAAATACACAGCGGCATTGGCCGGGCTTCCTGAATAAGGTTGAACGTTTGCATACTCGCATCCAAACAATTGCTTGCACCGTTCAATGGCAATGCTTTCCACTTGGTCAATGACGTGGTTGCCCCCATAATACCGTTTTCCCGGATATCCTTCGGAGTACTTGTTGTTGAGCACGCTGCCCAGGGCTTCCAAAACCGCTTTGGATGGAAGGCTTTCGGATGGAATGAGTTCCAATACTTCCTGCTGGCGTTCAAATTCCTTTTGAATGCATGCGTAAACCGCGTTATCCGATTGTTGCAGGGGAATTGAAAACCTTGAATTAAAATTGCTTGTCATTGTAATGCCTCCGATTGAATGCGTTCCATGGCCGGTGATTCCTGTTTGAATGGGGCAAGCGTGCCCTGACTGTATTCTCGTATGGCGCGCACAAGCATTTCCATTTCCGCGGCCTGTACTTTTTGTTTCAGGGAGTCAACGGATTCGTTTTCTTCAATTTGAACGGCCTGCTGCAATAATATGGGCCCTTTGTCCACGTCCTCTGTGACAATGTGCAGGGTAGCCCCGGTTAGTTTTACGCCTGCATTCAGCACTTCCTGGTGCACGTCCGCATCAAATTTTCCATTAAAGGCCGGCAACAGGGAGGGATGAATATTCCATACGCGGTTGGGAAAAGCGTCTAGAAGAGGCTTGGACACGATGCGCTTGTAGCCTATGAGGAGCACTATTTCCACGCGGGCCGCGCGCAACCTTTGCGCCATTTCCATGTCAAAGGCCTCGCGCGAGGAAAATGCCTTGGGATTCAGGAATTCAGCGGGCAATGCGTGTTTTCGCGCGCGTTCTAAAATATATGCGTCCTGTTTGTCCGAGCACACCAGTCCAATTTGGGCATTCAAGGACTTGGATTCAATACCATCAATAAGGGCCTGCATGTCCGTGCCTTTTGTACTGCCCGCCACTCCAATCACTATTTTACGCGAAGGCTTTTGCAAGAGGGTTTGGTTTTTGCATGCAAGAAGCGTGTTCTCCATCAGGCATGCAACCGTCATGGGCCCTACGCCCCCTGGAACCGGAGTAATGAATCCTGCAACTTCTTTTACGCGTTCAAAGTCAACGTCTCCCATGAGCTTGTTTTCAGGCGAACGCGTAATGCCCACATCAATTACAATGGCGCCTGGTTTGACCATGTCCCGGGTGATGAAGCGGGGTTTTCCAATGGCTGCAATTAAAACATCGGCTTGGCACGTGTACGCGCGCAAATCAGGGGTTTTGGAATGACAGATGGCCACCGTGGCGTTTTCCTGCAATAAGAGCATGGCCGTTGGCTTGCCCACGATGAGGCTTCTTCCAAGTACAACAGCGTGCTTTCCCTGCAAGGGTATTTTGGTTTCATGAATCAAGTGCAGGATTCCCTGGGGCGTGCACGGAACGAGCGCGTTCTTTCCCGCGTACAATTGCGCTTGATTGTACGCATGCAACCCGTCCACGTCTTTTTCAGGCAAAATGGATTGCATGATTTTGTGCCCGTTAATGTGCGCGGGCAAAGGCAGTTGGACCAGAATGCCATGAACACGTGGGTCGGCATTCAGTTTTGCAACTGCCTCAAGCAACTCCTGTTCTGAAACATTTTCAGGCAATAGAACTTTTTTGCTTTGAATGCCCACTTCCTTGCACGCGGCTTCTTTGCGCGAAACATACACGTTGGATGCCGGATTCTCTCCCACCAATACTGCTCCAAGCCCTGGAAAAATGCCTTTTTCATTCAGCGCGCGCACTTCCTGTTTTACGCGTTCCTTGAGGGTTAATGCCAAGGCAGTGCCATCCAGAATGCGGGCAGGCATGCATAGAAAAAAAAGCGTTCATTGTTTAAATGGCAGTGGTTGAACGCCGGGAAGAGTACTGTTTAACTGACGAAATGCCTTTTTATGCGCATGCCCCGTTTTTTGGAAATAGACTTGGCGCGCGGCATTGCAGTGCTTTGCATGATCGTGTACCATTTCTTATTTGACTGGAATTTTTTCGTGCAGTCCATTCCGGGTTTTTACGCGGGTTTTTGGTTTTACTTTGCGCGCGCAACCGCGGCAGTGTTTGTGGGCCTTGCAGGCGTTTCAATTACATTGCATGCAAACAAACAGCGTGCCAATGGGCGCGGATGGAGGGGCATTGCCGTTCGTGGCACGTTCATTTTTTTGCTCGGAATGACAATTACTGCATTCACCTTTCTCGCATTTCCATCGCGCACAATTTTCTTTGGAATACTCCATTTAATTGGAACGTCCATTGTTTTGTCCATTCCCTTTCTTTTCCGCCCACGCTTGACCTTGGCGTTGGGTTTGCTGGTTACCGGAAGCGGCATTCTTTTTTACCCGCCCTTCATGCAGGGCCTGCTTCCGTTTGTTCCGGTTGTATTGCCTGTGCACGTGCAATCGTTTGATTACGTGCCTTTGATTCCCTGGTTTGGGGTTTTCCTTCTTGGAATGAGCATTGGGCATGCATTTTACCCCCTGGGAAAGCCTGTTAATGGATTGGGGTGGCAAAAAGGGAATGGGTTTGTACAGTTCTTGGCATTCGTTGGACGCAAGTCCCTGCCCATTTACCTTGCCCATCAACCCTTAATTGTGAGTATTCTTATTGTACTGGGGTTTATTGATATTGCGCGCGTGCTGGGGTAATGCTGGAAAAAAACCCAAGCCCGGCGGTTGGCCAATTGCATGGAATTAAAAAGGAGTTGTGTAGGCGTTAATTATGCACTCCATTAAATGGTTTTTAATTTTGAGCGCAGTCCTGCTTGCCGTTCCCTTGGGGGTGGCACAAAACTCCATGTTGAACGCGTTTGATTCTCCAAGCGCAGTTCCCGGCACCATTGTAGTTTCTTTTGCTGAAAATGTAACCCGCGCCCAGGCTGAAGAAGTACTGCAAAAACATGGTTTAAGCATTTTGATTGAAAGCAGGTGCGTTACAGAGTCTTATGGCGGGCCCGGCCAAAGCCCTGTGAGCACGCAAAAGTGCGAAGACGATGACTCGTGGATTGAGGATTTGAAGATTGCCCATGCGCAGGTTGCACCAGGTACCGAAAAGGAAATTGCTGCACAATTGATTGAAGAACCTGAAATCATTTACGTGGAGCCTTTGTATGAGGCGAGCGCTGCCGGGAATGGCAAGGATGTTGAAAACCCCCAAGTCCCCTCAACCAGCGGAAACCCCTTAGACAACACTGGCAATATTGCCTTTGAATCGGTGGGAGTTCTTGCGGGAATCGTTGTATTGATCGCCCTCTTATTAGGGGCTGCATGGTATGCAACCCGAAAACAGTAAAGGCGTGAACGCTTGCGTGAATTGCACCAACGCACCACAATCTTAAAAAAGACCTTTTTTGATGTTGTTTTTATGAAAGCCGTTGTGCTCGCAGCCGGAGAGGGCGTGCGCATGCGCCCGCTCACGCTGAACACGCCAAAGCCTTTGCTGGAAGTAAACGGCAAAGCATTGCTGGAGTACACGCTTGAATTGCTCCCAAAATCCATTGATGAAGTGGTCATCGTTGAAGGGTATTTGGGGGAGAAAATACGCTCACACTTTGGTGCAAGATTTGACGGCAAGAACATTCAATACGTTCACCAGCCGGTCAAGAATGGCACCTTCCGGGCCCTTGAATTGTGCAGGCCTTTGCTGGACGAAGAGCATTTTCTCATGCTTTTTGCAGATGATCTTTTTGGACCCAAAAGTTTTGAACGATGCGTGGAAAAAAAAGGCATGTGCATTTTGACCGCGCATTCCAAACACCCCGAACGGTTTGGCACCGTGGAATTGAACGCGGATGGAACGCTCAAAGAACTGATTGAAAAACCAAAAATCCCGAAATCCAATTACGTGTACTGCGGTCCTGCCGTGCTGGGAAAAGAATTGTTCGATTTTGCTCCAAAAATAAGTGAGAACGGAGAATGTTATGTGCCGGAGGCCATTCATTTAATGGCCCAAAAATGGCCCGTGCACGTGGCCATTGCAGACGCATGGCTTCCCATAGGCTATCCGGAAGACTTGAAGAATGCGGAAGTGTTTTTGGAAAAGTTGGAGTAAGAAAGTCTTCGGCTTAACGCTTGGACCCTTGTTAAAATAAAAACGGCCAAAAACCGCAACGGCCGGCAATTACACGTTTTTTTATATTGCCGGTAGGGCCGGCAAATTTGCATAATACTTACTTGGTGGCCGTCCCCAAACAGCCCAAAAAAAATTTTTTCTTAAATGTGCCCCCTAAAATAGGTTTTTAATCTTTGTGCTCCCCAATTGTCCTATGGCCTATATTGAAAAGAAAAAGGTCGGCGGTAAAGAGTATTTTTACCTGTCGAAGAACGTGCGAGTGTCCAAAGATAAGTGGAAAAAAATAAGAAAATATATCGGAACTGATTTGAAGAACCTGCCGGAAGCCGCAAAAGAAATTGAGCTTATCCAGCCGATTAAGAGGCTGCTGACCCTAAAGCAAATGAAAATAATTGAATTGCTGAAAGAAGGCTATTTGAAAAAACACAAAACCGGAAAAAGCCTGTGGAAAACAGAAAAAGAGCAAATCATAAGCTTCATTTACAACACAAATGCAATAGAAGGCGTTCCTGTGAGCTACGAGGACACCAAACACATCTTAGAAGGGAAAAAACCAGAGGAAGAATATGCAAAAAGGGACATAAAAGAAGTGAAAAACATGAAAGAATGCATTGACTTTCTATTTGATTACAAGGGGGAATTTGACAAAAACCTTTTGCTCAAACTGCATTCAATTGAAATGAAAGAAGTCCACCCGGAAGCTGGAAAAATAAGGACAAAACAAAATATTGTTGGCAATTATCTGCCGCCAAGGCCGGAAAAGGTTCCAACTGAATTGGACGCATTTTTTTCATGGTTCAAACAAGCGGAAAAAATTTTGCACCCGTTTGAATTGGCTGGATTGGTGCACTTAAAAATCGTCAGAATTCACCCGTTCATGGATGGTAATGGCAGAATTTCAAGATTGCTTATGAACCACATTCTTTTCAAAAACAATCACCCGCTACTGAATATTTACAATTCAGAAAAAATGCTGTACTATATGGTTTTGAAAGAAGTTGACGCAAAGAAAAGAGAAAAACCATTCATAAAATACCTTTGCCAGGTTTACATAAACCAGTACAAAAAATATTTAGTGCAAGACAAATGACATTCTCCCCTGCCTAAAGGAAGGGAGTATCCCCATTGAGGAAAGTGCGCCATAAAAGGGCATGACATCAAAGGGGGTATTGAAACGCAATACCTCGCCTTTTTCCCAGGGCTTTTTGCCAAAAGCAAAAAGGCTTTTTCACCGGCCTTTTTCAAAAAGGCCGGATTATGTCAACTTCATTCCAATTTCATCGTTTAACGCCTTCAAGGCTTTTACGGCAGCGCCCGCGTAATCGCTTGAACCTGTTTTCTCAAATGCATAGTTGATAGCTGAAGAACTGTTGATGCGGTGTATTCCAAGCTCGCCTTTCACGCGAAGCGCGTTCATAACACTGGCCGCGCTTCCACCCTGGCCGCCAACTCCCGGGATAAGGTAGGGAATGGGCTGGTGGCCTGAAGTGAAAAGCGCGTGAATTCTTTCCAGTTCCGGAATGCTGGGCGCCCCCACCACGGCCCCCACGTTTCCATGCGCATTGTAACCCCATTCAAGTATTTTTCTTCCTACTTTTTCGTAAACGGTTTCCGATCCGACAAGGAGGTTCTGGAGTTCCACAGAACTCGGATTGGAGGTTCGTGCAAGCACATAAATTCCCTTGCCTTTTTGCTCGCACCATTTAACGAATGGCTGAATGGCGTCCGTTCCCATGTACGGGTTTACAGTCACGCAGTCCACTCCCCAAAATGCAAAGCATTCACGCGCATACGCTTCTGAAGTGCTTCCAATGTCTCCGCGCTTGGCATCAAGGATGAGCGGAAGCTTTTTGGATTTTACGAGTTCGCACACGCGCTTGAGTGCACGCAGTCCTTCAAAACCATACTGGGCATAAAAGGCATATTGGGGCTTGCACGCAGCCGGCCAAACGCCTTCTGCGATACATGCCTCAAGAATGTCCGTGTAAAATTCCACAATTGCAGATTCTACCGACTTTCCTTGGATGGGGATCCTTTCAATTTGCGGGTCCATGCCCAAACAGGAAATGGTTTGGCGTTCCACTGCTGTTTCGCGCAGGAATTGAATGTAATTCATTTGTAAACACCCCATTTCTCTGGATTTGAAAAATATGTTTTGATGTCCGCGTATTGGTGGGGGGTTATTTTTTCATCTTCATAAAGCGTTTCCAAGAGTTCGCTGATGGTTAAAACCGCGTGGAGTTTAAGGTCCTTCTTTGCAAGTTCTTCTTTGCCCCCCTGCTCGCGGTCAATGAGGACTGCAATGTCTTTCACCAGGAGTCCTGCTTCCTGCAGGGGCTGAATGACATCAAACTTGCTTGAACCCGTGGTAATAAGATCGTCCACTACCAGAACGGTTTCGCCTTCCTTGAACTCGCCTTCAATTTGCTTTCTGGTCCCGTATTCCTTTATTTCCTTGCGCGTGTAAATCATGGGCCAATTTGTTTCAAGGCTTAATGCAGTGGCAATGGGGATGGCTGCATAAGGGATTCCTGCCACGCGGTCGAATTCCAGGGGCTGGGCGATTTCTTTTAATTCACGGGCCACACGCTTGAGGATTTTTGGGTGAGATACAATGGGGCGCAGGTCAATGTAAATGGGGCTTTTCAACCCTGATTTGAGCGTAAAGACCCCGAATTTTACTGCGCCGCATTCAAACAAGTCCATGCACAAGGGACTCTTTTCAGTCATGGAATACCTCCTTTCCATTCACAAAAGTGCGCGTTACTGCGCCTGTGAGTTTAAAGCCTTCAAAGGGCGTCCACTTTGATTTTGAGTAAAACTGCGCTCCCATCACCGTCCATTTTTTCTTTGGGTTGACAATCCCTGCATCGGCTGCACAACCCTCTTCTAATGCCCCTTTTTTCTCGAAACCAAAAATGCGTGCAGGGTTTTTGGAAGCGCATTGCACCACGCGTTCAAGGGAAATTTTTTCCTCATGCACGGCATTTAACAGCAGGGGGAGCATGGTTTCAACGCCTGGAACCCCTGAAGGGGCTTCGCTGTAGGGCTTTGATTTTTCTTCCAGTGTATGCGGCGCATGGTCGGTGGCCACGCAGTCAATGGTTCCATCCCGCAAGCCCTTCCACAAGGCTTTAACGTCTTCTTTGCCCTTAAGCGACGGGTTCATTTTGGCTAAATTGCCCAATCGTTCAGTGTCCTTTTCAGTTAAAAACAAGTGGTGCGGGCACACTTCGCACGTGACTTGCCGGCCATTGGATTTGGCTTCCCGTACAAGGCCAAGGCCTTCCTTGGAGGATACGTGTGCTACGTGTAGTTTTGTTCCCATGCGCGCCTGCAGGGCCAACGCTTTTTCCAATGCAGTGGTTTCCACTTCCGAATCCCGTATTTTGGAGTGCACGCGTGCATGGTTTTCCGTGAATGATTTGGAATGGTCTTGAATTAGCGCTTCGTATTCTGCGTGCACCACCAACACCAAATTATTGCGTTGGCATAATTCAAACCATTTTTCCCATAAGGGTTCAGAGTCCACCAACAGGTTTCCTGTGCTGGAGCCCATGTACATTTTGATTGAATGAAGGCCGGGCACTTTTAATGCTTCCTCGAAGTTGTCCTTGGCCGCGCCAAAGTGAAGGGCATAGTTCACCACAGAATCACGTTGTGCAACCGCGCGCTTTTGTTCCCATCCTGCAAGGCTTGTAGTGCTTGGATGGGTGTTGGGCATGTCCATAACAGTTGTAATGCCTCCGTGCGCGGCTGCCATGCTGCCTGTTTTCCAATCCTCTTTGTGTTCTGCCCCTGGAACACGGAAGTGGACGTGTGCATCAATGAATCCTGGCAGTACCCACATGCCTTTGCAGTCCATGGACTCTGCATTTTTTGCTGGCTCTGAGCGTACATGCGTATCCACGTACAAGGCCTGCCTGCGCATTTTTCCTTGCGTGTACACGCGCGCGTTTTCAAGCACCAAACCCGTATTCTTCACCTTCAACAACTTTGAGTTTTCCAATCGCGTCCTCGATGCGCGCGTAATTCTTTCGCTGGAGCAGTTCATTCAACTCGCCTTGCACGCGCGCAAAGATTCCTGGACCCTGGCTTTTGTATGCAGTGCCGATTTGTACAAGTTGAGCGCCGCACAAAAAGAATTCAAACGCGTCCATGCCCGTGTAAATGCCCCCAACTCCGATAACTGGAATCTTATTTTCAAGTTCCTGGGAGAATGTGAAAACATTTCCCAGTGCAACCGGTTTAACATATTTTCCTCCCACACCCCCAAGGCCTTGCTTGGGTTTTATGACTGCTTGTTCTTTTTCGGGGTCGACGATGAGCGCGTTTCCAAGCGAGTTGATGAGCGTAACTCCATTCACTTCATTTTTCAATAAAATGCGCGCCATTTCCTGGCGGTGAATGGTTTCAAAGTAAGGGGGCAGTTTGACCCACAAGGGCTTTTCTGTTGTTGAACGAATAGTGTGCAGGTATTTTTCGGACATTTCAAAGTCATATGCAACCTGGGGTTTTCCTGCAATGTTGGGGCAGGACAGGTTGATTTCAAGAATGTCCGCGCCTGCCTGGTCCAGCGCGCCTACCATGGTTGTAAATTCTTCCAGTGAAAACCCTGAAAGGCTGGAAATAACGGGTTTGTTGAAACGCTTGAGTTTTGGAATGAGTTCACAGTACTTTTTGTACCCCAAATTTTCCAACCCATTGCTGTTAATGGACCCCCACTCGTTTTCAAAGTACTTTGGACGGTCATTTCCTGCACGCGGTTCAAAGGTAGTGGTTTTCAGCACGATGGCGCCGCTCGCGCTTTCTCCCAGCGCATTGAGTTCCTGTTCCCACGTGCACAACGGGCCGGAGGCATTCATGATGCGCGAAGGAAAAAGCACGCTATTGAAAGAATAGAACTGGTCCACGAACACCCCTTCGACTTCTTTTTTTAGTATTACGGTCAACATCTTTTAATAACTATACTGCCTTTATGAATTGCATGTCCCGCGGCACCAAGCACCCATTTCATGGCGCAACCCCTCAAAACGTTTTCCAAACCATTGACCTGGGCAGCGGGTTTGGAGAATATCTGTTGAGGCAACGCGCGCGGTTTCCTGGAAGAAGGTATGCCGCTGTCGATATTGGTTATCGGCCTGTTCGCGGAAAGCAGACCCCCTATTTGGATAAGAAAGTTCCGGAAAAACTTCACGCCTCTGGAATTCGCGTATACCCAAAAAATTATCCAGAGGCATTGAAGTACATGATTTCGCGTTTTTGGCGTGCACGTCACATTAACATGGACTGGCCGTATCCTTGGACTGAAGATTGGATTGGGCAAAAAGAAAAGGATGCGCCGGTGTTCAAAGAAGTCTTGAAACTTCTTCCCCGTGTGCTGTTTCCCAATGGCAAGTTTTACATTACTTCTGACTCAGAAAGAACGTTGAAAATGATGGAAGTGACGGCTGAAAGGGAAGGGTATAAGACCCGGTGGCGGAGGCCCTTGACCCGGCCCCGGGAAATGAAAAAAACGTATGCCATGAGAAAAGATGTTGAATTCATGTTAAAAGAAGGAAAACAAGCACCTCCAGTTTACCGTCTTGAAATCACATTTGGCCTCAAGAAAGCATTTCCAAGTAAAACGGATCGCAGGCAGTGGCCTGGAAAACTGCGGTGGCCCAAATCCAAATCCGACCAAAAACTTTAAAAAAACGCCCAATTGGAAGAATGAATTGAAGATGCTTTCTCCGGATTATGCGGGCCTCCGCTTGAAAAGCCGTGCAGTACTCGCCCCCATGAGCGGCATTTCCACGTTGCCATTCCGCATTTTGTGCAATGAGCTTGGTGCAGGGCTTACATTCACGGAGTTCGCATGCGCCGCTGCCATTGTGCGAAACAAAGGCCGTGCGGAATGCAAGGTCTTTGACCGCATAAAAACGGCTTCAGAGGAAACGCCCCGGGCAGTACAATTATTTTCAGCAAATGAAAAAGATTTAGTGGAAGCCATTGAATTTGTTGAAAAAGACTTTGACCTCATTGACTTGAATTTTGGATGCCCTTCCCAAAAAATAGCAGGAGGCGGGTGCGGAGCATACCTGTTAAAGGAGCCTGCAAAGCTTGTCGCACTTGTAAAAACGGCAGTGGAGTGCACGCACAAACCCGTTACATGCAAATTCAGGATGGGCTGGGACAAACCAGTATTGCATGAATTCGTTGAACGGGTAATACGCGCAGGCATCCAAGGGTTGGCCGTTCACGCGCGCACGGCCCTTCAAGGGTATTCAGGCCAAGCGGATTGGGAGTACATCCGCAAAATAAAGGCGTTAGCCGCAGTGCCCGTGATTGGAAACGGAGACATTCACAGTGCACCTGAAGCCCAGGAAAAACTCGACAAGGGGTACTGCGACATTGCAATGATTGGCAGAGCCGCATGGAACAACCCGGGCATTTTTTCAGAGGTTGGGAAAAAACCCCTGCCGTCACGCGTGCGCATCCTTGAACGCTACTTTGAATTAATCCAAAAGTACCCGTTTACGGGTTTGGTGGACATTAAAGCCCAAGTGAGTGGCATGATAAGCGGTTTACCCCATGCAAAAGGCGCGCGCATGCGCATCACCCAGGCAAAAAGTACGCAGGAAGTCAGGAATGCCGCGCTTGAGTGCGTGCGCAAAGCATCCTTGAACAGGGTTCTCACGTAAAAAAACGTCCAAAGACCTGCATTCCGACCACTATGTTTTATAGTCTCATAAAAGATTGTAGTGCATGCCATCCAGGAAAAGACCTTCAAAACCGGTCTCAAGAATGAGTACAGAAGAGCTCACCAGGCACGTGCGGCGAAAAATGAGAGATATTCACACGCCCCAGGATATTTTGAAACAGGCCTGGGGCAACCGCTTGTGGAAATTGGAAGGAAGCCAGTACCGCATGCTTGCGCCTGGTGAAGCCATGGAATGGTTCAATGCAAAAGGAAGGCGTACGCGCCCCCTGCATGCAAGAAAAGACCCAAGCGGCTACCCTAAAATGAGACCGTTCCGGTCTGCATATTATCGCGAAGAAATCCGAAAAAGGTATGGAAAATTTCATCCTGCGTTTATCGAACGCAAGGAAGCGGAGATCAAATGGCTTGAAAGGCATGCCGCAGAATTAAAAAAACAACTCCCTGCGTTCAACGTTCAGCCAAAAACAATAAAAGACATACTTGGATTAAATGAAAAGATTGCAAGGTATTATACTACTCTAAAATTGCTGTACCAGGCGCGCATGAAGCGCCTGGATTCAAAAAAGCAGTTCATTCATTATGATGAAAAAATGCCTCAGCGCGTAAAAGAGGCGCTGATCCGGAACATCGAACCCGAAGAAGCGGCAACAGCGTTGGACTGGAGCAGAAAATACAAAACCTATGTCCGTGCAATGACGCGGGTAGACATTCTACAAGAACACCCTGAACTCCCACAAGAAGAGGAAAAAACCATAAACCGGCTGAAAACGGAAATGAAAAATTCACGCACGGCACTGACGGAAGCACAGGAAGAATTTGAACTTGAACGAAACGTGTACGGCCGCGTGTCGCCCGAACTTAAACGCAACGTGCTCGAAAACAGGCTCTCCTATTACAAGGCCCTAAATACCCTTCTCGTGCAGTACATGAAAACGCTGTCCCTCATCGGATTTCCACTGGTCAAAGTGAATAAAAGACAGTTAAAAAGTGCCATTAGTATGGCAAGCGCCCATATTCGCGCACTCGAACGCACATTAGGCATTAGAAAAAAGTAATCCTTTAACCGAACGTGAACGTGTACAATTCAAACCCTTTTCCATTCACGTGCAGGGTAAGCGTTTTTTCAAAATAATCTGAGTCGCTTACAACGTTGTAAAGTTTTTGGCCTGCCACCTGCACAACGGCTTTTCCGTTTACGTTTTGTGCATCCGTTCCCAAAGCGTTTATGCCTGGGCTTTGGCCCGGTTCCACTTCAACCTGTGCAGTTCCTCCTGCCACTATGTTCACGCTCTTCGCTTCATATTTGAGTACAATTTTCCCGGTATCTGAGGCCAGGCGCACGTGGTCTGAATGGTTTTCCCAAGTTCCTTCCAAGTACACACGGTTTTTTTCAACGCTGGAAGGCAACGCATAAACAACAATTTCATTGGGTTGAAACCCTTCCGCATTTCCCAATGGCGCGCGCGCAAAATCGTATCCCAGGTAAATTTCAGGCGTTCCTATTTTTGAGAACTCTGTGGCAGCATTAATCTCCTCCGAAGCAATGCCTTCAAGACTTAGCTTTTCATCGCGTTCAGTCAGGAGTTTTTGAATCATTTTTTCTGTTTCCTCATAGCCCCCTTCTCCAATGTGGTCGTAACGTATGAACCCATCTGCATCAACAAGATATTTGCGCGGCCAGTACTGGTTTTTGTAGGCTCTCCAGGTGGCATACTCGTTGTCCAAGACCACTGCATATTCAATGCCCTGCTTTTCCACGGCAGCCTTCACGTTCTCATATTCTTCTTCAAATGCAAACTCCGGAGTGTGCACGCCAACAATTACAAGGCCCTTGTCTGCATACTGTTCGTGCCAAGCCTTCAAATAGGGCAGCGTGCGAATGCAGTTAATGCAGGAATACGTCCAAAAATCCACCAGAATAACTTTGCCTTTTACATCCGAAAGAGAAAATCCGTGGGGAACATTAACGTACCCTGCAATGTTCTGCAGTTCCGGCGCTGAAGGGTAAAGCAATCTTTTTGCGCTTTCACTTTCAGCAAGCGTTTTTTGGGTGTTTTCATTCCCCAACGGTTTTGCCTTGGTGGATTCCAGGAAAAGAATTCCCCCTATAATCAGGAGCAATAACAGGCCCACCTGCACTGGATTGTTGGGCTTGAATTCCATGCGCATCACTTTAACAGCAAGTCATTCAAAAAGCCCAGGTTGGCCACCAGGGAAAGCGTGTTGGTGAACACCAATATGCCCAAAATAATGAGGACGATGCCAAACACAATGTTCAACCATTTTAAGTGCGGGGTAATCGCATTAATGGCTTGCTTTGACTGGGATACAAAAAGTCCAACCAGTAAAAAGGGCACGCCCAAACCAAGGGAATAGGTTACCATAAGCGGAAACGCTGTTTGAGGGTTTGTCACTGCAAGGGTTAGAATTCCACCCAATACCGCGCCCACGCAGGGCGTCCACCCTGCCGCGAATGCAGCTCCAAAAAGAAAAGAAGTAAAGTATGATGCTCTGTCGGATTTGACTTTGAACGTGTGCTCGCCCATGAGGGCCGGGATTTTGATAATGCCCATCAACACGAGTCCAAAGAAAATGATGAGAATGCCCCCCACATACCCCAAATACGTTCTAACATCATAGGCAACACTTGACAGCACGCTTTGGAGGAGCACGCCCAACACTGAAAAAACAATGGAGAAGCCAAGGACAAAAAACACGCTGCTCAAGAATATTTTAACACGCGCATGGGAAAAATTTTCTTTTGCCTCATCCAGGGTTGTTCCGGCAAGAAACGTTAGGAATGCCGGGACCAGGGGAAGCACGCATGGACTTAAAAAAGAAACAAGTCCTGCAATGAACGCAAACACCAAGGTTACTTCAGCCATTTTCCTTTCACGCGCCTGCTACCGTGCCCAGCTCAGCCAGAACCGCTTGCTTGTCCCACATTTCCTGCGACTTTTTGGCCACGCTGCCTTGCGCATCCAATATAATGTGCGTGTGCTGGTATATGACCCCGAACTGTTTGGCCAGGTTTTGCTCGTCGGCATCTGTTTCAGTATCATTGTAGTTCACGCGGAATGCAGTCGCATTGTCAAATGAGGCAGTTGCAAAGGCGTCTTCCAAAATGGGTTCCTGCACTTTGCATGTAGGACACCAGTTCGCGTAAAATTCCAGGAAAATAACTTTGCTCTGGGCCTTGGCCTGGTCATATGCAGCCTGGGTGAATGGAACATAGGGAACGCCTTGCACACCTGCAATTCCGCTTCCCGTGTCAACCATTTTCCCATCAGGCCCAATCATGGTGCCGTCTGGTTTGACCATGGTTCCATCCGGCTTAATCATCGTCCCGTCCGGCTTTACCAGGGTGCCATCGGCTTTGGCGATTGTTCCATCCGGCTGAACAGTGTCTCCTGCCTGGGTTTGCGTGGAAACGCATCCTGCAAGCGCCAAACTTGAAATCAAACCAAAAACCATCAGCATTTTGAACATACCCTTCTGCCTCCCACTCCTAATTAAACGGTTTAAACGATTTGTAATTGCGAAAAACGGTCTTTAAAAGGTTTTTCCCAAATCCGCATGCGCGGCTTACACCTGATAGAATGCGCGTTGCACCACTTCTGAAAGCGCGGGGTGGATGAAAATCGTGTTCTGCATGGCCTGAACAGGATTGGGATGGTTGCGCATGAGCACAAGAACCTCGTGCAATAACGTTGGGGCTTCGTATCCAAGAATGTGGCACCCCAACACTTTTCCTGTTTCTGGTTCTGCAAGCACTTTCACAAAACCCGTTGAATCTTTGAGCGCGCCGCCCATTCCGGTGTGCGCATAAGGGTACACGGCCTTGGAGTAATGCGTATTTTCAGCTTTGAGCTCCTGCTCGGTTTTTCCAACGCCTGCCATGGGGGGATTTGAAAACACGGCATGGGGCATTGCAGTATAATCAACGGATCTCTTGTGTTCAGCGTGAAACAGGTTGTTGGCAACTATTTCTGCCTCGTAATTCGCGGAATGCTTGAACATGTAATTGCCCACAATGTCCCCCAACGCCCAGACATTTGGAGCCGTGGTTTCCAGGAATGGATTGGTTTTAACAAAGCCGTGCTCGTTCACTTCAACCCCGGCTTCCTTTACATGCAGCCAGTCTGAATTGGGAATGCGCCCTGTGGCAATGAGAAGCTGGTCTGCTTTAATGGTCTTTTTTCCGCCGCCTTCTTTTTTTGCAATGGATAGCGTGAAGGCTTTATTCTTGTATGCCACTTTCTCTATTACGTGCTCCAAATGCACTGCATAGCGTTTGGAGAATTCCTTTGTGAACGCTTGCGCAACTTCTTCGTCTTCATCCGGCACAAGCAAGCGGTTGCGTTGAATGATGGTTACCTTTGTTCCAAGCGCGCCAAAAAAATGCGCAAGTTCAGCCGCAATATACCCGCCTCCCAGAATGGCCATGGTCTTGGGCTGTTTTTCCAGGCGCAGCGCGTCATCGCTTGTGAGAAAAGGCGTGCCTGCAAGCCCTGGAATTGGGGGAATGGAAGGCCTGCATCCTGCGGCAATCACAATGTTCTTTCCTTGAATGATGGCACTGCCTGCCTGAAGAGTCCTTCCTCCTGTAAAACGCGCAGTGGCTTGGAATACTTTTCCATTGGAAGCGTTTTTCCATCCTGCAAGAATGCCTGCGGCTTCTTCGTCTACGTGGGAATTCACTTCGCGCACGATTTTTTTGAAGTCAATGCGTGCAATTTTTGACTTAATGTGAAAACGCTGGGAGTCGCGAATGGTTTGCGCCACGTCTGCATGGTGAATGAGCATTTTGGACGGAATGCACCCCCTGTTCAGACATGTACCCCCCATGGGGCCGTTTTCAATCACTGCCACTTTCCATCCGCGTTCCAATGCTTCTGCTGCAACATTCAATCCGCTTCCGGCGCCGATGACAATTAAATCGAATTTCTGCACGGCCATGCGTTTTAAGACCCGTTTGATGTAATTAAATGTTTACCCATGTTTTACGTGAAGCGCGCGCATGAACACTTTCATTCGCAAAACGAATGGCTGTCCAGTTACTGGCATTTCTCTTTTGACCATTACCATGACCCACGCAACATGAATTGGGGCGCGTTGCGCGTGTTCAACGATGATGTCATTCAACCTGCATCGGGTTTTCCGATGCATTCTCACCGGGACATGGAAATCGTGACATACGTGCTTGATGGTAAATTGGCCCATGAAGACAGTTTGGGAAATAAAGGAATCATTCATGCAGGCGAAGTGCAGGTCATGAGCGCGGGCACTGAAATCATTCATTCAGAACACAATGCATCGAAAAAAAAGGAATTGCACCTGGTTCAAATGTGGGTAATACCGCGCATAAGAGGCTTGCCTCCGAGCTGGGGCCAAAAGAAATTTTCAGAAAAAAATCGCGTGAATAAGCTGTTGTGCGCAGTAAGCAATGGAAGTGTTCAAGGCTCGTTGGAGATTAACCAGGACGCGTATTTCTTCATTTCTTCCTTGAAAGCCAAAAAAAGCGTGTCTCATGCGGTCCAGAAAAAAAGAAAATTGTTTTTATTTATTATAAAAGGAAAAGTCAGTGTGCAGGGGAACTCGGGTCAGTTGGAAGTTCTTGAAAAACAAGACACGGCACGCGGAGAGAATGAAAGCGAAGTCACGTTCACGGCCTTGGAGGATTGTGAATTTTTTTTATGGGATTGTATGGATGCGTGATTTCAGGCTTTCCAGGTAATCCATGACAGTACAATCAACGCCGCAGATTCAAGGGCTTTGAGTGCGAGTGCGTGGAATGCGACTTCTTTTGTGTAATAGGCCACCATGAACCAGTGGAAGCCCAGCGCTGCAAGGTTCTGGAGCAACAGGATGCCTGCAAAAAGAATAAGGCCCAGGCCAAAATGGGTTTTCATGGAACGGTAGTTTTGCATGAAAACGTAAAGCAGTCCAACGAGCAATACCACGTTTAGAATTTCCAGTGCAACGGTTACATCCATTTCCAGCATACTTATCCTTCCTTTTCAGGGGGCCTTAAAAGGTTTTGCCCGAATCGCGTGCATACGCGTTTAAGGGCTTCCACTTGTTCGGGTAAAAGCGTGACTGCGTAAACGCCTCCATACTTGTGTTCCCTTAACACTACCAGGTTGTCCTTGCGCAGTTTTTCCAAGTGATGCAAAACCGTTTTGTAGTCCAGTTTCAGCGTGGTTG
The DNA here is from genome assembly GCA_016198125.1 of Candidatus Iainarchaeum sp. Lineage (GTDB taxonomy): Archaea > Iainarchaeota > Iainarchaeia > Iainarchaeales > VGJJ01 > JACQJG01. The sequence continues at coordinate 34,812 of JACQJG010000017.1, read as the reverse complement.
AAAGCCTGTTGGCATTCAAGGGATTGTCAACAAGGGCAAGCAGAATGCACGCTCTTGTCGGGCCTCCTCTTGTTCCGGCAATCAGCCATTCCATGGAACGCTCAAAACCACGGCGGAAACGCATATGCATGGCGTGTCGCGCGGGGTTTTTATGGGTTTTGGGTTTCAAGCACTGAACATGAACGGGAAAGACCTTGTACGGGGGGCAAATACGTTTGGACAGGAATTCCTGGACTTTGTGAAAAAATACCAGGTTCTTGGATTGGCCGTTGGAATTGTGATTGGAACTGCCACGCAAAAGCTCGTAAGCCAAATTGTAGACGGCCTCATTAACCCGCTCATTGGACTGGCGATTGGAAAGGAAACGCTTTCCAATTTTATGTTCTACGCATGGGGGACTCCATTAAAAGTAGGCTCTGTGGTCTCAGCGCTTATAGACTTTCTCATCATCGCGCTCATCGTGTTCTTGGTGGTAAAAAAATTTCTGCGCATGGAAAAAGAGGGCGCTTGAAACGCGCAAACCTCACGGGGCATGCACGGGTTGTGCTTGGACTTTTTGCACGGGTCGAATTTCTTTTATTCGCGCGCCTGTAATGTCCTCGATCTTTTTTAGTTCTTGGACTTCAAGCAGGTTGGTGCAAAACGTGATGGCTTCTCCGCGTTTTCCCTGCCGTGCAGTTCTTCCAATGCGGTGCACGTAGGTTTCCGGTTCCTGGGGAAAGTCAAAGTTAATTACATGCGTAATATCCTCGATGTGCAGCCCCCTGGAAACCAGGTTGGTTGAAACAAGGATATTGGTGCGCCCGGACTTGAATGCATCCAGGACGCGGTTGCGCTGGGTTTGGCGCTGCGCGCCGTGCATGGCTTCTGCACGAATCCCTTTTCCGCGGAGCATGCGGGACAACCAGTCAACCGTGCGCTGCGTACGGCAAAACACAACGCCGCGTTGCACGTTCTTGTGTTTCAGCAGGGCGCTGAGCATGGACACTTTTTGCTTGTGGTCCACGGCAATAAAATACTGGTCCACTTCATCCACTGTAAGCTTGTCTTCGCTCACGTTGATGTATTCCTTGTCTTGTTTCATGTGCACCTCTGCAAGCCTGCGAATGGGTTCAGGCATGGTGGCAGAGAACAGCATGGTTTGGCGTTCTTTTGGAAGCTGGGAGACAATCATTTGAATGTCTTCCTGGAAGCCCATGTCAAACATTTTGTCTGCCTCGTCCAATACCAAAAACTTCAAGTGCTTGAAGTCCAGTACGCGTTGGCGCATGAAGTCCATGAGCCTTCCAGGCGTTCCAACCACGATGGAGGGTTTGCGCTGGAGGTGCTGGGCCTGCACGTTGATGCTTTGGCCCCCAAAAACCGCCATGCATTGAACGCGGCTTTCCCTTGCAAGGTCTGCAAGTTCTTCTTTAACCTGCAAGGCCAGTTCGCGCGTTGGAACCACGACGAGCGCTTCAATAACATGGGACGCAGGATTAATGCGTTGCAGGATAGGGAAGCCGAACGCGGCTGTTTTTCCTGTTCCTGTGCGCGCCTGCCCAATGAGGTCGCGTCCTTCCAATGCAAGCGGAATGATTTTTTCCTGGATTTCAGTGGGCTTTTCAAAGCCCTTCCTGTGCACGGCAGCCAGCAAGGCGTTGTTTAATTTAAGGTCTTCAAATTTCATGTTTTCATCCTTCCTCTGCATGAAAACGTGTTCATGCATGTACTTTAAAATGGAAAACAGAAATGGGATTCCAATTAACGTTTCCGCAAAAACAGCGGCTTTTTTTTTCAGTTAAGAAAAGCAGTTAACCAAAATCGCATTCTTCTTTTCCTATTTTATACATTAGGGGATGTATCTTGTTTAAAAATGTTTGGGGCTGCACGCGGTTTTTCACGGGTGTTTTGGGGGGTATTCAAAGAACGCTGGATTGGCTCTTTGGTAGTCTACAATGAGCCTTTCCAATACGTCAGCATTTAAATGGCTGTACAACCCGGATGCGATAAGGCTTTCAAGGGCTTTTTCCACTGTGCCCTTCTTGTCTGGTTTTGCGCTTTCCAGCGTGCGCCGGAGGGAGCGGAGCATTAATTCCTGCATGGACAGGCGCTGAGTAGTAGGGGGTGCAAGGCTTGTCTTTTGGGCCTTGCGTATGATTTGCTTGGCATCGTACATGCTTTCGCCCCGCCGCGTGGCATCCTGAATGTTTCCTTTTTCCGCGGCTTCTTGAATCATTTTTCTGCGCGCTTGCGGGCTTTGAATGCCTGCCACGCGCAACGCATGGGATGCTTCTTTTAGCTCCCGCAGTCTGCTCAACGGAATTTGTCGAACGCGCGGGCGAGGCATGTTTTCATCATGTGCTTTGACTATTATATATTTTGCGCTCTTTTAGGCAGACAAGGCCCGGGCCCTTTTCATGTTTTTAAGCGAAAAACCCCAGGAGGATGCTGGCCCCCAATGCTAACCCAGCGCCAAAAAACTGGCGGCCTTTTATCTTTTCTTTGTTAAACCACAAGCCCAGTACAAGTGCCACGGCAGGATAACTTTCAGTGATGGCAATGCTGATTGACAGGGGATGATAATTTGTGGTTACTGCAAACGCCACCCATGCCAGGGTGTCAAACACGCCGGTAACAATTACGAGTTTCTTGTGGACTTGAATGTTTTTCCAGAATGCGTTGAACCGTTTGGCCTTCCAGACCACGAGAATGGATATAAGCGTAAAAATGACCCAGGGTCCCCAAATCGCGACCAGGGGAGAAATGTTCTTGGCCGCGGATGCTGTAAGGAAATTCACCAGGCCCATGAACAAGGCAGCTGAACCTGCCGCAAGCACGCCTTTTTCAAGAAAATGTTCTTTTTTCACTTTCACGGAGCCAAGGGCCACCAGCAGGATGCCGAGAAAAATGCTTGTGATGAGAATGGCTTGAAAGGGTTGAAGGGCCTCTCCAAAAAAAACAAGTCCCAGTGCAACCATGATGGGCAATTCTATTTCCAGCACCACTTCAACTACGGACAGCTTGCCTATTTTGTACGCGTAAAAATTCAGCATGGCTGCAATGAACGTGATAATTCCAAGGCCTGTCAGGAGCGCAGCGTTTTCAGGCAAAAACAAGACCTGCAGGTCTGCATAGATAAGTGGAAACAGTCCAATGGCCCCCACCACTCCAATGACCATTAATGTTTCCACAATTCCAATTTTTCTCACCGTTCGCTGAATGAAAAAATCTCCAAGCCCCCATGCAAGCACTGCGCCAAATGCTGCAAGAATCCCAATGTCCAGGCCCATGCCTCTTTAACGGCGCACGCCTTTTAATTCCTGCCGGAAAAGCATTCTTGCATGCCTCTGCATTGCACGCTAAACAAGGAATACAAAAACTGCACGTTTTTGGACGCGGAAAAAAATCCTTCCTTTGAAGAAGCCCGTGCTGTATTCCTGGGAGTGTCATTCGATGCCACTACAACCTACCATAAAGGCGCGGACAAGGGACCGCAGGCATTGCTGGAGGCAAGCCATCAAATAGAGTTTGAACCCGTGCTGGACAGTGCTGCGTTGAACGAACGCGTGTGCATGCACAATGCAGGCATCTTGGAATTTCCTTCCAATTGGAAAAACGGCATGCTAAAGGAATGGAGTGAAAATGAAGTGCGTGCCATGGCAGAAGGAATGGTGCAAGAAGTACAAAAGGCCTGCGCGCCTGCCTTGCACGCAAAAAAATTTTTATTAATGGCTGGAGGGGAGCACTCCGTGGCCAACGGCATTTGGAAGGCCCTTGCGCATTTATACAACCCAGAAGGCATCACCCTTTTGCACGTGGACGCGCACCTTGACCTGCGCGACGCGTACTGGAATCAAAAATATTGCCATGGCAGTGTAATGGCGCGCGCCAAGGAAATGGGCTTTCAAAGCGTGCACACAGGAATACGCGACCAAATAGGAGTGGAAGAGCAGGAACAAGTGAAAAAATACGAATTGCGCGAACGCATTTTTTACTGCGCCACTCAACCAAAAGAATTCTATGCACGCAACGCACGCGCGCTAAAAAAATGCGCGTGGATGAAAAAAGAAAACCTTGTGTGGAATGGAGTGCTGAACGCCCTGCAAATGAAAAAGCTGCTGCGCGCCGTTGCAACGCCTTACGTGTGGATTTCGTTGGACGTTGATGGGTTTGATTCAAGCGTCATGCCTGGCACTGGCACCCCCCTGCCTTATGGAATGTCATTGAAAGGAGTGGAAGACTTGCTGCATGCCGTCATTGTGCACGCGCGCAGTAAAAAAATAACCGTGCTTGGCATGGATTTGACAGAACTGGCCCCGCTCATGCGCGACCCTGAAAAACCATATTCAATGTCAAATGCGGTTTCCGTGCAAAGCGAAATGAATGCGGCACTGCTTGCACACAAAGTTTTACAATGGATGTTCACTTAACGTTTCACCGGCAACGAGGCCTAAAAGCATTTAAATAACTTACAATGATATACTTGTATGTTATGGAAAACTTTGCTAGATGCGCATTCAGACCGTCAAAGCATGCAAAGGACAATATGCTTGAACGTGGAATTTCAAAACAAGAAGCATTGGATGCAATCCATTGCGGATCAAAAAGGGTTTTTGGAAACAAAATACTTACTTCCTACCGGGGGATAGAAGTTGTATACAAGCAGTTCCCCTGCAACCAGTTCATAATAACAGTGTATGAAAAAAAAGGTGATTAACATGAATTGCCCCTTATGCGAAGGAAAGCTGGTGCGGGTAAAGGAGCCGTACTCTTATGGAGACCTAAAACTGGGCGTGTTTGAAGCCGATAAGTGTGCCAAGTGCCATGAGGCTTTTTTCACCGAAGAGGCCTCTGATAAAATAGATGCAAAGGCAAAACAGCTTGGCGTGTGGGGACTGGGAAAGGAAGGAAAACTGGGATACAGCGGTAACAGTCTAATCGTGCGCGTGCCCAAGGAGATTGCAAAGTTCCTTGAATTAAAAGAAGGAAAAAAGGTTTTCATCCACCCTGAAGGAAAGAAAAAACTCGTAGTGGAAACGGACTAGCCACGCGTTGCATTAAAATACTTTTCAAGCCTGGTTTTTGCATGGAATACGCAGACGTTATTTCGCTGGCTGAATTGAAAGAAAAGACCCGCGCAGTAGTGCAGGTAAACAAGCGGGCGGTTGCTCTTTTTTGGGCGAATGAAAACGCGTTTGCGCTTTCCAATGTGTGCATTCACGAAGGAGGGCCTTTAATCCAAGGCCAAGTGCATGAAAAGGATGGGCAAACGGTTGTGCAGTGCCCGTGGCACGGCTTTGAGTTCAGCTTAAAAACAGGAAAGACGTTTACCCCCGTTCCTGACTCCGTGGATGTGTACGATGCAAAAATAGAAAACAAAAGAGTCCTTGTTTCAGTCCAGCCTGTTTCACGGGGAAAAAGACTTTCCAAAATGAATCCGACTGCGCAGGCCTTGCTGGAAAAGTGCGAGGCTGCGCACGCAGACAGGCCGAAGGGACCGTTGCGCGTGCTTGGCATTTCCTCAACTAATTTAACCCCTGGGCTTCCCCGCACGTCCACTTCTGAGAAGGCATTGGAATGGGCGTTGCAGCTTGCCAGAGAAAAATACGGGGCTGATACAAGGGTGTTGAAATTAAGGGAGTTGAACATCCGTCCTTGTGAGGGTTTTTACAGCAGGGACGCGGCCGCATGCACGTTTCCCTGTTCTTTGACCCAAATGGATGAAACGGATGAAATGCATAAAGTGTATGAAAACATGATTGCGTGGGCGGACGTGGTGCTTGTTGCATCGCCCATCCGCTGGGGCAATGCGTCCTCGCTTTTGTACAAAATGATTGAGCGCTTGAATGCGGTGCAAAACCAGATAACCCTTCAAAAAAAATATTACATTCAGAACAAGGTGGCCGGTTTTATTATTACAGGCGGGCAGGACAACGTGCAAAAAATTGCCGGGGAACTCATGATGTTTTTCACTGAATTGGGTTTTGCGTTGCCAAAGTTTTCCTTTGTGGGGTGGTCCAGGGGCTGGTACCAGGAAGACATGCCCTCGAACCCCCAGGCAATGGAGTCCTCCATGGACTTCAAGGAAGACCTTGAAAAGCTTGTGAATAATTGCACAGTGCTTGCCAAACTGGTCATGAAAAACCCGGAAGAACTGCCCAAAATGGAACGATGATCATGAATTTTTTGAAAAAGCTCATCCGCTTCGCGAAGACTGCGGATAAAGAATTGCGCGTCCAACGCCTGGACACTGCGCTGTTGAGCGAAAAGGCCCTTGCAAGTGACTGGCTTTCAAAAAAAGAGGACGACTTATGGAAGGATTTGTAAAAGGCGACGTTGTTGTAATCCCTTTCCCATTCTCGGATTTGTCCAATTCCAAGAGAAGGCCCGCGCTTGTACTCTCTGTTTTGGATGGCAACGACCTGATCCTGTGCCAAATTACCGGAAAGGAAAGACGTGACAAGTATGCGGTTTCACTTCCATTAAGCGGGTTTGAACGGGGTTCACTATTGTATGACAGCATAATCCGCTCCAATCGTCTTTTCACGGCCGACAAGTCGATCGTTTTGTATAGGATTGGAACGCTTACCATGCAAAAACTGAATGAAACCATTCAAAGAACATGCGAAATCCTGAAGAATTAAATGCGGACAACGGCGGCAAGCCTTAAAAAGGATTTCCCTGCCCAAACTGTTTTACTTCATTGCCCTGGTAGTCTAGAGGTTAGGATGCCACCCTGTCACGGTAGCGACCCGGGTTCGATTCCCGGCCAGGGCGTAACACGCTGGAACAAAGTCCCTTCCTCTTATTCAATGGATTTCAGGCCCGTCAAACATATTGTTTTTAATGAAACGAGGCCTACCTTTCTGTATGGCATTCCTTGATTTCACTACTTCTATTCTGGTTTTAATATTTTTCAGCATTGCAATGATTCTTGTAACCTGGTTTTTCACACGGCACAAGAACGTAACGAACGAGTATTTTCTGGTTTCAAACCGCAATGTTCACTGGCTCATTGGCGCTGGGAGTTTGGCCGCATCGTGGATTTGGGCCCCGGCCTTATTCATTTCAAGTCAAATGGCGTACCAGCTTGGATTGCCGGGAATATTTTGGTTTGTTTTTCCCAACATGATTGCAGTTGCAATTTACTTTTGGCTTGCACCCAAGATAAGGGAAAAATTCCCGCAAGGCCACACGTTGCCCGAGTACATTGGAGAAAGGCTTGGAGATAAAAAGGTGCACAAAATTTACTTTTTTGGATATAGTTTCTACCAGTTGATGGCCGTGTCCGTGCAGCTCTTTGCGGGAAGCAGTCTCATTTTCCTGTTAACGGGAGTGCCCCTTGAATTGTCCATATTCCTGCTGGCCCTGACCGTGTTCATTTATGCCTGGATTTCAGGCTTTGAATCTTCAGTGGTAACCGATTTTGTGCAACTTGGAATAATATTCTTGGGACTCATTATTGTCATACCCGCTGCGCTGAATGCGGCTGGCGGATTTGAAACCGTTTTAAAAGGAATTGGAGGTGTTACGGGACAGCATTCCAATTTGTTTGACCCGGCAGTGGCATTTTCCTTTGGGATAGTCACTTCCATTGGACTTATTTCAGGTGCAATTGCCGACCAACAATTCTGGCAACGCGCATTCGCGTTCAATAAAAAGTCCATTAAACTCGGTTTCCTTGCAGGAGCCGTTCTCTTTGGAATCGTTCCAATCACACTTTCATTGCTTGGCTTTATGGCGGCTTCCCCCGCCTCCGGAGTCACACTGCCGCCAGGTACAGACCCTTCTATGATTGGGGTTTTGACCATCACCCATTATTTGCCGACCGCCTTTATCATCGTATTTTTTCTCATGCTGCTTGCCGGACTTGCATCCACTCTTGACTCGGCCCTAAGCGCATTCTCTGCACTGTATGCAGTGGACATGCACAAATTTACGGAATCAAACGACATTTCAAAACCAAGAACCGGCATGCTCCTCATTCTCATACTGGGCATACTGGTTGCCCTCATCACCGCTTACATTCCGGGCTTCGGCCTCAAACAACTTTGGTGGATATTCAACTCAGTGGGCGCTGCACTCGTGGTTCCCACCATTCTAAGCCTTTACTGGGACAGGCTTACGGCCAAAGGGGCTTATTATGGAATAATAACCGCACTCGTCATAGGCCTTCCACTATTTGTATACGGCAACCTCACTGACAACACCAACCTGATAGTGATGAGCGCGCTCTTCATCATCATTGTAAATGCAATCATTTGCTGGGTTTTCAGAAAAAAAGCGCAGGACTAATGGGCAACGAATGACTGGTATTACTCTCGTTAATTTCTTTTGTAAATTCTTCTTCGGTGGTCCAATACCCGTATGAATACAATTTTGTTTTTCTGGTCCACGTCCACGAGTGCACGGTAATCGCCAATTCTGAGTTTATGGCAGTCATCGCCTTCGTAATGTTCCAAGTACCGGAAGGGCTCTTCTTTTAGAAGCTGGAACTTGTTCCGTATCCGCTCTTGGAGTTGTGCTTCACACTTCTTGAGAAATTTGTCCACTTTTGGGTGAAGCCTGACCGTGTAGGTCATTCCAAATCAACATACTCCGATTCGGCTGTTTCACGGGCTTCTTTCAAGGCCTTTTTGGCATAATCACTCAACTCAAAGCCCTCTTGGAGAACGGCTTTGATATATGAAACGTCTTTTTTTAGTTGGGCCAAGTCCTTATGCACGGTTTCAAGCGTTGTTCTCATACAATAATTGGTACTCGGGATGAGTTTAAAATTATATAGCAAAAGTCAACTAAAATGCTATTATCCTTTTTGAAACAACCGCTTCACGCAAAGGCAGGTAAAAGTCTTATTCCCAGTGCTTGGGCCTCGGCCAGGGCGCTTGACATCTAAGTGGATCAGGTATTTATGTTTGAATGCCTTCTATAGGGAAAACCAGGCCCAATTTTTGTGTTTATTTCCGCAAAGAGTCTGAGTCTTCGTTCCATCTTGGAAAGTGGTGTAATAGAAACAAGTCCTGCCACCAACAAGTCTGAATAAAACTCCCGTGTTTTCCAGTCATACTGCCTCTTGCGTCCAAGTGGCCTTTGAACAGAGGACATTTGAGGCCCCAAAAGAATAGATGCTTGCCTTGTAATTCTGATAAGTTGTTCTTGAAGGGCAATTAACTTTTCAACTTCTTTTTTGTCCACCCTGCTTTTGACCAAGGAGATTTTTGTTTTATTAGTGTTTGTTCTATTATTGTTTTTAGTAGAGGATCAAGATATCTTGCGATTCTACCCGTTAAATGGACCTGTGTATAAAGTGTCCCGGTACCCACCAAGGTTGCAGATAATTCGTTTCGAAACCATCCCTCGATTCTTTCCCGCACAGCGGCAGGAGGCATGGGCGAGCGTGACAGGCCAAAAGGCTTCAACCGTTGGCTGATGTCCTCAAAGTCATGCCATTTTTCATGGTATTGAACGGAACGCTGAAAGAATGGAAAGATATTATGAAACTCTTCCATTACAATCGAAAAGTGAAATGGCTTTAATACCGCGTGATACGGCCCCGTGTTCACTTCAAAACTTTTCATGCTCACCGACAACCCACCAAACGCCCCTTCTTCTGAAGCAAATACCCTTGAAAGAAGCGCTGAGTAGTAACGCGGAGACACATGCAATTGAGGTCCCAACCAGTCTATGTGAACGTGAACCGGTCCGTTTTTGTTGGCAAGCTCTTCATTAATGGAAGGGTCCAATCCGTGCTGCTGCACGTATTGCTTGACAATTAAATGAAGAAGGTCATTGGACGTAAGCGCCCTCTTTTTTAGCGCTTCATTTAACCTTCTCAATGACTGTGCATTTTTATCCACATGGCGTATGCTTGCCAGCAATTCGTGTTCGGCCTGCGGGTGAAGACGTGATCGCGCGATTAATTCATACATGCGCGCAAAACCGGCCTCAATCGTTCTAGGGTTTTGCGGGATCGGCCTGCGGAAATCATTAAACAATCGTGCCTGCCTGTCCAGGCCGCGGGTCATTAATTGAACGAGGCGCGTTCTTTTGGTTCTCCAGGAAACAGGCTGTGCGGGATTTCTTCCGCGCTTGGGGCTTGGGGGCAGCTTCATGAACAGGTTAATGGAAAACCCATTTATTAGGGTGATCTTTTTCGCAGCGCCTGACTCTCGGCCGGGGCGTTTTCCAAAAGGCACGCGCGGTTTTGAAAGCATTCCGAAACCCGTAGCCTCTCAATGAGCGTGCATGGCAGGGGGTTAAATACAAGTTTACGTTTAACTTTTTGCTATGGCATGGAAGATTTTTCGCGTGCAACGCGTGCAAAAGCAGGGGCTTCCTTCCGAAAAAAGAAGACGGTCTTGGAAAAAGCGTGCGATGACTGCATTGCGCGTGATGGGCATTGGCACTGCCATTTGGAGCGGAGTCCACTTAAAAGAAGCACATGATGAGCGTGTCATCCGGCCTGTCCGTGTTGAAAGGTCTGCCTATGCAGGCATGCCTGAAAATATTTCACTATCTGGAAAGCCGTTCAAAGTTCCCAAAGCCCCACCCTCCATTTCAATGCCTGAAGAAGGGGATTGGTGTTCTTTGTACGCGCGACTGGCTGCTGAAAAACTTTTTGGAATAAAGTATACCAAGGGCTTTGCGTGGCAGCTTGCCGGATTGAATAAGAGCGTGTGGCAGAAAGGAAACCCTGCATGCCCAAAAGATTTTCACCAGGTAATCCGCTCTGGGCATTTGCTTGGAATTTTCATTCCTTCCTCCAGTCATAACGAGTCCAACCGGCCTTACACGCACGTGGCATTGTATGTTGGAATAGAAGATGGAAGGAATATCGTCTTCCACCGCATCAGGCGGCGCACGCTAAAGGATGATTTGGACGCATACCTTGAAAGCCGTCATGCAGAAGTGCGCGAGGTCATTGAACCCAGGTGAGGTAAAAACATGTTAAACGCAGACTGGGCCGCGCAGGCCCAACTGGTATTGGATGAGCTTTTTCTGCACGGCTTTGAAGTGGGCCTGTTCAGCCTGGGCATGGCCGTTTATGCCATTATCATCTGGCAGTACTATCACCTGGTGGCCAAGCGCGACCTGTTCAGGTTCAAGCGAAAAGAGGGAAGAGGATTTGAAGTGCTCATTTCAAACCTGTTCGGGGAATTCGTGTTTCTCCTGGAATACTTAATCGTGTTTCCGCTCATCACATTTGTTTTCTTTTCCGTTTTCGCGGTGATGCTGTTCTTTCTTGCAAAGGAACAGCCGCTTGAATCCATTCTCCTTATCTCCATCACGGTTATTGCGGCCACGCGCATTACCGCTTACTATAATGAGGCCTTGGCCCAGGATGTTGCAAAACTCATACCCCTGGTAATGCTGGGCGTTTTTATCCTTGAGCCAAACTTTTTTTCTGTTTCCCTGGTGCAGTCACGCATAGAAGAGGTTCCGCTCTTTCTTAACCGCATTGCAGGATTCCTGCTGTTCACGCTTGCATTGGAAGTCGCGCTGAAAGTAGTGCTTGGAGTCAAGCACGCGGTATTGGGCGGAGATGAAAAATTGGGTGAAGGAGCAACCAAATGAAGAAGCGCGCGTACAAGGCCAAAACAGATGACAGGTTTTTGGAAGACCTTTCATTTATCGTGTTTGTGGTGCGCTTTAATTACCGCGTTGTGGAAGGCAAGTGGCCTCAAATCAAAAAGGCGTTTTACGACTTTGACATTGCGCGTTTGGCAAAGGAGAACCCTGAAAAGCTTGAAAAATTCATGGCTGCTCCCGGCATGATCAAGAACAAAAAGAAAATGCAAGCCGTTATTTTGAACGCAAAAAAGTGTGCAGAAATTCAGCGCGCGCATGGAAGCGTTTTGAATTGGATTGAGCACGCCAAAAAAGTGTTTGAAAAAGACCCTGTTTTCAACGAGGACCTGCGCACGCACTTCCAGCAGTTTCATGGAATCGGGCCGCTTACTTCCACGTGGCTGGAAAGCGTGTACGTGAGCAAAAAACCCTATGTGGAATACAAAGTGCCGGATAAAATGGGAAAGCGTAAAAAGGTTTAGGGAAAAAAGATACAAGTGGGCAAATCATGGCTTTAACGTCTTCTTCTTACAAAGTATTGCAGCGCGACAGTCCTGCGCCTGGTTTTTCCCTGCCGGGCATTGACGGGAAAACGCATTCGCTCAAGGACTTTGCAGACAGAAAGGCCTTTCTTGTTGTTTTCATGTGCAACCATTGTCCTTACGTACAGCCAAAGATTTCAAAGCTCGTGGAATTGCATGAAAAGCATGCGCAAAAAGGGCTTGGAATGATTGGCATTAACTGCAATGACGTGTCAAAGTACCCGGATGACAGTTTTGAAAACATGAAAAGATTTTCTATGGAGCGCGGAATAAAGTTCCCGTACCTTTTGGATGAAAGTCAGCAGAGTGCGCGTTCATACGGTGCCACGTGCACGCCCGACCCTTTTTTGTTTGATGCCCGTCAAATGCTTGCCTACCATGGACGCATAGACGATGCCCATGGACAGCCCCATTCCATGGCAAAAACAAATGAATTGGAGGAAGCCATTCAGCAAACGCTTGCAGGAAAAGAAGTCACCATTCAAACCCTTCCTTCTATGGGGTGCAACATTAAATGGAAATAGGCAACTGGCGATGATGGGTTTCACGGGTTAAACGTTAAAACGCCAAACAATGGCCCTGGTGACCCGGTTGAAGTTTTTACGATACCAGTAAGCATCTTTTTTTCCCATGAGCGCTATCAGGTAATATGCGTGAATGCGGAATGCAGCACGAGCAAAAGCCAAAGTCGCAGGGGTTCGCGTGACAAAAAAATTGTCTGGAAACCTTTTTCTTTTTATTTCATTAATAACCCGCTGTGCATCTCGAATCAGATCCTCTAAAAACGGTTTTGGAAAAGGAGGCTCTTTTTTCATTAGAATTCTACTGTCTCGAATACCCACTTTCAACATGCTCTTATAAGTCTTCATTGAAATGCGTCCTTGAGTCGTTAATTCCTGCTGCGCAATGAATAAGCGTTCGTTGTGCGCCAACCCGTCTCGCACTCTTTCCTTTTTCTTTCCAGTATATCCCAGCTTGTCCATGAAATGAGAATGGATTGTATAAATCAGATCAGAAGCCGAACGCCTACTACTTTCATGTTTCATTCTACTCTGTTTCATTCTACTCATTTCACCGCGCACGTGGTGTGCAAGGCCTTTTTTCGTTGTGGATGGGGCATAACAGACCAAATGTCTAAACTGCATTTTAATCTTACCTTATTTCTTGGGCTTGCTTTTTAGGAACATTGGTGGAAAAGTCTTTAATGCCCAAACTGTTTGAAGGCGCCATCCAAGACTGGAAGTACGTGCTTTCTTTTGCTGCAGGCGCTGCCGTGTTTTGGCTTCTTCAATTTGCGTACCAGTTTTACGTGATTATTCCAAACCAGTTCAACTTGTCTCTTATACGGAGTTTTGCGTTCAGCGGGGCAACCCTTATCAGCATTGCACTCCTCCTCGGGCCGTTGGCACGGTTGAGTCCAAAGTGGAATTTTGTCATGCACCGCCGCATGTTTGGAGTGTGCGGATTTGCGTTAATCATTGGGCACTCGGCCAGCGTGATGACGTTTCTTTTTAACTGGAACATTCAGTCCATTGGCCTCAACGCAAGCCCGTTTGACAACCCGGTGTTGTTTGGATTGTGGGCGTACTGGATTTTGTTTGCCATGTTCCTCACTTCAACGGATTGGGCGGTGGCAAAACTTGGGACAAAAAACTGGAAGCGCTTGCACCGCCTGGTGTTCATTGCGTACACGCTTGCAGTGCTGCACTTTGTCCTTGTAAACCCCTCTGCGTTGAACAACCTGGCAGGGCAGTTGCTTTTGGGCTTGGCAGTGCTTGTATTTGCATTACAACTGCTTGCATTTGCAAAAACGGTTTTTCAAAAAAGGGCTTCCTTAATTGAAATGGGAGTTGGCATTGCGCTCATTTTGGGCTTGGGAGCGTTGTTGTACCTTGGGTTTTGGCTCAAATAAGGCTTGTCCAAGCACCAAAACCAACGCATTTAAATAGGAGTTTGCGTTTCACTTAATTGATTTTTTCCCTGTTCAGGCGAAAGAAATGAGTGGCAAAACAGTTAATCTGCACAGTATACGCGCCCTTTTCTGGGCAGGCCTTCTGGCCCTGTCTTTTATCGCGCTTGCATCCTCTGCCAGCGCGCAGGCGTGCACAACGGATGCGGATTGTGGCCCTTCATGGTCTTGTCAAAGCCCCACGGTTTCCAAGTATGCGACCTGCCAGAGCGGCCAGTGCACTTCCACTACAAATGACTGTGCGGCCCAGTATTATTTGGGGCATTGCAAGGAAGGATTGAATTGCGGTTATTGTGGAGACGGAACGTGTTATTCTTCTTTTGAAACCAGTTCCACGTGCCCAAGCGACTGCGGGTACACGTGTTCAAGCCAGTACACGAGTTATTGCACTACACAAGCCCAGTGCCAAGGCGTTGGGGGAAAATGGTGCAACAATTACTGTTCTTATTCTGTGAGCAGTTGCAACAACCAGACAGAGTGCACGTCCAACGGGGGTTTTTGGAACCCATATAGCAGCGGCACTGGCGGGTGGTGCTCGGAAACCCAACAAACCTGTTCTTCTTCCAATGCGAGTGCGTGCACCCAATCCCAGTGCGCGGCCGCCGGACTGTTCTGGTGCTCTCAAACCAATTTGTGTTATGCCACGCAGGCAAGCAATCCATGCAGCAGCACCAGTTGTTCTGCATCCAATCCTGGAGCATGCCTCACGCAGGCCACTTGCACCCAATCAGCAGTGAACGGGTATTGGTGTGCAACCCAAAACTATTGTTATTCTTCTTATGCCACCAGCAACAACTGCGGGGGTGGAACCGGTGGCAATTGCTCTTCCACGAATTACCCTGCCTGCTTGACCGGCCCCAACTGCACGGGGGTTGGGGGTTATTGGTGCGTGAACAACGTTTACCCGTCCGGATATTGTTTTTCTTCCAGTGCAAGTTGCACGAGTAGCAACACCTGTTCTTCGTCCAATTACTGGGGGTGTACCACGCAATCTGCCTGCACGGGAGTTGGAGGAAAATGGTGTACTAGCGACAATGCCTGCCATTCACCCACCTACAGTTGCACAGGTGGCGGAAGCTCGTGCAATTATTATTCGAGCAGCACGTGCACGGCCGGCGGCTGTAAATGGTGTTCAAACACCAATTTCTGCGCCTCGCCTGATTACCAGTGTGGGAGCAGCTCTGAGTGTTCTCAATCCAATCCTTCCGGGTGCATCACTCAGGCTACATGCACAGGGTCTGGATTGTTTTGGTGCGGCAGTTGGTGTTCTTCCACCCAATCGGCGTGCGGGGGGAGCAGCGGGTACTGCGGAAACTACGTGTGCGATTCAGGTGAAACCACTTCTTCGTGCCCTGGAGACTGCGGGGGAGGCAGCAGTTGCTCTTCAACCAATCTTTACTCTTGCCCGCAAACCCAGTGTTCCCAGTATGGGGGCAAGTGGTGCTTGAACGTCCAGACCCCGTATTGTACTACTCCTTCAAGTTGCCCGGATTGTACTGCTAGCGGCACCGGTTTTAGCGGTTGTTATAGTCAAAGTGGATGCACGGCTGCGGGAGGCCAATGGTGTGGAAGCTATTGTTCAAGCTCTTGCCCCACGTGTTCAAGTACCAGTCCAGGGAATTGCACGGACCAGACAAGTTGCACTAACACAGGAAAGGCTTACTGGTGTTCATACAGCGGTGGCGGGGGTTACTGTCAGACCGTTGCCTGTCCAACGTGCTCGCCGAACAACACGTATGCGTGCACCACGGAAACCGAATGCAAGGGCGTTGGGGCAAACTGGTGCCAGTGGGGCAGTAGTGCAGGATGTTCAACCAGTTCCTGCCCGGTGTGCAATTCCTCGAGTCCGTGGAATTGTTACACGGAACCCGCGTGCAAAGGCGCAGGAGCAAACTGGTGCACCCAAAACACTACCGTGCCTTATTGTTTAAGCAGCTCATGTCCAAGCGGGGGCAGTTCCACGTGCGGAAACAAAACGTGTGAAAGCGGTGAAACCTATATTTCCTGTCCCAGCGACTGTTCTTCTGGGGGAGGAGGAACCGGGTATTGCGGAAATTACATTTGTGATGCAGGGGAAACCAGTACGTCATGCCAGACAGATTGCGGGTACCAGCCTCCGCCCAACACGTGTTCAGCGGCAAACCCGTTTAATTGCTATGACCAGGCAAGTTGTACTGCCACTGGAAACGGCAATTGGTGTACCTCCGGCGGGTATGGAAGCGGCTGGTGCCAAGGCAATTCCAGCCCGTGCCCCGTGTGCTCGTCTACCTCGCCTGGAAACTGTTACACTGAAAGTGCATGCACATCGGCTGGAAACGAGTGGTGCAAGTCCAGCGGAAGCACGTATGGCGGGCAAACGGGGTATTGTAATCAAAAGGGTTATTGCCCAAAATGCACGTCCGACAATTACTGGAATTGCTATGATGAGACCTCTTGCAAAGGTGTAGGCGGGCAGTGGTTGCAATCAAGCACCACGTACTCTTCATGTTTTTCAAAGGATTATGTTCCCACCACCTGCAGTTCTAACCAGTTGTGGGCATGCTATAATGCGGACACCTGTAAAGCCGCTGGAGGAAACTTTTGCGGTTCCGGTTACAATGCCTGGTGCTCTACTTCTCCCTGCCAAAAATGCGATTCACAGAACACGTGGGCGTGTTATACACCCCAGGAATGCAGTGTGGTTGGCGCCACGTGGTGCACGCCTTCTTCGCAGTATGGTGCAACGCAGTCCTATTGCACGCTTTACCCTTCCTCTAATTGCACCACCACTGGGACTGCCACGTGCGGCAATGCCATTTGTGAAGCAGGCGAAAGCACCAGTACGTGCCCAAGCGATTGTAAGCCTGCCACCAATTTGTGCGGCAACTTTATCTGCGATGCAAGCAACGGTGAAACCAGTGCATCGTGTCCAGGTGATTGCAAGACCAATACAGCCAAGGACTGTGGCAATGGGTTGTGCGAATACGTTTTAGGAGAAAGCCCCACCACGTGTTCCGTGGACTGCAAGCAAACATTTTGCGGGGATTATGTGTGCAGTTTAAGCGAAAGCCAAACTTCCTGCCCTACGGACTGTAAACCCGGGATCTGCGGGGATGGAATTTGCAATGCAGGCGAGTTTAACGGGGGCGAGTTTACGTGTGCGAATGACTGTGCAGTGGTAACGCCCCTTCCATTCCCGGAACCCATTGCGGTGTGCCCCACGCCTGCGCAATTGGAGGAATTGAAGACCAAAGCAGAGGCCTTGGGCATGAAAGCAGACCTCAAACTGGGCACAAATGGATGCCTGTTCATGGACGTTAAACCGGTTTTTGATTCCACTGAACAGCAGGTTCATTGTGAACCCGTAAAAGATGCCGTGACTGGCGGTTCCTCTTACGTGTGCACAAAGGAAAGCGTGTACACCGATCCCTCGCAATGCCCGCCCTCGGATCCGTTGATGGAATCCCAGTGCCTTTCCTATGGGGGAACGCCAAAGAAATCCACTTATGGAGTGTGTGCGTATACATGGTGCGACTTTGGGCAAAACCTAACCGGAAAGGACACTACAGGGTTGTTTGAAGAAAAGAAATTCGAGTGCCCGGCTCCTGCCACGCTCTTCAAAGTCGTTGACGTATGCGAGGCCCAGAGATACAAGGCCTACATCGAAACCAAGGACGGGTGCAAGTCTGTAACGTGCCAGGAGCCTGGAGAACAGTATGCGTGCCCAAAACACAGCGTGGGAGACTATGAAAAGCTGCAACAGGATTGTGCAGTCCAGGGCGGCCTTTTGACGGAGCAATTTGATTCCAAAGGGTGCGGAGTTCTAACATGCGTGGACAGAAGCACGGCAGGCACTTCATGCGCCAAGGAAGCCCCAAAAGAAGCAGCCGAGCAATGTGCGTTGGCCGGCGGCCAGCTTTCAGTGCTCACGGGCGCGGAGGGGTGTATCACGTTCAGTTATTGTGTAACAAGCGGGAGAGGAGAAGAAGTGGCCGTGGTACGGGAACCGCCTTCTACTGCCGAATTATTGGAGTGGGCCCAGGTGCTTTTGGACCTTGAAACCAAGTTAAACGATGCCGCTCTCAAGGTCACGGGTTTGCAGATTTATTGGACAGAAACAAATCCTTCAAGGGCCCATGACTTTGAAAGCGCGGCCAAACAGTTCACGGTTGCCTTGCAGGAAGTGCGTTCATTGCAGGGTGAAATCAAGGACAGCCTTGCCTCTGGAGTTTCCAAGGACCAGGCCGCAGGATTTGCCACGCGCTTAGTGGGAGTAAAAGAATTGGTACAGCGCGCCTTGGGCCTTATGCTGGCCTCCCCTCAAAGCACCAGTCAAAGCCTTGCATGCGCGCCCGATGATTTGGCCTGCTTTGAAGGCCACTTGCAAACATGCAGGTCCGGGGCCAATGTTTCAACCGCACAATCTGACGGCGTTTACACGGGGACCATTGAAGGCCTTTCAGAAGGACAATGCCTGTACCACATTCAACGCGATGATGGAACAGGCATGAACTGCAGGACTGCAAATTACACGGAAGGAAACCTGGGCATTGAAACATTTGAAGAAGATTGTACAGGGCCTTTGCTTGAAGAATTGGAAGCCCCCACAGGCACAACAGCAACCGTGGGCGCAAAGCCAAGAATGGGGGTTGCATATGCCTCGCCCAAACTGCCAGGGTGCAGGGAAGTGGTGGACGCACAGGGAAATACAGTGCTTGCATGCCCGTTGTACACAAAGAATGCGCTTCAACCCTTTACGCCTATTTCGGGCTTGTTTGGTTTGATTGCAAGCTGGGGGAAGTGAAAAAACATGGAAGCAAAAGAACAGGGAAAAGTAAAAGAATTAAAGAAGGGCATTGACCAGCGCGTGCTTGGAGCTGGGGTCATTGTAGCTCTTTTTGTGGTGGCAGTTGCGTACCTGTCCTTTTTTCCCGGAACCCAACCGGGGAGTTCGACCAGTGCAACCATTCAGGGAAAGGGCGGGGCAGGCGCAGGAACTACAGGGACGCCTGTTCAAGTGACTTCAGCAGATGAAGCCACTCAGGCGCTGACGGATGCAAGCCAGACAAGTGCAGGCATTGCCACCAGCATTGACGGCATCCTGGAAGACCTCACCTCATAGGACATTTAAAAGTTCACGGAAACTGCGTGAACGCGCAAAAAAAGGAGTTTCACGCATGAAAGCATTCCTTGCAATCGCGTTGGGCTTCCTTGTCCTTGGAAGCGGGTGTTTGAACCAGCAAACCCTCCCCCCTGGGTCTGCAGGCCAATTCATCCAGGAAGTGGCAGGCTTTGAAGAGATTGCAGACCTTCTCACAACCTACCCGGATGCAAATCTTACTGCCACGCTTGCAAGTTCCGTGCAAATCGAAGGCCAAAAAGCTTTTTACAAAGAAAAATGCGGGGAAAATTTTGAGGCAAAGAATTATTGGATTGTAGAACTCGCGTACACAAACGCCCATGCCACATTCCTGTTCCAGCCTGGAATTCAAGTGCCTTCATGTGTTTTCAAGGAAAGCAGTGCCACGGGGGCATGCCTTGCAGACGAGGATTGCACGGATGGAATTCTTTCAACGCAGGACACGTGCGACAAGAAAACCAAGGCATGCGAAAACAAGCAGGTCACTGCATGCATTGCAGGCGATTACTTTTGCCCCAGCCAGTGCACTAAAAACACGGATTCGGACTGCGAAGCCGAGTGCAATTTCAACGCGGAATGCAATGACCTGAATGCTTCCACCACTGACTTGTGTTTGGGGCAGGCAAAGAAGGTGTGCGCGCACATTCCGTTTGACTATGACTTCAAGCAATTCTGCGGCAACGCCCAATCCGATGTGGGGGAGAACTGTGACACGTGTGTAGAAGACATCAAATGTGCTGCAGATGAACAGTGTATTGCCGGGTTTTGCGTGAAACCTGAAACAGACGAAGAAGCATTGGACGAGGCAAAGGAGTTGGCGGTTTTGAATGTCAAGGCAGAACCAGGCCCTGGAAGCGTGGTCATTTCATGGGAAACCAGCAAGCCTGCAACCGGCGAAATAATATACGGAGAAGGATCAAACCCCCCCAGCACGCTGGTGAAAGAAACCAATGTGTTTGTCAAAAAGCATTCGCTCAGCCTGCAGGGGTTAAAGCCTGTTTCCGCGTACACTTTTTTCGTGCGTTCTGTGGATACGCAGAACAACTCGGTTTCTTCGCCCCTCAAATCATTTAATACCAAGTAAAAAGAGGCAAAGGGGGTTTTTGCGCGTGCTCAAGGGCATTGCACGCCATGACCCCCTTAGCATACCCCAGCGTTTTAAATTCTTTTTGCGGGAATGAATGGAATTATTCCTCTTTATGGCAGGGTTTTTTGAATGGAAAACCGGTTTGATGTTATTGTAGTGGGTGGGGGACCTGGAGGCAGTTCCGCGGCCATGTACCTTGCACGCCAGGGACGCAAAGTCCTTTTAGTGGACAAGGCGCGCTTTCCCAGGGACAAAACATGCGGGGATGCCGTGGGAGGCAAGGCCTTGCGCGTGCTCAGGGAATTGAACCTCTTGGAAGGCATGCAGGCCGTGCCCCATGAACGCATTGAAGGAGTCATTTTTTCTTCTCCCAAGGGAACGATTCTCCATATTCCATTCAAAGTGAATGGCGAGGGAAGGGAAGCAGGGTATGTGGCCATGCGCCAGCACTTTGACAATTACCTGTTCCAGCATGCAAAAAAAACGCCCAACGTTACAGTGCTTGAAGAGTTTCAGGCAACGGATTTGGTGTGGGAAAACAAGTTTGTGGCAGGCATTAAAGGCATTGACCTGGGTTCCAAGCAGGCAAAGGAATTCAAGGCAAAACTCGTAATTGGCGCAGATGGAAGCACGAGTATTGTTGCAACCAAAGTGGGAGTTAACACGATTGTACCGGAACACAATTGCATTGCACTGCGCGTTTATTACAGGAACGTGAAAGGGAACACCAACAACATTGAAATCCACTTTGTGAAAGACCTTCTCCCCGGGTATTTTTGGATTTTCCCCCTTCAAGACGGGTATGCAAACGTGGGAGTGGGAATGGTTACATCGGATGTGAAAAAAAAGAAAGTCAACCTCCAGGAAGCCATGTTCAAGTGCATTAAAGAAAATGAATTATTCAAGGAACGCTTTGAAGGCGCGGAAATCCTGTCCGATGTAAAGGGCTGGACGCTTCCATTTGGAAGCTTTCACCGCAAAAGCTATGGAAACGGGTACATTTTGCTTGGCGATGCCGCGTCTTTGGTAGACCCGTTTTCAGGGGAGGGGATTGGGAATGCCATGACGAGCGCGCGCATTGCCGCCCCCATTATTGAAAAGGCATTCAAGGCCAATGATTTTTCTGAAAACGTGTTCAGGGAATACGATAAAAACTTGTGGGAAGCCATTGGACCTGAACTGGACACGAGTTACAAGCTCCAGCGCATTGGACGCATAACGCCTTTGCTGAACTTTGTTGTAGACAAGGCTGCAAACAACAAGGACATTCAGAATGTCATCTCCGGCATGCTGGCCAACGAGGACGCAAAAAAAGACTTTTTGACCCCGCTATTTTACCTGAAGTTGTTGTTTGCGTGAAACAGGTTTTTATTTCAGAACCCTCTTTTTGTGCATGAAATGAAACGCCATGAAGTGCTTATTGTTGGAGCGGGCCTTGCGGGCCAGCGCGCGGCGTTGGAGGCACTGCGCTTGGGCGCTGAGGTGGCAATCGTTTCCAAGGTCATGCCTGTGCGCAGCCATTCAGTGGCCGCCGCGGGTGGAATAAACGCGGCGTTGAATGAAAAGGATTCGTGGAAAGACCATGCGTATGACACCATTTATGGCTCGGATTTTTTGGCAGACCAGGACGCAGTGGAAGTTTTGTGCAGGGAAGCCAAGCGCAACGTACTTGAACTGGAATCCTTGGGCGTTGTTTTCTCGCGGAACAGGGATGGAAGCATTGCCCAGCGCGCGTTTGGAGGCCAGCGTTTTAACCGCACGTGCTATGCCGCAGACAGAACCGGGCATGCCTTGCTTCACACGCTGTATGACCAGTTAATGAAATTCAGGCCCGTGATTTACGCAGAACACTACGGGCTTGAATTAATCATGGAAAAGAACGCGTGCAAGGGCCTTGTAGTGTACGACCTTGCAAGCGGAAACATTGAAAGAATTTATGCAAAGGCCGTGCTTCTTGCAACCGGGGGGTATGGCAGGGCGTTTTCCGTTACCTCCAACGGGCATGCAAACACGGGAGATGGATTGGCGTTGGCTTTGCATGCCGGCTTGCCTTTGGAGGACATGGAATTCGTGCAATTTCACCCGACAGGAATTTATGGAAAAGGCCACTTGGTGAGCGAAGCTTCCAGGGGGGAAGGCGCGCACCTCTTGAATGGAAAGAATGAGCGTTTCATGAAACGGTATGCAATGCATGCCATGGAGCTTGCAAGCAGGGACATTGTATCGCGCGCCATTCAAACTGAAATTAGCAATGGAAACGGCGCGGGTCCAAGGAAAGACCACGTGTTCCTGGACTTGCGCCATTTGGGGGAAAAGAAAATCCTTGAACGGTTGCCGGAAGTAAGAAGAAGCGTGCTGGATGCACTGGGCATTGACGTGGCACGTGAATTGGTGCCGGTAATTCCAACGGCCCATTATTCCATGGGCGGGATTCCAACGGATGTGCGCACGCGCGTGGTTTTAAATGAACGCAATACGCCGGTTAAAGGATTGTATGCTGCCGGGGAGTGTGCATGTTTGAGCGTGCATGGAGGCAACCGCTTGGGCGGAAATTCTTTGCTGGAAACCCTTGTGTTTGGGCGCATGGCCGGAAAGGAAATGGCTTCTTTCGTTAAAAACCAAACGTGGCCAGCGCCCCGTGCAAAACATGAAAATCATGCACAAAAACGCGTGCATGCCCTGTTGAAAGGCAGGGGAAAATGCAACCCGTATGACACGCGCAGGAACATTCAACGGCTAATGATGCGCCATTGCGGGGTATTTAGAAATGAACGCGGGTTGCGTGCACTGCAGCGCAGGCTAAGGGCATGCAAAGTTGAGTCATTCAAATGGAACATTGGAGACACAAGCACGCAGTTCAACACGGCTCTTGCCGAAGCCTTGGAAACCCAGAACATGCTGGATTTTTCTTTTGCCATTGTTGAAAGCGCTTTGGCGCGCCAGGAAAGCAGGGGCTCGCATTACCGCACGGATTTCCCAATGCGCAACGATGCAATCTGGTTAAAGCACTCGCTTGCATGGCTGGTAAAAGGCCGCATTGAAGTGGGGTACAAGCCAGTAGTCATCAGGAGAATAAAACCTGTTGAGAGGCGGTATTAAATGCCTGGAAGCGCGCGCATTCATGCCAAGCATCACAAGCGCGTGTACAAAGAGCACTTTGAATCGGAGAGAATCACATTCAACATTGCGCGTTTTCAGCCTGAAGTGCAGCCCGCGGGTTTTTTCCAGTCTTTTCATGTGCACGCGCATTCCGGCCAAACCGTGCTGGATTGCCTGGAGGAAATAAAACAGGGCCAGGATTCCACGCTCACATTCAAGCGCAATTGTTCCAACGGAGTATGCGGAGGGTGCGGAATGAAAGTGAATGGAAAGGCATGGCTTGCATGCACGGTGCAGGCATTGGAGGCTGCACGTGAAAACAAGGGGGCTCTTTCACTGGAACCCTTGAGCGGGCGCCTCGTTGTAAGGGATTTGGCGGTGAATGAACATTCATTCATGAACACGTTTTTCAAGGGGGTTCCATTCCTGGTTCCGCGCAAAGACGAGGAAAAGCGCGCGCACCGCATGACTCCAAGGGAATGGAAGGCGTTGGGAAAAAGTCCAACGTGCATCCTGTGCATGGTGTGCGATTCAAATGCAGGCGCACTTTACATGGAAGGCCACTTGAATCCAGCTGCAGCGGTTAAAGCGTACCGGTATCAACTGGATGCGCGCGATGCAGGAAAGGCAGAGCGATTGAACGCGTTGGCGCGTGAAGGCCTTTTGGGCATTGAATGGGACTTGAACGCGGCCAATTCCTGCCCGCGGGGCATTTTTCCAGGCCAAAAAACGCGCGCCCTTCAGCGCATGGCACACAGGAAAGGAATTAAAAAGGTTTAGCTGGTTGGGTAATGGGAGTTTAAACGCTGCAATCACGCTGTTTGTTTTGAACGATTGGGATGCTTATGAATGCGCAAGACCTAAAACTGAAACGCAGGGCCTTGGAATACCATTCCCTGCCTTTTCCGGGAAAGATTGGCATTCGCGTGGCCAAGCCCTTGAAAAACAAGGCCGATTTGGCGCTTGCGTACACGCCTGGAGTTGCCCATGCGTGCCTTGAAATCAGGGAACACCCTTCACGGGTATGGGATTACACTTCAAAGTCCAACACCATTGCCATTGTAACAGACGGGTCGCGCATCCTTGGCCTGGGGGACATTGGGCCTGAGGCAGGGCTCCCGGTAATGGAAGGAAAGTCCATGCTGTACAAGTGGCTGGGGGACGTGAATGCGGTTCCCATTTGCATTAAAGAAAACGGCGCGGCCACCATCATTGAAATGTGCAAACTCATTCAACCCTCCTTCGGGTGCATTCACCTGGAAGACATCAAAGCCCCCAAATGCTTTGAAGTGCTTGAAGTCCTTGAAAAGGAATTGGAAGTTCCGGTCTTCCATGATGACAACCAGGGCACTGGAATGGCTGTGCTCGCAGGGCTTTTGAACGCGTTAAAGCTTGCGCGCAAGGATTTGGGCAAAGCAAAAATCGTCATGAACGGCGCTGGCGCTGCAGGCACAGGCATTACCCGCCTCCTGTTGGCAGGCGGAGCCCAAAACGTTATTGTCCTGGATTCGCAGGGAGCCATTTACGCGGGCAGGCCCCAGCACATGGATGAAAAAAAGACCCTGCTTGCATCGGCCACAAACCCCAATCACGAAGAGGGAAGCCTTGCCCAAATCATTCAGGGTGCAGACGTGTTCATTGGAGCCTCGCAGGGAAACATTTTAACGCCTGCCATGGTGCAATCCATGAATTCCAAGGCCATTGTGTTTGCACTTGCAAACCCCACTCCTGAAATAGAACCTGGCCTTGCAAAAAAGGCCGGGGCTTTCATTGTGGCAACCGGCAGTTCATTGTACGAAAACCAGGTCAACAATTCAGTGGTATTCCCTGGTTTCATGCGCGGCGTGCTGGACTGCAGGGCCAAGCGCATTACCCTTGAAATGATGACCATGGCAGCGCATGGAATAGCCGAAATGATTCCAAGGCCCGGCACTCATGCGATTATTCCATCTTCTCTTGAACCCAAAGTGGCTGCGCGCGTGGCACGCAGGACCGTGGAAGCCGCGCTCAAACAAGGCGTCGCGCAAACAAACCCAGGAAACGGTGCTGAGTACGAGAAGAAAGTCATTCAGCGCATTGGAAAGGCCCAAAAATCCAAGTAGGATTAAAAATCCAGGGCGCGTTGTAACCACTCAATGAAACGCTCCAGAAAAGGCAAAAAAACAAGAGTGGAACGCGATGCCCTCGGCCCAAAACGCGTGCCCGCCAAAGCAGAGTACGGCATTTTCACCCAGCGCGCGCTTGAAAACTTTGAACTTTCCGGAGAAACGTTTCCGCAAATATTCATTTACTCCCTTGCCCTCATCAAGCATGCAAGCGCAAGAACCAATTATGCGCTCAAAAAGCTGGGTGCAAGAGCGTTTCATGCCATTGAACGCGCGTGCCTGAAAGTGGAAAAAGGCGCGCTGGGCAAAGAATTCGTGTTGGACCCGTTTGAGGCCGGGGCTGGAACGCCTGTAAATATGAACGTAAATGAAGTCTTAGCCAACCAGGCGAATGAGGCGCTGGGAAAACCAAAAGGCCGGTACAAACCGGTTCACCCCAACGATCATGTGAACATGGGCCAATCTTCCAATGACGTAATTCCAAGCGGAATAAAAATCGCGTGCCTTTTTCTTTGGAAGGAATTGAAAAAGGAAACCCACGGCCTTTCACGGGCCCTTGAAGGCCAGGCAAAAAAACTTAGGAAAATACAAAAGGTCGGGCGCACGCACCTGCAGGATGCAGTGCCCATTACCTTGGGGGAAGAGTTTCACGCGTACAGCGTTTCCATTGCGCGTGCGCAGAAAGAACTTGAACGCGCAGCACGCGACCTCGAAGAGTTGTCTCTTGGAGGCACGGCCATTGGAACCGGGTTGAACGCGCCCAAGGGATTTGACAAACGCGTAATCAAAGAACTTACACGCCTCACAAAAATCAAACTGCGGCCTTCGCGAGAAAAAATATACCTGACACAGAACATGCGCGCGTTTGTGGAATGGGCGGACGCCCTTGAAAGCCTTGCAATAGACGTGCATAAAATATGCGACGACTTCATTTTGCTCTCCTCCGGGCCGCGCGCGGGTTTTGGAGAATTGATACTGCCAGCGGTTGAACCGGGTTCTTCCATTATGCCAGGAAAAGTGAATCCTTCCATTCCGGAGGCCGTGCGCATGGCGTGCGTGCAGGTGCGCGCGCACGCTGAGGCAGTGCGCATGAGCGCCGGGGAAGGACAACTGGAATTGAATGTAATGACCCCCCTCATTGCATACAACCTGTTCAAGGCCATGCACTTGTTGGAAAATGCGCTGCGTGCATTGAATGAAAAATGCGTTAAAGGCATTCAAGCGGACAGGAAGAGAATCCAGGAAATGGAAGAGAACAGCCTCATTCACTCTACCAAACTCGTGCCCTTATTGGGATATGATACCGTTGCAAGGCTGGTGCACAAAGCCGTGAAGGAAGGAAAATCCCTGCGCGCGGTTTTATTGGAAGAAAAGGCATTGGACGAAGGACGCATAGAAAAAATACTTGGCAGAGGCAAATGAAATGAAGGGCACGGTGCTGGCCTTGGTTAAAGACATTTACTTCAAGTCCCTCATTGAAGGCGCGTGCAAAGCCAATGGATTGGAATGCATTTTCGTTCTCAACGAACAGGATTTAAACAGGAAAATAAATGCGCAAAGAGAGAAGCCAATTGTGTGTGTGGTTGATTTGAACGCAGAAAACACAACCCCCCTTGAAATTGGAAAACACGTGCACGCGCAAGGCATCCCGGTTTTTGCATACGCGGCCCATATTCAAACAGAAAAATTGAACGGGGCGCGCAGTGCCGGATTTGAATGGGTGGTTCCAAAAAGCGTTTTTGCCAAACTGCTTGCAGAGCGCCTGCGCGCGCTCACAAAAGTTCCTTGAGTTTTTTCTCGTACTGCTCCCGCAGGATGCGAACGGGCTGGCGACTGGAATACCCTGTTTCAACCGTGTGCCAATGGTCAATGGTTTTTTCTCCCAGCTTCCAGCACAGGAAAATATCCTGGCCGTCCATTTTCGAGTAAAAGTCCACAAGGCCCTGGTCAAAATCCTTTATAACCAAGCCTTTGGACGTAATGTCTTCCAAACCGGAATAGAACGCGTGCATGGCCTTGTGGTAATTCTTGTTCAATTCAATGGCCTTCAGGCGGTTTTCAATGGAGTCTCCTTTGAAGTTTATGTGAAATGCGTTCATGACTGAAATTTCAGCGTTGAGTTTTTGGAGTCTGCGCAGTTTTTTACCTACAAACGGAATGAGCTTGCGTGCGTCCTCCAATGAATAGTAGGTCTTTTCTTCCTGCATGCCTGACATAAGAAAATTGTGTTTAAAAATCTTGCGAAGGCCAAAACTCGCGCGGGTAAACGCCAGCACGTAATAATCCAGGATTATTTTATAAGAACGTTGGAAAATAAACCATGTATGCGCGCACGTGTGAAAGGAATTGCATTTTGGTTGGCAATTATTTTAACCGCCGTGCCCGCATCTGCAATTGGAGCGTACTGGACTTTTGGAGGTTTTCAAAATCCCTTTTCGCCGTTCACGGGCATTCCAAGCCCGCAGTATTACAACGCATATTATTCCAATCCGTATCCGACCATTCCCTATTATCCTTCTGTTCCCAGCGCGTATGGCGCATTCTATTCTTACCCTCCAACCCTTGTTTTCATGGGACCAAGCAATTATTACACGCAACCGCCCGTTACCATTCCTTCTCCCTGGACTTCTTCCATTCCTGTTTATGGTCCTGCTACCAGTTCTTTTACGGACAAAGCGCTTATTGCAAACTTTTCATTCCTGCCCCAAACAAGTGTAATAAGCAAGGGACAAACGGTTAAATGGGCAAATCAAGACCAGGCACTGCACACGGTTACGTTTGATGGCAGTGGTTTTGGGTCTGGAATTTTGGAAAAAGGCGGTGAATACGTGCATACGTTCAACATGACGGGGACATTTCCTTACCATTGCGCCCTTCACCCATTCATGCAGGGAACCGTGATAGTAAAATAAGGCGTCCCAAAAATGGTTGAAAAATGCGTGCCTTTTTAAAGCGTTTTTTTAATTTCAATAAGTAGAGGTGGTAGGATCATGCCGTGGGTTAAAATTGCAAGCATAAGCGAAGTGAGTCCTGGAAGTGCAAAGACTGTGAATGCAAGTGGAAAGGATTTGGCGCTTTACAATATAGGCGGAACGTTTTACTGTACGGATAATACGTGTCTGCACCGCGGAGGCCCTTTGGGAGAAGGCATGCTGGACGCGGAAAACGTTACGTGTCCGTGGCATGGGTGGATGTACAATGTAAAATCCGGGCAGTGCGAAACAAATCCGGCCATGAAACTCAAAACGTATCCTGTGCAAGTGCAGGGAACCGATGTAATGGTGGAAATGTAAGCGGAGGAATGATGCATGGAAGGACAAGTCCAGCCGTTGAAATACAAGTCGTTGAATGGGTTGACTGAAAAACAGCTTGCAGAACACCATGATGTACTGTACGCAGGCTACGTGAAAAAAACAGGGGAAATCCGGGAAAAACTGAAAAGTGTTGACCTGACTTCAGCCAATGCAACCTTTTCGGATTTGCGCGAGTTAAAGGTTGAAGAAAGTTTTGCCGTAAACGGGGTAAGGCTGCACGAGGATTACTTTGCGTGCATGGGCGGCCCTGGAGGAAAGCCCTCAGGGTACCTGCTGAAAATGATTGAAGAAGACTTTGGAAGCTATGAAAAATGGGAAGCAGAGTTTAAGGCATTGGGGCTTGCAAGCCGGGGGTGGGTAGTGCTTGCATTTGACTGGAAAGACTTGAGACTGCACAATTACATTGCAGACGTGCACAACCATGGAGGCATTTGGGATTGTTCAACCATTGTGGTATTGGACGTGTACGAGCACGCGTATTTTCTGGATTATGGCACGCAAAAAAAGAAATACGTGGACGTGTTCATGCAAAACCTGGACTGGAAGGCGCCTGCAGGGATTGTAGAGCACCTGCACATTCCAGAAATAAGGCAGCGGGAAATGCATTAAGCCCTAAGGCATTTTTGTTGGTGGCAATGGGCCGTTCAGCAAAAAGTTAGAAGAGAGTTTTTATAGACGAATAGGGGTAAATAATACTATGGGTGAAAGTATGGCAATTTCAAAAGTATACGATGAGATAAAAGCCCTTCGAAGAGACTTGTTGGAGGTAAAGTATGCGTTGATTCCGCTGGAAAAAGTCTCTGCAAAGAAGCGAAAGGAATTGGACCGTATTTTTCATGAAATGGAGCGTGGAGAAGAAAAGTCATTTTATGATATTCTTTCAAAGTGAGGCGAAAAAATGTTTGACGTCCGCCTCAGCCGCGATGCGGAAAAGTTTTATGAAAGATCCGATAACAGACTTAAAGATCGGCTGAAAGAACTTTTTGCTATTTTAACCCAAAACCCGGTGCCGGTTTACGCACATGACGTAAAAAAGATGCGTGGTCGGGATGATGAATACAGAATACGGCTTTCAAGGTTTCGGGTGATTTACCGGGTGGATTGGGATAACCGAATTATTCGAATTGGAGTGATCGAGCGACGCGATGAACATACATATGATTAATTATCGTCGCATTGTCGCATGCATGGCTTTAAATCGATTTTGGGGAACAAAACAAGAATGGAAAGCCAGATGTACGACATTGCAGTCATCGACGCCGGGCCTGTGGGGGGCAGAGATGAAACTTAATGAGACCTTTTTGGTTGGACTTCGCATTGCGGGCACTGTTATTTTGGGTTATGCCCTGATTGACGTATTTTTCATAGGAACATTATCCAAAGAACAAGGCATTACCTTAGCAGTGGGGGGATTTATATTGTCAGAAATATCGAAAAGAGTTTTTCTACGGCAGAGAGGGTTGCGAGGATTATTTTAAAATGGTTTGGAGAAAACGAGTGTTATATGCAAGGGGAATTATTTGACGTGGCAGTCATTGGGGCTGGACCCGCCGGGGGCAGCGCGACCTTGCATGCGGCCAAGCAGGGATTGAAAACGGTTTTGCTCGAAGAGCATGCAAAAATAGGCGAGCCCGTGCATTGTGGGGAATGCCTGTCCGATGTGGCTTTTGAACGGTTTGGATTCAAGCCTCCAAAAGAAGCCGTGGCATTGAATGTCAAAGGCGTGCGCGTGGTGTTTCCAAATAAAACCTATTCAAAGCTCACTGAACCCGGAGTGGTATTGGAAAAACATTTGTTCGAACAATGGATTTCACGCATGGCTGTAGATGCTGGTGCGCAACTGGAATTGCAGTGCCGTGTGGAAGAGTTAAACAGGCAGGGCAGTGAATGGGGGTTGAAATGCTCCAATGGAAGAATATTCCGTTCGCGCGCGGTCATTGATGCGAGCGGCGTGCAGAGCATTGCGTCGCGCAAACTTAATTTGAACCCGCGCTTTAAAGCAGTCACTGGAATGCAGTATGAAATGCTGGACATTCCAACGGATGGGTACCTGGATTTTTATTTGTGGCCCAAGCTTGCGCCTTTTGGTTATCTTTGGATGATTCCAAAAAACGATGGCCGTGCAAATGTGGGAATTATTGCAAGCGAGTCTCCAAAAGCCAAAGCCAATTTGGACCAGTTTATAAAGGAGATGGGCTGGGAGTCTAAAGCCAAGGTCAAGGCATTTGGGGGTCTTATCCCGGAAGAAGGGCCTGTGAAGAACACGTATGGCGAGGCATTGTTGCTTGTGGGAGACGCGGCTGGTTTTACAAGCCCCATGTTTGAAGGAGGCACGCAACTAGGACTCATTTCAGGAAAAATGGCCGCAGAGGTGTGCGCGCGCGCTGTAGAGCAGGGGAATTTTTCACAAGAGTTCTTTTCACAGTACGAACGCACCTGGAAAAAAGAGTTTCCTCCTTACGAGGAACTGCTCAAGGGAAAAGAATTGTTCTACTCGTTTTCCGATGAAGAATTAAACCAGATTGCAGGCCTGCTTCCAAAGGAGTTGAACAACGTGCACCTGGCAGGCAATATTTCCATTGCCGTTAAAATCCTCACCCGCTACCCGGGTTTAATCAAAAAAGGCGTGGTGCGCGCGTTCAAGGCATTCAGGTATTCGCGCGCGCAGTACTATGGCTGGTAACGTATTAATACTGGGCTCTGTTGAAATCCTCCGAATGGATTGGTAAAACAAGAATCTTTGGCGAATGCCGGTGGTTCATTTTCCATTTTGAGACTCTTTGTAAAAAAAGTCAACAGAGCCGGCCAAAGGTTTATAAACTTCTGAAGCGTTGTGCTTTTCATGAAAAAAGAGTGGGTCTTACTCGTCGTGCTTCTTTTTATGGGGGTTGTAGCCTTTCTTTATTTGGTCCCTTTCATTTCAACCACTGGAAAAGTGGTAACGCCTTCCATCCCCTTGCATATCAGTTACCATAAATTAAGCCCCGCACTGGATTTGAAATACGCCAAATATACTGCCACACCAGTGTCGCGCTGGAATATTGATGTTATCGACTCTCAAGGCAATACAGGTCTATATACCTCTATTGCCGTTTCTCCCCAAGGGGATCCTTATATTAGTTATTATGACGCAACAAATGCAGATTTAAAATTGGCCAAGAAAGTTGGAGCCGGCGGCAACTGTGGAGGCGGCCGTTTTTCATGTATTACAATAGATGAACCGCCAGGATCTGCAGGGCAGGCAGATGTTGGAAGTTATAGTTCTTTAGCGTTTTTGGGGAACACGCCCTACATCAGCTATTATGACATTTTTTCTCATAATATAAAAATTGCTTATGAGGTTGGAACTGGGGGTAATTGTGGTCCGCAGGGTTCTTGGCAGTGTGATGTAATTGACACTTTAACTTTAACACCTCTACTCGACAATAACCCCTACCTTTCATTAGCAATCATTTTTCAAGGAGTCCCATATATAAGTTATATTAAACCAAAACCGGGAGGGGTCCCCGGTGGAGATTTAAGAGTCGCCCATAAAGTGGGAATATTTACTGGCAATTGTGGTCCTCAGAATTCTTGGCAATGTGACCTTATTAAGCCCCTTTCAAATGGTAAGTCTACTTCTATTACATCCTATGGAAGTAAACCTTATGTTGCTTATATTGAGGAGGACGTTGACGCAAACGCAGTTGCATTAAAAATCGCTTATAACGTGGGAGTTGGGGTTGGAGGTAATTGTGGCCCTCAAAACACTTGGAAGTGCGAGCTTATTGATGCTGATTTGTATACTAACTATAACTCGAATATTTCACTTACCGTTGATCCCAGTACAGGCATCCCTTATGTAAGCTATTACGACCCGGTAAATAACGATTTAAAGTTAGCTCACCGCGTGGGAAGCGGAGGAAACTGCGGTAGTTTCACTGGAAGCGGAGGGCAAACCAGCTTTGGAATATGGCAGTGTGAAGCCATTGATGTCGCGGGCAATGTAGGAGAATACAATTCATTAGTACAGGAATCTGGCAATTTTTACATCAGTTATTTTGATCAAACAAATTTGGATTTGAAATTGGCATACAGTGTGGGGTCTGGGGGGAACTGTGGTTCCCAAGGTTCCTGGCAGTGCGATGCAATTGACGTAGATGGCTTTGTAGGACTATACACTTCGTTAAGTAATTAATTTTTAAAAATTAGAAGGTGACCATTCTAATGCGGCAGGCGCAAATAATTTTTGGAATTTTTTTGCTTGTCCTGGCTGCAGGTTTGGGAGTGTGGGTAACTCAATTCAATCTTAGTGGCCTAAGTGTTTCATCGACGACCAATACTGCAGTACAACCCCCTTTGGAGGCAACGCCATCAAAACCAGTGGAGCCATTGAATGCTGATGGGTTTTCGCAGACCGAAGTCAATCTTATTGGACTTGGAGATGACCTCTCTTATGGAGTCATGTCCCTTGTAATTCCATCCACCCAACGCATTGAATCGGTCCAACTGGCCGTGGATGGGGCAGAAAAGAACAGTTACTTCGAAGCCTTGCCACAAAGCAGTGAAACCACCCGAGTCCTTGTCTGGGGGGCGCCCACTCCTTTCTCGTTATGGTTGGAAAATGGGCTTCACAGCCTCGTGTTCAGCGTTACTACTTCTGACCGCATATATGAAAGTAAAATACAGGTGTCCATAGACAAAACACCCCCTAAGGCAGAAAGAAAAGATAACACTGTTTTACTAACAGACGACCGCCGCGTTAAAGGAGCAAGTGTTTACCTTTACAGAACGGACGGAGCACAAGACCCTGTTCTAGTAAAGGAATTTTTAAACAGCGCTTTGGCAATAGAAGTGGACTTGAGTGAAACAGACGCGCTCGTGGAAACAGGCAAGACCTTTCGCGTAATTGGGTTCTCAGATGAGCATGGAAACCTCTCCCATTACACGCCAGACGATTCAAGGCCATTTGATGAAGTAATGCGGGAATATTATTCAAGCGTTTACACTCTTCTGCCTCCAAATGCCCAAACCCAATTTGCTGGCACCAGCGAGGCCTCGTTTGGGCCTGTAATTGTTTTTAATATGGATGCAGACACCACCCCCATTCCCGGAAATGTATGGGATGTTGAAAGCAAAAACGCAAATCTCTCATCTACGATTAATGGGTCCCCCGCCATCCTGCAAGAAGCAGGAAAAAACTACCCGTATGATCCTCCGGTCATTAACACGGGTCATTCCATATTAAACTTGAATGAGAACGAGGCCGGCGAGTGGGGCCTTTCCATGTACATTGTTAGCATTCAGGCAGGCCAAAACAAGGTGGTTTCCAAAAAACTCCTCGGAATGGACTATGGAAACCCGCAATCAATCAGTCTACTGAACGCCAAAATGACTCAGTTGATTGAAACAAACCCTGGACACATACCCGTTATATTGGTTGACATAGTAAATGACCCAAAAAACCCCTTGAACGCCCCCACGTTCATCCTTTTTAACGGATCCTACAAATACATCATAGTCAATTATTCGCAAAGCGCTTATTACAATCAGCAAACGCACAGTTGGGTCTTCGATAATCCTAAGACTCAAACGTCCTTTGCCCATGAACTTGGACACGCCCTTGGGTTAGGGCATGCCAAAGACCAGGCAAACCTCATGTACCCAACAACCGCAGGCGGAAAAACATGGAATAAAACCCAAGATGCCATGGTTGCCGCTCACACCTATTCAAAAGGATTGTTGCCCGACTGGTTTGGCTATTGGATTCCCAACTATATGCTTAGCACAAGCTCATCTGAATACATTTGCAGCAACCGACTTTTGGAACAGGGAAAACCAAATACAAACCAAAAAGAAGAAGGAGCTGAAGACCCTTATGCAGGCTCTTTTGCCCCTCCCGCATCCACCACGGTTGAAATTAATGATTGGAAGGGGGGCACGGATTATTTTTTGCATGACCCGGGTACCAACACGAATTGGAAAGCCTGTCCAATCATTGAAAAATACCCTTACAATCCAAGTACCGGCGCGTTTACAGGAACGCGT
>JACQJG010000018.1 GCA_016198125.1 Candidatus Iainarchaeum sp. | reverse complement strand
CGGGGAAGCCTTTTCGTCCCTGCGCTCGGACCTGATTCCATTTGATTCGCGCATCGTGGGAACCATTCATTCTCACCCTTCCGGAAAAGGGCATCCCAGCAGCGAGGACTTGAACGCGTTCTCGCGCATGGGAAGCATTCACCTCATCGCATACCCTCCCTTTGAATGGACGCATTTCAACGCGTTCAATGCCTAGGGAAAACTCCAAAAACTCCGGGTAATAGATGCATAGGTAAAACCCGGCAAAAGGTTAAATAAGCCATAAACGCGTTAATGGTGCTCATGGAACGCGGACAACTGAGTTTGGATTTGGTGCTGGCCATCATCGGCTTCCTGGTGTTCCTGCAATTCATCCAAACGTTCTCGGAAAGCGTGGAACGCGCAGGAGTTGAACACGCCATTCAAAGCCAGGTGCGAGAACTTGCAAGCAATGTAGGACAAGGAATTACAAGCATGCAAACCCTTTACCCTGCACACTTGAATGCAACCAACAACTCCCTCAACGGATACGATTACGCCTATTCCCTCCCCCTCATCCGCACGCCAAAAACCCAAGGAAAGGGATTAAACTGCACCATTCAGTTCACTGAAATCCCCGGAGACTCGAATTACGTTACCGTAACGGTTTCCAAAGACGAACTTGAAAAAGCCGGAATTCAGGTAAACGCAGATGTAACCCATGCGACCAGGTATGCGCCCCCATCATTCCTATTATTGCCTTCCCTTGCCCACTGCGGGGAAACCCTTGCATTTGAAAAAAAAGCATTCGGATAATCCTTGTATGCCTTCCACACAACGCGGTCAGCTCCTGTCCCTGGATTTTCTCATATCCATAGGACTTGCATTCCTGGCAGTTGGAACGCTTTTCGCATGGCATGAACTATCAACATTGAACGCCAAGGAAGCCGAACTCCATGACACGTTAAATGCAATTGCATTAAATGCAGGCAACGCCCTCACCGACCTTGACGGGTGGCGGTGCAGTTCCAATGTTCCTGACGACAACACAACCTTCCCGGCATGCATCGTAGACCAGCATTTGGCCCCAACAACAATAACCAAGGCCACGCTGGGCATTCCAGGAGATTACAATTACACGATTATTGGACTGGAAACAGATGAAAAGGAAGCCTATGACACGCTTTCAGGGAACGCGTACAACATAATGGATTACAACCGAACCGTTTTATATGTAGGACCCACAAGCCCTGGCTTCACATTGGAGCGACTCCAATTATGCATGACCTTTGGAGAGGCCTATTGCCCGTGGAAAACAAAAAGCATTGAATTGCGCGTGTGGAGGAATTAAAATGACTGCTCCCCTCAAAGGACGGGGTATCCGGGAGATTTTATGAAAGAAAAAAACACTGGCCCAAAGACTAAGGTATCCTACCGGGTTTTTCGCCGGCCTTTTTCTCAAAAAGGCCGAATGAAAAAAGGGTTTATTTTCACGCTGGACGCCTTTTTTGCATTGACACTAATCACGCTTGCAGGCATTTGGATGGCGTTCCAATTCAACCCCGTGCAAGACATTCAAACGCTACGCGCATGGGATGTAAACGCGCACGACGCATCATTGATACGAATGTACACTGGGCAAGATGTGAGTCAAAGCACTCCCAGCCAACCCCCCTGGGCATGCGAATACCATTACACGTATAATACGTCCAACAACCTCTTCATTGGGGGAAATCTTACCCTGCAAGGGCCTGATACGCCAAGCACGTGGAAAGCCATTCAAACGTGCGCAGGAGGAAGCCCGTGAACGCCCAAGGCATCTTGACAGGAATGGTGGCCGTTAGCGTGGTCATTCTTCTCACCGCCCTGTCATTTCACGCCCTGCAAAAAACAACCAGCATCACTACTCTTGCAGGCCAAAAAATAGTCGAAGGCGTGCGCGCGGACTGGACAAAAGTGCGCATGGTTTTCACCAAAACCGCTGCAGACGCCATGGCCGACCACGTGTATTTAGGTATAAATCCTGGAAGCTGTGCAGGCATTAATTTGGGACAAGACTTTCTTGGAAAGATTGATGCATACTTCGATCAGGCCGAACAATTCCTGCTGCAAAACTATGACGTGAACTGCGAAGCCCATGTCATCACAGACTTAAGCGGGGTAGACGGAGGCCCTGCAGGCTTTCCAAGCATTACTTCCCTTGGAAGCGTTAAGAATGATGAGAATACCCTGGTGTCCTTGTCCTGCACACGCGCTCACACAGGAACGCATGCCACGCACCAGTCCTACTTCAAAATGAACAAACGCGTTGAATACCGCGATGAAAGCGGGGCGCCATGGAACAACACGAATTTTCCATGCCGGCTTGCAGTCAAAGACCTTGTGTATTACACCACTCCTTTCACAGCCGACTTAAACGACATGACGCCTCCGTAAACGCGCAAGGACCTTCAAAGAACCAGAACCATACTGCATGGCTTTCTTTGACTGCAACGCCAGGGATTGCGGAAGCCCTTCTTTAATGGCCAGTGCACGCAGTGCATGCTTCCGCAATGCATCCGAAGGGCTGCGTATTTTTTCCCGGACAGGAACCCGCAGTGCCGCAGACAAAAAAGGCTCTTCCATGAACGGGAACACGGGAGCAAGAGAAAACTGGTGCGCAATCGCGTTCAGGCGCGCGCCATCCTTTTCCCTCCATGCGCGCACACGTTGAATGATTTCCTGTTGAACGCCTTCAGCCCCTGAACGTTTCAATGCATTCTTGAACGCATCAAACCCTGCAAACAAGGCATCTGCACCGGAACCTGAAAACACGTGCGTACAACCCAAAGAACGCGCATGCGCACACGCAAGCCATTCAACGCACCCCAGGTCAAAATCCAATTTGCCTGCAGAAGGAAAAACGCGTTGAATGCCCTTCACCGCCTGTCGAACAGAATCTTCGGTCAGTTCAACCCATTCCATGTGCATTCCCAACTCTCTTGCACCCGCCTCTGCGCGTTGCACGTCCAAACAGCCCTTCAAGCCCACAACCACCAACGGCATTGAAGGAAAAAGGCGTTTAAGCGAAAAGGCAATCCAGGATGAATCCAACCCCCCTGAAAAAAACACACAGGGACGCATATATGATACGGTTAAGCGTTCCACTGCAGACTCCCATGCCTTCTGCAGGTCATTCAACCATAAAACGGTGCGCTCGCTCATATGAGGTATATTAAACGAAAACCATGAAAAGGGTTTTCCCGTTAAAAATAAAAAGGATTAAATAGGCGGCGCCTGCATACTACTATTGAATAGGGGTATGAAAATGGAGTACATGAGAACGCTTGGAATTGCGCTTGTCATTGGAATCATTGCCTTGGGCCTTGCACTTACCCTTCAAGAAACTTCAAACAGTGACACGCTTAAACCCCAAGCGTCCATGGAATACAGCGCCCTGCAAGGAGTGCATGTGCAACAACCCAACACTCCAACCGCGAATTTCCAGCAAACCCAGAACCAAAACGTGGAATT
Organism: Candidatus Iainarchaeum sp.; assembly: GCA_016198125.1. Taxonomy (GTDB): domain Archaea; phylum Iainarchaeota; class Iainarchaeia; order Iainarchaeales; family VGJJ01; genus JACQJG01. The sequence continues at coordinate 66,338 of JACQJG010000018.1, read as the reverse complement.
AACGGTTTACCAGCAAAACCTTGCACTCGTAAAAGAAAAAAGGCCTCTCACGCTGGTTCAGGGAATAAATACAATTGCATGGGATTCCGTGGCCAAGCAATTAAACGCGGAAACCGTGCTGTTCCAAGACCTTTCAGGAAACAAGGCCCAATTGGTGCAGCACACGTATTCCTATGACGTGGCAAGCCAGGAAAAATTACTGGAAAAATACCTGAATCAAACCATTACCGTAGAAACCGATTCAAAGAATGAAAACAAAACCATTACAGGAAAACTCATTTTCACCAATCCCATTGGACTTGAAACAGGCAATGGAATTGTAAGCATTTACAACGTGCAAAGCATTACCTTTCCTGACGTTTCAGGAACGCTTTCCACGCAGCCCACGTTAACCCTGGTAGTGAACGCGCCTGCGCCAAACACGTATGACACGCAACTCGCATACCTCACAACCGGAATGACCTGGAGTGGAGCCTATACTCTTCAATTGAAGGAAAACAATACGCTGGACCTTACTGCCAATGCGCACCTGACTAACAACGCGGGAGCATCCTATGAAAATGTACAGCTTAAAATTGTGGCAGGAGACCTTCGAACAGTAAGCCAAGGCTATCCCAGGACATTCCAAAAAGCCTTTGATGCAGCCGGAGCACCTGCAACTGCAGGCATTGAAGGATTCAATGCCCCCACGGAATTGGGAGAATACTATGAATACGCGCTCACAGCCCCTGTAAGCATTCAAGACCAGTCTTCTACAGACATTACTTTGTTCAAGTCCAGCAATGTAAGTTACACGCAGGAATACGCGTATGACGGGCAGTACAACGGAGAAAAGGTTACGAACACCATTAAATTCAAGAATACAAAAGAGAACGGGTTGGGCATTCCTCTTCCAAGCGGAATTGCACGCTTCTACCAAACAGGAAAAGATTCTGCGATTCAGTTTGCAGGAGAAGACTTGATTGCCAACACCGGGCAGGACAATGAAGTCACACTCACCCTTGGAAACGCGTTTGACCTGAAAGGAGAACGCAAACTCACCAGCCAGGAAAACACTTCCCTGAAGTGCACGCTTTCAAAGTATGAAACCACACTCACAAACAGCAAAGACCAGGAAGTCACCGTAAAAGTCCTTGAGCACGCGTATGGAGACGTTGTAATAAGCGAGTCCACGCACCCCTACGAAAAAATCGGAAGCACCCCTCCAAATTATGGAAACACGCTTGATTACGAGTTCACGGCGCACGTAAAACCCCACTCCAAAGAAACACTCACATACAGCATTAAAGCGTGTTACACGTGATGCCCGACTGCCTTATGCATGCATTCAAACGCAAAATAGAAACGTATAAATATCACCCGCCCTTAGTTGTTTGCTTATGGGCGAGCTGTCCTTCAAATTATTTGAAAAAATCATGCTCGTTTTAACCCTTGCACTACTCCTGGGAATTGCCTATGTCATCGCCCAACAATCCGTTGGACTGGTGGTTGGCAGGTAGCGTCAGTTTGTATAATAATAGTGCCCGCTGGCTTTTTGTTCTTCGTCCTTTTGAGACCCTGGTTTGTTGATGCGCGGCCTGTGAGAAGAAGAGTCTCTTCTAAGAGTAATGCCCAACTCTTTCAACAACACGTTCATGCCCTCCTCCATGGGTAAAGGCCCAACGCCTTTGCCTTGAACCGCAGGCTCGCCTGAAAACACCATTAAACGGTCTGCCGCGTAATCCAAGAACAATAAATCATGGTCTACTACCAGCATGGAAGCCTTGCGCTGGTCTGCAACGCCACGCAATGCTTTCACAACCGCCAACCGCTGTTCCACATCCAAGTGGGCAGAAGGCTCATCCAATACATACAATTCAGCCTCCAAACCCAAACACAAGGCAAGGGCCACGCGCTGCAATTCCCCCCCTGAAAGCACGTTCAAAGGACGGTCAAGCAATGCGTTTAACTCCAATGGAATACCGATTCCATTGTGAAATTCCTTGGAATCAAACCCAGGAATTTTGGACCGCAAAACGCTTTCAACGCTTTCAGGAGAATGGCCTTCCACATACTGCGGCTTGTAGGCCACGGATACATGCGCTGGAACCGTTCCTTTATCAGGAGTTAAAACGCCTGCAAGCATTTTCACAAACGTGGTTTTTCCAATGCCGTTGGGGCCCACTACTCCAACCACTTCTCCTGCATTCAACCCGTTGGGCTCCACTTCCAGTGAAAAAGAATCCAGGCGCTTGAAAAGCCCAGGCCATTCCACTTTTTTAACGCCCTGTGCATACGTTCGAGCGTCTCTTACTTCAAATTCAATGGGAAAAGCACGAAAACGGTAATTCTCTTCCCTGGAATATCCTTCCAGGTACGTATTCAACCCCTCCCTCACCCCCTTCACTTGGGATACCACGCCAAACACGCTCGGTTTTCCATACAACAAGTGCACGTACTCACTCAAATAGTCTAACAGAATGAGGTCATGCTCTACCACGAACACTGCCGCGTCCCGGGCCAGGCTTCGAATAAACGTTGCACTGCGCAAACGCTCGCGAATATCCAAGTAAGAAGAAGGTTCATCAAAAAAGTAAACCCCGGCTTTTCTCAACCCGGCAATGCCAATGGCAAGCTTTTGAAGTTCGCCTCCAGACAAGTGAGACACTTCACGTTCAAGCAATGCCTCCAAATGCAATGCCTTCACCACTGCATCAAAACGGTTGGTTTCGTCTGCTTTCCGTAACACATCCTGCACCGAACCCTTCAACGCCCGGCCTAACACGTCCACTTGCTGGGGCTTGAACGCAGTCTTCAATCCCTTGTTGTACAACAGGAAAAACCACGGGTACAACTCCTTGCCCTTGAACGCGGAAAGCACGGCCTCACGCGCGGGAGCTTCATTTGAAAACGCTCCCAAGTTGGGCACAAGGTGGTTTGAAAGCACTTTAAATGCAGTGGACTTCCCAATGCCATTGCGGCCAATCAAACCCACTACCTGCCCCTGCTTTGGAACCGGCAGGCGGTGCAGGCGAAAACTGTTCTCGCCAAACGAGTGCAAGGGCCTTCCAAGGTCCATGGAAAGATTCACAATGGAAATACATTTCACCGGACACTTGTGCTCGCAAATCTTGCACCCAATGCACAACTCCTCTGAAATCACAGGTTTATTGTCTGAACCAACCGTAATGCAATCCTTTCCAACCTTGTTGACCGGGCACACGCGCTGGCACAACAAGTCACACCCCTGGCCGTTAATGCACACGGCCTTGTCCAACACTGCAATGCGCACGCGCCCCTGCGGAATAATGGAACCCATAAACGTTCAACCTGCAAAAAAATTCAGCCTGAAAGAAAAAACCATCCCACAAAAACAAGGGAAGCGCCCACCAACACCACTATACCCAACACCACTGCACTCACCATGCCCAGCACGGCATTCAAGGGATTCGCAAAACCGCCAAGCCATGAAAAAACGCCCAAAAGCAGGATCAATCCCACTCCCACCAATCCAAGGCCCATGCGCGCAACCATAAAAAGGAAAAGGGTTAAAAGGCCTTAAAAAGGTTAAGTGTTGGGTTCATATGAAAATCGCGCGCGTGAACATGAAAGAACAAGAAATGACGCTTGTGCCCCAGGTATTGGATGACTTATGGCACCTGGAAAAAGTCATTGAAAAAGGAGACCTGGTGAGCGGCAGCACGGACCGGAAAATCAAGGGAAAAGAAGAAGGCGAAAAAGCCAAACGCATTGCCATGAACCTGCAAATCCGCGTGCAAAACGTTGAATTCCAGCGCCACTCGGAAAGCCTGCGCATCAATGGAACCATTGAATATGGAAGCCCGGCAGAACTGGTTGAATTGCACGCCTTTCATTCCCTGGAAGCAGAACTTGGAAAACCATTACGCGTAAAAAAAGAACAATGGAAGGCCTACCAAGTTGACCGTTTGAGAAAAGCAGAACAGTCCATGAAAAAACCAAAAGTCCTGTTGTGCGTTTTGGACGACGAACAAGCGGATTTCGCAGAACTATCCGATTACGGGTTGCAGGAAAAATTCCGCGTGCAAGGATTCAAAACAGGAAAACGCATGCACGGAGAAGGAAGCGTTGAAAAATACTACCAGGAACTCTTTGAAAAAATAAAAGAAAGCCCCCTGAAAAAAACCGTGGTTGCAGGCCCAGGGTTCACGAAAAACAACCTTCAAAAATGGCTTGAAAAAACCCACAAAATGGAACAACTGCAACGCGAAAAAACACTCGTATTCGAATCGTTGAACTCCACCGGAACCACGGGCATGCATGAACTGTTAACCCAGGGAATTATTGAACGCACCATTCACGAAATGGAAATAGCCAAAGACGCAAAACTCATTGAAAAAATACTGGAAGAACTTGGAAAAAACAGGGGGCTGATTGCATATGGAATACAAGATGTGCGCGAAGCCCTTGAAATGGGCGCTGTAGAAGAACTCCTGTTAACCGACAAACTCCTTGCAGAAAACAAGAAAGAAGCCGAAGCATTATTGGACCTTGCAGAGTCCACGCACGCAAACGCGCACATTCTTGCAAGCGAACACGACCCTGGAAAACAATTGGACGGGCTAAGCGGGGTTGGGGCACTGCTCCGGTTCAAAATAAGGTAAAGTTAGCGCCAACTTCACTTGGCGCGCAATTCAAACCATTCCACGCGTTTTTCGTTTACCAAACGTTTAACATTTTCCTGGCGCCGGGACAATGGAGAGGAATTTGACTTGAATTCAACGAAAACAATTTTTTCATCCTCAAATGCAATGCCGTCAATGGGAGAACCAATGAAACGAAAATTTTCCCTGGAATAAGGGAAGCGCTCCGAAAACGGAATCCACTGCTCGGACAGCTTCCCATACTTTACGGACTGGCTGTCCTTGGCAAAAGACACTTCGCTCAACGCGTTGCGCACGTGAAAGGCATATGCAAGCGCCAAGAAAAACCCAATGCCAAAAACAAGCGCGGCCAAAAACACAAGGAAAAAAAAGTCCATGGGTCAATCAACTCAAGCCCATTAAAAGTATTTGGTGCCCTCTCCAGTAAGAACCACCAACTGGTATTCCTGCTTGCGCTCCTTGAGCGCGGCCAACAAGGCAATGTGCTCTTTTCCAGAACCTGAAATAAGCGACACTACCAGTTCCCCGGATGGAAGCTTTTCACTCAACTCGCTTTTCAGCAATTCAAAACTTGCACGCGTGTTGACCATCAACCAGTTCACAGGCTTCTTGGGCGTAAAATTCTGCCTGCCCCATTCATTGGAAATAAGCGTAATGGCATCAAAAGACTCCTCGGCAATTAACCGCGCCACATGACCCCAACTGCCCTTCCCAATCCCCAAAAACGCGACCAAGTGCTTTGGCATGTCTAAGCCATTGCACAACTCTACTATATAATATTAAGCAACGTGCCCCTGTGCCGTCAGGCTTACTCAAGGCGCTTGGACACGTACACGCCATCCCTGGAATAACCCAGTTTTTGAATGTAATAGGGCCTCACTCCCACGCCGCTGATGACAACGAGCTTCCTGCAATCCCATTCCTCTTTGGCCAAACGCTCAGCCTCGGCCATAAGCATCTTTCCAACGCCCTTGTGCTGAAAAGACCTTTTCTCGGAAACACCGTCAATTGAAAGCGCGCGGCCAAACGTATGAAGTTCGCGCACGCCCGCTGAACGAGGCGTTATCTCAGGGCGCACGCATTGGAAAGGCAGGCGCACCCTGCAAAAACCCAGCACCACGTCATTCAAAGAATCCTCCAATGAAATGAATGCTTCCAAGCCCTTGCTTGCAGAGTAATAGCGTACACGCAGTTCCAGATCCCCTGAAAGAATTTCAACGGGATTGGATTTTGCGGCCAACCCGGCTTCCCGGCAGCGCAGGCAACGGCACTCCATGCGTTGCGCGCGCAGGGCTGCTTCCACGTATTGCCGCAGGTTCGTGCGGTTCACGCCTGCAGAAATAAGGGGGGAAGGAATGTCCCTTTGAATACGGTGAATACGGCACCACTCAGGAATGAACTTTTTTGCATGTACAATTACACGCACAGCGTCCTCCACTGAAATAGGAGTAAACGCCCCTTGAACCCATTGTTCATACAGCGGCGTGCCTTTCACAACCGTGCACGGGTAAATTTTAAGCGCATCCGGCTTGAATGAAGGGTTGGAAAACAGTTCTTCAAACATTTTCATATCCGATTCCAACGATGAACCTGGAAGGCCGGGCATCATGTGATACCCCACTTTTAGAAATGCGTCTTTTGCCAGTTGAGTGGCTTCAATGGATTGCTCCAATGAGTGCCCGCGATTGGTTTTGCGCAGGATTTCATCATCCAGGCACTGCACGCCCAACTCAATCCGTGTACATCCCAAAAAAAGCATGTCATTGACCTGGGCCTGCAAGCACCAGTCAGGCTTTGTTTCAATGCACAACCCAACCCCGCGGATAATGGAAGACTCGTTGCGTGCGTGCTCGCGTTCAAGGGAAGGGGAATCAAAACCCTTCAAGGCAAGAATGCGTGCGCGCACGCGCTCCTGGAATGGCTTTTCTCCAAACGGGTGGGGAAATTCAAAAAACTCGTTAAACGAACGCCAGTTTAATTCATTGTTGAAAAAAAATGCATCCGAAAAATCGTTCAAGGCCTTGAATGCAAATCCTGCAAATGAGCAGCGATATTCTCCTGGAAACGAGGGAAACGTGCCGCCCATGAAAATGAATTCCACTTTTTCAGGGCAATGCCCCAAAACAATGTACTGGGCCAAACGATTGAACGTTTGAAGGTACGGGTCAAAGTCATTGCGTACAGCACGCATGGAAGCCGGCTCGTTTCCAGTGTAACTCTGAGGCACGTCCCCAAAAACGCTTCCAGGGCCTCCCGGGCAAAACGTGCACTTGCCATGGGCACACGCAATGGGCGCACCCATGATGGCAAGAGGAGACACCCCGCTCAAAGTGCGCACCGGTTTTATTGAAAGAAATGCCTTTACCTGCGGCGAAGGGTTTTCAAGCATGGAAAGAATATCCGGGTTTGTGGGCAAATCCAAAACCTGTGTATGCCTGGCCACGCGCAGCTTGGCCACGTTCAACTCAGAAGCCGTTCTTATTTCCCTGGACTGAATAAGGCGCGCGATTTCCTGCGAAAAACGCGCCAAGCGCTTCTCCGAAAACGTCATCATGAAAACCTCACAACAGGAGGCTCAAAAAAGAGTTCACCAGGTAATAGGGAAGAATGGAAATGGTGTAAAACGGAAAGGCATACAACGAAGTAGAATACTTGTTCTTAAGGGTCGGGTGCACCTCCACCGTTGCATTAAAAACATGGGAAACCGATGGATTGGACGCAGGCTGAACGGTAAAAACAAAGTCCTTTACCCCATGCACTTTGGGAGAAACTTCCAATTCAAGTTCGCGCAGCGAATTGGATTCCAATTCAGCCTCCAAGGGCTTAAACCAGGAACGGGGAATATTGGAAGAAATGAACACGCGCTCACGGGAAACAGAATTGTTGATAATGTTCAAGGGAAACTGCGCAGGGGCATCTACGGACGTGGACTTTTTGAGTTCAGGCATTACCGCCTTCAACAAGTCCCTGCGAACGCCCAAAGAAACGCGCACCCTTTCATCTCCTACCCCCGGCGAACTGCTAAGAACCCGAACGTCAAACACGTATACCTGTTCAGGCGCATTCAAAGGAGGCAGAACGCGCACGATCAGGGTTTCCCCACGCAACTCTGAATCCTTTTTCACCCAACCTGCGGGCAAACTCTCTGGAACCACAAACGCCTGAATCCAACCGGAAGCCTTGCCATAAAAACTGTCCTTTGAGATAATCAATTCCAATTCCTGGCCTGGCTGAATAGCCCCCACGTCCAATTCTGTTCCAGAAACCACGCGCTGACTCACTGGGTTGACCATAAAAATATCTGCAAAAGCAAACCCGGAAAAAAACAGGCCTATGCACGCAACAACAAGGAAAAGCCTTCCTGCGACCAAAAAACACTCACCCCAAAAAAACAATATAATCTTGCACGAGAAGATTAAAAAGAGGTGGTGGCCCAACCCTCTTTCATGCCCCCTTTAACCCAGCAAAACACGTTGCGCACATTCCTTGCCATAACCCCTCCGCCCCTCATACAAGCGGGCATTGAACACACGTATGGGCCCTTACTTGATCCCTTCGCCCTCAAGCGGCCTCAAAAAGGCCAATTCCACATTACCCTGGCATTCCTTGGAAAAATCCCAAGAAAAAAGGTACCTGGAATCATAAAAAAACTGCAGGTTTTACGCGAAACGCAGGCGTTTAACATTACCCTTCAGGGCATGGGCGCTTTCTCCACACGCGTAATCTGGATGGGCGTAAGCCAAGGAACAGAAGAACTTCATGCCCTCCACGAAAACACATGCCGTGCACTCAACCTGCGTGTTAAGAAATTCCACGCGCACCTCACCCTTGCACGCAACAGGCACCTTGCCCAAAAGGCATTCAAAGAAACCGTAGAACGCCTCTCTGAAAAAGAATTCAATCAGGCCTTTCAAGCCAAAGGAATAAACCTCATGGAATCCACCCTCACCCCTACCGGGTCCACGTACGCGGAATGCACGTTCATTCCATTCAAAGAACTGCCTGCAGAATGTTAACCCAGGTTAAAACCCAAGTCCCTTGAAATTTGTTCCAGCAGCGCAGTGGGATTTACATAATATTCTTGAACGATCTTCTCGCACTCCAGCGGCGCAAAGATCTTCTGGTCCAACATCCACTCCAAAATGCGCTGGCGAACCAAAAGTTCTTTTGCCAATTCCTTTTTGGATTTACCCGTACGGTCAGACAACACCTGAATGACGTGGGAAGGGGTGTCTGTCTTACGCAATTCATCCTTGGCCGAATCGCGTTCAAACAAGTTGCTCAACAACACTTTATCCGCCATGCGCGTTACCTCGGCAACCTGTTGCACACGCCGAATGACCCCCTGATCATGCGAGTAAAACCGTGAAAGCACTACCACGATATCCAACAAGGGCAATAAAGGCTCCGGGACATTCATGGGCTCTGAGGTAAGGCGAATCATCATTTCCCTTGCAGTATTCGCATGCAATGTCCCCGCGCACCCTTTATGCCCAGTATCCATGGCAATGAAAAGGGTTTGGGCTTCAGGACCCCGCACTTCCCCCACCACAATCCTGTCAGGACGCATGCGCAAAGAGTTCTTCAACAAGTCATCCATTGAAACGCCTTTCCCGTTCCCGCCAATTGCAGGCCGGGCTTCCAATTGCACCCAGTTCCCATGCAAGCCCAACTGCAATTCCAGTGTATCTTCGATGGAAACAATGCGTTCCGTGTAACGCACAAACGAAGCCAAGGCATTCAAAAGCGTTGTCTTACCGGAACCACTGCCCCCTGCAATGATAATGTTCATAGGCTCCACCTGGAGGCCTTCCACCATCAGCCACAAAAACGCGCCAAGCTCTGCAGACAACATTTTTCCCTGCACCATTTCCACAATTGAAACAAAGTCTTTGTTGAATTTCCGAATGGTCAACGAATGCCCAAAAGGAGATACTGTATTAAAAGTCGCATTGGCCCTGCTCCCATCCGGCATGCGCGCGTCCAACAAGGCTTCGTCAGGACCAAATTGCCTGCCCGCGGTAAAAGCAATGCGATTCACAAGGTTCAACAATTCATGATCGGCTTTCCTGAACATGGCATTGCACACGCAAAACCCGTGGCGTTTATGATAGATAAAAACGTTCTTTTCAAACCCGTTCACCATGATCTCTTCCAACGCGTCATCGCGCATAAGCTCTCCAAGCAGTCCATACCCCAAAGAAAAATCCAGCACAAAAACGGAAAACTTTTCAGGGTCCCGCACAAAAGGCGCATGGGCTTTAATCAAATCGCTCAGAACGTGCTTAAATAACTCAAATTCTTCCGGAGAAGGAATCCTGTTCACCCCATTCTGGGCCTCCAAGACTCCAACCAAGCGCCCCCCTATCAAAGCCGAAAAAGACGCGGAAACCCCGGGGGGAAGAGAACGCCCAAATTCAACCAACGACATTCTGCCCAACAGGACTTTAACCAGCAATTCCCCCAAACGCTTCTCGTTATCCTCCCAAACCGGAAACGATATCTCATAAAAGTTATGCGGAATGCCCTTGAAAACAGAAACATTCCCATACGCTTCCAACTTTGGACCCTTGCGATTAAAATCAAATTCAACCAATGCCAACGCCCACGTGCCATTACAATAACAATATATTTATGTGTTATGTTAATGCATAGGATTTTTCCATGCCGCATGCAAAATTACAAGACCTTTACGTGCAAGTCCTTGAAAAAATAAAACCCTCGGAAAGAGAAGTGGAAAGCGAATTGGCGTTTGCAAACGCCCTCTTGGACCAAATACGCAAAACCAAAGGACCCCACATTCATACTGTGCTTGCAGGAAGCCTGGCACGCAACACCCACCTCAAAAACGACCGGGACATCGACCTGTTCGTATTGTATCCTAAAAACCTGGAACGGAGCGCATTTGAAAAAGAGGGCCTCCAACTTGGAAAAAAAATATTTGCAAAGAATAAATACGAAATCGCGTACTCTGAACACCCCTATGTGCGGGGAATCATTCAAGGGTATGAAGTGGAAATCGTTCCAAGCTACCACGTTGAAAACGCGAACGAGTTAAAATCAGCCGTGGACCGCAGCCCCTTGCACGTGCAATACCTCTTGGGCGCGTTAAATTCAAAAAAATGCGATGAAGTACGGTTATTCAAGCAATTCCTGAAAGGAATAAACGCGTACGGGGCTGACACCAAATTCAACTCACTCCCAGGGTATGCCACGGAACTGCTCATCATCCACTATGGAAGCTTTAACGCATTGTTAGAGGGCATGCGCGCGTGGCGCATGCAGGAATGCATTGACATTAAAAACCACTACAAGAATCCGGGAGAAGCCTTAAAAAAATTCAACGCACCCCTTGTCATTGTAGACCCCACCGATGCCAATAGAAACGTGGCAGCGGCATTGTCATTCAACCAGTACTGCCGCATGATTGCCGCAGCGCACGCATTCATGAAAAAACCAAGCAAGGCATTCTTCTTCGGAAAAAAAGAAAAACCATGGCCTCTACGACGCGTGCAAAACGCCCTTAACACAAAAGAACTCATTGCCCTGCAATTGCAATACCCGAAAAATGTACTGCCCGACATTGTATGGGGGCAAACCAGGCGCATGGGAAAAAAAATACGCACGGCCCTTGAACAAAACGATTTCAGGCCGGTGCGCAACGCAGAATGGACTGACGAAAAAAAAATGATTGTCCTTTTATTTGAACTTGAAAGCCTTGAACTGGAAAAAACCCGCATTCGCAAAGGCCCCTTTGTAACAGACCCTGCAAGCACCCAACGCTTTTTAAACGCCCACAAAAAACCCCTTGGGGGACCGCGCATCGAAGAAGGGCGGTGGGTCATTGAAACCCCACGGGCTCACACCCACGCACGCACGTTCATGGAACACTACCTGCCCGCGCTCAAAGCAACCGAGAAACCGGAAATGAAAAAAGCCCTCCAACACGCAAGAATACTTGATGAACCCGCGCTCCAAAGACTGTACAAAAAAAGCAAGGCCTTCCAGCCCTTTTTCACCCACTACCTGGACGGAAAAGAAAAATTCCTGGAGTACTAATATGCGCGTGCCCCTTTACCGAAAAATCAAGCATGCAAAAAAACGCGCCATGCTTTTTTCCCTGCGAACAAAAAGGGCACTGGTATCAGCAAAAAGACCGTCCAACGCACAAATGGACCGCTTGGTGGAAGAAGATTTGAACGTTTATCACTCCACGGCTGAAGCCGCGGCCCAAAAAGAATTGAGCCCTGCAGAAAGACAAAGACTCAAAAACAACTTGAACCGCATCTTAACCAGAATAGACGAAAAAATCCTTTGGACTGCGGCTGAACGCGCATCCCGCGTTGTCCTTTTGCCTTTGCGCAAAAGAAAACGCGCCATGGAAATACTCCAGGAATTTGATGCCTTGGAAGACCGCTTGCTTGCGAGAAGCCTCATTGAAAAAGCCCAGAAAGATTTGACAGACGAACTGGTTTACACACTGGGAAAGCCGCTTACACACGTTTTTGTGCACACGTTCAACCACTTAAGAAAAGCCATGCTGCGCCACGTGGAAAAAAGAATCAAACAACATGAAAGACAGCACAGCAAAGTGGAGAAGCTCATCGAAACCCTGCGCAAACAACCCCCAAGGAGAAACCCATGAAACCACGCATTGTTATCATTGTAGGCGCCGCGGGAAGAGACTTCCACAACTTCAACACGTACTTCCGAAACAACCCCTATTACAAGGTAGCATGCTTTACCGCCACCCAAATACCAGGCATTGAACGGCGCAGGTACCCTGCACGCCTCGCCGGAAAACAGTACAAAAAAGGAATCCCCATCTACCCGGAAGAAGCCCTTGAAAAACTCATAAAAAAATTCCACGCAGATGACGTGGTGTTCTCTTACTCGGATGTAAGCCACGAGCAAGTCATGCACCTTGCGTCCAGGACGCTTGCAAGCGGAGCCAATTTCCGCCTGTTAGGCCCGCAAGCCACTATGATAAAATCCAAAAAGAAAGTCATTGCCGTGTGCGCAGTACGTACCGGAGCAGGAAAAAGCCAAACCACGCGAAAAATAGCCGAAATCCTGCAAAGACACGGAAAACGCGTGGCACTCATACGGCACCCCATGCCCTATGGAAACCTGGAAGAACAGGAAGTGGAACGCTTCTCAAAACTGGAAGACCTCATCACGTACAAAACCACCATTGAAGAAAGAGAAGAATACGAGGAACCCATACGCCAAGGAATACTTGTATACGCGGGAGTGGACTACGAAAAAATACTCCGCCAAGCAGAAAAAGAATCAAACGTTATTCTATGGGACGGAGGCAACAACGATTACCCCTTCTACCAACCGGACCTGCTTTTTGTAGTGGCAGACCCTTTGCGCGCAGGGCATGAATTGCTTTACCACCCCGGGGAAACCAATTTCCGCATGGCCGATGTCATAATAATCAACAAGGAAAACAGTGCCACCCTCCAAGAAATAAAAACGGTTGAAGAAAACGCAAAAAAACTGAACCCGCGCGCACTCCTTGTGCATGCGGATTCCATGCTTTCCCTAAAACCTGTAAGAGACTTGCGCGGAAAAAAAGTGCTCGTGGTTGAAGACGGGCCCACCGTAACACACGGGGGCATGGGTTTTGGGGCAGGATACAAACTCGCACTACAAGAAGGCGCGCACATTGTGAACCCAAAAACACATGCAGTGGGAAGCATCAAGGAAACATTTGAAAAATACCCGCACCTGGAACACGTGTTGCCAGCCATGGGGTATTCAAAACAGCAAATACGCGAACTCGAGCAAACCATCAACGCCACGCCATGCGACTACGTTGTCACAGGCACGCCCATTGACTTAAACTTTGTACTCAAAACAAACAAACCTGTTCTGCACGTGCAATACGAGTTGAAAGAAAAAGGAAAGGAAACGCTGGAAAAAATACTACGAGAAAAAAAATTCATTTAAATCCCCCTTGCTTTTCACTGGCACTTTCAGCCCCAAAAGATATATATATGGACAACCATATGTATTGCATGGGTCAAATTTTGCTTTCATTGAAGACTGAAACCGAGCAAAAGCTCAGGCGCCTCGCCAAGGAACTCAAAGGCGGGAAAAAAGGCGCGCTATCAGAGACTGTGGAAGAGGCATTGGATTTGCTTGCAAAAGAAGCAAAACGAAGAATGGCATGGAAGCGGGCATGGGAACTGTCAGACAGGCATCAGGACTTGGGGATTGGAACATTCAAACGGGAAGACGCTTATACAGGTAAACGTTTTGAGCGGCTCATGAAACAGGTCAACGATTCAAATTCTGAATAACTGGAGGGATTGAATGGAAAAAGCACTCATAGACACCAACATACTCGTATACTATGCCAGCGCCAAGGAAGTTGAAAAGCATGAAAAATCACGAAAACTTATGAAATTAGCCCAAGAAAATCCTTATTTTTTTACTATCGCACTTCAAAACATACGAGAATTTGCCAATGTAATGCACAAAAAATCAATACTTCCAATCTCAGAAATCAATGAATATGTTTTCTTATTCGCACACCTATTTCAAGAAATAATAATAGATACAGTGTCAGATGTACAAAAGGCCGTATACCTGAATGTTGAAAAAGAGCACGATTTTTATGACACTTTGTTAAGCATGACTGCCCAACGAAATGGAATCCAAACCATTTACACGGAAAACACAAAGGACTTTGAACGAATCCCGGGAATCAAAGCAGTGAACCCGTTGAGATGAAAAGGGTTTCATAGCAATCCCCGGCCATGCCATTGCTCAGACCGGATGCGAGAAAGTTTCTCGTAAACCTCAACGAATTTTCCGATGGTAAGCGGAGATTGGGCGTCTATTCCTCCAAAGCGAAGGCCTTTCGTCCAAAGAAAATGGTAAACATCAAATATCGATTGGGGCTTGTGTTCGCGCAAAAGGGCGCGCATGACTTTATTCCGCGATTTGGCGGTAGGAAAATGCTCAAATAGCAGGGAAATAAGCACGTCAGCCTCTATATGCGCAGAGGGGTTTCCAATCACAAAATCAAAAAAGCGTGGCCGCTGGTGGCGTTTGGCATATTCCATTTCAGCCCACACCGAAAAAAAGACTGTGGCTCCCCCTGAATCCTTCTTAAGTGAATGATCTGGAACAAGATGCCCCAATTCATGGACCATCACCTGTTTTCCTTTTTCGTGCGAAAGCCCTTTTTTCAAGTAAACCCGGCTCCTGGGCTTGTTTCCCTTCATCTTGAATTCTGACTGGCCAAGGGTAGTCTCAACACCGAATCTGACCGGGACTTTTTCCCGCACGACAAGGCGCGGGTGCATGGGCATGCGAGTGGCGCGCACCAGTTGATTCCTCAACCGCGCAAAGGCCTTTCGCAATGGTTTTGGCTTTCCTTTCATTCACAACCCCCACAGAATTGCTGCTTATTTTTTGTTAAGTGACGGGATATATACATATATCGAACATTAGCCTTCTTCTATTAATTGTTTGAGTTTTTCTAAAATTGCCATGGAAAACGGCCCATCAATTTCGCCATCCACCCCATTCTCTTCGGAATAAGTTAACCGCGTCCCACTTGGCGTCTTCTGATACATATATGAACATGAATACGCCCCGTTCACCGCGTGAAAGTCCAACCGCTCGTTTTCCACGTACCCTGTAACTACAATGGCGGAGTCCCTGACTTTACCCCCCTCTTTTATTTTTTGCCGGTAAATCGTTCCAATTTCTGTGCTGGGCGTGTCAATCTTTTCCTCCAGAATATTGGGGACCCATTTTGGGGAATTGTTGGGATTGCGTGTGAACTCAAAGACGGCTTCGACCGGGGCTTTGATTTCAATGGAAAGGACGTTCTTTTTCATTTTTTGATTCTCATTTCCCTTTTGGAGGACGTTCAATGCATCCTTCCATAGGGAATCATAATCGGTTGATCGGCTGATAAACCGGGTTTCTCCATTGGCAAACATTCCATGAATTTCCAAATCTCTTCGGATGAGGGCCATTCCGCGCGTTAACGCAAGCTTGACAGCTTCTTCTTTGGCCGATTGACGGGTACTTTCTTCGATATTGCTCATATTCTAGCGACCCCGGAGGGATTTGAACCCCCGACCTTCGGGTCCGAAGCCCGACACTCTATCCAGACTAAGCTACGGGGCCATTATAAACGTTTTTAAACCAAGCACCTATTAAAAGTACGTACTTTAAAGCCAAAAAAAAGGAGTTTGAATGAAATGGCGGTTTGTTCAAGTTGCAATACGCTCGTGTTAAAAGACTTCGTGGAATTCAAGTGCCCCAAGTGCGCCAAGCACACCATTTTACGGTGCAAGCACTGCCGGCAAACCGCGAAAACCTATACATGCCCGGAATGCGGGTTTACAGGTCCATAAACAGGGGTTTTAAGACATGGGAAAAGCATTGGTCGTATTTCGCATCAGCCCTGTGGACGTGGAAGAATCCCCTAAAATCATGGAAAGTGTTAAAGGCCTGGCATTGGAAGGATTCAAAGACTGCCAGCTGGTTCCCATTGGATTTGGAGCCAGCATTGTAAAAGCAGCCTATGTAATAGAAGACAAGGACGCTGGGGCCATTGAAAGGCTTACTATGGCACTTAAACGCGTGCAAGGCGTGGAACAAGTTGAAGTGGAACGCATGGACCTTTTATAGGCAACCATGCAAAAAACATTTAAAGACCCAACTCCTTCCAATTCCCTGACTTACCATGGCACGACCCAAATACCCGGAAAAGCTGAACGCGGAATCGCACAAGCGCATAACCTACTTATTGGACATGCGCAAGAACCGCGCGCTCAGCGCCCAATACCCGGCAACGTATAGAGGAATTCTCAAAAAAATCAAGTCCCACACCATTGACGTGGGAAAGGCCTTGGGAGAGGAATCACGGCGCAATAAAAAGCTGAAAACGTTCCTGGAACAGTTCACGTTTGTGTACATAGACAAGCACGGCAATTTGGTTGGAACCCATATGCCCACGCTCATCCCAGGCCTGGGAAGAAAACGCATGCGCACCACAAAAATCCGTAATCGCATGCACCCCTACGGGCCTGCAAACAAGCCAGGCACGCGCATGAAATACAAACACCCATAATATACATAACGCATTTTTCTTTTTTGCTTGTCCGAGGGCCTTAAAACCATTTCACCCGGAATAAGTCTAATTGAATGATCACGTGCATTGAACTTGAAAACTGGAAAACCCACCACAAAACGCGCATGGAGTTTGGACCGGGAACAAACGTATTGATTGGAGTGCTGGGAAGCGGCAAGTCCAGCGTAATGGATGCTATTTGCTTTGCATTGTTTGGAACGTTTCCTGCACTGCAGGGAAGAGAAGTGGCGTTAAAAGAAGTGCTCACGCGCAAGCCCTTCAAAGCCGAAAGCGCGCGCATAAAACTGGAGTTCGAGTACGAAAAAAAACAGTACCTGGTAGAACGCGTAATTAAAGCCAACGGAACCAATGAAGCCAAGGTGTGGGAAAACCAGCGCCTCCTCGCAGGCCCCAAAGTGCAGGAAGTCAACGCACGCATTCAAAGCATTCTTGAAATGAATTATGACCTGTTTGCACGCGCCGTGTACGCAGAACAAAACCAAGTGGATTACTTCCTGAAATTAAACCCCGGCCAGCGCAAAGCCAAATTCGATGAATTACTGGGCCTCGACAAATACGAAGAAGTGCGGTCCAACAGCGTAAACGTGCAAAACCGCCTGAAAAAAGAAGCCGAAGAAAAGAGAAAATGGCTTGAAGACCTTTCCACGCAATTCAACGTGAACGATTTAACCGAATTGCACGAGCGCCTGGCAAGAAAGGAAAAACAGGCATTGGACGTGCAATCGGACCTGGAACGCCTGAAAGCAGAAGACGCAAAACTACAGGAAACCCTGCGAGCACTCAACGCGATTGAAAAGGAGTATTCCAGACTCAAAGAGGAATTGCACAGGACGCGCGGGCGCAGGGAATCACTGGAAGACCGGGTAAAAGAACTTGAAAAAAACCTTGCAGGACACCCCTTTCAGACAGAACAAGAAGCCCGACATGCCCAGGAAGAACTTGAACGCCAACGAAAAGAACTGGAAGACCAGCGCCTGAAAGCACAAAAAACCGCACTCGAAGCCCAGTCATTCCGGGAACGCGCACACGATGCAAGAAAACAGGCCGGAGTCCGTGCAAAAAGCATGCCCGCGCAATCAAAAGAGGAATTACAGGAACAAAAAAATTTAATCGCCAAAGCACTTGAAGAACTCGAAAAAGAACGCTCAACCGGAAAACAGGAGTTTCAACACGCAAGCAAAGAGGAAAGCGCATTGAACGAAAAAATTGAAATCATGAAAGAACGCGTTGAAAAACTCGATGAAACCGGCCCCCAGTGCCCAGTGTGCAGCAAGCCACTCAAAGAAAAGGAAATACACGAACTCAAAAAGACCGCTGAAAAGGAATTGGAGGATGCACGGCACGGCCACCAGGCCATTAAGAAAAGAGCACGCGCACTGGAAGAAAAACTTGAAAACCTGGAAGCAACGCTTGAAAGAAAAAAAGGCGAGCAGCTGGACCTCAAAGCGGCAGGCCGAACACTCGAGGAAGTCGAAGAACTCAAAAAACGAGTGCTTGACTGCGAAGAAAAAGCCCAAAACCTGGAAGCACGCGCCAAAGAATGGAATGAAAACGCGTGGAAAGGAACGCGCGAAAAAATAGAAAAAGACCTTGAACGCATACGAATGGCCGTGGAACTGATCGGCATTCAAAAAGAAGCAGGCCAGTGCGGTCAGCGCGTGCACGAACTCGCATTCAAACTCGAAGCACTGGCGTACAACGAGGAAGAGGCAACGCGCACGCGCGCGCACGCTGCACGCATGAACGCGCAACACGCGGCCCTGGAAAAGGAACTGCTTGGATTAAAGGAAAACGCGCGCGAAACAAGACAGGCCCTGGAACGCCTTCAAAAAATCCAAGCCCAACTTGAAGGAGAAGGCCAGCGCATTCAACGCCTGGAAAACAGCGCGCAAAAAATGGGGTTCTTTGTGAACGCGCTAAAGGAAACCCAAATACAATTGCGCGAAACCATGCTAACGGCCATCAACCAGGGAATGGAAAACCTGTGGCCGCACTTGTATCCCTACGAGGATTACACGTGCGCGCGCATTCAAATCGAAGAAGGAAACTATGAAGTAAAAGTACGCGAACGCTCCGGAGAATGGGTGCGGGCAGAAGGCATTCTCTCGGGCGGAGAACGAAGCGCCGTTGCATTGACCCTGCGCATGGCCATTGCCCTTGTTTTAACCCGGCAGTTGAGCTGGATCATCCTGGATGAACCCACGCATAATTTGGATGTTAAAACAGTGGACAGGCTTTCACGCCTCATGAAAACCCATTTGCCCGGGCTTGTAGAACAAATTTTTATCATCACGCACAACCCCGAAGTGGAAAAGGCTGCAACCAGCACTCTTTACGTGTTACAACGCGACAAAAACGTTGACGGGTTGACAAAACCCGAAAAAAGAGAAATTCCCATTGAAATGCGTGAAATGGAATAATAAAAAGACCCTGAAAAAGAATCAAGAGCTTGGAGTGGGAAGAGTTTCTGGCGTTTGAGTGGAAATCACAGGCTTGGGCTTTGGCGCCATGGCTGCTTCCAATGCCTTTTTCCTTGAAGCTTCCTCTGCCCGGGCCTTTTCATGGGCTTTACGGTTTTCCCTGGCAATAAAACCAGCCACCAGGTTTCGAGTAATCTTGTCAAACGGAATTTTCAACGAAGACAAAAAAACCTTGTTTTTTTCAAAATCCCCAAACTCCTTTGGAAACTCAGTCATCAACAACGCGGCCTTTCGCTTTACCCCTTTGGGCACTGCTTTCCCCATCTCATACCACTTCCACGCGTTGAATGGTTCCTGTAGGATACGTTCGGATTACAGCCAACGGAATGACCTTGTCATCCAATTCCTTTTTGGCAATCTCATACACCGTCAAACCCTTTTCGTGTTTAACCAAGGGAGAAGCCCCCAAAGACAATTGCAGGGCACGCGCGCTAACCAACCGCGTGTATTCAAACCGCGTCAAACGCTCCATGTCAAAAAAACTCCTTTCCCTTACATTCCAAGAATGCAATCACTAATAAACCCAAAAAAAGGATTCCAAAAACGTAAAAGAAAACAGCCCCCAAAAGCTTTAAAAAGGCATTCTTCAAACCCTTCGCCAGGGATATTTGTTTCCAACCTCGGGAACAGGCATGCGCTCGGAACGCGCAAAACCCTGCAATACGCCCAGTACATTGGATCCCTGCACCCACGCCTGCTGGGCACTCACCTGTACAGGCCGCACTCCCTCCTTTAACGAGGCATTGGAAAACTGTTCAAGCACACGGGCTTGAATGCCTTCAAGTGCACGCCCAAAACAAGGAACGTGCTTTAAAAAACCAGGCAAAAAAACCCACAGGGCACGGGCTTCTCTTTCCAGGGCACGCAATGCCAGAAAACGTCCATTACCCTGCAATACCAGGGAAGCACGCAGGCCATTGGATTGAATACCTGCTTCTTCCATCTTGGAAGCAAGCGCACGCGCTTTCCCGGCAAGGACATTCAAACGACTTAAGTCCAAAGCAAAAAAAGATTCTTTCTTCACACAATGCCAATGCCATTCCGCGCGTTCATCCACTACCCGCACCACTCCTTCGCGTTCCAATTCCTGGGCATCCACCCATGGAATGGACTCCACTTGATTCCTGTAAAAGGGCCCCATGGCAGGCGATGAAAGCCCTTGTTCCTGCTGGAAGCGTTCACGCGCGTACCTTGCCGGGAGCCTGCCATGAAAATAATCCCCCCACGAAGCCAGGCGGGTAACAAAAAAGAATGCGTCCTCCAAAAAGCGCACTTTTACAAGGGAATGCGGAAGCACGTTGAATGAACGCACGCTTAGGGGGACACAACAAGGACAATCCACGGTTTCCAAACCTAAATTGTAAAAATTCAGCGAACACAAACTGCTCCACAACGCGTTAAAACGCACTTGGGTAATGTTTCGCTCCCACCGGGGCATGCGGACGCGTTTAGAAACCAGGCCCTGGAGGTTTTCCATTGAAGGAAAAGCAAAGGCATGCGAAAAACAGGTATTTTCAAGCCACAACGCGGCCTGCCCGGAACGGTGCATGGGAACAAAGGGCACTGGAACGCGCAACACGTTGGACAATGCAAGGGAATGTGAAAGCGCTTTTTCCCTTTCAGGGTCGCTCCTGGAAAGCCTTGAAAGGGTTTCAAACAACCCATCTGAAAAGAAATCCAACCGGCAATCCTCCAACAGGGAAGAACTTGGAGAAAGCGTTCCCTCGGGGCTTTGGGCAAAAACATCCCAGTAACTCCAATTCTGTGCACACAAGAACTGGCGTTCGGATTCCATGATGGAAACCGGTTGCGCAGTGCATTCTTCCACTAAGCGCGCCAACTCTTTTAAATGCTCAAAAGTAGCGGCCTGCACCTCAAAGGAATACGGGTGTTGCACTACCTTGAACCGCTTGCGGTCATACAAGCTTAACACGTTGTCCAACAATTCCCTTGAAACAGCATTGGAAACAAAAAAAGAGGGAAAGAACGGGAACGCACGCGAAACGCGGTGAAGGGAATTGCAAAACTCCACGTGAACTGAACGCTTCTCAGGAAAATAGGTTACCTTGGACAAGGCAAACGTATTGGGAGCGGACATGCACAACCCTCGTTTTAATGGTTTAAATACGCCGTGAGGGCGTGCATTGCCGGTGAATCTCATAGCATATGGCTTGGAGGGCCAAAACAAAGGTTAATAAGCCGGGCATTGTATTTCAGCCATGGTCAGGAAAAAAGCCGGTCAGGGAATGTTTTACGGGCTTACAACATTCAAATTAAAAAGAACGCCCGTGCAAGGAGTTGGGTTCTATTTTGCATATCTGGTACTCGTGGCTCTTGCAGGGGGAGTCGTTGGGGGCGTGCTGGGGGCATTCACCCCCCTGGAAAACTTCGAAAACGCATTTCAAACAGGCACGCGGTATGGTGCGGGAGTGGCCGCGATTTTTGTCATCGCCCTTGGCACAATAATCCTAAAGGCAAAAAAAAGATTTAACGACCTCAAAAGCATTGGCTTTGTGCTTCTGAGCGCATTGCTTATCCTTCTAGGAGGCGCCGTGCTTGGGCTCATTCCAATCGCGTACCTTACTACAAAATAAAAAGGACATCCCCCCCCGACTAAAGGCAGGGGTGTCTTCATTGAGGAAAGCGCGCCTTGAAGGGTGTTGATATTAGAGGGGTATTGCAACACAATATCCCGCTTTTTTCCCAAGGCTTTTTGCCAAAGCAAAAAGGCTTTTCGCAGGCCTTTTTCCCAAAAAGGCCGAGTCAAAGAAATTCTTTTGCTTCCGCGCGCGCCTTTTCACTGGATTCTTCAAACTCGCGCGCGGCCTGCTCCAATGAGCGTTCATGCTTTGATGGCTGGGAAAGGCGCTGGCGCACGCGCAGGAACACGGGAAAATTCAACGCTTCGCCTGCAATCAACGCTTCCCCCACTTTAAGCGAGGAAATAATGTCCGTGCTCCGCGAGTCAAAGCCCTCGCTGGTCTTGGCAATGTGGTCCAAGTCATAAGGATTGGTGATGCGCAAGTACACATGCGTATTGCACTGGGACAATGTAGTGGTGTCCAATTGAATGGGACGCTGGGAAACAAGGCACAACGAGCACCCGAATTTTCTTCCCTCGCGCGCAATCGTGCGCAGCATGGACTTGGACAACGCGCCTTCCTTTGAAGTGCCCTCCGGAATGAACTGATGGGATTCCTCCACCACCAACACCACGGGGGGGACTTTTTTATCCCGGCGCAGGTAAAACAATGCCCCGGAAAAGTAGGATACAATCACCTGCTTTTTTTTCAAATTCGTAATATCGGACAAGTCAATGACTGAAAGCGTGCCGGGCTTGGCAAGGTCAACTATTGAAGGCCGGTCGATTTTGTCAAACAACTTGAGTTCTTCCAACTCATGCAACCACCCCAGCAAAGACGTTTTTACATTGTCCTTCAACTCCTTGTCTTCCACCAACAATGAACGCACGTCCCGCAAATCAAAAGGGCCATTGCCATCGCGCATGGACTTGTGCAGGGATTCAAATACGCGCGCAAGCTCGCGCTTTTGAACGGAAGACATGTTGGGCATGAACCCTGCCAGGACATACGGAGAAAGCTTTGAAACTGCAATCTTAATGTCGCGCGCCTTAACCCAGCGCGTCTGATTTGAAAAATCCCTGAAAGGCTTTTCCGCAGGCTCGGCCAAGGAAGAGTATTCGCCATGAACATCGAATACGAATGCGGCTAATCGGCCAGCTTCCCGTTTGCGAAAAAGGAGTTCCTCAAGCAAATCCGTGCAGAAAATCGATTTTCCTGCACCCGACATGGCTAAAACCGCGCAATGCTTTTGCAGGAGCCGCGTCAAATTCAGTTTTACAGGAACATCATGAAATTCCATGCTGCCTACCAGCAACCCGTTCTCCATGTCCAAGCCCAAAAAGGAAATCAAATGCTCGTCAGAGGCAACAAAAACTTTGGTGCCGGGAGAAGGCGGAATGGAAGGCCGCTTAAACTGCTTTCCAAGAAAAACGCCCAAAGGCTTGGCTTTGGCCATTAAAAACTCCCACTCGGAAACCGGGAACTGGTCATTCAACTTGGAGCCATTGGATTCAAATTCCTTCACTGCATCCGCGCGTTCAAAGTACTTGTTGGTTTTGAACACGTCCAATACCCACGCAATCATAATCCCTTCCGGGTACTCCAATTCCACAAATTGCCCCCGGTGAACCACCCCCTTTGTGACTACAAAATCCAATGCAGAAGGGGAAGGGCTTTCAGGGGTTGAAACAATTGTTCCCAGTTCCTTGTCCAACGCCATGAAGAAAAACCTGTACAAAAACAATGAATGTTAAAGCATTTTAACGTTTGCATGTTTCCCCTTACCTGTCAAGAAAGTCCATTCCAAGAAAATACGCGCCCTCCCATCCCAGGTCGTCGGCCAACGCTGTTTTTACGATGCGCGGCACTGGATTAACGGTAAAACAACCCACTTCCCCAGGGAGCGGAACAACTTCCTTAAACCGGTTCAAGCCCAGGGAACCCATCACCACAATGGCCTGCACTTCCAAGGCATTCACCATAACCCCCAATCCACGCGCATTGAACGCACGCGCACGCTTTACAATTTCACACGCAATTTCATGGCCGTTCAAGGCATGATCAAACACCCCGCTGGCACTCCATTCAAAGCCATTCGCGCGTGCCTGCATTTCAAGCCCTTTCCCGCTGCTGTACGCGCTCCAACACCCCCTGCGCGTGCACGCACACAAAAAGGCATTGGAGGACGCGTCCAACACACAGTGCCCAAACTCCCCGGCCAGACCTTTCACAGCCTTTCCATTCAACACAATCCCCGCACCAATCCCTGTACTCAACGCCAACAGGTAAAACGAATCCACGGTTCTTCCAACCCCTTTCTCTAATTCCGTGCGCACGGCTGCATTCAAGTCATTCTCAATTATCACTGCATTGCCCAGCACGCCTTCCAAACAGGAAAAATCAAGCGGGTACTGCAAACCCAAGGGAGGCGCGTTCAGCAACACTCCTTTCCGGACAGGCCCTGGAAGCACCGCACATGAAACATTCACTCCAGAAACGCCTGCGCGCGAACGGTTGCGCACGCACACTTCCTGAATGAAGTCCAGCAAACCCTGCGCGTTTTCACAGCGTGTTTCAACACGTTCTTTGACCAGCACCTTTTCATTTTCAATCAACGCATACCGGGTGTGCGTGCCCCCAACATCCAAGCATTCAACGACCGGCATTGCACGCCCTCACTTTTTCCCTTCCCTAAAAAAACCCTTCAAAGATTCCAATACCGGGCCAATGTACCCGCATTCCATGCACTGAAACTTTTGGCCCAACACGCCCCCCATGTACTCTTTAACATGCATAGAACCGCATTGAGGGCACACGCGCACGTGCCTGGAAGGATATTCAGGTTCTTGCTTTGATTTTGGATTTGGCTTTGGAAACGGTTTCATTTCAACATTACCTCTTACGCTTGATCTCACGGACAACATACTCTATAATTTCCTGTGTAATATACAGGGTGGATTTTCGTGGAATACTTTGAATATGCCTCACAACTTCTTTACGCGAAAAAAGGCCTTTGCGATATGCTTTCAACAAAATTCCAATTGTTCCGTGGGGTTCCAATCCCAAAGCCTCCGCTGTTGTACGCGCGTCCAGGTCATCTGTCAAAAACAACAAAATTTCCTTTTTCTTGGCCAAAGCCATGCACTGGCTTTCCGCCAAACCCAGCCCGCACTCTGCGGCAATAAGATCGGCTTTCATTCCATCAAACGCAGCTTCAACTGAAATGAAAGAAGGCAGGACTTTAACTTCATTAAAAACCAGTGGAACTGTAAAAAGCTCAAACGGATTAAAGGCTCTGAGAAGGCCCAACTCGCGCAAGTGAATAATAGGACCTGCGTCAATGACTGCCCTCACTTTAGGCCCCATTCCACATCCTCTTTGATTGCGCGCATAATGCGTTCACTTCGAAGCTTTTTAACAAGCTCCCGAACGCCATCCCTGATGACTTCGCTGCGCGAGGCATACCACCCATCTTTGACCAAGTCATCCATTTCCTGCACAAGCTTTGGAGTTATCTTAGCCGGCACTGTCTCCATAAAACCACCATTAATAGTATTACCCCAGTAATATTTAACTTTTTGGCTAAAACGGCCTCTTATCCCTGCGCTGCAGCCAAAAGTTTTTACGCCCAAGTTTTTGCATGATGCGCTCAAACACCCAGTCCACTTCCTCCGGTTTCAGCCTGGCACGCAAATCCGCTTCAATCAACACTGCAGGAAACGCGTATTCCTTGTGCAGTGAAGACTGGTTCAGCGCAATCCCCGCCACTTCGCCGGCGCACGCAGGCATTTGAGTTAAATCATGGCAAAGGAATTCCACCCGCAATGGCCGGTCGTATGCTGAAGGCTTCACATACAGGGCATGCAGGGCGCGCGCCCATTTCTCATTCATGTCCGCAAGTACAGGGTGCTTGGAAACGTCCTGGGCATAAGAAAATGCAAGCGTGCGCTCTCCTGGACTGAGCACATATTCCAATAGGCTTGCATCCTTGCACGAACCCAAATCCGCATGAACGCCAAGACCTGGAAAAATGGTTTCTTCCATCAGCGCCCGAAAACGGTTTCCCCGGGAGTCCTCAACGGCGCCCACCAGCGTGCACTCATGATCGAATGCGGTTTGAAATAACAGTTGAAAGTCGTTCAACACTTCATGGTAGAATACTTTTACCTTGGAATCCTTCCCCGGCTTGTCCATGAACTGGGGCACCAGAGAACCATCCAGGAAAAGAAATTGGGGAGAATGGCGTTCAATGATTTCCCTGGCCACGCGCACTTCCTCGCGCAAACGCGTGAGCGAAACACTGCAGTGCACCTCATCCCGTTCCAAGCCCTCCGCGCTCACCTCGGGTTTTGGAAACTGAAAAAAACGCGGGTAGTACACGGATTTCACCAAACGATTGCCCTGGTACTCAAACACCACGCCCACAGACTTGACCAGCAGGATGTCCAACACGTACAGTGCACGGTCCAAAAAACCGGAGTCAACTCCAGCCACTTTGCCTGTAAAGGACACGGATGGCACTGCTTGAATAAGCGCGTCCTCCAATACAAACGGGCTGTTTAAGGCCCTTAAACCCGTGCGGGAGACTTTACCCACGTGCATTGAAAGTTCCCGCAAGCGCGCATCCGAATCCTTTAAACGCTCCACGGCATGGGCAATCCAACCATCCAATTCCATACTCTACAAGAGAACAAACCACGCTTTAAAGGTAATCCGATGGAAGCGGAAAGGCCTGCTGAAAGATTAAAATACATTGAACGCGTAATAGGCCCACGCATGAATGCATTTGACCCGGAAGATTACTCGGTAGACCAACGCACCACCCTGGCCAAGCAGCGCACGCTGTTGGCCCACCAACGCGTCCAATTAAACATAATCGGCATTGGGTTGGGCTTGTTCGCCACAGGATTCACCTTACTCAAATTCATTGAATCCGCCCATGTGTACTACACCCTTGTGGAAGTGGCATTCATCCTTGGAGGCACGGTTCTAACGCTCATGGCAACCCTTCAATTCCATCAAATTGGAGTCGAACTGCGCAAACTCGAAGTAGCAGAAGAACAACTGGCCCACGCCCACAAAACGCACACCCCAACGCTTAACGAACCCCTGGTAGTGGTTTCCATTCAAAACCCAAAAAACGCTTAATAAACCCCTGCCCATCCAGTGAAAGGTTAAAAACCTTGCCCGCGTAATTCTACTAACCAAAAAGCAAGGGGGAACAAGGAATGAAAGCCGTTATAGAAATAAAGGAAACAAGCCAGGACTGGCGACCGCCATTCAAGAAAAACACCAAAGCCGAAGAAATCACCGTACAAGAAAACACGGAATTCGACCCCCTTAAAGACAAAGGGCATTTATTCAAAGTCCACCGCATTGCAGGAGACAAAGTATTGGTGGAATACAACCGCGCGTACACGGTGAAGGGCTACGAACAACCCCAAAACAGGAGCGTGTGGATCGGGTTGAACGAAAGCAAAAGCTTTTCCGCGCTATGGAACGATAATGGCACCACCAAAACGCTCACCGTAAAAGCCATTAACGCCTAAAACTCTTTCAAGGACCGCACGCAAAACAATTAAATTCAAAAACCCCCCAACCGTACTGGATTACATGCATTACGCCCACAAACAAGTCATTATCCTTCGCGCAGACCTCAAAATGGGCAAAGGCAAGACTGCCGCACAATGCGCGCACGCCGCAGTACAAGCATTTTTGAACACGCAGGCAAAAAAACCTGAATGGACAAGCGCATGGCTGAACCAGGGCATGCCCAAAATCGTGGTAAAAGTTTCAAGCGAAAAAGAATTGCTTGAACTCTTTGAAAAAGCAAAGAAAAAAATCCCATGCGCACTCATCAAAGACGCAGGGCACACGCAAATAGAACCCGGAACCCTTACGTGCCTTGGAATGGGCCCGGCACCAGAAAACGAATTGGACACATTCACCCGGCACTTAAAGCTCGTGTAAACCCAATCGGAGGTCACAAGGCCCTGTTTGACCCCTTAACAGGAAAGGCAACAAGCACCCCCATAAGATTAATAGGGCATTCTCCCTCATTCCATGTGAAAGCATATGGGACTGTATGACCGGGCCATGCGCGCCATCGAACAGGCAGACCTTGTGTTTGAAGTGGTGGATGCACGTTTTCACACGCTCACGCGCAATCATGCCATAGAAGAAAAAATAAAAGCCTATGAAAAAAAACTTGCCCTTGTGTACAACAAATCCGATTTAATTTCAAAAAAACAGCAAAACATCATCCGAAAAGAAGTCCCCCCTCACACGCCCTGCTTTTTTGTATCGTGCAAGGAACACACGGGCATTACCCGCATGCGCGCCCACATTGGAAAAACCCTTCCAAAGGGCGGAAAAATTGCCATGATCGGCTACCCCAATACGGGCAAGAGCAGTTTAATCAACGCCCTGGCAGGAAGAAAAGCCGCACGCACAAGCATTACCGCAGGCTTTACGCGGGGGGAACAGCTCATAAAATTAAACCAGGACACGTACCTCATTGACTCTCCTGGAGTCATTCCATTCAATCAAAAAAATGAAGCCCAGTTAATCATGGTCGGAGCAAAAAACGCGTTCACCTCCAAAGACCCTGAAGGCGCGTGCCTCAAACTCCTTGAAAGCGCATGGCACAACAAAGAAACAAGAAAACGCATTGAAAAAACGTATCACACGCGTGCGCCTGAAAATGCAAGCCCGGAAGAATGGCTGGAAAGCATTGCACGAAACCAAAACCGGTTGCGCAAAGGCGGGGAACCCGACACCAGCGTAATGGCGCGAAAAATACTGTTGGACTGGCAAAAAGGAAAACTGGCCTGACAAGCAATAACCATTTTATTCCCTTTAACTCTTAAAACATTGCATGCTTGATGCAAGGAGAATGCGCATTGTAAAAGTCATGATTGGATTGTATGGATTCCTTGGCCTTGCACTCGCCTACTATTTTTTTTACACTCCTGGAATTGCAATGGACTACTATGAAGAAGCAAGAAAAGCGTACCTGGTGGTAAAAAACGATTCCAGTCACACCATTGAAGACCTGACCATTTACGCGGAAAAAACAGGCACGAAAACCCAAATTGCATTCATCCAGCGCCTGGAACCCAAGCAAGCCCATTCCATTGCCATTCAACCGGAATACGGGCACGAAGAAAAGTACCAGTTCATTGCAGAAGCCCCCTACCATGAATCCAAGAAAAAAACCATTGCATTCAATTCCATTGAAGGTTCGAGTCCAGCGCCCATACAGTTAAAACTGCAGCTCTCCAATCAAATTGCCCTTGGAAAAGCCTTTGATTTCAACGCCCAATTGTGCAACCCGACACTGGAATTAATTCTTGCAGAATTTACGCAAAATCATGCGCCCGAGTTCTTCCAAGAAAACCCATTTACAACCACGCTTGCATTGAACGCGCAGGAATGCACGATTCAAAACATTCACTTAACCCCCCTCCGGCCAGGCACCACGCAAATCCTTTTTAACCTCAAAGTAAATGACACTACAAGCGCCTACCAGCAGGAAATAGTCATTGAACCATGAAACGTGGTGTGAAAAAATGTCCAAGGAATCCAAAACCGAGCCCAGCATCATTGACATCATTCAAACCATGGTCAAAGAAGGCGAAAGCGAGGAAACCATTCTTGAAACACTCAAGTCCTTGGGCGTGGAACCCCAAAAAGCCCAGCGCCTCCTATTACTGGGGCAGGCAGACACGTTCGCATTACTGCGCAACGAAATATCCAAAATCGTTAAAAGCGACATTGAAAAAGAAAAACCGGAACTCCAACACTTCATAGAACAGCGCGCGGTTGAATCAGTCATTCAAGCCAAGCAAAACCTGGAATTACAGATACGAGAAGACCTTGGAAAATACGAAAAGCAAATCACCGGGCAAAGCAAAACATTCCAGCAGGAAATGTCTGAAACCGTTTCAACGTTTGCAGAGTTAAGCGAGCGCGTGCGCGGGCAAATGAACGAACTGGGGGCACGCGTAGAACAGGTACGCTTAGATATGGACGAGTTAAAAGTGCGCGGAATAGGAACGCGCAACAAGTGGATTGGAAACACCATGCTCGCGCTTGGACTGCTGTTCATTGTTGCGGACTTGTATGTATTTGCAACCCAACTTGGAGGCTCCACTACGATTGACACGATTGTATTGTTTGTGGTAACTGCCATCATTGGCATTACCCTTGTATTCCTGGCCACGCTTATTTGATGCGCTAAAAAGAGGTCAGCGTTTTTTTGTCAAATCCACTGCGCCTTCTCCCTGCAGGGACAAGAATTTGCGCAGGTTTTCAATGGCGGTTTCCAGGTGAATGCGCGCGCGCATGGAATCCTGCTTGGCGTGCAAGCGCTCCAACTCACTAATAGTCAACTCCAAGGGCTCCAAAATCCAACACTCTCAGTAATAATACTGCCTTCAAAAGGGTTTAAAACCAATGCCTATTGAAAAAGCAAAGGCGTTTGAAGGCCCAGCAAGCGGTTCAATTCAAGCCCCTTTCTTAACGCTGTGTCGCGTGAAACCGAGTAAAACTTGGGGGTTTTTGAAAAATGTTCCAAGCCCAAGAACCTCCAGCCCTTGTGCGGGATTTTCCATGCAACCACCAGTTCAGCGCCAGAACGCGCACACCAGCCCTGCAAGTCTTTTACCTGAACATGTGAAATGGACAGCGTGGAAGCCTTCCACGCCTTGCACTCAATGGCCAGCACTCTCCCAGGGGTTAACGCAACCACGTCTGGCCCGGCACTTGGAGCAACCCCGCTTCCAGCGGCCCTCAACGCGGCCACATTGGCCTGCAATAACAAGGCAATCAGCTCGCGCTCGGCATTCGCGCCCTTATTGTAATGGGACATGCAAGAAAAACAATGCCAAAACCCCTTAATTAACTCCCCTCAAAAACCAGGAAAGACCCCTACTCCGGCAAAGGTTAATATACCCATGCCCCACCCAATTAATGCAAGTGAATTGGAGTTCCCTGTTGGTGCTTTGAATTCACGTTTCATTAATCACATTCGCAATGAAGGACTTTCAACGCGCAATCCAAGAAACCCCGCAAGGAGTCCTATTGGAATTGCAGGTAAGCGCCTTGCAACGCGGTTTCGCGTTCAAGGCATTCAATGAATGGAATCACACGATTAAATTAAATGTGACCCAACCTGCGCGCAACGGAAAGGCCAATAAAGAAATTGAAAAAGAATTGGGAAAAATGTTTTCCGCCAAGGTAAAAATTTTGAGCGGAAAAACGAACACGCGCAAAAAAGTGCTTGTTTCAACAAGCCCTGAAAATGTTTTGCGCGCTTTGCACCAACAACTTGAACTCTGATTCTGTAAAAAGAATTGCAAAAAAAAGAGGAATACTTTATGGCAAAAACATACATTGACACAGTAAAATACGTTATCCACTTGGACTTTGAAATCAAAGGAGTCGTGGAAAAACCCGACATCGTGGGGGCAATCTTCGGGCAATCCGAAGGGTTGCTTGGAGAAGAAATGGATTTAAGAGAATTGCAGAAAAACGGGCGCATTGGACGCATCGAAGTCAACGTTCAGCAGTCCAATGGCACTACCCGCGGAGAACTGCTTGTTCCAAGCTCCATGGACATGGTGCAAACCAGCATTCTCGCGGCCGCAATTGAAACCGTAGACAAGGTTGGACCCTGCGAAAGCGTGTTCAAAACCATTAAAATTGAAGACACGCGGGTTGAAAAACGCAAGGAAATAACAGAAAGAGCCAAAGACATTTTGTCCAAATTCATGACCAGTCAAATGCCGGAAACCCAGGAAATCGCCCAAGAAGTGCGCCACCAGGCACGCGCATCCGAAATCCAGGAGTTTGGAAAAGGAAAACTGCCTGCCGGCCCCGAAGTGGGAGAATCAGAGTCCATCATTGTTGTGGAAGGCCGGGCAGATGTAGTAAACCTGCTCAAGCACGGCATTAAAAACGTAGTAGGAATGGATGGAAGCAAAATACAGCAGGAAATCATTGACCTGTCCAAACGAAAAACCGTTGTACTCTTTGTGGACGGAGACCGGGGTGGGCAGTTGAACGCGCGCAAGTTCAACCAAGTGGCCAAAGTGGATTTTGTAGCACAAGCCCCGGATGGAAAAGAAGTGGAAGAGCTCACCCAAAAAGAAATCATTCAAAGCCTGCGCCGAAAAATGGAAACACCAGCGTACTTGGAACAGGCAGGTGCGCCCCGTGAAAAATCCTATCAAAAGGCATTCACGAAACGCGGTCCCCTGCACTCTTACGACGCTCAAAAATCCTTCGAAGAAATGCCCGTTGAAAACGCGTTCATTGCAGGAACGCCTGCGTCCACCTACCGAGAGCGTCCCTTGAACAGAATGGGACGCGATCGCAGGAGCCCGCGCAGAGATTCACGCGGCATGCGCGGGAGAAATCCCCGTTTTGGCAACCAAGGGTTTAAACGCGGGCCAAGACCAATGGGCGAACCTGGTTTTGAACGCCCGGGATTTGGAAGCGAAATCGCGTTTGAAGAGGCAAGCAATGCCCCCCTGTTCATGGAAGAGGCACGCGCAACCCCGGAAGAACAACAGGCATTCAAGCCCTTCATGGAAACCCTGAAAGGAACCTTGAAAGCCAAGCTTTTGGATTCAAGCCTCAACGAACTGGCAAGCGTAAACGTCAAAGAACTGGTTAAAAAAATTCAAGGCATGCAAAACGTGCACGCCATTGTCTTTGACGGGATTATCACCAAACGCCTGCTCGAAGAAGCCGAAAAAAACAATGTCAAGTACCTGGTGGGAGTAAAAAAAGGAAAACTCCAAGGCAGTTCCACCACGAAAACCATTGCACTGGACGAATGAAAAAAAGGAAGGTTAATAACCTTCTTTTACTATTTCATTTCCCATGTCCCGCACGGTTTTAACCGCACTGCGCAAGCACAAAACGCCTGAAGCATTCGTGAAAAAATTCCTCCTGCGCGCGCTCCGCGCCGGCCGCGTGTCTCCCATAAAAAACGTTCCGTCCGGGGTTCACTTGCCCTTAAAATCCCCCGCCAGAACAAGCGGGTGGATCCGATTCGCCAACATAAAAAACCCAGGACAGGTATTCTACCTTAACGTGGAAGCATTCACCATTCTCACTCCAAAAGGAACCACCATTCTCCCACGACTTAGCATATACCCAAACATGTACGGCGTCCACCTCTCCCCAAAAGACTGGGAACAAGGGCAGGCACATGCACACTCCCATGCCATGCAGTCCAGGGAAATACTCAACATTCCTTCCACTCACGTTAATGAAAACTGGAAACCCATTGAAGCCCTGTCTCACGTGTACACCCAAACATACCCCCTTCCAGAAACCCTGTTCAACGAAGTAGTGCGCCACGCAGAAGCAAGCCAGCGCATGAAAGAATTCGTGTACGCGGCAAAATTTGTTACAGGACACGTACAGGCCCCGCTTTTTCTTACAGAAAGAATGGCCCCCGGTCAAACCCCATTGGATGCATACCTTCAACTGACAACCCGTTTGCGCCCCTTCCTCCAAGCCATTGCACGTGCCAAAAGCCTGAACGAAATCACGCGCCACATACAAGAACAGTACAAAATATCCCCGCACGCCGCACACTGGATGGCAAGGGGATTCTACCAGGACAGGCAAAACCCACGAATAAAAAAAGGCATTGAAAAACTCTTGGACGCGTTTGAAAAATAAAAGCTCACTTTGGCGCTTTCTTTTTTGCATGGTCTGGTATAACCACGCGCGGTTCCATGGAAGAAGAACCTGCACGCAGAGGAGCGCTTGAAGAAGCGCCTGGTTTGCGCTTAGGCCATCGATCCGGAATTTCCTTTATGGACTCTTCAATGGGAATTACAATCGTTCCAGACCTGTAAAACATGATGCCTAAAATGAATACGACCGCCCAAAAGAACAACCATGCAATAGGCTTCAACAACGCTGCGCCAACCTGCCGGGAAGTAAGCTCGGTTTGATTGGCACGAATGTACATGTCGTCAAACGCATAATACGCTGAACGCTGGCAAACATCAATGGTAGTGGAATTGGTTTGAACGGCATCCAAGCAGTTTTGAATGTCCTTCAAATTGTCCCAGGAGTCAAACATGACTGCACCGGCTTGAAAGAACATTAACAACGCGGCAAACAAGACAAAACTGCCAATAAGCTTTGGCAAGTGCACGTCCCTGCCCGCAATGCGAAACCACATCATTTTGCGCATGAACAAAACCAATCACCAATAGACCCCAAGCATATTTAAATGTTGCTGGCGCGCGCGAGGCGTTAAAACACGCTTACACCTGCTTTTTTAACACAATAATGCTTTCCCTGACCGTTCGGCCCTTCAAACCCCCGTGGGCACCGCATGGAATTTCACGCGCCTTTAAAAGTTTCACCAATTCAAAACCTGCATTCAAACCCAACTCCACCAAGCGGTCATCGCTTTCAACTGCACGATCGGGAAAACAGCCTCCGCCCACTACAATGACTGCTTTTCCTCCTGGAATTAAAACGCGGTTCATTTCCTTCAACACACGCGCCATGTCCTCAAAGTACGCATCAATGATGGGCACCTGCGAGGACATGCGCACGCCCTCGGAACCCAAAAAACTTCTCAATTGAGTGGTGGGCGCGCGAAAAAACAATGCAAGCTCAAGCTTGTATGCAGACGCATATTCAACCTTGTTCAAGTACGGGGGGGAAGTGACAATTGAACCAACGCTTTCCCCTGAAAGGGCCTTCAGCCAGCGCGCATCCCCTTCCTCCACAAAAGGTTCCGCCCCTGTCTGAGGCACACGTCTCACGTCCCCCATCATGCGCTCAATTTTTTCCAGCAAAATGGGCTTCAACGCTTGAGCGCTTTTCTTCACAGCACGAAGCGAAGCCCCTTGCCGTTCAACGTTTGAAACACGCAACGCTGAATCAATCAACGCCAACAGGAAAAACCCGCTCACAGGAGAAGAAAAGGCATTAACGAAAAACTCTTTGAATGCAAGAATCTCGCGCAGCACAGAACGGTTAAAACGAGACGCAAACCACAACTCCTTTGGAAAAGGTTTCTCCCATGCGGGTTCAAAGGACTGTACCCGTGAAAACTCTTCGCGAAGCAATTCAACATTGTAATTGCGCGTTTTTGCGCGGGACACGAAAACGGCCAGCGGAGACACGTCAAACCCGTATGCTTCCAAGCCCAGCAACTTGCACGACAACAAAGTGGTTCCAACCCCGCAAAAAGGGTCCAGTATGGGCCCTTCCAGTTTGAACCCTTTAACCGCCCACTCCACCAAGGGCGCAGAAAAACCTTCCTTGTAATAAAACCAGTTGTGAATGGGAAGGCCCTTGTTGGGGGTAAAGGTAACCCATTCGTTCAAGCGCGGCTTCATTTTATGAACAAAGGCATGCGATCATTTTTAAGGCATTGTAAGGCACAAATTAAAAAGCCCCTTCCAAAAGGGCCCGTGGTCTATCGGAAAGACGATTCCCTTACACGGAATACATTGGCGGTTCGACTCCGCCCGGGCCCACTTCCATTTTGTTTTTAATTCAACCGCTTATTCAAAGTATATGATATTATGCAAGGCGCCAGCGTACTCAAAGTGCCAAACGGAAAACTGGTCAAAGCGCGCGTTGACTTTGTGGAGCGGTTGGAACGCGTGCAAATCACAGGCGATTTTTTCATGCACCCGGAAGAAGGCATTGCCAACATCGAACAGGCATTGAACGGACTCAAAGCCAATTCAACAAGCGGAGAACTTGAAAAAGCCATTCAACGCGCAGTGCTGTTAAACCAAATGGAATTGGTGGGAGTGGACGCGGAAAGCCTGGCACGCGCAGTACAAATGGCCGTGGAAAACGGGAGGAAGGGAAATGGACAAAACCCCTGAATGGCGCGTCATACCCTTGGAAGAACATGATGCGTACCTGAACATGGCATTGGATGAGGCGTGCGCGCAAAGCCTTACAGACGGAGACGCGAACCCGACCATTCGGTTTTACCGGTGGAAGCCCAGCGCAGTTTCAATCGGATACTTTCAAAGCATGGAAGAAGAAGTCAACGTGGAACAATGCAAGGAACTTGGAATAGACCTTGTCCGGCGCAGGACCGGCGGAGGAGCCGTATACCACGACTATGAAGGAGAAGTCACGTACAGTGTCATTGCCCCGGAACAATACTTTCCAAAAGGCATTACAGAATCCTATCATTTGATTTGCGGGTGGATTACCAACGGGTTAAAAGAACTGGGGTTGCATGCAGAATTCAAACCCATAAATGACATTACCTTGAATGGAAAAAAAATAAGCGGGAACGCGCAAACAAGGAGAAACGGAATCCTCACCCAACACGGAACCATCTTGTACGATTTGGATGTAAGAAAAATGTTTTCCGTGCTCAAAGTGAGCAAGGAAAAAATAAGCGACAAAATGATTCAAAGCGTGGAAGAACGCGTAACACGCATCTTAGACCACAAAAAGGTAAGCCGGGAAGACGTTGCACACGCACTGTTGAAAGGATTCACGCAGGGCAAATTCTACTCATTTGGAAAATGGTCCAACGCGGAATTGGACGATGCCCATGTACTGGTA
The DNA here is from genome assembly GCA_016198125.1 of Candidatus Iainarchaeum sp. Taxonomy (GTDB): domain Archaea; phylum Iainarchaeota; class Iainarchaeia; order Iainarchaeales; family VGJJ01; genus JACQJG01. The sequence continues at coordinate 29,941 of JACQJG010000018.1, read as the reverse complement.
AGCCAACGCTATTGCACCAAGGAATGGAATTGGATGCGGTAATGCTTTCAAAAAAAAATTTAAATCTTTTCAAGCATGAAAATATTGTCCACGCCCGCAGGGGCGCCTGGATAATAAGAACAATGCAAGACGCGTGCCCGAACCCTGTCTTTTTTGGGATTGAACGAAGACGCGAATTCGTCCACATGGCTGGGCAGGCCAATAAAACTTGTCACCAGCACACCCCCGGGAGCCAGCCGCTCTGCAAGCCTCAAAATGTATTTTTTGTATTCCTTCAACCATCTCCTTCTATTCTCTATCACGGCAAGAGAAACCCCGCGGCTCATGCTTGCCTGCAAATGGTGCAGGCCTGCAAGCGAAAGGATAAGATCCAATGGAATTTTTTTAAAAAACCTCGGCACTTGGTCGTGGGTTTCCTGGATGAATTTAACATGCGGGTTTTCAGTCCACGAAGGGTAAAAATCTTTTGAATACCCGTACGCGTTAACCTTGCTTGGAAGCCTTTTCACCAACTCAGTGATAGCTGTGCCTTGGCCGCACCCCCAGTCAAGCACGTTCACAGGACGTTTTACCTTCTTGTAGCGTTTTAAAACCCAGTGTGTGACATTGAAATGCAGGAATCTTTCAACCCCCGACAAGGGAGTGATCTCATACTTGTACCCTCTGCTTCGCCTGTACCTTCTGCCAGAAGCCGCGCCGGCCTTTACGCTTTCCCTGTAGAGTTCAATCTTTACCCCTTCAAGTTCGGGTTTTCCATAGAACTTTGGCCTTCGGACACGGCCTTTTCCAAAAACCGGCATGAAAAACTACTCCATTTCCACCAGCAACAAATCCGGGTCTTCAAGGCGCTTGATTATGTCATTGGTAAAGCGTGCGGCTTCTGCTCCGTCCAGAATGCGGTGATCAAATGTCAGGGAAAGCGGCAGGACCTTGCGCACCAAAACCTTATGGGACAAAAAACCCTTTTCAACGACCGGCTTTTCGTAAATGCGCCCGGTAGCCAAAATGGCGGCTTCAGGAAAATTAATGACAGGCGTTGCAAATTGACCGCCAATAGAACCCACATTGGTGAGAGTGAACGTGCCACCTTTGAGTTCACTCAAGTCCAGCGAACGGCTTTTTGCTTTTTCAGCCAATGCATTCATTTCCCTGGCGATTTGCAGAATGCTTTTCTTGTCCGCGTTTCGGATCACCGGAACGAGCAATCCTTCGCCTGCATCCACGGCCATTCCAATATGATAAAACTTTTTCAACACAATTTCGCTTGCCTCTTCATCCAATGAAGCATTCAAATACGGGTGTTCCTTTAACGCGGCCACAACAGATTTAACAATGAACGGCAGGAACGTAAGCTTAATTCCTTTTTCTTGTGTGAGAATTTTTTCCTTTTCGCGCACGTCCCATAATGCAGTGACATCGGCTTCGTCCATGTGAGTGACCGGCACCGTGTGAGTAAAAGCCTCCGCCATGTGCTTCCACGTGGCCTTTCGAATGCCTTTCACAGGCACGCGCTCAAGGGCCTCGCCTTCTGCATACGCGGCCTTTGAAAGCGGAATGCGCGAAAAGGATTCCTCTGATGAAACTGCTTTGACTTGGGCGTGCAAGTCTTTTACTGCCTGCTGGGTGTGGGAAGCGCGCACCACATCTTCTTCCAGCACGCGCCCCTGCTCTCCAGAACCGCGCACCTTTGAAATATCCACTCCAAACTCTCTGGCCATACGACGCGTGGATGGAGCCGCAAGCACGGGCAACCCGCCTGGCTTGGGAGACGCAGGAATAGCCCCTGGAAAGACTCCGGAACGCTTTTGCACAGGAACAGGTTCTGCAGCTTCTTCAAGAACCCCCACCACGGAAGACGTATTGGGCTTGGACTCCAGAGAAGGCTGTGCAGGCTTTTCTTTGGCAGGCACACTTGAAACGCTTTCACCTTTCTCTCCAATGGTTATCATTACTTCACCCACTTTAACGGTTTGGCCTTCCTTGAAATACAATTTGAGTACAGTGCCTGCACGCGGAGAAGGAATCTCAACCACCGCTTTGTCGGTTTCAACTTCGGCCAAGGGCTGGTCTTGTTTTACAGAATCGCCTTCACGCACCAGCCAGCGAATAAGCTCGCCTTCCGTAATCCCTTCCCCTACATCCGGGAATTTGAAATCCAATGCCATGACCATCCCTGTTTTCATGAAACGTCGCGGTGGGTTTCATACATGAACGCCACATCCTTGTGGTGTTTGCGCAAGAATTCTGCTACGCGCAGGAAAATTTGGTGTGAATTCACTTGGCGCTGGGTCAACACCCACTTTTTAACGTCGTCCGAGGCAAGCCCGCAAATGTGTTCAGCTGTGGAATTGGGGATTTGCGCGGAAAGGCACGCTTCATAACAGGAAGCATACACCTTGCGTTCATCAAACCTTTCCAAATGGCCTTTGCGTTTAACGATGTGCACGTTCACATTCCCTGCACCGCGTGCGCGGGCGGGCATTCGCACCTGCCCCTTTTTACGGCCTTTTTTTTCCTGCATGCTGTTTTAACGCCTCACCCAAAGTTAATGGTTCCGTTGGCAATCAACATCAACAACCACCCCATGCCAATCAACATCAACCCGATAAACAAGCGCATCGTTCCCCGATTATCCTGCTTCCACTTCTTGAACGTTGAAAGTCTTTTCCCCGCGGCCACGGCCAGCAAAATGAATATGAGCGGCAAAACGAATATGACGTTGTACAAGACCAATAACAAGAGCGCGGTAAAGTCAAAGTACTGGGACAGCAACGTTATGATTGCAAGATAAGGGGCGCCCGTGCACGGCAATTCCACGGCTGCCACGAACATGCCCACCAAAATGACCCCGGGAATGGTCACGTTCTGCGCGTACCGGTCGATCTTGGCTGCAAACCTTGCAGGGATTTGCAGGGAAAAGCCTTTTCCATACCAGAAAAAATCCTTTACCTCCAACAGGCCGGCAAAAACAATGAGCAGCCCCACCCCAATGGACAAGTACTCGGTTACAAACAATGGAATGGTGCTCAACGCGTATGTAAGGCCAATGCCTGCCAGCAGGTAGGTCAGGAAAACCGCGAAAATGTACAGCCCCCCGTATAAGAGCATGTCGTGCATGGACTTGCGCTTTCCAAGGAGGATGGAGATCATGAGGATGAGCACGCCAATCGCGCACGGGTTAATGGAATCGATGAGCGCGGTTACAACAACCGTTGCAATGGTGGGAAGATACGCTTCAACGGCCATTTAACTCCCCCCTTTGAATGGCATGCGCGTACGACGAGCACACGTGTTCGGAACGCTCCTTGACAGCATCAAATTCAACGATCAAGCAGTCCCCTGGAGGAACGTTTCCATAAGGCGCCATGACCGTTTCATACGCGTCATGCGGGGAAAGCTTGTACTGCTTGTACACCCATTGCCTTGCATTTCCCGGGTTTACAATGCGGTACAAGAAGAATTGGAGTTCTGCGGGCCTCCCATTGCACGTTCCCTTTGCAGGAAGCACCACGTCCCCCTGGTTTGTTGGATACCCGAATCTTTCGTCATTCCATTCAGCGCCCACGGCCTTAAAAAAGTAACCAAGCTGGCCCTGGGTTTCATCCAACAACGCGCCCTCCACGTGCACGCGGTCATCTCCATGCTCGTGCACGAGCTCTTCCCCTTCCTTGTTGGAAAACCCTTCAGGGTCCTTCAAATCCAACTTTTCACTGCAATTCCACACCTCAAAGTCCGCGTGCCAGTGCACGGGCCCCTGGGTAAAGGACGCGGCATTCAAGTACAGCGTGGAACCCGCCAAATATGCAGTGGTCAACAGGGACGTGACCAGGATGACTAAAAAAAGCATTTTCTTTGCATGCCCCCCAAGGGGGCGCACGCGAACGGCATATGCAACCGCGCCCAACAGGATAAGGGCTGCAATGCCAGCTACATTCAAGGATTGAGCGGAAAGAAATTCAGCCAACTGCGCGGAATCCGTGAAAGAAGCTTCCACGGGCACGTTTTCCGCGTGAACATCCACAGGCTCCTCCTCGCCTGTTTCATGGCCAAACACAAAAGGGGCAAGCAGGATTCCCATTAAAAACAAAATTAAAAAGGTTTGCACGCGCATGCACGGTCCCTCAAAACCAAAAAATAACACCCCCAATCCATTTAAAACCAATGCCTGCGCGCATTAAAACAAAACCGTTCTGCGCACGCCTTCCACAATGCGATTCACATTGGGAAGGTAGGCCTCTTCCAGTTTGTACAAGGGCATGGCCACGTCAAACCCTGTCACGCGCCCAACCGGGGCTTCCAAGGAAAGAAATGCATGTTCCTGGATGAGTGCAACAATTTCCGCGCCCAACCCAAGGGTTTTTGGAGCCTCATGTACCACCAGCACGCGGCCGGTTTTCTTCACGCTGTTTACAATGGCATTCACGTCCAAGGGTTTAAGCGAGCGCACATCCAATACTTCACACGAAACGTGTTCTGCTTCCAATTGGTCTGCGGCTTTCACGCACTCGCGCACCATGGCCCCCCACGCAATTAATGTAACATCTTCTCCTTCGCGCACGCCCTTTGCAACTCCAAAAGGAATCGTGTAACGCTCCTCGTTCACTTCCTCTTTAACGGCACGGTAAATGCGCTTGGGTTCCATGAAAATACAAGGGTCCGGGTCCTGAACGCAAGAAGCAAGCAATCCTTTTGCATCGCCGGGAGTGGAAGGGCACACCACTTTCAACCCAGGAGTGTGAACAAAGTATGTTTCAGGAGATTCAGAATGATGTTCGGGCGCGTGAATGCCTCCCCCGCAGGGAAAACGCACTACCAACGGACAAGAGTACGCGCCCCTGGAACGCGTGCGAATCCTTGAAGCATGGTCAATGAGCTGGTCCAAACCTGCATACGTGAAACCATCAAATTGAATTTCTGCAATTGGACGCATGCCGTTCACTGCAAGGCCAATGGAAGCCCCCACAATGCCCAACTCTGAAAGCGGAGTGTCAATAACCCTGTTCTCGCCAAACTTTTCCAACAATCCCTCTGTAACGCGGAACACGCCCCCATCCCTTCCAACATCCTCTCCCAGCACAATGACACGGGCATCCGCCTGCATTTCCTGCCCCAACGCTGCATTAATGGCCTGCACCATGTTCATGACACTCATAAGCAAAACCCCTAAAAGTCCGGCACCTCGTCTGCCTTCGAAGATCCCTCAAGCGAAACACGCTTCTTGCCTGGCTTTGAAGATTGATTCGCTGGGCCTTTCACGAGGGGTGCAACTACCGGAGTTACAGGTACTACATCCTGGGCGCCCACCCCTTCCAAATAGCGGGCTTTTTGCATGGAAACATTTGCATCCAATTGTGCCGCAACATAGTTGAACAAATCGCTTACCGCAGGAAGCGGAACAGACTCGTATTCCTGTACTGCCTGGTCTACCAACGCCTGGGCACGCTCCAACACCTCTGACTGATACTCCTTTGAAAAAAGCTTCTTGGAAGCCAAGTACAGTTCAAAACGCGCAAGGGGGTCCTTCTTCTTCCATTCCTCCACTTCACTTTCAGTACGGTAGCGCTTGGCATCATCCGAAGTGGTATGATCCCCCAAACGATACGTAAAACACTCAATCAGCGTTGGACCTTTACCTGCACGCGCACGCTCCAAGGCCTCCTGCACACTCACATACACTGCAAGAAGGTCATTTCCATCCACTTGAATGCCCTCTATTCCATACGCAACCGCCTTTTGGGCCAGCGTTTGCGCTGCCGATTGCCTTGAACGCGGAACCGAAATTGCGTACTGGTTATTCTGGCACAGGAAAATGACTGGAATCTTGAACACGCCGGCAAAATTCAATGCCTCGTGAAAATCGCCCCTTGAAGTGGCTCCATCTCCAAAGTACACCAATGAAACATTTTTCTCATTGCGCAGCCTGCATGCCCACGCTGCTCCAACCGCATGAGGAATTTGCGAGGAAACCGGAATGGCCACCGGAAAATTCCTTACTCCGAGCGGGGGAACACTGCCGCGTTCATCGCCCCCCCAGTACAACAAAAGATTTTTCAACGGAGTTTTGCGCACAATGAGCGCGGCATTCTCCCTGAATGCAGGAAACACCCAATCCAAATCGTTCAACAGGCACGCAGAACCCACCTGGCATGCCTCCTGGCCTCTTACGGAAGCATACGTTCCAATGCGCCCCTGCCTCTGCAAGGCAATGGCCTTTTCATCAAAAACACGGGCAAGCACCATCCACTCATAAAACTGTTTCAAGCGCTCCCCAGAAATCCTGGGCTCCAACTTTGAATCCACTTCGCCCTTCTCATTTAACACTTGCAAGAATTTCACTTCAAACGACGCAGCAGACTTGAAAGGCATACCCTCATCCAAAGCATTTACGCATTTAAAAGAATGCGCTCAAACACGCGAAACCATGTTGCCAACAAAGTATTCTCCTGCACGATAAGAAGAACGCACAAAAGGCCCTGCGGCCACAAACTTGAAACCCAACTCAAACCCCTTCTCTTCATACCATTTGAACTGATCCGGAGACACGTATTCATGAACAGGCACATGCCATTCAGAAGGACGCAAGTATTGCCCCAAAGACAAAAAATCCACGTTCATGACCCGCAAGTCTTTCATGGACTGTATTACTTCCTCCTGCGTTTCGCCCAAGCCCAACATGAGCGCGGACTTGGTGTACATTGATGGGCACTGTTTTTTTGCATTTTTTAAAACCCCCAAAGACTGCTCGTACGAAGCCCGGCGGTCCCGGGCATACGACTGCAAGCGCTTTACTGTTTCAAGGTTATGGGAAAGCACGTGGGGGTTGGATTGAAGCACGGTTTGCAGGCATTCTTCACTGCCCCTAAAATCCGGGATCAATGCTTCCACTACCGTGCTTGAAGACTGGCGGCGCACTTCACGAATGCACTGTGCAATGTGTCCAGCCCCCTGGTCTTCCAAGTCATCGCGGTCCACGGAAGTAATCACCACATACTCCAAGCCCAACCGTTTTACTGCCGCTCCCAAACGCGCAGGTTCCAGCGAATCAAGGACATCGCCCTTCAACGCAGTGCTTACTGCACAAAACTTGCATCCCCGCGTGCACGTTTTCCCCAACACCATGAATGACGCAGTCTTATTGGACCAGCACTCGCTTTGATTGGGGCAATGGCCTTCCACACAAATCGTGTGCAAATTCAAAGAAGAAATAACCGAACGCGTTTCCTCAAACGGTTTCAAATCCGGCGGACGGATTTTCAACCACCCAGGTTTCATCACCGAAGGCATGCACGTGTGAAAAGACATTCTCCTATTTTAATGAAACGCGGAAAAGGAACGTTTATTACCCTGCACACAGTACTGCATTCATGCCGCGCAGGCCCCTTGCAATCTACCGCCACTCAAGCCGCCAGGGAAAACCATTTTCCCCCAGAGAAGCTGCAGAATCCATTGCATGGAAGCGCGCAGACTTCCTTGCACACAAACACCCTGGAAGCGTTTTACACTACTTTCTGGAATATGGCCGGGCTAAAGCATTGGAAGTGGGAGCTCCACGTTTAAGGCATGTTACACCGCCTTCCGCGTACCGAACTGCAGATATTGAGAACATTATTCGCTATGGTGCAACGTTTTTGGCCACCCACCAAAAAAAGACCCTCCACACAAAAGAAGGCCCCTCGTATGAAATTGCGTTAGGGGCTTCTGGAAACGAGTCTTTAGTGGGACTGCGCATCACGCACGAAAATCACAGCTTCCCTCACTTCGTACTGCAATTGGGCTTTGAACGCAAAACAATCATTGTAGAAGCCATGCAAGGCCAGCGCCCCCAAAATGAAATAAGAGCCCTCAACCATGCACTCGGAGAACCCTGTGCAAACAGATTGCTGCGCGAACTTGAAGAACACGCACGAAAAAACGGGTTTAAAACAATAAAAATCCGCACGCCTGAATCCTTGCACTATTACCAGTGGCCGCTTGCTTCTGCAAAGGACAAAGAAGAAAAAGAAAGAAAAGTCAAAGCCATCCGCGCCAGCATGCACGCCCTTTATGGGTTGGTTGCAAAAACCATGGGATACAAAAAGAAAGGCGCGTTCTTTATCAGAACGCTCTAACACTAAACCTTTCCAACCTCTTAATACCTGTGCCTTTTGCCATACTTGTCCATGTACTGCCCCACCCGAACTGGAATAGCGCCAACTACGTCCACGGCGGCGGCATATTCCTTAATGCCATTTGCCGGAAACCTTCCTGAAATTTTGATGTAGACCTCTTTTCCTTCCCTGACCACAACCTGAGATGCCCGTATGTTTTCAAAGTATTTCACGTAATCCTTGAATTCAGGCCAAGAATTCCAGTGCAACTCAACCTCATAGCGCGCGTTGGTCACGCGCAGTGCACACCACCCAACGGCTTTCTTTCCTTCAAAATGACGGTCGTGCGCAGAAAGCCCCTTCAGTATCTTCCTTCTAATGTAAAGCGGTTCTTCCTGCTTTCTTGGGTGCCTATTATACAAAAATGCCAAGTGCAGCACGGCTTCCGGAAGCGTGAACGGCACAAAAAGTCCTGCAGGAATAAAAAAACGCGGAACGCCCTTGGACACCAAGTGGTCATGCAGTCTTTTGGCCGCAGATCTAAATGCGTGCTCTGCCTTTTTCCTACGTTCAATGATTTCCATCAATTCCATTTTACGGGCCTTCACGCGAAAAAAAGAAACAGACTTTTTTGTGCGTAAAAGGTTCAATACTTTTTCTTGCTGGGCAATGAGTTTTTGAGCGCGCGCATACTCGCGCACAGTGCGCGCTGGCAACAAGACCACGTTAAAAAAACGCTTCCATGGAAAAAAGCGCGCTGGCATGTAATGAAAAACGGGCCCCATGTATTTAGCCCTATACTCTAGTGCGCGCGTTTTTTTGACGCCCAATGACCATCCGGGTATATTTGGCCGGTGCCCGGGTCCAAAGACTGAAGGGCCTTCCCAAAGATTATTCCATCGGACGGCAAAGCCTGCGGTGTGGGAGAAACTGCGTATACTGCGCTTCCTCCGAGCACAAGAACCAAACCAGCCACTAATACCAGTATAAGCATGCGGTTCAAGAAAAACCACTTCCGTAGCAAAATACACCCAAAGAATGTATTAACCTTGCGTCAAAAAAAATACAAAAACCCTTAAATCCAAGAAAAGCCTTTTGGGAGTGCATGCAGGAAAAAAAGAAAAAAGAAGAACCCGTCACCATTGACGTGCTCATGGAAGGCCCTGGAGGAGAATTGTACTTTCAACCCGTGCAGGCAACGCCGGAACACTTGGAAGAACTCATAAAAGCCACCAAGAACTCTGTAATCAAGCACAACCTGGAAAAAGAATTGGAAGCCCTCAAGAAGAAAAAAAACTCTTCATAGGGCACGCACGCCTTTAAAAACCTGATTTCATGGAAGATGTTTTGCAAAACCGCGATCGTGGTCTAGTGGCTATGATCCGACCTTGCCAAGGTCGGGACCCGGGTCCGATTCCCGGCGATCGCATCGCATTGCGTAGAACCCGTTTCGGCTGGTTGCTACGAACAAGGGCATTGCAATAATGCCTTGCAAGTGTTGAGAGGAAGCCCGCAAAGCCCTTGTCACATAACAGTTTAATAGCCCCCTTGCACAATTCTTTAAGACTTCAAAAGAGCCAATAGATATGCCTCGCTTCAACAAAAACGAATGGATTAATTATGGCCGCTGGGTTCAACCAGTACTTTCGGGTTGTTTTTGGTCGCCTTGGAATACGGTTAAAAGCGTGAAAACCACTTTTTCTAATGTGCGTTTTAACTCCATGCTGTTTTTGGACGGAAACAGCCTGACAAAGATGACTGACAAGGAAGCCATGAAAAACGCCATAAAAGAAATGGACAACAACAATCACATCAAAGAATTCATAAAAAAAAGTTGAAGAAATAGGTGCAGAAACCAAGCAGAGGCACTTGAATATTTTAAAGAAAAAATACGGAAAAATCGATTACTTGGAAGCTTTATTTGACACCTATCAAGACTTGGCGGGTTTTTGGTGGCTAAGCCTTCAATTGGCAGATGAACTGGAAGCATATATTTTCAAAAAGTATCCAACACTTGACTCAAAGGAAATTGTTAGACAAGTTGAAGCACTGCGAAAACCAACTTGGCTTGAAGAACAATCGTTTGGCGTTAAAAAAATTGCGCGGTTGATTCAAAAAAATTTTCCAAAAATTCAGCCATCCAATGTAACCGCTCATTTTGTCAAAGAGAATAAATCCATTGCAACAGCGATAAAAAAACACGTGAATACGTTTGAATGGTTTGGAACCCACCATTGGGGCGGAGAAGCGTATTCCGAGGAAAAATGCTTGGAAGAAATACAAAAAATCCTTGAAAAAGGAAGGATTGCACAAAAAAAAGTTCCAAAACCCAAAAAAACCTTACCCCTTTTTCGCTTGATGGCGGTTTTATCGTTTTGGCGGACGCACTGCGCCGAAGTAACCGCCAAAGTCGTTTTTTGTCCCGTCCAAGAATGGAAGAAATCGCCAAAGAAAACGGTTTAACCTACGAAGAGTTTTGCTATCTTTCCAGCCGAGAAATTCTTTCATTTTTAAAACAAGGAAGAAAACTTCCCAATAAACTGCCCGAACGAAAACCCAAGTGGGGTAGTTTCTTGGATGAAAGCGGAACAGAACACCTTTTTTCAGGCGAAGAACTTCAAGAATTACTAAATGAAATAGTTGGAACGCAAACAATTCAGGCCAGCGAACTAAAAGGAACGGTTGCTTCCAAAGGTGGAATTATACAAGGAACCGCAAAGGTGATCATTTCACCAGATGATTTTAAGCATTTCGAAGAAGGAGACATTTTGGTTGCCCCTGAAACAACTCCAGATTTTGTTCCTTTAATGAAAAAAGCAAAAGCCATTATTACAGACCGTGGAGGAATCACCTCGCATGCGGCCATTGTCAGCCGCGAAATCGGAATTGCATGTATTACCGGGACCAACAACGCGACCTCCATTCTTAAAAGCGGAGAACGCATTGAAGTGGATGCTGAAAAAGGGGTCATCCGAAAATTAAGTTAAGGTTTTCGAATGGTTAAAAACTCGGAACAACCCGCCAAAGTTGTAATTCACATTTTTCGACACGGAGAACGCCCCCTTGACAGTATTACGAGCGGTAATTTAACAGTACGCGGCAGGACCCAAGGAACTGCGATTGGAAAAACGTTGGCTAACGAATTGGGAAAAACAAAAACTCAAAAAATTGTCAAATTTTATGCAAGCCCTGTTGGCCGTAACATGCAGTTCCAGAGCCTTATTCGCGGCTCGCTCATGCGTGCCGTTCGCACCCAAAAACTACCCGTCAAAGTCCTAGCCTCAAGAGCAGAAGAAAAATTCAAGTACGGAAAAATACGAGACCAAAAATGGTTCGACGCCCTATACGGAGACTTATCCCTGGAAGAATTCAATCAACGCTGGATCCAAGGAAAAACGCACACCTCAATCGTAGAACAGCCGGCTGAAGTCCTGGCACGCATTAGAAGAAACGCTGAAGAATTTGGAGTTCGCGTTTCCGGGCAATATACTGGCCGACCAGTGGAAGTTCACATCGTAATCGTCACACACGGCGATTTAATGGGCGTACTTCGCGAACAAATTACACGCCGCCAAGCCATGCTTGGAAAACAAAAAACCAAATTTGGCGAGCGAATCAAGCTAACTCTACGTGGGCGAAAGGGAGCGTACGAAACACGGGGGTTTAAGAAAACCATTCTCCTCAGACGCCCAAAATGACCTTGCAAAGAATACTGAACCTATGGCAGTCTCATACTGGCACACTTCACCAAGACAAAAAGGAATTGCTTTAATTCTAGTCTGATTAAAAAACATGCATGAAACCAAGATTAAAGGAGGACATCCACAAACGCATATCTTGGCTCAAGCGCGCGCGCATAAAACTTACTCCCCGCTTGCTGTTGCCCCGCATGAAAAACCTGTACATGCGCGCGTTCATCCGAGATTACTTTAAAACTGCCGCAGGCGAAGCCCTTTTATCCCATGGAAAACCGTTCATTGAAACGTTTGCCTTGCATCCATTGGCGTATGGGAAATGGGAAGTGGGAATTGGAAGAAGCACGTACGAGTCAAGTGTAGGTGTGGGCATTTACCCTGGCCGCTCAACCGAAGAACCAATTCCTGTCCGCAGGGACAGCGCGCTGGTCCAAGCCAAGCTCGGATTCGAGCGAAAGGCAGTGATCATAGAAGCCCTTCAAGGCAAGCGCGGAAACGTGAAAGACGTTCAGCGCATGAATGCGGCCCTGGGAATGCCCTGGCCCAATTACCTTTTACAGGAAACCGAAAAGCATGCACGCGCGTGCGGGTTTAAAAAAGTCAAAATACGCAAGCCGGAAACATTGTATTATTACAAGCATCCTGCAGTTCCTGTGAAAACAGGCGAAGCCCCGGGCCCTGTGATCGAACGCGTACAAGCACGCATGCGCGCATTATATGAAAAAGCCGCGCAAGCCATGGGCTACCATGAAGAGCCTGGATTTTACGTGAAAAACCTTTAGTTTTAGTATTTTGGGATAAAAACCTCTGTCAAGGCGCTATCCTTAAATACGTGAAAGGAATGGCATTCACGAGGTGAGTTTATGCGTTATGCACTGCTCCTAGTATCGTTCATTCTTTTGATTGGAATTGCAGGAACAACTTCTGCGCGGGAAGGCCCCCAAGTGAAAGGACAATTACTCGTTCCGCCCACCCCTATTGGTTGTACCACGGCCCAGGATTTTGCATCATGGGCTTCCTGGTTGTTTGATTCAGCCCCCACAGTTTCAACCCTGGCCCAAGTGTATGCCATCGGCCCCGGGTATGTTAAAGTGCCTGTTGGAGCCATTGCAACCTTCAAGCATTCTGACATTTGGTATGGCCGGGAACAACCCTTTGAAGAAAACTTGGCATGGGGCTTTGGCGCGTGGTCCAACGCAGGCACGCAAACCAATCTAACAGCCAACCTGGTTTCTTCTGGGGGAAGCGCCAAGGACGCCCTTCCGTTTGCAGGAAAAATGATTCCATTCCAGTTCCCAACAACAAACGCAGTGGAATCAGGAGCGTTAATCTTCAACTCCCAGGATACCCACCAGGAATGGGTGTACGTCTATGACGTTTACACCCCAGAAAATTGGCCTTGCCAATAAGTTTTAACGTTAAACGTGCCCAAAAATCTTGGGCACTTTAACCCCTTTTTTATTTTTCAAATCATTGATCCAAAAGCCCGGCAAAACGCACGCTTGAAAGCACGCGTCCAACGCGCGCGGGCCATTTGAATGGCCCACGCCAAAGAACAACGCGAAAAAGGAAAAAAACGCCAAAGCAGAGAACCCGTTCGATTCCTAAGAGCCGAATGCGGGTTGGAAAAAAAATTCCTTTGCGCGCCGGTATAAAAAAAAATCAAAACGTTGGATGCACCAAAATCAACTTAAAAACATTCCAGCGTTCATCCTTACAAGGTGATCCTGTGACAAACATGAGGGGAAAATACTATTTCACATCCGAATCCGTAACCGAAGGCCATCCGGACAAAACGTGCGACCAAATATCCGATGCCATTGTAGACGCAGTGTTGAAACAAGACCCTTATTCGCGTACAGGAATTGAAACCCTGATTAAAACGGGTTTTGTAATGGTGGCAGGAGAGCTCACCACAAAAGCCAGAATCGACTTCCAGAAAGTAGTGCGCGATACAATCCGTGAAATAGGATACACTCACACGGACATGGGCTTTGACGCGGACACGTGTGCCGTTCTGATTTCCGTGTCCGAACAATCCCCTGACATTGCACAAGGAGTCAACGAAGGAGAAGGCCTGCACAAAGAAGAAGGGGCGGGAGACCAGGGCATGATGTTTGGATTTGCATGCAATGAAACCCCTGAATTAATGCCATTACCCATTACCCTCGCACACAAACTCACGCAAAAACTATCCCATGCACGCAAAAGCGGTGAAATTGAATGGCTTTACCCGGATGGCAAAAGCCAAGTCACCATTGAATACGAAAACGGGAAACCCAAACGCATTGACACTGTTGTAGTCAGCGCCCACCACCGAAAAGGGTTAAACCATGAGGAAATCCGAAACACCCTTATTGAGAAGGTCATTGAACCCGTTTGCGGGAATATGATGGATGGGCAAACAAAAATTTTTGTAAACCCTACAGGAAAATTTGAAATTGGAGGCCCTGTGGCAGACTCGGGTTTAACCGGAAGAAAAATCATTGTGGACACGTATGGAGGGTACGCGCCCCACGGAGGAGGCGCGTTTTGCCTGGCAGGCGATTCACTTGTTAACACTGAAAAAGGGTTAATCAAACTTGACGAATGTAAAAGAGTTGGAGAAAACAGTTTGCTTGTAAAAACAGATGTACACCCCATGCCAGCAGGAGACTGGTATGATAACGGAATTAAGCAAACCGAGATCATTCAAACGTATGACGGGTATTCATTAGAAGCAACCCCCAATCACAATATACGGGTCATAGACCCCGCAGGAAACTATGTTTGGAAACCGGTTGAAAAACTCGTATCTAACGACTGGCTCGCTATTCAAACAAAAAACCGATTCTTTGGCGACAACGAAATTCCAAAGTTTAAATATGCATATAGGGAAGGAACAGCGGAAGGAAGAAAGAAAAAATATATTTTTCCAAAGAAATTAACTGAAGATTATGCTTACTTACTGGGCTTATCGGTCGGCGACGGAGATTGCACAGATAAAGGACACCTCAAAATATGCGTATGCGAAAACGAAATGAAAACGATTGTTCAAAACGTATTCTTTAGGCTCTTTAACGATAAAGGCAACGTTTATGGTCATTGGGCCTATATTGGAGGAGTAGAGCTTAGGGCGTATTTGAAAAATTTGGGCCTCAATTACGCAAAATCGTATGAAAAAGTCGTTCCAACAGCCATATTTAATGCCAGTAAAAATAATTGCGCCGCGTTTTTACGCGGATTATTTGATACGGATGGCAGCATTCGAATCGATGGACGAAATAAGAACACAAAGAGAATCCATTTGACCACCACAAGCAAAAAGTTAGCTGAGCAAACTCAGTTACTTTTGCTTAACTTTGGCATCATTTCTGTGCTAAGAACTGTTAAAGTTGGAAAAAAACCCGCTTACATAAAAGGAAGGCTGATTAACTCCAAACATGACCGCTACGACTTAACCATCAAAGGAAGCAAAGGTGGTAACTTATTTTTAGAAAACATTGGATTCAAACTTTCACGAAAGCAAAAAATATTAGAAGGAAAGTCCATTGGAAAAAAAGATTGGTTAATCATTCCAAACCAACGAAACAGAATTATTCATCTATTCAAAAAGCTCCCACTAAAAGAACAGAAATTGGATAAATGTAAAATTGCACGATTTACAAGAAGCAATGAAGGCAAAGCTACAAAAGAATTAACCTATGAAAAATTGAAAGAATTCACAGAAACGTATGAAGAATTTTTTAAAAATGAACCAGAATTCCTCAAACTTCAAGAACTCTATTATATGGGGCACTATTATTCGAAACTACAAAATAGAATACCCTCTTTTTCCCATACATATGATTTGAATATTCCATTTTCACACACTTATACGGCCAACGGATTTGTTTGCCACAATTCCGGAAAAGAGCCCAACAAAGTGGACCGCAGCGCGTGCTACATGGCGCGCTACATTGCCAAAAACATTGTAGCGGCCAAGCTCGCGGATAAATGCGAAATACAATTGGCTTACGCCATTGGAGTGGCACAACCGGTAAGTGTATACGTGAACGCGTTTGGCACTGGAAAGGTAAGCGAAGAAGTTTTATCCGAAGCCGTGCGCAACATATTTCCCTTAACCCCCAAAGGAATCATTGAAGCCCTTGACCTGCGCAGGCCCATTTACAAAAAAACGGCAGCGTATGGACACTTTGGAAGAAATGAACCTGAATTCACGTGGGAAAAAACAGACAAGGTTCAAGCCCTGCAAAAAGAAGTCCAAGTCCTTGCTCAATCATGAAAAAAAGCAAAACCATAATAAGCCAAAAAAAGGTTCAGTCATTCAATGCCCAAGAAACGCTCCACCACCCCGCATGCGCCCATTAAAGGTTTGTCCATTCGGGTGATAAAGCCTGCGCACATGCAATTGGGAACTCTAAACGAAGGCGAACCTGCCTTACAATACGCACCGCAAAAGGGCGTGTACACCGGAAGAGAACGCAGAAGCGGGTTTGAAAACAGAACCCATGAAAACGATTTACGCAAGGAATGGCGCGAAAACCAGAGCGTTAAGCCCCCCTTCAAAGGCAGGCGCGAAGCAATGGCTTGGAGGGAATACATTCCAACCAAATACGCGGCAGACAAGGCATTACCTAAAGAATGGTTTACAAAAACACGCCAAGCAGTCGAACACCGCGTAAGAATGATTGCAAAAGAACATTCCTGCACGCGCGCCCAAGCCATTGCACATCTAAAAATAGGGCCTGAAAAAATGCCCGGCGCACGTTTTACGACTGGCAAGAGAGACTACCTCATTGGATATGACCCGTCCAAACAACACTTTTACTGGGCGTCCACGCGCAGAAAAGACGACAGAAGAAAAGCCGAGCGCCGGGACAATAACAGGGTCATTCGCTTCGACGCGCGCCATGAAGACAACTAATTCCCATACAACGCCTTAAAAACCACGCGCACAAAAAAACTAAACAAGGCAGCGATGGGATAATGGCATTCTACGACCTTCCCAAGGTCGTGACCCGGGTTCGATTCCCGGTCGCTGCATGCCCACTCGTGTTGGAATGCCTGTGCTTATTTCACGAGTTTCAACGCGTACTTGGGGCCCATTTTCTGGCCATACGCCAAGGCCACCATCAAAAACGCGGCAGGCTCAATGTAACGCGCGGCCTGCAAAGGCCCTGCGTCCACCGGAACAAAACCAATGTCTTTTACGAGTTTTTGCACGGTTTGCTTTGCTTCCAAATCGTTACCGCAAATGAACACGCTGGGCTTTTTGGACTTCCACTTGTGCGCATTTGCAAGCACTGGAGCGAAAACATGGTTAAAGGCTTTTACCACGCGCGCATTGGGAACGCGTTTTTGGATTTCCTCTGCGGCCGAACTTGTATGGCCCACCACCAGGCCAGAAAAATCTGCATTCAAGGGATTGGTAATATCCACTACCACTTTTCCATTCAACGCTCCCTGCAAAGGCATAAGCACGCTTTCCGCTTGCGCGTAAGGAACTGCCAGCACCACAACATCGGCCTGCGCTACGGCCTCTTCATAGGAAGCCCCGCAACACTTTTTGCCCAATGGCTTGGCCATCCTGCGCGCCTTTTCAACGTCTCTTGAACCCACAATGACTTCGTGTTTTGCACGCGCCAACTGCTTTGCCAGCGCACTGCCCATGTTGCCTGTTCCAAGAACTCCAACCTTCAAAAAAACCACCTCATGCAAAAAATACTTGAACCCGAACTGCTTAAAAAACCATGAACCCGTTGAAAACCCAAAAAAAGCCTCAAGCGTTAAAAAGCCTCGCCCGGCAAAAATGAATAACGCAGTCGTAGCGTAGAGGTAGCGTTCGACCCTTCCAAGGTCGAGGCCCGGGTTCGATTCCCGGCGACTGCATAGCCAGTTTCGGCTGTGGCTGCTGCGAAGTTCAGCAGGGGATTCCTATTGGAACCCCTGCGGTCCAACACGACTGGCCTATGCCATTGCGTAGGGGTGGTCCGCGGACAGTAAGGGATCCCTCCGGGACCCTTACAGGCCTTCGAATTAAAATAATACTACCGCGCCAAGACTTGCTTTGAAATGTTAACCCGTACTGGCCACAATTCGTTGGACTTCCTTGATTCTTTTTTCATACGAAATGGAAGAACGCCACATGGACCAAAAAACGTTTTGCAGCCACGCAATCCATTCTGGGGAGTACACTTCATAGTACACGCGCGTGCTCTTGTGCAATTCGCCCAGCTTGTAATCGTCTTTATTTTCCCATGTTTTAAAACGCGCAAAATCATCATCAATGATGAACCCGCGCAAGGGCTGATAACGATGGCGGACTTCCACTTGATTTGGGTATTTTACAAGCAAGTGAGACATTTTTTCAATGTTGGCCAGCGAAGAAATGTTTACCCGGCACAAGACTTTAACATATACTCCTGCCTCCAACTGCTCTTCAATAAAGTCAACCACTGATTTCCTGCCCTTGTAGGCCAAGGACAAAAAACTCAGGTTGCCAGAAAAATAATACAGGCTCTTGGAAGCCTTTTTCTTGACCAATTCTTCCAATGTCATGTGTTCTTCTTCCCCCTGACTCGCGCGTGAACGCTTTCTTCTGCGCATCCGGAATGAATTGAAACACGTCCAAAAAGTCAAAGTCCTGCTTGAATTTACCTTGAAGAATGCGCTGGGCCAAGCCCTGCTTTACTTCATCCCCAGGCCCCCCCTCTGTGCTTACATAATACACGACTTTCAACGCGGCCTGCGTCCCAGGCCTGAACGTTTTAAGGTTAATCGCGCCTGTTTGATTGTGAAGTTCCTGTAAGTACTTCTCAGTAGTCACCCAGCTTTTGTCAATAAGCAGGGAAATGTCCTGCACGGTGCGCGGTTCCTTCTTTACCGCGTCCACAATGGCCTTAACCTCTGCCTCCGAAAGCTTCATGGTAAAAATAAAACAATGTACTATAAAAATGAAACTAAAAGCCTTTAAAAATAAAACAATAATGCAATTCATGTGGACAGAAACCCAGACCACCCTCCGAGAAACAATTCCTTCACCCAACTCCACGCTTCTTTCAACCCGTGAATTTTTTGACTGGTTATGCAAACACGATTGGCACAAACAAGGGTTTGACCTTTTAAAAGTGGACTTCAAACCCAAAGACTTTTTTGAGTATGCAGCGCAGTCCAAAACCTTTTCCCTTGTACGAAGCAGTGGAGGATACCTTTCCTTTGTACGAGAAGAATACCCCTCTTGTAAGGGCACATCAGCCCAGCCTCTCTTTGACTGGCACACGGACGGTAGTCATCATGCGCTGCCCCCGCACCTTGTCTTACTATATTGTGTTAACCCCGGGAAAAGTGAAAATCCAACGCTATTAACTGACACTACGCACGCACTCAACATGCTGAGCCCATTTATGGACACGCTGTCCAAACTGGACACGATCCCGGCTGGAAAACCGCTGGAACTCCAACCCACCCCCTTGATTAGAAAGCACCCGTGGAAAGAAAGCCACGTTATAACGCTCCCTAGACGCTCCATTATTTTTCCGCGCATTACAGCGGAAAATGATTTGCCCCCTGTGCCGGATTTACGCACCACTGCCAAAGCCATTCAAAACCTTACTATGCATTAGACCAATCCCTTGTACTCACGCATTATTGGAAAGAAAACGATTTGCTTGTGTTCGACAACCACCAATACCTGCACGCCATCCATGGAAATAACCCTGATGAAGAACGCGTGCTGGAAAGGATTTGGATAAACACTCAAGACGGGGCTATCGCCACCATTTAAATCCACAAACTCACAAGTAATTGACATGCCTGGAGAAGACCTGCAACGTTTCAACCCCGAAGAGTTTCCAAAATTAGGGGCTTGGCCCAACAGCACTTATTTCAATGCATTATCTTTTGAAGCAGAAAACACTGCCAATTACAAGAAAAACTTTGGAATAGCATTCTCGCAAGAATTCATGCTGGTCATTGACGATGAATTCCACTTCCAAAAAGAAAAAGGCAAGAAACTCCAACTCCTCATTGAAAAAAACCCGGCAGGGTTCCTGAAAAAATGGAATGCCAAATGCCAAAAAGCAATCAAAAAACTAAAAGATTATTCCGATAAGAACAGGCATAAACCCTTTGAAAAGTACTCCAATGAACGGCTTTCAAGAGAAGTGGAACGATTTCACGAAAGAATGCGTGAAACGCTTGGATTCCTGTGGACCTACTTGCCAACCGCGAACGCAGTAGAACCCTACATCGTTAAAAAAATACCCAAAATAAACTTCCAGGAAATCCGTCCCTTGAGAAAGGTGTCAGCCGAACGACTCAACGAAAAACTCTTGAAGATGCGACCAGGCGATGAACATGCATTGAAGCGACTGGCGCGCGCATTTGGCTGGTATGGGCTCAGCCTGCTGCGCGGCAAGGCCCTTACTCCAGCGGATTTAATGCAATTAAGAAAAACGGCTACACTGCCCAAAAAAATAAAAGTAAGCCGGAATGCCTTGTTAAAAGAATTACAGCTGTTTTTGTGGTTGAAGTTCGAGCGCATTGATGCGTACAATTACGCGTTGTACTGCATGCGGCCTTTATTCACAGAGGCATTGAAACGTATAGGGTTGCATGAAAAGTACTGGGAAGTACTGCTGCCAAAAGAAATAGAATACGCCCTGAAAACAGGACAAGGCCCTGAAAAACTAGGAGAACGCTTTACATTCAAAGGACTTGTAAAAACCCCTCAAGGAGTCCGACCGCTTTCCATTGAAGAGTATCATGCGCTCAAAGAACGCTTCGCGTTTAAACCCAGCAACCAGGAAACGTTTACGGGCCAAATTGCATGCCCCGGAAAAGCCATTGGGCCTGTAAAAGTAGTGCATTCCCTGGAAGACATTTCAAAAGTAAACCCGGGGGATATTTTAGTGGCTGCTGAAACCCTTGTACAATACGAGCCGTGGATGCACAAAGCCCACGGTATGATCATAGAAATGGGGGGATTGCTAACGCACAGTGCAATCTTTGCACGGGAATTCAAAATCCCAACCCTTGTGGGAGTGCCCCAGGCCACCAAGGCCCTTCACGACTGGGACCTGGTTGAGGTGGACGCCCGTAATGGAATTGTAAAGCGTTTAAATGCCAATCCAAGCCCCACGCGTTAAAATAGGCCGCACGCATGAGCAGTACATGCAAAGAAAAAAAAAGCCTATTCCCGGGTCCAGGACATTCCATGCCCTGCCAGTGGATGCGCAATTACGCGCGCTGCGCCGCAGCGTAAAATACGTTTTTAACCCTGAACGCCTGCGCACCAAAGCCTCCCGCGGAAAAATATTCAAGCGCACAAAAAAAGAATATGTTCTGCAGGACATTGACAGTGCATTGGATTGGGCAGCAAGGAAAGAAAAAAACAAGCGCTTAAAAACGCTGTATGAATGGCGCCAAAGAAAACCGCGGCCATTGAAATCAGATGATTATTATAGGGAGATCGGCGCACGTTATGGCCGCGTGTTTCAAAAATACCTGGAAAAATTAGACGACCGCATATATAAACAAAAAGAACACGTTAACGCACTCTTGCGGAAACGCCCAAAAGAAAACAATCCTTCCACCAACATCACAGACCTTTTCTCGCACAATCTTGAACTGTACACGATTTACACGCAACTTGCCGCATTATACCGTTCGTGCGGAGAAAAACTTGTAATGCTTAAAACATACTTTCAGCGCTGGTCCAGCGACCCGCTTGAAATCCGCGAACACAACTTTCAAATCATAAAAGAACGTATGGAAAGCAATTTGTGGCGCCTGCAAACAGCAGAAAAAAAAGCAGCCCAAGCACGCGAACGGGTAGAATACGTCAGCCAATATCCCGAAGCAGCATTACAAGACCACAAAACCATTGAAAACCATAAAATAGAGCTGGAAGAAATCCAAAAAAACGCCCTGGACCTGTTCAGGGAATACACAGAAGCAAAAGAAAAATCCGGGCTTGCCGCATTAACCCCTCAAGAACTTAAGACCCTTCGCGCACGGCTACTCCACGCGCGTATCAAACACTGGACGGCGTACAAAACACTCATGACCTTGTGCTTCAAATCCCTCAAGAGATATGGCACTACCCTTTCCGGGTTCCGCGAAGGCACGCTGCGCGAAGGGATACGGCTTGCAACGCAAAAAATAAGAGAAATACAAAAAGAACAAAAAACACTTTAACAAAGGAAAAAACATGCCGGCACCCAAAAAAAACTTCGTTCAACACATTGCATTGGAACGCATGTACCGCCTGCTTGAACTCGCACAAGAAGCCCATTCAAAACACCCTGAACGAAGCAAACGGTACATTCAACTGCTGGAACGCATTTCCACGCGGTATAGAATGCGAATGCCGTTGGACATTAAAACTGCGTATTGCAAGCACTGCAAAACCCCGTGGAAAGAAGGGTTCAACATAGTGAAACGTGTTAAAGGAAGCATGCTCAACGCCACGTGCAAGGAATGCAAAACAACAAAACGCTACCGGCTGGGCACACCCCCCGGCAAACGTTTTTAAACCATTAGCAGGGGAATTCCTTTAAACCACTTCAATCGGGTTTTCAACCTGCAGAAGGGTAAAAACCCTCTTTGACGGCCCCGCAAGGGGAGGAAGCGTTATGGGAATATTGGATGTTCCGGCAAGCGAACTCATTCAAGACCTAAAAGAAGACCTTAAAACCAAGGGATTAAACCAGCCGCGCTTTATAGACTACGTGAAAAGCGGAGCCCATGCCGAACGCGCGCCCCTGCAACGCGACTGGTGGTTCATGCGGTGCGCAAGCATTTTATACCGCATTTACCGCGAAGGCCCCTTGGGGACTGAAAGCCTGCGTACGTATTACGGAGGCAAAAAAGCACGCGGAGTAAGACCCCACCGGTTCACAAAAGCAGGCGGAAAAGTCATTCGCACGTGCCTTCAAGCCCTGGAAAAAAACCAGTTCGTAAAAAAAGAAAAAAAAGGAAGAATTCTCACGCCCGCCGGGCAAAAGTACTTGAACACAATCAGCAAAAAAACCCTTGAACGCATTCAACGCGAAGGACCTGAAAAAAAAGTCAAACGCGAAGAAAAAACAACGGTCAGCGCAGAAGAAAAGACCATCCGCGAAGCCCTGCGCAGGCAAAGCGAAGGCGGAAAACCAAAAGAAGACGCAGCGTCACGCGACGACAAGAAAAAGCAAAAACTCAAGGAGGGAACCCAAGCACAAAACGCATAAAAAGGGGAAGAGAATGGAAGACGCGCACGAAGAGGCACGGGAAAAAAAACTCCAAGAGTTAAAGAAAAAATTCATGGAGCGGCAACAAGAAGAACAAGAACTCCACGCCCAGCAACAAATGGAAGGAGTGCTGCGCAAAATCCTGTCCCCCGAAGCCAAGAACCGGCTTTCCAATGTACGACTGGTAAACCCAGAGCGGTACGCCCAAACAGTGCAATACCTCTTGTACGCGGCCCAAGCCGGGAGAATCCAGCAACGCTTATCAGAACAGGAATTGGTTGGCCTGCTCGCAAAATTATCGCATAAGAAGGAAATCAGCATCAGGAGAAAATAAAATGGCACGAAACAAGGACCCGGAATTAAAGGAATTCCTCATTACAACGCGAAAAAAAATATCCGCAAGCATCACCAATGCCCCTGTATGGGTGCTGCAGAAAGCCGGGCGCAGGATTTTCAACCCCAAGCAAAAAAGGCACTGGCGGCACACCACGCTGGGCAAAGAATACAGAAAACGCGAAAAAGAAGAATACCAGCGCGCATTCAAAGTCAAAAGCGGAAAACATTACCACAACAAGGTTCCACGCAGCGAAAAAAGAAAGTACGAGGGCAGCTACTAAAAGAGGAATAAAACATGAACAACGAATACATGGTTTCATTGAACGAAGTACGCAAACCCAGGGGGAGAATCGCAAACAAAAGCGTTACATTCCTAAAAAAATTCGTTCAAAAGCACACCAGAAAAGAACCTGAAAACATCAAAGTAAGCAACGAAGTAAACGAGTACATTTGGAGCCGAAGCAAGCAAAAAAAGCCAAAAAAGTTCACCATTCAATTAAAAGAAGACGGGGAAAACGTGCACGTATTCCTGAAAGAAGGCACTCAATTGCAGGAATTCGAAAACAAGCGCAAAGCCCAAAAGGCAGAGAAAAAAAAGGAAGAAATAACCCCTGAAAAGAAGGACGAAAAATCCCCGGAGCAAGTTGAAGCAGGAAAAAAACTTGAAGAAAAAAAACGCATGGAAGAACAGGCCCAAAAAGAAGCCATCAAACGCGGGATTGAATAGAGACAACAAGCAGAGGGGGTTTGGCGATGAACATTGAAAAACAAACCCTGAATGGAAGCCCGTTCATCGGGGTTTTTTCCACGGTAACAGAAAAAATGTCCTTGATCCCACTGAACACGGAACGCAAAAAAGCCAAGCACTTTGAAGATGTGCTGGGGGTGGAAACCATTCCAACCAGCATTGCAAGCACTTCTCTATTGGGGGTCATGGCCCGCGGAATTGGAAGCAAATTCCTCGTACCCCAAACCATTGAAGCGCGCGAAGAAACCCACCTCCAAAGACTTGGAATTGAAGTCCATAAAGTCAAAGAAGTAACTGCTATTGGAAACCTGGTGGCAGGCAATGCGTTTGGATTACTTGCAAGCAAAAGCATTCCCGTTCAGGCAGTAAAGGAAATGGAAGGTTTTCTCAAAGTCCCCATCATACACGCAAATCTTGCCGGCACCGAACTTGTGGGAAGCAGTTTAGTGGTAAATCAGCAAGGATTCCTTGTACACC
This sequence comes from Candidatus Iainarchaeum sp., assembly GCA_016198125.1. Classification (GTDB taxonomy): domain Archaea; phylum Iainarchaeota; class Iainarchaeia; order Iainarchaeales; family VGJJ01; genus JACQJG01. The sequence goes on along the minus strand of JACQJG010000018.1, from coordinate 5,385 downwards.
CCCGAGCAGCACCTGAAGAAATAAAAAAACTGGAAGCATTATTCAAAGTTGACGGCATTCCAACCACGGCAAATTACGGAGACCCTTTCGTCGGAAACTCCCTTGTGGCAACAAGCCAAGGAGCGCTTGTGGGGGAAATGACTTCGGGCCCTGAAATGATTCGCATTGACGACGGATTGAGCGGAGGAGGAACATGACACAAGAAAAAACATTCAGCGTTAAAGGCAGTTTAAAAACAAAGAAGGGAATGCAACTGTTTTCAACCCGTGTAAAAGCCCTCAGTGAGCGAAGCGCCGTGGAAAAAGCCTTTTCAACGCTGGGAAGCAGGCACAGGTTAAAAAGAACCAACATTACCATTACTCATTCCGAAGAAGACAAGAAATGAAAAAAAAGGAAGGAATGCTCTATGGCTGAAAAAAAGCAAAAAAAAGAAATCACACTTACGCGGCAGCAGGTACTGGAAGCCCATGAAGCCGAACGAATGAAACTCGCGGCCATTGACCAGCGGGCAAGAGAAGTTGAAGTCCTTTTAATGCAGGCAGAAAATGCCCAGCTGGCCATAAACGCGCTCAAAAACGAAAAAGAAAGCCAGGCCCTCATTCCGTTGGGAGCCGGGGCATATGTGGAATGCACTACAAAGAACGTTCAAGTCAAGCGCATGATTGGAACCAATGTAATCGTGAACACAACCCTGGAAGAAATCCAAAAGAACCTGGAGGCAAACAAAAAGCTATTTCAAGAGGAACTCACGCGCGTACAAGCCGAACACAATAAAACCGTGCAAAACCTGCGCGAAATCGAACAAATTCTCCAAGCCGCTGAACGCGCCCAGCACGCAACCGCGCAAAAAAAGTGAAACCCATGTTTGATTTTCTGAAAAAAAAACTAAACGATTTTACCCAGCGACTCAGCCAAAAAGCCGGCACCCAACAATTGGAAGCCATAAAAATCCCGGATCCCCAAAAACCCCCTCAAGAAAAAAAGAAAGGCCTGAAAGAAGAATCACCCGCGCGCAGGCTCGAAGCAGACGTGGGGGTGGCAAAAAAAGTGGCAGGCGCGCTCACGGGAAGCATTGAATTAACCCAAAAAGAATTGGAACCCTTCCTGGATGAACTGGAATTGGCGCTCCTTGAAGGGGACGTGGAACAGGAAACCGCGCAGGCCCTCACAAAAGAACTTCAAATGCAGTTGGCAGGGCAAAAAATTCCATCCAAAGAAAACGTGAACAGTTTCCTGAAAGAAAAAGTACGCGCAGCACTGGAAAAAATAATGCAAACACGCCAGGTGAACCTGTTTGATGAAATGGAACGCAAAAAACCATTTGTCATCTTAGTCATGGGACCCAATGGCGCAGGAAAGACAACCACCATCGCCAAACTAACACACTATCTTCAAGCAAAAGGAAAAAAAGCCATCCTCGCAAGCGCGGACACTTTCAGGGCAGGAAGCATTGAACAATTGGAAGTGCATGCGCAAAAACTCAATGCAAGACTGGTAAAACACCGGTATGGCGCAGACCCTGCCGCGGTTGCATTCGACGCTGTAAAAGCCGCAAACGCTGAACGCGCAGACGCTGTGCTCATTGACTGTGCCGGAAGACAGGAAACAAACAAAAACCTCATGGAAGAATTGAAAAAAATCGTACGCGTGGCCAAACCGGATTTGAAGATTTATGTTGGAGAAGCATACACAGGGCAAGCCCTCCTGCACCAAGCCCAAACACTCGAAAAAGAAGTGGGAATTGATGCGTTCATTCTGACAAAAATCGACACAGACGCCAAAGGAGGCACAGCCATCTCTTTATTGCATCAACTCAAAAAACCCATTTTATTTGTGGGCACGGGGCAAGGATACGGAGACCTTAAACCGTTCACCCCGACATTCATATTAGACAACATACTTGGGTAAAGTCCCACGCCAAGCCCCCACCCATTAAATGGGTTTTGCAGGGTAAAACTACCAAGGAGTTTTGCATGTCATTAGGAGAACGCCTGCGCAAGGCCATGGAAGCCGTTCAGAACCTGCGTGTAGTGGACAAGGACGCCATCAAAGAAATAGTAAAAGAAATCCAGCGCGCGCTCATCTCAGCAGATGTAGAAGTGAACCTTGTACTGGAATTAAGCAGGCGCATTGAACGCGAAGCCTTCAAAGAAGACCTGCCAAAAGGACTCACAAGAAGAGAACACCTTGCAACCATCACCTATGAATATTTGGCAGAATTGCTTGGAGGCACGCCCAAAATACCCGAAAACCCTCAACGCATTTTACTGGTCGGCCTTTTTGGAAGCGGAAAAAGCACTGCAATAGGAAAACTGGCAAACTATTACAAGAAACGCGGACTTAAAATAGGGGTTATTGCAGGAGATACCTTCCGTGCAGGCGCAGTAGATCAATTGAAACAAGTAACCGCCAAAGTAGAAGGCACTGAATTTTTCTCAACGCCCAACGAAAAAAACGCGGCCAAGGTCATTCGTGCAGGACTGCAGGAATTGGAAAAAAAGAAAGTAAATCTCATCCTTTGCGACAGCGCAGGGAGAAGCGCGTTGGACGAAGAACTTGTAAAAGAAATAAAAGAATTGCACAACGCATTCAAACCCCACCACACGTGGCTGGTGCTTGGCGCAGACATTGGACAGCTTGCAAAAAGGCAAGCCCAGGCGTTCCACGAAGCAGTGGGGGTGAATGGAGTCATTATCACGCGCACGGATGGAAGCGCAAAAGGCGGCGGGGCCCTTGCAGCGTGCCACACAACCAACGCCCCCGTGTATTTTTTAGGCACAGGAGAAAAAGTCAGTGATTTGGAGGAATTTGATGCGCCCAGGTTCCTGGGAAAAATCATGGGGTACGGAGACCTGCAAAGCCTCCTTGAAAAGGCACGCGAACTCGAAGAAGAAAACGAAACGGACCTGGAGGAAATGCTTGAACACGGATTCAACTTACACGTATTCTATGAACAATTAAAGGCTGCACGAAAAATGGGGCCGCTCAACAAAGTCGCAGAAATGATGGGTTTGAACATGCAAATCCCCAAAGAACAGCTTGAAATAGGTGAAGAAAAGCTCGACCACTACAAGCACATCATGGACTCCATGACCAAAAAAGAAAAATTAAACCCGGATCTCATTACACGAAGCAGGATTGAACGTATTTCGCGCGGAAGCGGGAGAACCGAAGAAGAGGTGCGTGAACTCCTCAAGCACTACAAGCAGCTCGCCAAAGTGTACGACAAATTCAAGAACATTAACCTTGAAAAAATGCAGTCCGCAAAAGGCATGCAAAAACTCATGCAAGGATTCCAGAAAAGGAAGAAGAAAAAACTCAGGTTGAAGTGACATGGCATCAGAAACACTCCTATTGCGCCAAGGCATTGTAGTGCTTGCAGCTGTGCTCAGTGCATACACGGACATTAAAACCGGGTACATTTACAACGCCATCACATACCCCTTAATTGCACTTGGAATTGTTCTAAATTTGTTTGAACAAAATTGGCTGGGAATCGCGCTTGGAATAGGGGCATTGGCTGCAGGGTACGTTTTGTATTTAACCGGCAACGTGGGAGGCGGGGACGTAAAATTATTCACCGGCATCGCACTTACCCTGCCCTTTCAAAACAACCAGCCCTTTATTATGACTTCACTGGTACTTGCAGGCGCCACTGCCCTCCTTGTGCTTGGAACTGCTTATCCTTTCAGGTACTGGAAGGCAGGCGGGGGCTGGAAGGAAATAAAAGAATCCATACCCAAAACGGTTTTGCTCGGACTTGTTTTCATTGCATACCTGTACTTTACATGGAGCTGGCATGTAATACGCACAGAAGCCCTCATCGGACTCGGAATTGTACTTGCAAGCGGGCTTGCATTCACGGCATGCGAAGAAGGCATTCGAAAAAGACTGTTCCAAACCAACGTTCAATTGGACAAACTGGAAGAAGATGAAGTAATTGCATGGAATGCCCTGCCAAAAGAACTGCAAAACGAATCCATTTGGGAAGGAAAACGTGTAATAGGAAAAAAGCAAATTGGGGCATTGAAGGAAAGGAATATTCACACTGTTCCTGTTTACCGCAACCTGCCCAAATTCGGCGTGTTTATGCTTGTAGGCGTTGCAGTTAACCTCGCATTCCCAGGCTGGATGGAATGGGCTTGGATGCAAGGCATTTAAAAAAGCGAGTTCAGAGAAAAGGTACCATGCGCGTGCTTGTGACTGGAAGCAAAGGATTCATTGGCCAAGCAGTGATAAAAGTCTTGCAAGAAAAAGGCCACAGCATACACGAATTTGACTACTCTATCGGGCAAAACATTTTGCGCAGGGAAGACCTTGAAAAAGCGTTAAATGACGCACATGCAGTGATTCACCTTGCCGCGCTCACGGATGAAACAAAAAGCGAAAAAGAATTGTTTGAAGTTAACGTGGAGGGAACCAAAAACGTACTTGAAAGCGCGGGCAAGGCAGGGGTTAAGCATGTAATATACCTGAGCACGGTTGGAATTTATGGCCCAACAACCAAAGAAGCCTTGAACGAGGAAAGCCCGTGCAATCCCATTACCCCCTACGAGCAAAGCAAGAAAGCCGCAGAAGAGGTTGTACAAGAATACCAGGAAGTTGTGCCCATTACAATCCTGCGAAGCGCCCTTGCCCTGGGGCCTTCCACATACTGGGCCCAAATTTTTAAAACGGTAAAAAAAGGCTTCCCGCTCATTGGGAAAGGAGAAAACAAATGGCAAATTGTTTACATCAAAGACCTTGCACAGGCCATTGCATTTGTGCTTGGAAAGGAAGAGGTATTCGGTGAAACCTATCTTGTCGCAGAAGAAAAAGGAAAAACCCTCTTCGAACTGGTACAACGCATTGGAACGCTGGTTGGACGCCCTGAGATAAAGACCATCCCTGTTTGGCTTGGAATGGCACTCGCCCACGTGTTTGCACTGCAAGGAAAAATAACAGGAAAAAGGCCCCTGCTCATCCCAAAACACGTTAGGCGCATGCTCAAGGAACGAAACTATGACATTTCAAAACTCAAGGCACTGGGATGGAAGCCCCGCTATGATACGGACGCCGCGCTGAAGGAAACGTTTGAAGCGCTCAAAGAAAAGAAGATGATTTAATGGCATTGAAGGACTTGCTGAAATTCGTTGAATTAACCCGCCAATTCCAAAAAGTGGAACGCCCCCTTCTAATCCCAAATGAACAGAGAAAAGAAAACGACTTGGAGCACTCGGCCAAACTGGCGTTGACGGCCTGGTACTTTGCGGACAGCGAACAACTCCAACTGGACATGCTCATAGAAGGAAAAAAAGACAAAGTAGCCGTTTCAAACGAAACCAAACCCTATTTTGACCCGCTTGTGGAAGTGCCCAAAAAAGAAGAGCACGCGCTTTTCCCGGG
>JACQJG010000016.1 GCA_016198125.1 Candidatus Iainarchaeum sp. | reverse complement strand
TCCCAATAGAGTGTCATAAGGCATGCGTGTTTTGTCTTCAAATGAGTATGCCATGGCCCGCGCAGCCCGAATGCCAATGCCTTTGATTCCTGTGAGCGCGCGGTGAATGGGGAGGTTGCCGTTCAAGTCTTTGTTGGCAATGCGCACAATCAAACGCGTTTCATCCGATTTTTCCAGGGTCATGTTCAACCATTCCTTTTCCTTTCAACTGTTTTTTAACTCAATGCGTTTACGATTTCTTCCTTGGACGGGTTTTTGGTGATATCCGCCTTTTTAGGGGTTGCAAAAAGATGTTTCACGTTGCACTTCCTGCGTTTTACGTTAACCCCTTCGATCACAACCAGGGAAGGGGATTCTACATCAATGACCATCACTTTCTGCCCGGCCCTGCGCCCGCGCAGTTGCATGCAAATTCTTCCACGCTCAAACACCGCGCTGGACATTTTACACCATCACCTTGTTTTCAATCTGCCGGATGTAGGGTTTGAGTGCCAGGCTTACATCTTCCAGGGGTTTGACTCCGGACTTTACCTTGGCGCATTCCTCAAGGACGGTTTCCCGGCAGTTCCCGCACAATACGCCTGCAAACAAGGCGCTTGGCCGGCGCGAAGATTTTGAAAGCGCGCGGCGTTCTGCCGTTGTACGGCTATGCGGGACTCCGTGTAGGATTCCCTGGCAGAGCGCGCACTCGGATTTTGAATTCTTTTTTTGCACGAAGCGCATGCGGCTTCCGCTGGGCGTGCGCACGAACTTCCTGTTCATTCTACGCTGGGATTTTGTAGGCATCCTTTTTCACCCGGTACAAACTTTTTTCAGCCATTTTTCATACGTTGCATTTACTTCAACCACGCCAAGTTCCATAATGCATGGAACCTTGTAGGAGTGCAATTGCTCAATTCTCTTTCTTGCCCCCTTGCATTTTACGGGAACCGTTTTGACCAGCATTACGCTTTCACGCGCATGCAGGACTTTTTCTTTCCAAGAAAAGATTGATTCCATGTTCTTGAATATGTTCACACACCCCGCCCATTTTTCCTCTACGAGTATTCTGCCCATTTTTTTTGCTTCATTCACGTCCCTGCAAACCACGTAAAGCACGTTCATGAAACGTTCACTCCGACAGGTTTTTTTCGCAGTGCATTGTGAATGCGTTGAATGACCACTCCAATCACTGCAGACGCAATCACGCTCATGATGAAATACCACCAAAACCAGCCAATGGAAGGTTTTACAAGGCTGAATGGATAAAACAATTCAACGCGCGCATTGCCATACACGGAAGCGACGAGCCACCACAAGGGCAGGAATACCACCAATGAAACGCCCATGAGTTTTGGAAAGCCTTTCATGCTTTCTGACATCAAGGCCATCATTTCGGTGTTCAGCCCTTCAAGTTCTTTTGCTGAGCCCGCATCTTTGCGTGCCATCAACTCCTTTTGTTTTTTCTGCTTGACTTTTAATTCTGCCTGAATGGACTCCATTTTTTCCTTGTCCAAAAGCACGTGTTGCAGCACCCTGGATATCACCGCAAAAAGCACGGCCACAAGTGCAATGTCCACTGTCGGTGAAAAACCCATTTTAAAACCCCAAACGTATTGCAAGGCCAAAAAACCCTTTAAAACCCAAAAAACGGCTCTTTACGCGCTAATACTATTCTGCCGGCGTAAGATATAAAAACCATTTCCTCTGCAGCGTTTTCCTCCTATCAAAGACCTATCCCAGCAGGCGTTTAAGCAGGGGGTGGGCCTCCATGAGCTGGGCCTTGGCAAGCTCCTCGTACAGCCTGTACACGATTCCAACGGTTAACAGGATTCCGGTCCCTGAAACAAGGGAAGCCGTGGTCAGGTCTGAGAACGCTGCAAGAACTCCAACGAATGCACTGCCCAAAATGGTGATGGGCGGTATATAACGGTCCAATACTTTTTGCATGATGCGCGGGTCCCGCCTGAACCCCGGGATTTGCATGCCCGCACGCTGTAATTGTTCTGCCACTTTTTCACTGCCCTGCCCCCCCAGTTCCACCCAAAACTTTCCAAACACAATGCAAGCTGCAATCAACACCAGCACATATGCAAAGGCCTGGACCAATTCTCCGCCAATGGAAGGCGTAATGCCGCGCAACAGCAGGTTTTCCACGAGGCTCAGGGACCCTCCAAATGTGGGGGAAGTTACCGCCCAGGAAAGCCCTGTCAACGCCTGGCCGAGCACAGGCACTTGTGCTGCGAGCGTGGCCCACAAGTGGATGTTGGCAAATAATGCAACTGCAAGAATTACCGGCATGTTGCTCACATACAAAAATTTAACCGGAAACCTTCCCCCAAACCCGCGCCGGCCAATGGTGATGGGAATGTTTACATGAATGCCTTCCGCGAATACGACTACGAAAAAAATGACCAAGGCAAAGATAATGGGACTCAACGCAATAAGGGTTTGAATGAACTGCCCGCCCAAAAGCGTGGACAATGCAATAAAAATTCTTCCCCCAGCATCCAATTCCGAGGGAGGCCTGAACACCAGCCAGAAAAACTGGCCTGAAACGCCTGCGGCAATGAACAATCCAATCCCGGAGCCAATTCCGTGCTTGGAAACCACTTCATCCAAGTACAAGAGGATGATGCTTCCAATCGCGATTTGGAGTACCACCCACAAAAACATTCCAGGAACTGCCTGGATGAATCCAACCCCCGGCAGGCCAAACCCCAGGTAGGCCGCGCCTTCAAAAAAACTCAAGAGAATGGCAAGAAGTTTTTGCGTTCCGGTAAACCGCGCCTTTTCCTTGGGGTCAGTCAAATCTGCTTTGATAAGCCCGCCTCCAACCAGGAGTTGGAGGATGATGGACGCCAGCACAATGGGGCCGATTCCAACCGTGATAAGCGTTCCAATTTCGGATGCAAGAATGAGCTGAAAGGCCTCCGGCTGCTGGCCGAAAACAGATTCAATTCCAATGAGGCTGATCTGGCCCATGGTAAAAAACAATATGAGTGCAAGCCCTGTCCAAAAAATTTTTTTCTGCAATGGGGGTTGAACTTCGGGGTTGCGCACTTCAGGCAGAAACCTGAGAATGGGTTCAAAGCGTTCAAAGAATGACGTCATTCTCCACTCCCTTCTTCGCGCGCATGCATCTCCGGGTTTTCATCTGCTTCACTGTTCACGGTTTCATTGTCTTCTTCAGCCCCTGCCTCAAATGCAAGCTCTTCGGCCTCGCTTTCTTTTAACCCTTCAATGGCTCCCTTGGCCAAAATGATTTTCTTTTTTGCCTTTGAGCTCACCTGCATGTTGCGTACATGAACAGGGACTTGAATGGACCCGGAACCCAGAATCTTGTGCACACCCAATTTGACTCCATCTACAAGTGTTCTACCCTCCACTTTTTCGGCGGTTTTGGAATCCGTCCATTCCTGAACCAACCGGCTTACGTCATCCAAGTCCAAGGTCTTCTTTTGCTTTTCCCCTTGTTTTGGGTTAAGCGTTTTTTTCACGCCAAACGTTGCGTAATAGGAACTGTACTTGTGCTTGTGGCTTCCGCTTCTTCCCATGCCTCCGTGAGACCCGGAGCCGCGCCTGTTCTTTGTATCTCCATGGCCATGCACGCGGTGCCCGCGCAACTTGTGTACTTTCCTGCTTCTTCTTACCACCATACGCATTCCTTTTCCTTAAAAACTCCTTCAACGTTTTTAACCTTGCGTTTTGCCTTTTCACAGGCTGTTACATCATGCGTTCTATCAGGGCATTTATGGCCTGAGCGCGGTACCCTAAAACGCCTCCCATGTTATAACTCAGCTTGATTCCCCCTCTTTCAAATCCCTTGGAAGGCGAGTTTAACCTGAAAACAGGTTTGATGCCCAGCACGCGCACACTTGTTTTTCCGCCAATAATGTCCTGGGCAAGTTCCTTGAATGAAGTCTTTTTTTCCTTCAAGTAGGCCTCGGCCAAGGGCTTGTTGCCTTCAAGCCTGCCGCGTTTTTCCAGCAGGCGGGCCAGGGTTTCTGCGTTCACTTCGCCAAACGTTACATAGTCTCTTACTTTTCCCAGCATGCGCTTGGATGAAGGGCCTTCAGGAACCAATACCAGGTGGTTCTTGGAATGAAGCATCATGACTTCAAGCGCGCGCTTCAAACGAACGTCCACATTCACATTGCCACGAATACGAATGACTGCGAGCATGTCTTTCACTCCCTTTCCTCGCGTGCATGGGGACGCAAAGTAATTTTTTGCATCATTTCATTGGATGCGCGCACGCGGTCTGTCTGGGCCAGGGCATCCACTGCCGCGCGCACGAAATTGAACTTGGTTGTGCTTGCCCCGCGCGTCTGGCACCACACGTCTTTAATGCCTGCAAACCTGAAAACATTTTTAATGTGGTCTCCGACCACGAGCCCGGTTCCTTTTGGGGCAGGAAAAAGGTTCACGCGCACGGAGGCACATTTCCCGACAACTTTGAATGGAACAGAATGCGGGTTGTTGCAGATGCATTCCCAGCTTCCGCACCCTTTGTTGACTTTAACCAGGCTGAGCTTGGCCTTGCGCAGGGCTTTTTCCACTGAACCAAATTTTTCTTTGTCTGCGGCCAATCCAATGCCAATGTACTGGTTTCCATCCCCCACGAGCACGGCAGAACTAAACGAAAAACGCCTTCCAGACCTGTTCACCCGAGCCGTTTTTCTTGTGTCTATCACGCTTTCATGCAAGCCCGGAAGCAGGAAGTCTATGATTTCAGGTTCAATGACTGGGAGGTTGCGCGCCCACACCTGTTCAATGGATGTTAACTCGCCGCTCTTTACCAATTTTCCGGTAACCGTTTTGGGCACCCACCCTTCAAGTGCGCGTTCTTTCATGGCGCGCCTGCGTTCAAACGCCTGGGTTTCTTCTTCCGTGGGCGGAACGCCAAACTCGCTTTTCTGCGCGCCCTGCATGGACCTTCCACGACGGACTCTTTTTCTTACTTCTCTGCGCGGCATGTCACTTCAACTCCTGTTCAATGGCTGCTTTTGCTGCCTCCACATACGAAGAGTATTTTGAATAGTCAACGCCTTCCTTTTTATACCGTGAAAACGCGTTTCCCAGTCCAGGGTTTTTGCTCAGCCATGCTTCCACGTGCTTGCCTTTCAACCGTTCAGGTTTTGGAAATGCGGCCTCGCTTGCAGGGATGTGAATTCCGGCATCAATGGCTCCTTTGAGCGCAGCAAACACGCGTGAACCCCGAACAGGTGTAACCAATCCCAAATCCAAAACCGCTTTTGAAACCCCTGTTTTTTTGGCCTTCCCTCCGGCCAAAAAACCTGTCAGGTACGCGGCTGCAATGTTTCCTCCGTGGAGTTTCCAGCCATACTTCTTGAGTTCAGCGGACTGCGCGGCTGCGTGCACGTGGTCTCCAGCCTCTCTTGCCTCCACGAATTGAACAATGACCTGATTGTTGGTCTTGCGCACCACCATGCGCAGTTCCCTGCTTTTCAGCAATGCCAAGCGCTTTGCGTAATTGGTTTTCTGCTCGCGCCTGCGCCGAAACGGCACTTTGTAGGTAGGGCTGTGGGCCATGTCATACTCTCCTTTTAACATTCAATCCTTTCAAAACCGCTTCTTCCACGTATTTCTTTCCCTTGAAATGATTTCCCTTTATTTGCTTGTAAATCACGCCATACGCATTTGAATCCACTTTCCCTGTACTGCGCAATTCTTTTAATTTGGCGCGCTGTGCGCGCACGCGTGCAATCCAGGATCGCTTCTTTCCCATGCGCGCGCTCTTCAAACCCGAACGCCTTCCATGGCCTCTGCGCCGGCCTTTGCGCTTCTGCATGCGCAGCCACCGTGCACGTGCCCGGCTGTGCAGGGCATCCTGGCGTTTTCGAATCACGCGCTGGGCAATGAGTTCTTTAACGTCTTCCTTGGTCATGGCTTCCCCCACGCGTTTGGACTGTACAGGATCCACCCACACCTTGGAAACACCTACTTTGAGCATGCGCGCTGCAACCGAGACTACTTTTTTTACTTTCATTCAATTCACCACGTACACTTTCCGTTCAAGCGCGGCTTTCAACACTTCCACCCGCTTCTTTCTTCCCACTCCTGCAGAAATGCGCACGGCGCTTCCAGGGGGAACTGCGCTGACATCGCGCACGTTGTTCACAAGGAATTCCTTCAACCCTGAAGGATGCAGTCCCCGGATTTCCCATGAAACGCGGTACCCGGTGGATGGAATATTGCCTTTTGCCTGTTCCCTGCGAATGTCAATGCCTCTTGGGTGGTGCCACTTGGACCACTTTTCCTTTGTGAGGCGGCGGAATTGGCGTTTTCCAAAGCGCCCCCTGAAATCAGGCTTCCATTTTTGCCTGATTTTTTTTCTTGCCTTTTTGAGTGCACGCGTTTTTTGGATTTTCACGCGGCCCACCTTTTCAAGTTTTCTGCGCTTCTTTGAAGGAACTTTCTGGGGCGCCTTGACCTTTAATGCAGCGCTTTCCTTTTTCGTTTCAGGCTTTTCCTGTTTTGCACTTTCTTTTCCTTCCTTCTTTTCCTGAGTACTTTCACCTGCCTCTTTCTCGGTTTTAACGCGCGCCTCTGGCATGGAGGCAGGCCTTTTTTCCTCGTGCCCAGCGCCCTTCAAGTCTCCGTGCATATGTGTACGCGCCTCTGATTTAGGGGCCTGCTTGTCCGTGCTTTCAGGGGGCGTTTTTTTCATTTCTCCTCTTGCCATGTTACATCCCCTCAGACCGTTCAACAAGGTAAATTCCATCCTGGAACACGCGCGGGTCTTTCTTGGTTTGTCGTGTGGCCTGTTCCAAGTTGGCCGCGGTTTGTCCAACCGCGTCTACATCCATGCCTTTAACAAGGATTTCCTTTCCCTTGACTTGCACGTCCACTCCTTCAAGGATGCGTGCATGCCTTGGATTTTTTTCACCCAAATAATTGTTTATCTCCACAGAATTCCCTTTTTTGTTCAACGTTATTGGAAAGTGCGCGTGTACTACTGCAAGCTTGTACGTGAAACCCTTCTCCAGTCCGACAATCATGTTGTTCACCTTTGCCTCAATGGTGTTTTTGAGCGCGCGCAGCCTGCGCGTGTCCTTGTGCAGTTTTACCTGCACGCCGTTTCCCTTTTTTTCCAAGTGCAATCCGCGTTCAACAAACCGCTTGCGGAGGCTCTTTCCGTCTTTGGACAGGATGATGACTGCGTGTTCCTGCACGTCCACTTGAATGCCTTCAGGTATTTCCACGTTGTGTATTACTTCGCTCATCTTCATTCAACCCTGCTAATATACATAGGCCAAGAGCCTGCCCCCGATATTTTGTTCTTTGGTTTGGTCATGGGCCATAACCCCTTTTGGGGTTGAAACAATCAACACTCCCAAGTCCCTGGAAGGAAGGAAGCGCTTTTCAAATTTCTTGAAGCCGTCCTTTTTAACTGCGTACCTGGGTTTGATGGCCTTGCACTCGTTTATTTTACCGGCCAACGTAATGCGGTACAAGCCCTGGCGTCCATCGTCTATGCGTTCAAAGCCCTCAATGAATCCTTTTTCATGCATGACCCGCAGGATTTCCCCCAAAAGGCGCGAGGCTGGATAAATCACGCACATCTTCTTGGCCGCACTCTCATGGTTTTTAATGTTCACCAATGCGTCCGCCAATGGGTCTACCAAACTCATATTCATCATTCCTGTTTCAGTCAAACTTTGTAAAACCAATTTTCAGTGCAAATTCCTTGAAGCACCTTCGGCACAGCAAAAGGCCGTACTTGCGAATAAGGCCCTTGTTGTTGTTGCAATTCCTGCACACGAGCAAGGCTCTCTTTTTTGCATGCTTTTTCATTTTTGCTTCATCAACGCGTTTTGCCATTGTCATTTCCCTCTTTGTTAAACGACCTTGACCCCGAATTCTTTTTTAACGAATTCGATGGCCTCTTCTCTTCCTACCAACTGTCTTTTTCCAATCGGGCGCGTGCGCACTTTGCGCTTCTTGACCCTGTACCCGGGTTTTTCAAGCGTTACAAGAACGTCCAGCCCGCGAATGCCAAGCTTTGGATCGTATTTTGCGCCTGGCAGGTCAATGTATTCTTTTACTCCAAACCCGAAGTTTCCAAGCCTGTCAAAACTGCGCGCATTCAATTCATTTCCATTGGCCTGCAGGGCCTGCTTCAAAAACGCGCTGGCATGCCCCCCCCGGAGGGTGGTTTTAACTCCAATGGGAATGCCTTCGCGGATTCCCCATTCAGGCTGCTTGACCTTGCAAATGGTTTGAACGGTTTTGTGGTTGCTCACCCGTTGAAGGATTTGCTCCGCGCGTTTCAATTCTTCCCCTGTTTGTCCAACGCCCATGTTAAGCGTTACTTTTGCAATGAACACGCGCTGCATGGGATTTGGTGTTGTCATTCTTTCCCCTCCAGCCATTCAAGGGTGTGCTTGTCTACCGGTATGAGGTTGCGTGAAACGGTTTGAAACAGGCTTTGCCCGCGCGAAAGTTTTACAAGCGATTTTCTGCGCATGGTTCCAGGAATGATCTCGTTTACCCTTGCAGTTTCCCCCACATGGTTTCCGCCAATCACAAACACTCCAGCTCCTGGTTTCAACGGCACTTCTTCCACAATCTTTTTGCTTTTAAGGTCTACTACGGCTGAATCGCCCACGCGGAGGCTGTTTTTCTTGTCTACGTACACGTGACCGTCGTTGAACTGCAATTGAATGACTCCTCCTTTTTTCATGGTCTTGTGTTCAACGCGTTTGATTTTGTGCGCGCCTTCCTTGAACGCTGTTTTTTTAAGTATGGCGCGACCGTGGGTATCCAACCCAAGAACATACCTTGCTTTCATGGACGCAATGTCTACCACGTCAAACAATCCCACGGGGAAATGGGCGTCCTTGCGCACGCTTTCATCAACCTGTACAAGTCCTGCGTTCAAAATGGCCTTGGTTTCCTTCATGTTTTTGGAAAGCCCTGCCAAATCCCGGATTACAAATCCCAACGGAATGGAGGTGTTCATGGAATGCGGGCCTGGCTTTGAACGGATGGCAAACGTGGCGCGCTTGCGGTGCACGTGCAGGATGGGTTTTGCGGCCAGTCTTTTGAGCGTTCGGTCCTGTCCTTTACTTGCCATGTCTTATTCCCTCCTCTTTTTTTCCACTGCCTTTTTCTTCAGCTGTTCCCCTGGACGCGCGCTTTTTTCTTTTGAGCCTGCGTTCATCTTTTGAATCCAGTTCAACGAGCATGATTTTGTGCGTGCGTACGCTCAATGGAATTTCTGTTCCATCGGCCTTGCGGCGCACGAGCTTTTCAATGAACACAGTTCCACTTTCCCGGTCAACGCGGGATACCTTTCCTGAAAACCCTTTGTGCGCGCCCGTCATGACTTTTGTAGTGTCATTTTTGTGCACGGGCAATGCACGCCTTCCAAGTTCCTTGCGCAGCGCCTTAGACAAATGACAGGACATGAACACGCGCTTTTCATGAATGGGCATTTCATTGAATGACATTTCACACCACTCCGGATGCAATTCCAACGATTTTTGGCCAGCGTTCTCCGACCTCTTTGGCTACAACCCCTTTTACTTCAGACGCTTTGGGCAGGCCTTTTTCATCCACCAGTACAACGGCATTGTCTTCAAATTTGATGCGCACCCCGTCCAGGCGGCGGTATTCCTTTTTCACACGCACTACAACAGCAAGTTCGACCTTTTTGCGCATTTCTGGTTTGCCCTTGCTTACCACCACTTGGACAAGGTCTCCAATCCCTGCTTTGGGGTTCATGCGCTTGCGCGTTCTCCTGTTCAAAACGGATATAATGTACACTTCTTTGGCTCCTGAATTGTCCGCGCACGTGCACGTGCTAAACTGGGTGAGGCTGCGCACCACGCTTGCATTGATGGCTTTCACGTATGATCACCAGCCTTTTGCATTTCAGCGTCTTTTTGCGATTGGCGCATGCTTTCCTTGGCGCGCTCGCGCCTGTGCCTTACCTCGTCTTCCCGTTCAATTTCCTTGGCGGAACCAAGCACTTCAAGTACTGCAAAGGCCTTGGTCTTGCTGATCTTGCGGGTTTCTCCTACGCGCACAATGTCGTTTTCCTTTGCATTCATGCATTCAGGATTATGCACGGCCTGCCGCACGCGCACCTTTTTGTACCGTTCGTATTTTGGAATGTAAATGGTCTGCGTTCGTTCAATAACTGCAGTGCGCGCGGCTTTGGCGCTGACAATGCGTCCAACAAAGACGTTTCCGCGCACTTTCAAATGGCCGTGAACCGCGCACTTTGAATCGGTACATGCAACATTTTGAGGGCTGGTCATGCACCCACCTTCCTTTTCCTTGCAACTTCTTTGGTCCGGTCTTCGGGTCTAAAGCAAATGTCTTTTCCATTCACGTGCGCGTGTTCTCCATGAAGGTCCAGGTCAAGCAGGACTTCTTTTTTTGGCACTGTTTTTGGACCGCCGGGGGTTTCCAGTTCCAATGTATACTGGGTTTCGTTCACAATGCGCCCTTGGAGGTCCAGTTTATTGGTGTCCTCCCTGCCAATGACATGGGCGTGCAGTCCGATGAGTTCATGCAGTGCCGCGTTTTGGGCGTGAATGCAGTACTTTTTTTGTGAAATCATTTTGTTCATCCTTTTCCTAGCTTGTAATGGACTCTTCCTTGAATCCTTCTTTGAGAAGAATTTCTTTTGCCTTTTCCTTGTGATACCCTTGCAGTTCAATGACGTTGCCTTTTATTGTTCCTCCGCAGGCGAGTGCACGCTTGAGGGATTTTTCAACGTCCTTGATGATGCCCGGGTTCAACCCTGAAATGGAGGTAATGACTTTTCCAAACCGCCGGTTTTCCACTTTAATGTGGATTTTCTGCGATTCTTTTTCAATTTGCTTGCAAACGCATATGTTCTTGGGCAAACCGCACACCTGGCAAATTTCATTCATCCTTACGCGCTCACCTCATGTTTTTTTACCATTGATTTTTCTTGCATGCCCTTTTTTCGTGTCTTTTCAGACATGATTGTGAGCATTTGCGCAATCTTCCTGCGCACCTTCCGGATTTTTCCAGGGTTTTCCGGTTTTGCTCCAGAGGCATTGATGGAGCGTTCCCTGGCCAACTCCAGTTTTAACTCTGTAACCTTGGAAGAAATCTCAGGGGAAGCCAAATCCCTTACCTCGCCTAATCTTTTTTTCATACGGCGTTGCCTCCTTGCACATTTTTTACTATTTCCACATTTTTTTCTTGTACAGGTGCTGGTGTTTTCTCCGGGCTTGCAGGGGCTTCTTTAACGTCCTCATCTTTCAGGGTTGAAGGCTGTTTAGCCTTTTTTCGTCCCCGGGGCTTGGATTCCTTTTTTGGTTTTTCTTCAGCGCCTTGTTTTTCTTCCATGGTTTTTGATGGTGTTTCAACGCTTTCGCCTGCCCCTGGGGCAGCGGCCTTAACTTCAACCGGGCCTTCCGTGGCTGCCTCTACGCCTGCCTTTCGCGCTTCCAAAAAGGCCTTCAAGTCCAAGTGGTCAGGGAAAACTGTGCCGGGCCGTACAATGCGCAGGCGCAGTCCAATGCTTCCAAGCTTGAAGTATGCAGTTCCAATCGCAAATTCCACCAGTTTGGCCTGTTCGCCCACTTTTTTCATGTACCCCTTGGCAATGCGCACCTTGCGCTTGCGTTCGCCTTTTCCTGCAAGGTTTCCCATCAATACCAGTTCAACGCCCAAGGCGCCTGCGCGTTCAATGTCGTTTACTGTTCTATATGCAATGCTCCGCCAGCTAAACCCGCGCGCAATCAGGCCTTTCATCTTATCAATGACTGCTTTTGCATCCAATTCCGGCTGCGGAATGTCTTTGATTTCCAGTTGGGGGTTGTCGATTTGAAAGCGCCTGCCGATTTCATCGGTCAGCGAGCGGATGTTCTGGCCTCCTTTTCCAATGGCCAGCCCGGGTTTTGCAACGTTGACCACAATGCGCGTGACCATGGGGGTTTTCACGATGTCCAACTCTGTGAAGCCTGCTTTGTCCAACTCCTTGCGCAGGAACTGCTCCAACTGCACTTTTTTCAGTCCCTGCTTGACAAAATGGCGTTCAATCATACCTTATCGTCCTTCCCTTACAATGACTTCAATGTGAGTGGATTTTCTCCTCCGGCGCTTTCCTGAAATGCGCCCCTGGTTTTGATGGGAATACCTTCTAAAGCCAATGGACGCAAACGCGTGCACAACAAGCAGTTGGTCTGCATTCAGTCCTTTATAATCGGCGTTGGCTTTCACGCTTTCCAGCAATTTCAACCACGCCCTGCACGCGTTTTTTGGATACCTGCCGCTTTTAACAAACGAATAACTGTTTCCTTTCCTGTGCCCAACCTTCTTATTGTACCTGCGCAGGGGCAGAAAGGCTTTCTGTTCCTGCACGTTTTCAAGAAAAGACACGGCCTTGTCCAGTTTTTTTCCCTTGATTTCGCGGCAAATTTCAACGGAGTACTTGAAGGAAACCGGCTGATTGCTTGCAAATGCTCTCGCTAGGTGGGAAGCAGTCCCTGTTCCGCTCAACTGGAATTCCTTTTTCACCATTTCTTTTTCCCTCTGTATTTCCTATTACTTGGCTTTCCTGTTACTTGGCGGTGATGGCGCTTGAACTCTTGGTTGCACCAATCCCTGCTTTTCCATGGGTCACGCGTTTGCGTGTCAACTGGTATTCCCCCAAATACCCTCCAATCATTTCCGGAGAGATTTCTGTGATTTCAAAGGTGTTTCCCTTGTGAATGGCAAAACGCAGTCCAACCATTTTTGGAAGTATGATGAATTGCCGCAAATGCGTGCGAATGGGTTTGGGGTCTTTTCCTGCTTTTTTCATGCCCAGGGCGCGGTCAACTTTCTGCAGCAATTTTTTGTTGAAGCCGCGCTTGAGGCTTCTCCGGGCCCTGGAAGTAAGGAGCGGAAGGAGTTCATTCACTTCCAATGCCTGCAGTTCTTCCAATGTTTTTCCCCTGAAACTGAAATCTTTTGCTGCCATACCCTTCAACCCCGTCAGTTCTTCTTACGCCGCCCTGTACGGCTGCTTGCAATGGCTCCCACTTTTCTTCCTGCCGCGGCATGGCGCGAAGTGGACTTTGATTTTCCTGCATGGTGCTGGCTTCCCCCAAAAGGATGGTCAATGGCATTCATGGCCACGCCCCTCACAGTGGGGAACCATTTCTTTTTGGCCTTGCGCGCGTAAAATGCCTTTCCGGCTTTTACCAGGGGCTTTTCCCTTTTTCCGCCCCCTGAAATGCATCCAATGCACGCGCGTGCATTCGGCTTGAATTCCATCAGTTTTCCGGAAGGCATTTTCACGAATATGCGTGCAGGCTCTTTGCTTACCACCAGCCCATACAACCCGGAAGTGCGCACGAACTTGCCTCCGTCTCCCGGATTCTTTTCAATGTTGAATACCGGCACTCCTTCCAGGATGTACTGCAGGGGAAGCACGTTTCCAATGTTCAACGCTGCATTCTTTCCATATTCCACTTTTTGGCCCACGCTCAACCCTTCGGCAGCTACCACGTATTCATGCAAATTATTTTCAAACACGATCTCACTTACAACGGCGTTTTTTGTGGGGTCATCGAACAAGTCAATTACTTCTCCTTTGAGCACGCCTGTTTTTTGCTTTTCATCCAATGGAATGAATTTTAAAGCAGCCGTGCCCGTAATAGGCGCAGTAAAGGTTGGACTTCCTTTTCCTCTTCTTTGAAGGATTAACCGTTTTCCCATAATTCAAACACCCATTGCGAAACGTTTTAAATGACTCCCAGTTTGGTGGCAACCTCTTCGGCTTTGAATGCCTTGTTTATTTTGACAATGGCCTTCTTGCGGCCCTTCATGTCATTCACCATGTTCACAGAATCCACTTTGACTCCATACACGCGTTCAATGGTTTCCTTGACCAGGGACTTGGTTGCGCGTTTGCTTGTGACAAACGTAAGCTTGTTCTCGGTTTCTATCATGTTCACTGCCTTTTCAGAAATCAATGGAAACTTGACCATTTCAAAGTCCTCTGCAGTTGCTTTACTCAAACGCACCCCGCTTCCAGGCTTGGCTTCGGTCTTTAAAGCAGGTGAAGGATCTTGAGTTAAAGTGCCGCTCTTTGATTCTTTTTGAGACCCTTTTTCTGCACCCTTTTCTTTTGTCATGCGCGTTGCCTTCTGTTTTTCTTCCCTTTTTGGCATTTTCTTGGATGGCTGGGCGCTTTCCTTTTTCACAATCTTTTCCGTCATGCGCTTCCCTCCAATGCACGCAATGCCTTCTCACTCCAAAGGGTTAGCCTTCCGGCATGGGTTCCAGGGGCCAGCAGGGCTGCATTCAACTGCTTGGCCTGCACAATGTCCACTCCCTCCAGGTTGCGCGCGGCTTTGAAAATAGGCGTTTTTCCCGATACAACGATTAAAACGCTTTTGCGCCGCTTGAATTTTCTTCCGCGCCTCTTTCCTTTTCCTGCGCGGACCTGCTTGGCCTTTTTGGCACGCACCACATCATTCAATACATTCAATGCGCCCAAAACCTTTACCACTTCTTTTGTTTTCTTCAACTCTTCAAGTTTTGCTTCCACTACAAGAGGAAATATCTTTTCATCAAACGCGTGGCCGCGCTTTTTGACCAGGGAGGCATTCATGGTGGCCGCGATTGCGCTTTCAATGGCCTTCCGGCGTTCCTTTTTGTTGATGCGCTCCACTAATTTCTTGTCCCGCTTGGGAGGGTGCGCTTCCGGTCCTCCCACGCTTCCAGGAATGCTTGTTACTCTTCCTGCAATCAAACCCCTTCGGTTTTTCATGCGGGGCCTGCGCGCGCGCCCAATGTTGATAGACCTTTCAGACGTGGGCAAATGCCTTGCACCCTCATACTCTGCAGTGTTCTGCATGCCCGAACGATAATACGGTGCATGGGGCTGCAAGGCCGTGGTTTCCACTGCAAGCACGGCGCGCTTGATGAGATTCTCATCTATTGCGGTTTGAAACACGCGGGGCAGTTCAACTTCATGCCCTTTTTTTCCATCCAATGAATACACGCTGACCTTCATAGACCATCACTTTCCAACCTGGGTTGAAACAAAGGTTGCTTCCCCCAAGGCCAGCCGGTCGTGGTGGGGTTTGCGCAACGCTTCTCTTAAACTCACTGCACGTTTTACGGGCCCCGGAACAGAACCGCTTAACAAAACAAAGTCTCCTGAAAGCGTTCCATAGTTTGTGAAGCCTGCCTTGGGCGTGAACAATGGCGCATCACTGGGAGAACCTATTTTTATAATTTTTTTGTTGTACTCCGTGCGCGTTTGATACCCCAATTGTCCTGCGCGCGCCACCGTCCAGGCCACCGTGCTTGGATTGATGGGCCCCAAACTTCCCACATGGCGTTGGCGGTCGGATTTTGGCCGTGCAGTTTTAACCCCAAACCGTTTTACAGGGCCTTGGGTTCCCTTTCCAATGGTAACGCTTTTCACGTCCACCCAGGAATGGTCTTTGAATACTTCGGAAACCCTGATTTCCTGTCCAAGTTTTTGCCGTGCATACTCAAACTGTTGTTCAAGGGTTCCCGTTAAATGAATTTCAGTTACATCCGGGCGCTTGCGGCCAAAACTGGTTTGGCTTGGATTGGAATGCACAAGCAACCGCACGTGGGCCAACGCATTTTTCATGGGTTCAAAATCAGCAAACGTTTTGCGCTTTCTCTCTTCGCGTTTTTTTTCTTCTCCTTTTTTTCCTTTGCTCTGTCCCTTTGGAAGGTTTTTCATGAAATGCTTTTCCAGCTTTTCCGCCCGCACCTCGCCCTTGCATGTCAGGGCATTGTTTTCAATGGCATAAAACCGCACGCCAAAAACATTCAACGGCGGGCATTCAATGACTGTGGAAGGAACAACGATTTCCTGTCCAAAAGAAGGAGACTTTTTGTGCTCGTCTTTTGCAATCACATGCACCATGCCTGCCTTGTACCCCAGAAACGCAAGAGGCCTTGCCTCTTTTTGGGCTTCCAGGGAAAACGTGCGGAAGCTCTGCAATTGGCGGGAAGCGCGTTTTTTGGGGTAGAATGCAAGACTACCGCTCCTGGGTTTATGCAATCGCGCCATGCGTTCAAATACCTCTTATTTCAGTGCCTGCACGCATCCTGCATGCAGGACTTTTAAAACCCACCAAAAACAGCTTTTGATAGGCATTTACGCCCTCACTGAAGGCGCAGTGTGCGTCCACGAATACCCATTCTATGCCCCGTAAGCGTATTTAAAGCTTGCGGGTGCTAGACTTTCTTCTCTGATGGCGGGGAAACAAGCCCCTGGGCCCAAGCCTCTTGGGGTTCAGGCTTTTTTCCTACCTCCAAGGAAACCCAAACCAAGGCCAATAAAAGTAATACGATTAACCCCCAAAATGCCGTGTTTCCAACGAACACAAATGCAGTAAGCGGCCCGGAAGCAATGGGCTTCAATGCCACTATGCTTGTGCTTGGAATTCCTTTTTTTGGAACGAATTGAACGGCCAAGGGTACTTCGCTTACCACTGGCGCGCCGGGCATTAAGGTCAACGCGCGCAGCTCTATGCCATGGGCTTTTACATGTACATTCGTATTTCCCTGCACCGTCCATGGGGGTGGAAGCGGAATGACGAGCGTTCCATCCACGCTTTGATTGGTGTTGTTTGTTACCACTACCACAATATCATAGTGGTCTGCAGCCGAAGAAGGCTGTACACTGGACTGAATATCCACTGGAGGCAATGCAGGCGAAAGAAACTGCAGGGTCTTGGTTTTAACCTCGCCGTTTGCTTCCACCTGTACTTGGGCAGTTGTACTCCCGCCAGTTCCAGGGAAGAACGCGATTTCAAGTATACGCGTTTCAAACGCATTGAAGGGCGCGTTGAGCGAGGCCGCGCTCCATGTGGAATCACTAAACACCACACTCACTTTTGCAGAAACCCCCTGGCTTGTTTTATTGCGCAAGGCAACCCTGAATGACTGCACGTTCGCTGCATCTACCGCGGAAGGAACCTCTATAAATTCCAGGGGATGATTGATGGTGCCTGAAAAAAATAATTTGGATGCACTGGATTGAAGGGGACACGCCCCAATTTGGGCCTTTATTTCCACTTCCGCGCTTGTTTGGCTCTCATTCAAAGGCTCCACGTGCACAGACTGCTTGAACGTGCTGAGCGGGTTAATGGGAATGGTTGAAGGCACAGCGTATGCATTCGTGCTTTCAATGTTTAGCGTTCCCTGTTCGTTTAACGGATTGTTCACAAACACTTCCAATTCTTTTTCGCTTCCAAGAATCTTGAATGCATCCGTTTTCACTACAATATCACTGCACGTGCTGCCTTCAAATCCTGCAAAGGCTTTCAGGGTGAATGGAATCTTTTTGACAATCTGGCAGCTTGCATTGTTCGTGAAATGACCCTGCAAAGTAAAGGATGCATTGCCGTCAAAAATAGGAGCACTGAATCCCTCCATGGAAACGTTGATGGTCCCGGCTTCTCCAAAGGGAATGAAGGAATCCCAGTCCAGTTCATGAATGTCCAAAGATAAATTCGCGTCTTGGATTTGAATTTCATCCACGTAAAAGTTCACGCTGCCTTTATTGAGCACGGTTAATGCGTCCAACGCGCTTCCATTCTGCGGCACTTCAAGAGTGTGGATTTGCACTTCCATGCCCGGGCACAACGCACTTGAAACCGTGTTGTTTACGGTTACATTGAATGAGTCCTGGGCCGCGGAAAGACCGCAGGTTGTTCCATTTTCAAATGTTCCAAGCGCATGCACGAAAACAGGAACACTCACTGTTTGATTGGCGTTCAACGCATTCAATTCAACGGTGAAATCAATTTCATCTTCTGCTTCCAGGTCCGAGTCAAATTCTGTCAATGAAACGCTTAACTCGGAAGCGCTTTCCAATACCTCTATTTCTGAAACATTAAAATCAAAGCCCGTGGGGTTGGACAGTGTAAACGTTTCTTCAATAGAAGTGTTTTCATTCAATGAAACGTTTTCCAGGTCAAAATCCAATTGGCTGCACAACGAAGACGTTTCCTTCACAGTAACCTGAATGGCCTTGTTGACCTGCTGGAAGCCGCAATGAAGATTGGAATCGGAAAAGTTTCCATCTACTTGCACGTACAAAAAATCCGTTTGGTTTTGGGTTACGCTTCCAAACGAGAATGCAAGCGGAACGTTAATGCTTCCATTTCCCGGAATGGAAGTGGAAAAACTGCCCTTGGAAAACGAAAAATAATCTGAGAATTCAGTCCCATTCACATCCATTATGTTGAAGTTCACGGGGCTGTTGTTTTGAATGGTCATATTTTGTGTAAAAGTAGAGCTTTCATTCCCGAAAACAAGATCGGGTTGAATGACCAAATCACTGCACGCCACTGCCCAAACCTGTGGGGCCCATGCCAAGACCAGGAACAGAAAAATGCCGCCAAAAAGCCTTAAACGCGCCAGTAATGCAGGTCCCATGAAATAGTATTAACATGGCCAAAAAGAATTAAAAGCTACCCTTGTTATCGTTAAAAGGTTAATCAAACAAGGGCTTTTTATAGAATGCAGGTGTTTTCATTTCTTATGCCCCGCGGACCTCCCAGTATTCGATATGCTTCTCCAAAAATGCGGCTCCGAATGGCTGCCCAGCAGGCCCAGCACCTGAAATCCACCCGTCGTTTTTCATCTCCTGGTAGTGTTTGGGTCCTTCAAAAAGCGCGTGAAAGAATGCCTTCAACGTATGGGGTAGTGCGTAGAGCATATCGTTTGATGGGGGGCAGTCATTCATCGGATCGTTTGAAAGCATACCAGCTACTTAGAGACTATGCCACGTTGCATGTGGCCGAACGTATTCGTTTCCTGCGGTCCAAAGGCGTGCAAACCAAAGCCTCGCCAGAACAATTATTCGCCCGCGCGCGCAAAAGGGCATTACAGTTTATTCAGGACATGAGTTTCTCGCAAAAAGTGTATGCCAATTTGGCAACTTCTCTTAACGACGCGATTGCTTCTTCCATAAAACCGCGTACCAAAATGAAAGCTGTTCCTTACCGCCGACTCGAGAGAGGTAAAAGTCCTTTCACGCAAGGAGAAAGCGATTCCATAGCTATCAAGGAATTATTGCAACGCTTACCTTTTCGGCGTAGAGAGATTGTTCGAAAATACTTTGGAATCGATGGCCCAAAGATTACATTTAAAGAAATTGGCAGAGAATTTGGGCTTTCATCACCTAGAATACAGCAGATTTTTAATCGCAGTATTGTCATGCTTCGAAAAACACCTGTGAAACGCACACCCCTGGAAGAACATCCATATGGTTCCAAGAGGAAAAGGGCTGTGAGCTTCGTTTTATCCGAAATGGAAAAAAGAGAACTGAAAACCATAACACGCGCGGATGTTAAAACCATGATTCGGCCATTCTACCCCCACGCGCCACAAAAATACTTAACGGGCTATGCGAATGCCATTCTGAAACACCTCGTGCATCACTTGCGAAGACTTTCCATAAAAGACTATGACTGGAATCCCGAAATGACCGTATACGAAGTCAGAAATTGATGTTTTGGCCATAATCAGTCGTAATGCCATTCCGTTTCATTTGTGGATTGCGCGTTTTCACTTGTTTCCTGTTTTTTCCTGCGCTCCAGTTCTCTTTGTTTTTCTGCCACCAGGCGCTTCATTTCCTCCAAGGCCTTGGCTTTGTCATCGGCTTGAACAGGCGCAGCCACTGGGGTTTGAGTGACGGGGGCCGCAGGAGTTTGTTTTTGAATGGAGCGCTGGAACGGGTTGTCTGGAATGCCCTCCAATCCCTTTGAATGCCGGGCGCGCTGTTCTTCCATTTTTTTGGATTCAAGTTCCAGGGTGCCGGATTCCACTTCCTCGCTTGTACGGCTTAACTCCTGCATTTCTTTGTCTTCTTCCACGTTTTCTTCGCTGGATTCCTTTGCTTCTTTGAGGCCTTCAATTTGAAGGTCTTCCACTCCATATTCAACGCGCTTGGGTTTGGGGGGCGCAGAAGTGGGAAAAGAAAACGTTTTCCTGTCTTCAGGCGTTGAAGAACTTTCACTTGTTTGCGGAGAAGGCTGAAGGGAGTTGGAAGGCGCGTTTTGTTCTGCGCCCATGACTTCAAGCACGTCTTTTCCAGTAATCCCTTTCATGGAAGGCCTTGGCGCGGACTTTGCACGCGGCTTTTCAGCTTCTTTTTTCTTCTTCGCCCCTTTTTTTGATTTTTCCTTTTCAGTGACGTACTTGTCAATCTCTTCCACGTCTTCCCAACGCACCATGCGACTACCTCAGCGTGTTCTTTTTCATGCGCATTTTTTGAATGGCATTCCAATAACCTAAAAATACGACCGCGCCCATGAGCGCGGCCAGCGCCCACCCCTGCAGGGGAATGCCTGTGTTTCCAGCAGGGCCTGCTGCAAAAGCAGTGGCTCCCTGGTTAATGTAAAACAAGACGCCTGCCATAATTCCCAAGAGGATCAACGCCCCAACAATCCCTTTAATTCCAGTCATGTGCATGCCCAAAGCATTTTCACCCTTTTAACCTTTTACCACGATCCAGGGTTTCACGCGCACTACCTTTTTGCACAAACCCGCACGCGCCACTACGTCAACTACTTCATCGATGTCCTTGTATGCTCCGGGGGCCTCCTCTGCAATTCCTTTTAACCCATGGCCGCGTACAAGAATGCCTTTGCGTGCAAGGTCCTGCACAACGCTTTCCCCGTTCCACGTGCGCAATGCCTTCACACGCGACAGGGTTCTACCAGCCCCATGCAATGCGCTTCCGAATGTTTCTTTCATTGCTTTCTCTGTCCCGGTCAGCACATAGGAATGCGTCCCCATGGTGCCGCCCACAATGACTGGCTGTCCCACGCGTGCATACTTTTCAGGAACATCCCTGCTTCCCGGCCCAAAACCGCGCGTGCTGCCCTTGCGTTGCACAAGCAATTTCCTTGTTTTACTGTCCACTTTGTGTTTTTCCACTTTTGCCGTGTTATGCCCCACCCCATACAGGGTGCACACTTCTTTTTCCTTTATTCCCATAACGCGTTCAAAAGCCCCGCGCGTTAAATGGGCCAGCACTTCCCGGTTGGCAAACGCGCAGTTCGTTGCTGCATTCACGGCCTTCAAATAGTTTTGGCCTTCCTCGCTTTGAATGGGCGCGCACACCAATTCGCGGTCAGGCACAAAAAGGTTGTATTTTTTTGTGGCCTTGTCCAAGGCCTCCAACGAGTCTGCGCCCACTTGGTGGCCTAAACCGCGTGAACCACAGTGAATGCTTACAAGTATTTGGCCTTCAAACAGCCCAAGGGCGCGTGCACTCTTTTCATCGAACACGCGCTCAACGACCTGCACTTCCAGGTAATGATTGCCGCTTCCAAGCGTGCCCAACTGGCTCTTTAACCGTTCCTTTGCGTCCACGCTCACAAGAGAAGCATCCGCGTTTTGCATGCGCCCGCTTTCCTCCAAGAAATGAAGGTCTTCTTTCAATCCATACCCGTTTTCCAAGGCAAACCGCGCGCCCTTTTCAAGGACTTCATCCACCTGGTCCAAGGACAATTTTATTTTTCCACTGCTTCCAAGCCCGGCAGGAATGGTTTTATACAAGGCATCTGCGAGTTCCTTTTTCTTGGGCAGTACTTCTGCTTCCGTGAAAGGCGTGGCAAGGGTTTGCAGTCCGCAGTTAATGTCAAACCCAATCAAACCGAATGCGATTACGCCTTCTTCCCAGCCGAACGCGCCCACGCTTCCAACAGCCGCGCCATAGCCGCAATGCACGTCCGGCAATGCCAGGGAATACTTTTGAATGCCTGGAAGCATGGCCACGTTTTGAATTTGATTCAACGCATTCCATTCCGGTTTTTCTCCGGCCTCTTCCTGCAGTGCATCCATGAGGGCCTTGTTGGCCCACACCCTTCCGGGAACATTCATCTTTCCAGAGCGGGGAATTTCCCACACGTCCTGGTCAACGGATTCTGTTTTCACCATCTTCTCATCCCTGTACGCTTTAAACGTCCACAATGCACTGGGCCAAAAACTCTTTTGCACCTGTTTTTTTTAAAACCAGTTCTGAATAACTGGCGGCTTTGACTTCTGTTCCCGGTTCATGGCGCACAACATTCAACTTTTCCCCGCGGGCCGTGCAAGTCAAAGCCCAATCCTCTTTGCCTTGTGTTAAAACCACATCGAACGCGCTGAACACCATTCCCTTTTTGTCCCTTGCAACCAGCAGTGCATTCAGGAATTTTACAAGCAATGCCCCCAAATCCGGTGCGCGGACCTGCACACGTACAGGGTGAACGTGTTTTACGCGTTCAATGCGCACCATGATCGAGAACAAGGCCTTGGCGGTTTCCTGAAATGCTTCCTCCCAACTCCTTCCAATGCCCCGCACCCCAACGTCTGCCTGGTGTTCAAATAATTCAAACATGCAATCCATTCCAGGAGAAAATGCCTTTTTAAGGAATGTTCGCGCACACCCTTAAATACCTGTTTTGCCCAATACCCTGTAAAATGGCTTTTTTGCCGTTTTAAATTTAAAGGGGGGGAGGGAGAAAAGAATGGGTTTTTTTGACGTGTTGTTAAAACCAAACGATGTTTTTCCCGCGGAAAAACCAAATGCAAGCATGGGGAAAGCCGTAAAACGGTACGCGGTTTACGGTCTGGTCACTGGGTTGATTGCAGGAATCATCCTGTTTTTTGTGCTTGGCGCACTTACAAGCATAGTGGGTCCGGCCGCAGGAGGGTTGCTTGACAACCCGCTTGTAGGAGCAGGGCTGGGCGCGCTGGGCATTGTTGGAATCGTACTCTTAGTCATTTTCAGCGTTATTTGGACCGTGATTTGGAGTGCAATTGCAGCGCTTGTCATATGGATTGTAAGCAAAGCCCTTGGAGGCACCGGAGAATTCAAAGACAATTACTATCTCCTGTCCCTTCCCTTGTGGCCCGTGCTTGCAGGTACCCTTGTCCTGGGAATTGTAAGCGTTGTGCTCGTATTCATTCCCGTTCTTGGCTGGCTGCTCATTGGATTGATATGGCTGGCATGGATAGTGTACATGTTATACGTGACAGTCACTGCAGTGTCAGTGGCCAATGGATTTTCCAAGCTCAAAGCGTTGGGGGTTATGGTCATCCTCTTTGTGGTTTGGATGATTATATCCTTTGCGACAGGGCTTGGGCGTTTTACTCCCGTGGCGTAAAATTCATTTAATGGCCTGGAAAAAATCTGGGCTGTTCTTTTCTCTTTTTTATCTCATGACTGCGCGGGGCTTCATTGGCACACCCCTAAGAGGCAATTTGGCTTCCAGGAACCGGGGTTTTTGTGCCAGGCGGTGGGGGAGGGTTGTAATGGCACTTGCAATCGGCTCCACACGTAAAGTGTTTTCCCAAAATTTGTTTGCAGTCATCCTTGCATTGCTCCCCTGGCTGCCAATTATTGCTCCCCGGAAGGGAATTGCCTGCGCAACTCTCCCCATCCCCATCATGATCTTTTGGACCCAGGGGGCCGCTGCTTCCGTCTGTGTAACACACTTGTACGGTGGTATTGTTGGATAAAACAGTGGTTGTACACACGTTACTGGAAGAACCGGAATTGTATCCTACGATGCCCCCGTACTTTTTGCACGTATCGTAAAGGCCTTGCGCCTGTTCTTTTGTAATGGTGAGCGTTCCGCTTGAAAGAACTTCCTGCATGAAGTTGTTTCCCTCTAAAAGCGTGTCAGGGTCCTTGTAATCATACAAGTGATGCTGTTGCACTCCATTGGTTCCTGCGATGGGCCAGCCCGAATCCTCAAACAAGCGGTGCCCAACCTCATGCGATAAAATTCCAGGGTCATCGCGTTTAGTCACGACCGTAAAGACTTTTGCATTGGAATTGCATTTCCCGGTAGGCTTTCCGGAATCGCTGTACGTAACTCCCTGGCAGGATTTAAATGTCAGCCCGCCGATGGTAGCATCCGGTTTCACGGGGTTCTTTGCCACTACATCATTTGCGCCAATGACGGGGATAGGGCCGTCTTTTTTCCAGTCCAGCATTTCCTTGTTAAGGGGCTTGGAATGGCTTCCATCTTCATCGGTTACCTTGGCGCCTTCCTTTGGATCGTGAATGGAATGGAAAAATTCCTCAACCGATGTCACAAGGCCCAGTTCTTCGTTGTAACCAGCGACATTCTCTGGAAGGTTAAGCATTTTATAAGTCACATGCAAGTCCACGCACGCATACTTGAGCACCTTGCCCACAGCATCTTTTACCGCTGTTTGGGCTTCTGCCTTTTTTTCCGCGAAAGATTTAGAGTCCATGGGGTGCATGGGAATGTAATACAAAATTTCTCTTGTACACGTTTTTCGCTTGCTGCAGTCAATTCCCATAGAAGATTCAAATGACGCGTATCCAGTATGTTTACTTGCATCAAATACAATGGAATTTGGGCTGAAAACAACCGAGTAAGGCACTGGATCGGACTCCAGTTCCATTTGAAGGCCTGTTTTTAATTTGACTTTTAACGTGTGAAGCCCCTGGCTTAAAAAGTTTGTTCCATCCGGCCTCCAAAGAAAATTTTTGTACAAGGTAATGATGCGCCCCGGTGGATTGGTTTGTTCTTCTGCAGGAGGCACGATTACATCCACGCCATCCAAGGGAACACCCACATAGAGTGCATTGTCCACGCTGATTTCAACGCTCACAAGCGGGGTTGAATCCAAGAACTGGTAAAGCTGGATGAAGCCTTCGCGGTCCATTGGAACAAACTCGTTTTCTTCCGGGGACATTACATTTACCTGGCCCGCGGAAGGAATCCCTGCCAGTTTCGCAACGCTGGAATTGGAAACAGGCGCATGTATGCTTTCCAGGGAAGAAGAGGACAAACTTCCTTGGGTGACAGGGGTAAGAGTCAGAAGTTGAAGGGTTAACCCGCTCCATAAGGCAAAAGCAACAACCAACACCACTCCCACTAAAATGGAAGTACGCATAATTCATTTTTCCCATATTAGTTATAAAAGCATATCTAAAGTGAGGGTTCATAGTGTTGTTTGAATCCCTGTAATTGGAGCATTTTCATGCCGCGCCCAAAACAAGTGTCCTTTGCACCAAAAAGAAAAAAACGCTCCTTTCTTAAGCGAAGCGGAAAAAAACTCGCCATCCTTGGGCTTGCAGGGGCATTGGCTTTTGCACCTCATTCTTATGAGTGGACGCCTTCCAGGCTGTTGCGGCTTTCCCCTGTACAGCTTATGAAGTTTTACGAGCACCGAAGCAAGGACGCGCGCAGCGCAGTGCCAACGGTTTTGCTTGTAACTCTTGCGGCCGGGTTGCATCAAATCCCTGCACGGTGGGTTGAAAGCACCCGTCAATCCATTCCTTCCACGACATGGCATACAACGAAAGGCAAAATAGTGGGAGGAGAATGCGTGCTTTGGCAGGCCTATCATGAGGCGCGGAATGCCAAGTACGAGTATTGGGCGCGAAACGAATATGCTGGAAAAGGACGTGCAGGCTTTCAAAAGTTAACCCTGATTGACCAGTTGGCCGTATTAACGTACAGTGCAATTCATGGGCAACCCAGGGTAAACCCCCAGACAGGGATTGTTGAAGTGAGCCGCATGCGCGCCGACCCTTCAGTGAGTCAAGCCCTTCACTATTTTGCCGTGCTTGAAAAAAAAGCAACCCCTCAAGAGCTGGCCGGGGTTTTGAGTGGAACGCTCACGTTGGAACAACTCGCGGAAAGAATAGATAAAAGGGGATAATGAAAGTGGAAATTAAAACCCTAGATCTTTTCTATAAAACTTTTTTCCAGAAGCTATATTGTTCTCAAATTCCAGGAGCCTTTTGTATACATCCATGTTTTTGAGAAGTCTGACCTTATTCTTGAGTTCTGCATACTCTTCTTTTGGGATCGTCACAGTTTCCATAATAATTACCTTATTCTTACACTTATTTTAAGGTTTTGCCCAGCGACTGGAATTTTGACAATTCAGGGCAGATCCATGCATCCAGCTTTGTGAAATTGCAGGAGGCCTACACACCCCTTTTATTTATGTAGCAGGACAGTCAATGCCTGTTAAACCTTCATCAATGAAATCATTGCAATTGTCATCCAGGGCATTGCACGATTCAATAACTCCTGGGTTCACGAATGGGTTTGCGTCATCACAGTCTGTTCCTCCACACACGCTTCCAAGCGCCGGGTATCCATCCACGTCTTCATCGCACGCGTTTTCAGTACTGCCTTCACCTGCTCCTAGCACACTGCCTTCGCTCCCTGATTCTTGGTCTTGCGTGTTTTGCTTGGCTTCCAGGGACTCTCTTGCACTGCTTTCACTGCCCCCGGTTCCAGTGGACGAAGAATTAGTAGGCGCATTGCCTTCAGAGACTGCATTAGGCACTTGGACTGGGCCATTGGGCCCGGCCTGCAAATCAGGGTTCCTTGGATCCAAGGGCGTTGCCGCTCCCTGGCTGGTGGAAGGGGTTGTACCTGTTAGAATAAGGGAGCCCCCCAACTGGGTGATGGCCCACCAGGCAAGCACGATTCCTGCCCCGATGCCAAGAATGGCGGGAAGAAGCATGCGCAGTAGTGCCAAAAACGGGATTCCCTTTCGCTCGGATTTCCTGGGCTTTCTTTTCAAGGGCATATCGGTCTATTGCGCTGGTGGACAAATAAAAGCCTTCTGGGGGTTGGAAAGGCCAAAAAACGACAA
This sequence comes from Candidatus Iainarchaeum sp., assembly GCA_016198125.1. Lineage (GTDB taxonomy): Archaea > Iainarchaeota > Iainarchaeia > Iainarchaeales > VGJJ01 > JACQJG01. Next base: position 27,432 of record JACQJG010000016.1, on the reverse strand, counting down.
AACATATAAATTGGAGTTAATTCCCAGTTAAGTACCTTATATGGTTTTAAAGCTTGGATAGAACAAAACCAACGAAAAAAAGGAGGGAGTTAAGATGGATATGCAGGAAATGGGAGGATGGGCATTCATCCTCGGAGTTGTAATCGCCTTGCTTGCAGGCCTGGCAGTCTCGTTTGGGGCGTTGGGCGGAGCAGCAGGGTGGGTTGTAGTAGTATTGGTGGTATTGGGCCTTATTGTGGGGTTCATGAACATCACCGACAAAGAAACAACCCCTTTCCTCGTGGCCAGCATTGCCTTGCTTGCGGGAAGCGGAGCAGGACTTGAAGTGCTGCCATTTGTTGGAACATGGATTGGAAACATTTTGAACTACATTGCTGTGTTCGTCGCACCTGCAGCAGTCATCGTGGCATTAAAAGCAGTCAGGGCCATGGGCAGCAAATAAGCAAAAAATAAAATGAATGGAAAGAAGGTTTTTTCTTTCTTCCATTCCCTTTTTCTTCTTTTTTTAATGCGCTACCACTTAAAGCGACCCGTGCGCAGGCCTTCAATGATGCCCTTGTAAAGGGTGAACAGGTTTTGCATTCTTTTGCGGTTGCGTTCCCGGGTTTCCACGTGTTCAGCTACACGGGGCTGAACGGCTTTCATTTTGTCTTTTAGCAGTTGTTTGTAGAACCCGCGTTCATACGCAAGCCAGCGGATCAGGCCTTCACGGGTTTCACGATTGTACGGCGGACGCGCCTTTAAGGGGGTACTTGCCTGGGCAGGGAAACGTGCATTTGGAAGTCCTGCCTCAATAAATGCGCGCGCCACGCGCTCCTGTTGGGCCTTGGAAAGTTCTTTCCATGCATGCCTGGCACCATAGCGTTTCGCGTACTCGGCATGGGCGTGCGAAGTAAAGTGGTAGCGGCCTTTGATGCGTTTTACCATGGGTTCAAGGGCTTCGTGTGCGCGTTCAAAGTCTTTGACTGTATTGATGGAGAGCGGCTGGCCTCCAAACAACTGGCTTGCCCGCTGCAGGAACTTAACACGCCGGATGCGCAAGCGCATGGCTTTGAAAAGACTGGGCTTTTTGGGCATTGAAAATGCAATGGGATGTTGTTGAATAAAAAGGCCAATGGTTTTTTCACGGAGGTTTTTACTCTTACCATGTATACGTTCCATTGCGCAAACCATGAATCACGCCATCAAGAAGGGTTAAAAGATTTCTATACCGGACCAGGCGTCTTTGAATGGTTTCACGCGCCTCTTCATTGCGTGTTTTTTTCAACTCGTATTCCAAATCCTCAATGTTTCCGAGTGTAAAGTTTTTTTCATCCGCAAGCTGAAGGGCGATCACGTTTCTAGCCCTTTTGCTGCAGGGTTCAAGTGCGCCTTCCGGAGAGCACAGTCCTAAAAGATTCAAATGATATTTAATGAAGGTATTGGCCAGCTTCTTTTTTTGTGCTTCCGAAATGTTGTTCCATGGAAGATTGGACCCTTGGCTGAAAATGTGAACGTAATGGGCTTTGTTGCTGAACTTCAAGCGGCTTTCTTTCCCGCGAAAGGGCTGTTGGTCAAGCAGTCTTCGGGTTATTAATGCCCGTTCAAATGCCTTTAAGTTTGGCCGAGTGAATTGTTCACTAACCGGTTTAGGGTCAACATGCCATTCAAACAACTCGTGGGCTTTGACAAGAAACTTTTCGCGCTTGCGTGCAGACTTTGAAGGACGTTGAGGCATGTGAATCATTAAACGGTTTTAGAAAATAAATAGGCATGCCCTGGTCAGGCGCTGTTAAATGAGTTTCTTGTTTTCTTTCAAGTCGTACAAGTGGATGACATTCACCGGGCATGCATCCGCGGCGTCCTTGTTGGGGCCCAGTTCTTCCAATTCCTTTTCCTCTTGATCACCCACTTTAGTGCAATTCTTTACATCTGATTTTCCATCCACAGGACTCATTTCCCAGTAATCCGGGGCAACGGCTGCGCACGCCCCACAGCCAATGCAGTTGGGCCGGTCATGCACGATTTTAAAATTTGCCATGGCAATCCCAATAACCTTGTTTCTTTTGCCTATTTAAGCGTTCTTGGTTCAAACGTGGTTTCATTTTGCGCGCGCATTACTTGTTTTCCTTTAACTCGATTTCCATGTGCACGTCTTCCGGGATTTCAACGCGCAAAATTCTTCGCAGCGTTCTTTCATCAGCTTCCAGGTCGATCATGCGCTTGTGGATGCGCATCTGCCAGTGCTCATAGGTTTCAGTTCCCCCCCCACAAGGACTCTTGCGGGTTGGAACAACAAGTTTTTTTGTTGGAAGGGGAATGGAACCCGAATGTTTAACTCCCGTGCGTTGGGCCACGTCAAGGATTTTACCGCAGATGCTGGTTAAAACAGTGAAGTTGGGGGACGTGAGTTTTATGCGCGCTTTTTGCATGGCCCATCAAAACCCCCATCAACTTTTTGTTCAATTACTTGGGCGTGACTTGGATCACAATGCCTGCGGCAACCGTTTGCCCCATGTCACGAATGGCAAACCGTCCAAGGGAAGGAAACTTCTTGAATTCCTCCACTACCACTGGCTTGAGCGGCACGATCTTGACAATGGCCGCGTCCCCGGTTTTAAGGAATTTGGGGTTCTCTTCCTTGGTCTGGCCGGTCTTTGGATCCAATTTTTTCTGGATTTCAGACAACTGGCAGCTTAATTGGGCGGTGTGCAAGTGGAACACGGGAGTGTAGTTTACAGGCACTGCAGTGGGATGATTCAACACCACGATTTGGGCAATGAATTCTTTGGCCACCGTGGGAGGGTTGCTTGTGTGACCCACCACATCGCCTCTATTGACGTCTTTGCGTTCAATGCCTCTTACATTAAATCCAATGTTGTCTCCCGGAATGGCCTGGGAAAGCATTTCATGGTGCATTTCCACGCTCTTGACTTCGCCTTGGGCGCCAGAGGGCATGAATACAATCTTGTCCCCGGGTTTAATGATTCCAGTTTCCACGCGTCCAACGGGAACCGTTCCAACTCCTTTAATTGTATAAACATCTTGAATGGGCAGGCGTAAGGGTTTGTCTGTTGGAGGTGCCGGGGCGGTCAACTCGTCCAGGCGTTCAATCAAGGTATGGCCTTTATACCAGGCCATTTTTCCGGTTGCCTTGACCACGTTTTCCCCTTCCCATGCGGAAACAGGTATTACTGCGACTTGCTCGTCTTTGAATCCAACGCCCTTCAAAAGCTTCATGGTTTCGTCTTTAATGGCGGAAAACTTTTTCTCATCGTAATTTGCGCGGTCCATTTTGTTTACTGCAACTGTAAGGCTGCGAATGCCCATGACCTGGGACAAGAAGGCATGCTCTTTGGTCTGGGGTTGAACGCCTTCCTCTACTGAAACCACCAGCACCGCGGCATCGGCCTGGGAGGTTCCTGTAATCATGTTCTTTACAAAGTCCCTGTGCCCGGGAGCATCAATAATGGTAAAATTGTTCTTTTTTCCTTCAAATTTTCTGTAAGACACATCAATAGTCACGCCGCGCTCGCGTTCCTCTTTGAGGTTGTCCATAACATACGCAAATACAAAGCTGCCCTTTCCCTTTTCTTCTGCTTCCTGTTTGAGCTTGCGGTAGTCCTGTTCGCTCAATGCCCCGGAATCATACAAGAGTCTTCCCACTAAAGTGGATTTTCCGTGATCAACGTGACCGATGAAAACCAAATTCACATGGGGCTTTTGCGCTGCCATACATTCCTACCTCCAAAACCTCAAAAATGCATTTAAAACGCAGTTAAACGGGTTTTAAACCCGTTTCCGGTACTACCATTTAACCCACTGTACGGTTTAAATACCTAATGCCGTGCCTGGGCATTCAAACGTCTGGCCGCTTGGCTTGACAGGCCTTCAGTGCATGCGTTCCACGACCAGCCAATAATTACCATAGATGCCAAGACCGCGTCTTCGTCCAGCTAAGGTTCATTCTGTGTAGGTGTTCACGGTATGATTCAGTTTTCTCAATATCTTCTTGCATGCGTTTGCGTACACGTTCATGATGGTACGCGGAACCGTGCAGGCTTCGGGGGATTTTACGTCTTGGAGAGGGCATGCGCAAATTATGCGGGGCGCGTTATTAAATCTTGGCCAGCGCGGGCAGGCATTTCACTTGCATTCCACGCCCCAACACTTATATACAGAGTCGTATACAGATAAGTCATGTCGAAAACGATTATGATTGCGGATGAAACCTATGAGAAACTCAAGCGGGTGAAGGAGGCAAAGAAGATGAGTTTCACGGAGTTGTTGGAATCCTTCTTGAAAAAAGACCCGAACAAAAACCGCTATCAGGAATTGCTTGCACTCAAGGGAACGTGGAAGGACACGCCTGCTGATAGGGAGATGGGTGAATGGATTCGGAAACAGTGGAAAAACTGGGGAAAAGGGTCTGTTTAGATACTGACGTCATCATCGATTTTTTGAAAGGCCATGAGTCTTCTGCCTTCAAATACGTTTTTCAATCACAAACCGTGCAGGTTTTTGTCAGCGCCGTAACCGCGTATGAACTGCAAATGCGGAAGGATAACTTGGATACCGCAGAGCGGTTTTTGAAAAAAGTGCCCGTTTTTCCGTTTGATGAAATAACTGCATCCATTGCGGCTGCAATAACCATGGACTTGAAAGGAAAAGGAACGCTTATAGATTCGCGTGACGTTTTCATCGCGGCTACTGCAAAGCAGTGGAACGCGTCCATCCTAACACGCAACCATTCTCATTTCCAAAGGATTAACGGCCTGCAGTTTTATTCCCATAAATGAACATGAGAATTTCCAAGCCGGCAGGAAGGTTGAATATATTTTCCCCTGCCAATGTTCTTCATTCCAAGAAGAATCCTGCAGGCTTTACTTCCGGATCCAGGCCCTTGCGCTTGCGTACTTCCGTGATCACTATTTTTTGGAGTTCCCTGGGCAGGGGTTCGTAGCCATAATATTCTGCAGTCCACATGGCCCTTCCTTGCGTGGCCCCTCTCATGGAAGCCGCAAACCCGATGAGTTCCTTGACAGGCGCAATGCCAATGACAATATTGGTATCTCCTTCCATGCGGATTTCCTGAATTTGCGTGCGCCTTGCCCCCAATTCTTTTGACACAGCACCCAAAAAGTCTTGGGGAACCGTGATGGTAAGGGTTTGCTTGGGCTCTTGGAGAATAGGGTCGGATGAAAGCATGCACGCGTAAATGGTTCTTGTAATCGCGGGCAGGACTTGGGCAGGTCCTCTATGAATGGCATCCTCGTGCAGTTTTGCATCTTCCAGGAACACGGTCATGCCTGCGCATTTTTCCTTGGCAAGCGGGCCTTCATTCATGGCATCCTGGAAGCCTTGGATGACCAGTTCCTTGACTTCGTGCAATGCCTGTATGCCCCTGGTTGCATCCACAAGCACGTTGTTGTTGTGCACGCACCAGACCTTCTTTGCAGTGTCATTGTCAAATCCAATGTCAATGAATTTTTGCACCAGTTCTTTGTCTTTTGGGCGCACCTTGGCCTGAATTTTTTCCAGCGCGAGTTTTTCGAAGATGTCTCTTGGAATGGGTTCCACGCGCATGAGGAACTTGTTGTGCTTGTTGGGGCTCTTTCCCTCCAAAGAAGGGGATTCCTTTGTAATGGACTCATGGTATACCACAATGGGCGGGCTTACGGTAATTGGAACGTGGTGGTGTTTTTCAATGCGGTACTGGTTGATTTCCAAGTGCAATTCTCCCATTCCTGAGAGCAGGTGCTCTCCAGTTTGCTGGTTTACCGTGGCACGCAGATTCGGGTCCTCTTTGGTGAGTTGGCGCAGCACTTCAATGAGCTTGGGCAGGTCTTTTGTTTGCTTGGCTTCAATGGAAACTGTAATGACCGGTTCAACGTTTGTTTTAAAGCTCTCAAATTCAAGCATTTCTTCAGTGGAAATGGTCTGGCCCGCAAATGCTTCCTTTAACCCCACAATGGCTGCAATGCTTCCTGCAGGAACCTCCTCGATTTCAACGAATTCAGGTCCCATGTACACGCCCACGCGCTGAATAATGGCTTCCTTTTGCAGTCCAATGAGCTTGATTTTAACCCCCTTGTGGACTTTTCCTGCGTAGAGCCTTCCAGTTGCAATGTCTCCTGCATGCGGGTCCACGCTTACATCCGTAACCATCATGGCCAGCGGTCCCTGAATGTCGCAGGTTCTCATAGCCTTTCCCAATGGGCTTTCAGGGTCTCCGGACCAAATGACCTTGGCTCGGTATGCCTGGGCTTCCACGGGACTGGGCAAATGGGTTAACACCATTTCAAAAATGGTTTGGTCCAGCGGGCTTTTGCCTGCAAGGTCTTTCTGCTTGTCATTCAGCATGTAATCATACACGTGCTTGAAATTGATGCCCGTGCGCTGCATGGAAGGTACGCTAACCGCCCAGTGATTGAATGCGCTTCCAAACGAAACGCTTCCATGGGCTGGGTTGACCTGCCATTTTTCCTTGAATTGTTCGGGTGCATTTTTTCGGATGAGGTTGTTTACCTGGGTAATGGTTTTCACAAAGCGGTTTTGCATTTCCTTTTCATCGATTTTTAATTCCTTGATGAGGCGGTCGCACTTGTTGATGAACAACGTGGGTTTAACATTCTCGCGCAGTGCCTGCCTAATCACGGTCTCCGTTTGCGGCATGACGCCTTCCACGGCATCCACGACCAAAATAACCCCGTCCACGGCGCGCATGGCCCTTGTTACTTCGCCTCCAAAATCAACATGTCCCGGAGTGTCAATGAGATTCAAGAGGAATTCTTTTCCGTTAACGCTGGGCACAAGGGAAATGTTGGCCGCGTTGATTGTAATTCCCCTTTCCTGTTCCTGGTCCTCAAAATCCATGAACTGCTGTTTTCCTGCAAGCTCCTTTGAAATAAGGCCGGCGGACGCGATGAGGAAGTCTGAGAGGGTTGTATTGTGAATAACCATTCCTTCCGCGATAAAATTGTGGTTTTCCTTGATAGTGAAATCGTAAACTGTTTCACAATAGCTTTCAACTATTTTTTCAATTTCAATGGGTTCAACCATTAAATTTGCAGGATTAACTAATTGTAAGGCAAGTTGATTTCCCGTTTCGTGTTTTATTTCAGTAAAATAAGCAGAATGGTTTGCGAGAGCAACTATTCTATCATTTATTTCAAGGTTCATTGCCATTTTTTCAGCGAATTCACCCCCATCAAACACCAAATACCTGTGTTCGGGCGTTGTTTCAACTTGCATTCCATTGCGAAGTTTTACTTTGAGCGTTCTGCCTCCTTTTAGTTTCCATGCATGGGAAATGCGTTTAGTTTCAATGGCCCGTGTGGCCTTGTTTAAGGAAAAGACGTGAGGGGTTTCTTCGTTTAACTCGTATACGATTTCATTCGCATTTTCCCGAACAATCTTCCCCTTTTCGGATAGTCTTTCAAAAACGTCCTTGGCAGTGACGGCTTGTCCATCAGAGAAGAGTAAGCGCGTACCTGGGCTAACACATTTTCCGTGGTCTATGTGTGCGACAATTCCAATGTTGCGCACGTCTTTCTGGTTGCCCATGAGGCTTTGCGCGCGCCTGGCCATTTCTTCTTTTCGTCCCATGAAATCACGTCCAAATCAGCATGAAATGCGCACGTTTAGCGTGAAGCCAGTGCAATGCGTTCCACTTCGTTGCGGCGCTTCACCGACATGCTTGCATTGTCTTCCTTGGCTGCGAGCACAATTTCATTGGCAAGGGCTTCCGCGGCCGAAGTGGGGTTGTTGAATGAATTTCCAAATCCTGCCAGGGCAAGGTTTTTTAGCGCTTCATCAATGCGCTTCAACGGCGAAACGTCCACGGCCATGGTGTACGCAACGCCTCCTTTTTGAATGCGCGTAACGTCTTCGCGTGGAGCCGAGTTTTCAACTGCGCGGATTAATACCTGCACAGGGTTTTCCCTTGTTTTTTCCTCAATGAGGATGAATGCGTTTTCTACAATGCGCATGGCCTGGAGTTTTTTTCCGCAACTTCCTCTTCCCCGAATGTACTTGCCGGAGAGCTTGCGTTTTCCCTGGCCCGAGCGCATGATCTTGTTGATTAAGCGTTCCACGATGGGAATGGTTTCTTTTTCAAAGCGCTTCCTTGTCTTCCTGCCAAACGTGTGGGGCACTACACGCAAATCCATGTTCATGTGCCTGGCCAGCGCAATGTCGCGCACTTGAACGTTTTCTGCGTCCCACTTTCCAAAAATCTTGTACATGATTTTTTTCACCGTTTTTAACGCTTGACCTTTTCCTTTCTGCCCGTTCGAAGCATTTCCAGGCTTTGGCCGTTGACTTTGACCACGCGGAATTTAACGCCCCACAAGTCCCCTTTAGGGCCTTTTTTGGCCCCGCCAATGCCTTCTACAACCACTTCGTCATGTTCATCAATGTACTTGATGGCCTGGTCGTAGGGTGCCAGGGCAGTGACTTGGCGGCCGCTTTTGGTTAACTGTACGCGCACGCACTTTCTAATGCCTGAATTGGGCTGCTTGGCTTCTACTCCGCGTTTTTCGAGGACGATTCCCTTGGCCATGGGCGCGCCTTCAAGCAGGTCAAACTGCTCGTTGAGTTTTAAAAGCCTGCGTTTGGTCTTTTTTTTCTTCATGCGCCACTTATGGTGCTTTTTTTCCAGTGCACGCGCAGCAAATTCCCCTGAAGCCATACAGTACTCCCCGTATAATAGGTTTAAAAAGGATGGTGTAGGGTTTTAACGCACCCTCACGTCTTGAATGCCATAATTCCGTTCCATTAACTTTTTAATGTATTTGAACTTGGCCATGTTTTGGAACAGCACGCGCTTGTTTTCAGCGTCTGCACTTGCTTCCAGGATTTTTTCAACGCCTTCATTTCGAAGCGCCAAGTGCTTGAAGCCAACATCCTTGAACGCGTGCTTGAAGAAGGTCTCAGGTTCTTCTGCGTATTCAACCACTTCCACTTTTCGCTTGAATTTTTCAGCCAAACGCTTTACCGTTGAACCGTTTTTTCCAATGGCTTTGCCCATCTCGCTTGATTTTACAAGGAATACCACGCGTAGAGGTTCCAAGAGGCAGTCCCGCGCATCTGCATGAGTCACCTGGGAAAAGACATTCAAGACCATGATTTCATCGTTGGAAAGTTTAATGGACATTCAAGAAAACCCTAAAAAGAAAATCACTTCTTGGCCCTGCCTCTTTTTTGCATGCGCGCAGGCTTTTCTGTACCCGCACTTTCTTTTACGAGTTCGAGCACCTTGCTTTTGCCTTCATCGTGGACAATCAAAGCCGAGACTACGAAAGGCTTTCCGCACACTTTTCCGAGTTCCAAACCAGTGCCTTCGAATGCGTATACGGGAATGCCTGCAAGTCCTGCATAATGCCTCAAACGTTCGGCGCTTGCAGAATGCATGTTTTCACTCAGAATGACCATCTGGCCCTTTCCCCTTACGGTGCCTTTCTGGGTTTTGTTGAGTCCGAATTCTATTTTTCCAGTGTCCACTGCGCGGCGTATTTCCCTTTTAACATCCATTTCTGTCATGTTCATTGTCACCCTTTCATAACCAGGTCAACGGTTCCGGTTCCCACTTTAATGGGCTGTCCGACAATAATGTTTTCCACCACTCCCTGGAGTTTTTCGCGCTCGCCTTTAAAGGCCGCGTCCAAGAGGTGTTTAACCGTTTCCTCAAACGCTGCACGGGCAAAGGGAGAGGCTTTTTCCCGTGTAATGCCCGTGCGCACGATTCCCTTGATTTCCCCGTCATAGGTCATAAGGTCTGCCAGGAGAAGAATGTGGCGGATGTCCACAGTAATGCGGTTGTCTTCCAGCACTTTGTGCAATTCATTCGCGATGGACATTCTTCCTGCTTCAATGCCCAGCACGCGGCTGATTTCCTTGGTGTCATTTGTAATGGTCTTGGTTCCATCCACTTCCTTCATTTTGAGTACAACCTTCAAATTGCTTCCGCTGGTTTTGACCACAAACTCCCCGTTTTCCTCTACTACAAGGGCTTTTTGAATGCCCCTGACTCCTTGAATGCGCGAAGCCATGAGCTTGTTCAAGCGCTTGCGCACCCTGAGAAGAGGCTCTTTTCCAAGCCCAAGCACCAGTCCTTCACGCGCATCCGATGCCTTGGCTTTAAACTTCTTTTTTATTTTCTCCAGCAAACGCCTGCCGTCAATGTTTTTCTCCTGCAGGTCATGCTCCTTTAATTTAAGGGTAACTGTTTTTTCAAAAAAATCCTCTTTTAACTCAATAACGTCCATTACGCGCGTGTCAAGCAGTGCATTGGCAAATGCGCGCGCCTTTTCTCTTTCTTTTTTGAGTTCCCCGTCCAAAAAGTAAATGGTCATGGAAGGGTACTTGGCCTTGTTCCTTCCATCCACAATTTCTTCCACGCGCTGGATTCCGCTTCCAACGGATACCTCTGCTGCTCCCGCAAAGTGCTTGGTTCTCAACGTCAACTGCGTTCCAGGCTCTCCAAGGGACTGCGCGGCAACAATGCCAACGGCTTCTCCTGGTTCTGCCTTCCAATGATAAAAGGTTTCGCGGACTTTTTCAATAACTTCTTTGAGTTGAGTGTCCGTGTAATTTTGGTCTTTGACCGACTTAACAATTTCCTCGTACACGTGCTTGGGCAGCCCGTGTTTGGCAAAATAGTCAATGAACTCCAGTGGGGGCAGTGGTTCCCCGCCTTCGGTCAACGGCTCTTCGTGCCTGCGCCTGCGCGCGGGCTTTTCCTTTTTCACGTTTTTTTCAAGGTCTTTTTTCTTTTCTTTCACCGGTTTTTCTGGCATAAAAGTCACCGTTCACTTTTCCTTTTGAGTGGACCTCCGCAAAAGCTCTTTGATGTCCACTTTTCCGCGTTTTGTTTTTGCCGGGAAGACGCCGTCTTCTCCGTAAACCAATTGTATGATGTTCTTGTTCGCCGTGCGCACAGTGCCATCGTAATTGACCACCAGGTCTTTCAACGAGTTGGCCAGGCGCCGGTACAAGTACCCTGACACTTTGGTTGAAACCCCGGTGTCCACTTCTCCCTGGCGGCCGCCCATGGAATGGTAAAAGTATTCGCGCACTTTCATGCCTTCCATGAAATTGTGCTGGATAAACCCACCAGCAATTGCGCCCACGTCTCCTGGTTTGTTGATGGTGATAAGCCTTTTCTTGTACCCTCTTCTGGGCCTGCCTTCTCTTACAGATGCCTGCCCCCACAGCCCCATGAGGTTGGTTAAATTGGTCATTCCGCCTCTTGCCCCGCTTAGAATCATGGTAGTAGTATTGTACTTTGGCCGCGGCCTTCCAATGACCTCGCGGATTTTTTCGCTGATGATTTGTTTTTCCACTTTGGATTTTTGCTTGGCGCCCAGGCGAAGCATGTAAATTTCAAAACTTTCCTGAACCTGCCTTCCAGGAATGGGCTCCAACTGATTGGACTTGAGTTTGCGCACGAGTTCTTCGGCTTCCAAGAGCTCTTCGCGCACAGCGTCTTCTTTGGCGCGCAGCACGGTTTCTGACGGTTCAAATTCGTCCAATCCAACCGTTATGCCCGTGCGCGTGACCATGTACACGGCCAATCGATTCGTGTCCCTGTAAAACTTTTCCAGCACATCTTTTGGGTATTCGCGTGCAAGCACATCAATAATGCGCCCAGTGCCTTCGCCCAATGCGGCTTGATCAATGATTCCAGTTACGAGTTTTCCATTTTCAATGCGCACGTAGGAATCAAATTCCTTGTCCTCTTTCGGGTCTGCAATAAGGCCGGCCTGCAGGAGCAGGCGCGAAGTGTAACTGGGAAATTCAATGTTAAAGTTTTTGGGCAGGATTTGGGAGAATACGAGCCTTCCGGAATAGTTTTTTCCGCGGTCGGGTTTTGGAATGTCCGTTAACCCGATTTCATAGAAAAAATTCATGGCTTCTGCAGGCGTGAACTCTGTTGACTTTAATGTCAGCAAAAATAACCCTGAAACGCCGTCTTCCATGAGGGTAATCACAGGCCCTCCATGCCGGGGGGAAATGATCTGGTCCTGCACGTACATGAGTTCACGTGCTTCGGCCTTGCCTTCCGCGGTCTGAGGTACGTGAAGATTCATTTCATCTCCGTCAAAATCTGCGTTGTAGGGACGACAGACGGTTGGATTCATGTGAATGGTGCGGTCCGGCATTACCTTGACCGTATGGGCCATCATGGATAACCTGTGAAGGGAAGGCTGGCGGTTAAACAGTACAATGTCCCCGTCTTCAAGCACGCGCTCAATCTTGCACCCCAGTTCAAGTTCAGCTATGATTTCATCCTTGTTTAAATCGCCGACTTTTTTGCGCAGGCCATTGGGGCGCGTTACGTAAATTACGCGGTTTGTATTCTTAATGTCTTTTTTGAATTGTTCAAGGTTGAACGTGGTTACATATTCAGGTATTGTCAAATCGTTTGCAATTTCCTTTGGAACGCCCACTTCGTTGATGGACAGGAAAGGGTCGGGCGTTACAATGGTTCTTGCCGCATAATTAACCCGCTTTCCAGTCAAATTGTACCTGAACCTTCCTTTTTTTCCCTTCAAGCGCTGCACCAGCGTGCGCAGGCTTCTTCCGCTTCTGTGCTTGGCCGGTGGAACGCCTGCAGAGTTGTTGTCAAAGTACGTGGTTACATGGTATTGAAGCAGATCCCACAAGTCTTCAATGATTAATTGGGGCGCGCCTGCTTCAATGTTGTCTTTTAAGCGCGCGTTAATGCGAATAACATCCACGAGCTTGTGGGTCAAATCGTCTTCGGACTTGATTCCAGTGTCCAAGGTAATGGACGGGCGAATGGTGATAGGAGGGACTTGTAAAACCGTTAAAATGAACCATTCAGGCCGGATGCGCTCGGCTTCATATCCAAACAATTCAAGGTCTTTGGATGGAATCTTTTCCACCCATTCGCGTATTTGCGTGGGGTAAATGCGGTCCTTGTCATGGAAAAAATTAGTGGGCTTGTCCAGGAGAATCTGCTTGCGCTCGGCGTTGCATTGGGGGCATTTCTGCTTGGCCTTTGTTTTCTTGACAAGGATTTTCACGCGGTCATCCAAGGACCTGTCCTTGGTTGCATCAATGATGTCTTTTAACTGTTCATCTTTCAGTACAATGCGCCCGCATTCCCTGCACGTGGCCATGAGCAGGGTTTCAAGGTTCTTTGAAAACTTGGGGTGAATGACCGGCCTTACGAGTTCCATGCTTCCAAAATGCCCGGGGCACTGCTTCATCTTCTGGCCGCACGTCTTGCACCGCAGGGAAGGATTGATAACCCCCAGGTGGGGGTCCATTAACCCTTCTTCCATGGGATACCCGTCTTTGTCATACGTGTCAGGCACCTTTATTTCAATGGCAGACATTTTTCGGATCATGTCCGGGCTTAACACGGCAAATTCAATGGCTTCAATGCGCTTGGTCAACATGTTCATTCCCCTATGCTTTGTCTCCCAACACGAGTTTTGGGTAAATGCCCAACGCCTTCAATTCGTCCAATAAAAGCTTGAACCCATAACTCATTTGAACCGGGTAAATATTGGCGCTATCACACAAGGGGCAATACCTTTTCCTGCGAATGGTGTCATTCACTGCAATGACCCCGCAGGAAGCGCACACAAGTTCTGTTACTTTGTCCGAATCTTCAATGAATTTTTCCTGCAAGAGCATGGCAGCCCCGTGGCCTACAAGCGTTTCGCCTTCCATTTCCCCAAATCGCAGGCCGCCTTCCTTTTCTTTTCCTTCCGTGGGCTGGCGGGTGAGAATCTGCACAGGCCCTCTTGAACGTGCCTGGATTTTGTGTGAAACCAGGTGGAACAAGCGCCTGTATGAAACTACTCCGGTAAAAATTTCTCCCGTGATTTTTTTTCCCGTGATGCCATCATAGAATACTTCTTTTCCATCCTCTCTGAATCCATGCGAAACAAGCACTTTCTTTAACTGGTCCCGCGATTCCACGTTGAATGGTGTTCCGTCTACAATTTCTCCGCCCACCGAAGCGGCTTTTCCTGCAAGCATTTCAATCAAATGGCCAATGGTCATACGGCTTGGAATGGAATGCGGGTTTAATATGAGGTCCGGGCGAATGCCCTGTTCAGTAAAGGGCATGTCCTCTTCAGGTATGACTGCGCCAACCACTCCTTTTTGGCCGTGCTTGCTTGCAAACTTGTCCCCAGGCTCAGGAAAAAGCTCGGTGCGCAGTTTCACTTTGGCCAGCTTGCTTCCATCCGGGCCTTCGGTAACCACCACTTTGTCCACAACGCCTTCTTTTCCCTTTTTTACAACCACTGAGGATTCACGGCGCTTTTCCTGAATGACTCCAAAATCTGTTATCTCCTCCAAGAACCTTGGCGGAGACGTTTTTCCAATAATAACGTCCTTATCAAACACCTGCATTTCCGGTTCCACCAACCCGTCAGCGCCCAATTTCTTGTAAAATTCTTCTGACAAATAACCCACTATGTCTTCTGAAGGTGTTTCAAACTTGTCAATTTGTCCTCCAGGGTACCGCACTTCCTCGGCCTCATACATGCGGAAGTACACGCTTCTGCCCAGCCCCCGGTCAACAGCGCCTTTATTCAACACCACGGCATCCGCCATGTTGAATCCCATGAAGGGCATGATGGCCACTACAAAGTTCTGCAAGTCCGGGCGCTTATCGGATTGCAGCAAGTCCATGGTGCGCGTTTTAACCAGGGCTCTTTGGGGGTAATACATCAAGTAGCCTTCGGTGTCCGTGCGCAGATTGTAATTCACAGACCCGATTCCAAGGCCTTGCTTGAACATTTTGGCTCCGTGCAAAGCCTTTCCCGCCATGTTGTTTTCCAAATAGGGAATCATGGACGTTATGATGCTGAGAATTCCTGTGGGATTGATTTCCATGTGCGTGTGGTCCTCTGTTAACTCGTTCTCGTCTGTTCCTACAAGCGTATTTTCTTCTTCTTCGGCGTCCAAGTATTCCACGATGCCCTTGTTGATCAGGTCCATCCAGCTCAGTTTTCCTTCTTCCACCTGCCGGATGTGGTCTTTGGTGAGACGCGGCTTGGCGTTTTCAACTACAATGAGCGGGCGTTGCACGCGGCCGGCATCCGTGTTAATGTACAATTCCCTTGTATCCTCGTGATAGGAAATGTTGATTTGATAGTTTAGCTTTCCCTGACGCCTGCGCGCAACCAATTCCTTTGTTAATTGTTCAATGTCCTTGTGAAACCCGATGAGCTTCCCGTTCACGTACACTTTTCCTTCAACGTTCATACGAATACCTGCTTACGCTATTACTTCAATTTGACTCCCATTTCATGCAATAGTTTTTCAATTCCAACAGGGTCTTTTTCTGTTGTGACCTCGGCAAGCAAACTCAAGTTGCGCACCAATCCACACTGGGGTCCATCCGGCGTTTCAATGGGGTCTAACCTCCCCCAGTGCGTTCCATGCACGTCCCTTGCCTCATACAATTCCCGGTTCTTGTTCAACGGACTTTTAACTTTGCGCAAATCCGTGAGCGGCGCCAGGTAGTTCACGCGGTCCATGAACTTGCTTACCCCGGAAGAACGCCCAATCCAGTTTCCCGTGCTCATGGCAAACCGGATGCGCTCTGAAATAGCGCCAGGCCTTACAACCGTGGAAATGTTCAATTTCCTTCTCCTTGTAATGGTGCGGTCAATTTGAAAAGTTAAATCCTTGACAAAGTACTTGAAACTGTACCTGAACAAGTGCTCCATGAGTTTTCCGCTTAACTCCAAGCGCTTGTTTGCGTAATGGTCCTTGTCATCTTCGCCCCTCAAACCATGGGCGCGTTCCACTGCGCGTTCAGCCATCATGGCCAGGTAATAGGCCTTTGCCAGGCGCTGGTCTTTTCCCTGGCCAATGTGGGGCAACAGGAACGCGTCAATGACTTCCTGGGCGCGGCGCAAACGATAATCAATGACCTGGCCGGGAGCCACATATTTTCCAATGCGGTCCAAGGCCTCTTCCTCGTCTTTGATTTCCATGTTCTCCAGGTTCAACAGCACGTCGTTCTGCACTTCCTTGGTGTTTGCGAATGCCTTGGTAATTTCCTCGTCGTTCTTCAATCCCAATGCCTTCAGGAGCACGAACAAGCGCAGCTTTCTTGGAGATGCAGGGAATGTAACGCTTAAAATGCCGTCCTTGTTGCGCATGATCCTTACACGGCCTTTGAATGCCCCCCGGGTTGAAATGACTTCCGCAGTAACCTTGTCCCCTGTTTTCTCGCTTAAAATCACGCGGTCCGATGCAAGAACCTCCTGCGTGATCAGCACTTTTTCAGAGCCATTGACAATGAAATACCCTCCAAAGTCAAGCGGGTCTTCGCCCATTGCAATCACTTCTTCCGGGGTTTTTCCTGCCAGCCAGCACCGGTTGCTTTTAAGCATGATGGGCAATTCGCCAATGTACGTTTTCTTCAAATCCTGTTCTACATCCCTGCGAAGCATGCGCATGGTTAAGAATAAAGGCGCTGAATACGTTCGGTTGCGGATGCGCGCTTCCATGGGGTAAAAATCGTTGCGCGGGCTTCCATCCGCCTCAATGATGCGCGGGCGCTGGACTTCAATGGCTTCCAATTCCACTTTGACTTCTTCAATCTTGGGGGCAATGGACTTGTTTTCTGAAATGATTTCCGGCAGTTTTTCATCTACAAACTGATTGAATGACTCGGTTTCCATCTGGGCAATGGACCGGTTGTTGTAATAGGATTGTACAAGCGCCCACGTATTGCTTAAGTCAACGGTGGTTCCCTTCACCCCACCACCCGCCTGTAATAAATGGTTTCGCCTGCAGTGGGACTCTTGCGTACAATGCGAACCAAATCCCCTTTCTTGGCTTTTACTTCCATGGCCGAGGGATCGGATTCAAGAATAACAGGCAGTTTTTCCTTTTCCACGCCTAATTTGGTGAGCACCTGGGCTTCCTCTTCGCGTGAAACCACTTCATGGCGTGGCACTAACACGTGGTCGGAAAGCCGTTTAATCATCTGCCCTAAAACCCCCTTTTCCCCGCTATGACGCGAATCCCACTATGTGGCCAACGTCCAACGGCAAGGCGCACAGAAAGGGGTCTGTAAAGACGATTAATGACTGCAAATGATTTGAACCCTTGCCCGCGCACGCTCACTCAAAAAAATCGCTGGACACTAATATATTAATGCCTACATTCCAATTTCACAGAAACCATTTTAAAACTAACTCGTAGACGCCTCTTTTAAGAGGCTAAATGCCCGTCGTGGGCATCTGTTCGTAGAATAAGGTTCTGGCTAGTTGCCTTTAATGGTAATGTCAATTCTATTGGACTTAATAATTTTGATGGAAGTTATTCCATTTCTAACAATGCCTTTTGGTGTTTTTCAAAAACGTTGGGATCAATTATACCATAAACGCCTTGCAATCCGTCCTTGAATTGTTTTGATAATACTTTTTCTTTGATCTGCGTATAATTCTGTTATACTGTTGAAATGAGTGAAGCGGGCGCAGCTTTATTAAGAAAAGAGTCGTTTTATGGGGGTAACAATTCTGTTACCTGGGTGAAACAATGAATTTGTATGAGATTCGGGATAAAGCCCTGAGGAGTGGTCGGGCGGTATTTTCCGTCCAGCAACTGGCTAATCTCATTAGTTCGTCCAAATTAACTGCTAAGGTATATGCTTCCCGTCTCGTGCGAAAAAAGTTGGCTCGGCGATTGGTACGCGGTAAGATCGCCTTCACGAATGATGATTACGTCGTTGCAACCCAACTCATCGAACCCGCGTACATTTCTCTTTACAGTGCCTTGCTCATGCACCAATTGATCCAGCAAGTGCCGGCCGATATTGAATGTGTCACCCCCAAGGTCGCCCGCCGGCTTCCGGGGGTGGGGGTCAATTATCATCGCATCCCTTCATCGTTATTCTTTGGGTTTGAACGCGTAAAGGCAGATAACGATTATTATTTTTTGGCGATTCCCGAAAAAGCGTTGATCGATGGGCTCTATTTGCGGGCCTATTCAAAAAGTACGGTGGCCGAATTGATGAAAAAGATTAATCGGAGGCGGTTGAACCAATTGCTGGACAAGATTCCGGAGAAAACGCGAAAGAGAATTGAGGGGGAAATGAAATGATTGATAAGGAAAAACTCCTGGAACTCGCCAAGCTAAACAACATGAAACCCTGGCAACAGGAGAAACACTACATCCAAAATGCCGTCCTCGTTTCCCTAGCGGAATACCCTCTGGTGTTCAAGGGAGGGACCTATCTCTGGTTTTTCCATCACCTCCTACGGTTTTCCGAAGACTTGGATTTTACGGCTTCCCAAAAACTGCCCGGAAAAATAATGGAAAACACCCTTAACACCCTTGAAAATTTTCAAATTAAGGCAAAAGGGAAAAGGATGGAAGGATCCGTCCAAGGGACGAGCTTTCGGATTGCTTCAGAGGGTCCATTGTACAAAGGAAAACAAAGTACCTCTTTCGTGTATGTGGAAATCAGTCTGCGCGAAAACATCCTGCGAGAAACCATCCCTCTTTCGCTCAAAAATGAAAACTATGGGTTTCAAACCAAGCTATTGAATGGAATGGCGTTGGAGGAAGTATCGGCTGAAAAAGTGCGGGCGATCATGACACGCGACAAACCCCGGGATGTTTTCGATTTGGCCTTTCTCATTCGGGAGAAAAAGATCTCTTTCGACCTAAAATTAATCAATCAAAAAATGAAATACTATAATGAAAGATTTGATCAAAGACTATTTCTAAAAAAACTTCAAGAAAAAAAACAAGGATGGAAAAGGGAGCTGGGATACATTGCATTTGGAAAGTTGCCCGATTTCAAAAGTGAAATGAAAGTCATCCAAGAATGGATCCAGGAAGAAACCTAAAAGCCCAGTTTTTTTTTGTTTATCCATAAATAGACACTTTCGTGCATATCCCTTACTAGGCGTTCATGTTTTCACGTGCTCTTGTTTTTTGAGCGCAGGACCTGTTTTTTGGGCTTTAACTGCTTTTAGCGCACGCTCAAACCGGTTCAGGAACGTGCTCAATAACTCTTGGGGAATGTTCAGTGCGGGCTCCAATCGGATGGTTTTTGCGCTGATTAAAGTGCCTGCCACCAGTATTCCCCGGTGAAACAATTCCGCGGCCACGGCATACCCTGTTTCATTCGTGTGGAATTCTACTCCAATCATCAAACCCTTGCCCCGCACGTCAAGGATAAGGTCCTTGTGCCGGGCGTGAATTCTGCGCAGGCGTTCCAGCAACCAGGAACCTTTTTGTTCAGCAGCCTCTGGTAGGCGTTCTTTTAAGAGCACGTGAATGCCTGCAATGCCTGCCGCGCACGCCAGCGCGTTTCCCCCAAAAGTGGACGTGTGGATGAAAGGGTTGTCCTCCAGCTTGGACCACGCCCTGCTGGAAGCCATGAATGCAGACAAGGGCATTACTCCCCCGCCCAAACTTTTTCCCAAACACAGAATGTCCGGTACAACATTGTAGTGCTCGCATGCAAACATTTTTCCCGTGCGCCCCATGCCTGTCTGCACTTCGTCTAATATGAGGAGGGCTTTGTGCTTGGAGCAAATCCTTCGCACGCGCGGAAGGTAATTGTCTGGCGGGACAATGATGCCTGCTTCTCCCTGCACAGGTTCTACCACAAACGCGCCAACTTCTTCTCCAACGTCCTCCAATTTTTCAAACTCCTCTTCCAGTGCGCGTGCATTTCCAAATGGAACAAAGTGCACGTGATCCAATAGGGGTTCAAAGGGTTTTCTGTAAACAGTCTTCCCCATGAGGGAAAGCGATCCCATGGATTTTCCGTGAAAGCCATTCAACGTTGAAATAAACCCGGGCTTTCCCGTGTACAAGCGCGCCAGTTTTAACGCGCCTTCTACGGCATCCGTTCCATTGTTGATGAAGAATGCGCCCTGCAAGTCTCCGGGCGCGAGTTCTGCCAGGATTTGCGCCAAACCCCCGCGCAGGGGTTCAAGGAGTTCCTGCGAATTCAAGGGCATGCGTTCAAGCTGGGCGCGCACGGCGCCGACAATTTCAGGGTGCCGGATGCCTGCATTGTAAATGCCGTATCCTCCGAGCATGTCAATGTACGTGCGCCCGAACAGGTCTTTGATGATGCTTCCTCTGCCTTCCCATTCAATGGCCGCAAAGTCTCCTGCTTCAGTAACAGACTTTCGGTATTCCAAGTACCCTTTGTTGTAGTAATTGTACAGGTTTTCAACGGTGTGCTGGAGCACGTTGCGTTTCATGGACGCATTCAACTGCCTGCAGTGAATGATTTCCAGGTATGCTTTGGCTGTCCGCATAATGTCTTTTTGCGTGAACCGCGAGCACACATACGCTTCTTTTTTCAGCGTCTTGTCAAACAAGACCTTGGATTTTAACACGCATTTTTGAATGATTTTCTCGTCCGATTTTTCCACAGCGTTTTGTGAATCAGCCATGAACAACCACCGTTTTAACGTTCGCAAACGACCTAACTCCCCACAGCCCAAGTTCCCTGCCCATGCCCGAGTCTTTAATGCCGCCAAAAGGAAGGCGCGGGTCTGAAACCACTGTGCCGTTGATGGCCACAAATCCTGCTTCCACTTCTTCTACCCATTCCAGGGCCTTTTTTGTATGGGCAGTCCAAAGGCTTGCCCCCAGCCCAAAACGCGTTTCATTGGCTGCGCGCAATGCTTCCTTGTCACTGCGCACACGCAGGATTGGAAGAACAGGTCCAAACGTTTCTTCATTCCACACCGGCATGTTTTTTTTCACGTGAGTTAAAACAGTGGGCGCATAAAAAAAACCAGGGCCTGGCCAGCGAAATCCTCCGCATGCAATGCGCGCGCCCAGATGGGTAGAAGCAAGGACCTGGCGTTCAAGGTTTTCAAGTATGGCTTTTCCTGCCAGCGGGCCTATTTGAGTGGCAGCATTCAAAGGGCTTCCAACCCTTAATTGCCGTACCAATCTGACAAGGTTTTGAACAAAGGCCTTGTATTTTTTCCTTACCACAATGAACCGCTTGGCGGCAATGCAGCTTTGACCGCCGTTCACAAAGCGCCCTTTTACCGCGCCTTGACATGCTTTATTCACATCTGCGTCTCCCATCACCACAAAAGGGTCAGAACCCCCCAATTCCAATACTATTGGTTTCAAGTGAAACCCGGCCTGCTGGCCAATCATCCTTCCTGCTTCCACGCTTCCAGTGAGCGAAACGCCTTGAACGTTGGGGATGAACCATGAAATGCCTTTTGCATCCGTAACCACGTTCTGGTACACGCCCCGCGGAAAACCCGAAGCAAAAAAAGTCTTTTCAATTTCAATGGCACAACCAGGCACCGTGCTGGAATGTTTTACTATTACTGTGTTCCCTGCAGCCAAACAGGGAACGGAAAAGCGAAACACCTGCCAAAAAGGAAAATTCCACGGCATGACTCCAAGAATAACCCCCAACGGATCAAACCGTACAAAGCTTTTTTTTGCATCCGTTGAAACATCCATGGAATGCAAAAACGCTTCGCTGTTTTCCGCATAATATTCACATGCCCACGCACACTTTTCAATTTCACTGCGCGCCTCCATGACGGGTTTGCCCATTTCAAGTGAAATCAAGCGCGCCAAACGGTCTTTGCGCGCGCGCAGGCGCAGGGCCAGTTTTTTCAGGAGCGCGTGCCTGCGCGTGAAAGGAATTTTTTTCCAGTGCCTCCCTGCACGCCGGGCCAATCGGAGCACGGTGCGCTGCTTGGCCTGGGAAGCAAGGGAATATTTTTTGATCAGCCTTCCAGTGGCAGGATTCATTGATTCAATGTAGGAAGTCATGTCATGCACGCCCTACCCGCATGGAAACCCTGATTCCGCGTTCTTTCAATTCCCTGAAAAAAGGCTTGGCAGGCACGATGAGTTCAGGCGGGAAAACGCCTGCTGCACAAATCAAATCATCTGCCACCATTTGGGCTGCAATGGAAATAGGGTATCCGGTGTCCACGTCCCCGGCATAAAAACACCATTTGGGGGAAGAATGCGCCCAGGCATCGGCAAGCACGCGCACCTGCTTCTTTTTTCTTTTTCCAATGACCTCGGCACGCAACACTTCCACATCCACCGGGCACGTTTTGGGTTTGGGCAACCGGGAAAGGACTTTAACTGAAAATTCCATCGGGGTTATGTATATTCCTCGGGTTTTTATGGGTTCAAGCGAAGCAAAACCCAGTTCTGCGAGCGCGCCTACTTTTTGCTCAAAGTCTTCTGAAAACGCAATCTTAAAATTGCATGCACGAATGCCTTTCTTTTTCAAGGATACCGGGAGCGTGGCCACTTCCGAGTGAAGAGTGTGCAGGGCTTTGAGTCTTCCAATGGGCGCTGGAAATGCATAGGATTCCATTCCCGTGCGCGGCAATACCTCCTTAAACTTTCCACGTTCAAATACCATGGGCTTTTTTGAATGCTCTTCGAGTAGGGTCTGAATGGAGTACGCAAATACTAAAGGCACTTCATTCCCTGCTTTTGTGAAATCCCTGCCTCCCACGCGGATGTGAACACGTTCTACCGTGTCCAATTTTTTTGAAGCCTCCCACGCCAGCATGTTTGTAATTCCAGGCGCTGCCCCCATGCCCAAAATGCCAAGCAGTCCTGCACGCTTAAACGTTCCATGCAGTTTTAACTGCCTGCGCGTCATGTGAAACAAGCCCCCCAAGTCCAGGTAATGGCATTTTGCTTTAATGCACGCGCGCATCACATTCACATTCAACTCGTATTGTGCCGCGTTTATGCACACCTTGCACCCTTTCAATGCGCGTGCAAGCGCCTTTGAATGGGACGCATCGCCGAGCCTTCCAAGGACGTTTTTTTTCCTGTAAGACTTTAAAGCGTTGGCAATTCTTTTCTTGTCTCTTCCAATGACAATGATTTCATGCCCGTGCGCAGTTTCCATTAAATCGCGCACAATGACCCTGCCCATGCTCCCCGTTCCCCCCACTACTGCAATTTTGCTCACTTTTTGCCCCCCATGCGAAAAACAGCTTCCTCCAGTACATCCAAGCCTTCCGCCAATTCTTCTCTTGTAATGACCAGTGGCATTAGAGTACGAATGACCTGGCCGTGCATGCCTGCGGAAAGCAGCAACACGCCTCGCTCATAACAATACTTGATTATTTTTCCAACGGCTTCCTTGTTGGGTTCTTTGGATTCCTTGTCTTTCACCAGTTCAATGGCATTCATGGCCCCTATTCCACGCGCATTTCCAACGATGGGAGAGCATTCCTCCCATTCCTTGAAGCGTTTCAGGGTTATTTTTCCAATTTCCTGGGCGCGGCGCAACAGTTTTTTTTGCCTGAATTCTTCCAGCACTGCCACGCCTGCGGCGCATGCAAGTGGATTTCCGCCAAACGTGGTGCCAAGGCCCGAGACATGGACATGGTCCATTAAATGTTTGCGCGCCACTACAGCCCCCAACGGCAGGCCTCCAGCAATGGACTTGGCCATGGTGACAATGTCCGGCTCAATTTCAAAGTGCTCAATGCCCCACATTTTTCCAGTCCTGCCAAAACCTGTTTGGACTTCATCTGAAATGAAAAGAACTCCGTTTTCCCTGCAATGCCGGTACAGAAACTGCACCCATTTTTTTGGCGGAATATTAAAGCCCCCTTCACCTTGCACGGGTTCCATGACCAGGCAGGCCGTATTGCTTTCACTTGTGTTGTCTACAAAAAATTCCTTTGCCTGTTCAATGTGGTAATCCACAAACTCTTTTTCGCTCAAGTGCTCCGGGCGCCTGTACACGTCCGGGAATTCAAGCCTGTACACTTCTTCTGCATACGGCCCAAAGCCTTTCTTGTACGGGTAAAACTTGCTTGTGAGCGTTAGGAGCATGTTGGTCCTTCCATGAAACGCGTTTTCCAGGCAAATGATTCCAGGCCTTCCGGTATTGTACCGCGCCACTTTGAGCGCGTTCTCCACGGCCTCTGCCCCGGAATTAAAAAACATGGCCTTTTTTTCGGATTTCCCAGGCGCTGCTTTGCATAGCGCGCGTGCAAGGCGCACATAGGATTCATACATGGTCACGCTGAAATCCGTGTGCAAAACCCTGTCAGCCTGCGCCTTAACGGCTTTCACTACTCGTGGATTGCAATGCCCCACATTGTTGGCGCCCAATCCTCCGGTAAAATCAATGAAAGAATTTCCATCCACGTCTTCCACGCGCGCGCCCTGCGCGCGTTTTACAAAAATGGGAATTGCGCCAAACGTTGCATGTGAAACGCTTTCATTGCGCACACGAATCAATGCAGTACTTTTAGGCCCGGGAATTTTTGTGCGAATGCGAATAACCCCCATAACGCTCACTTTTTCCCATACACGGTGTAATACCATGGCTTTCTTTTTTTTCCCGTCAAGTCAACATACACGTGTTTGAGCTGCGTGAACTCTTCCAATGCATACGCGCTCAAATCCCTTCCGCTCCCGCTCATCTTGTACCCCCCATGGGGCATTTCGCTTGCAAGAATGCCGTGGTCGTTAATCCAAACCTCTCCAAAGCGCAGCCTGTTTGCCATGCGTGTAATGCGCGTAATGTCCTTTCCCCAAATGGAGCCTGCAAGTCCATACTTTACATCATTGGCCATGCGCACAACCTCCTCGTCTGATTTGAATTTCAGCACTGCAAGTACCGGTCCAAAAATTTCCTTTTGGCACACCGTTGAATGCTGTTTTACATTCATTAGAATAGTAGGCATCAAATAATTTCCTTTGGCCAATAATTTATCCGTTGAACGCATTCCCCCCAACGCGAGTTTAGCCCCTTCCCTTTTTCCTGTTTCAATGAACGATTGCACGCGTTCCAAATGAGTTTCGCTCACCAGCGGCCCAAGGTCTGTACCTTTGTTCAATGAATGCCCCACGCGCATGCGCCTGGCTTTTTGCACGAGCAACTGCACAAACTTTTTGTGCACGCGTTCATGCACATAAAGCCTTGCGGCAGCCGTGCAGTCCTGCCCGCCGTTAATGAAACCCCCCACTACAGCGCCCTCGCTTGCCGCATCCAGATCGGCATCGTCCAATACAATGAAAGGCGCTTTGCCTCCCAATTCCAGGTGCACTTTTTTTAGCGTTCCAGCGGCTTTGGCCATGACTTTTTTTCCTGTTTCAATGTCTCCCGTGACTGCAACCATGTCCACGTTTGGATTGGACGCAAGCTCGGTTCCAATCACTTCTCCGGGCCCTGTAATTACATTGAAAACGCCCGGCGGGATGCCTGCCTGCGCAGTTAAATCCGCAAACTCCAGCAACGTGATTGGAGTATGACTCGCAGGCTTTACCACCACGGTGTTTCCCATGGCCAGCGCGGGAATGCCTTGCCATACTGCAATGAACAACGGATAATTCCACGGAACAATGCACGCAACAACCCCAATGGGCTCACGACGCAAATAACTTGTTCCAAATCCTGCATATTCAGCAGCCGCTTTTCCTTCCAAGTTGCGCGACATTCCCGCAAAAAAACGAATGTTGTCCACGCTGAAAGGAAAATCCGATTCCAAAGACTGTTTGATGGTTTTTCCCTGGTTCAAACTCTCCAATTTGGCCAGGCGTGGAGTGTTCTTTTCAAGCAGGTCTGCAAGCCTGAGCAAAACCGTGCTCCGCTCTCCAGGCGTTTTACCGCTCCAAACCCCTGAATCAAACGCCTTGCGCGCGACTCCAATGGCCTTTTGCGCGTCCTTTTCATTTCCCACAGCCACGCGCGCCAACGTCCTTCCATCTGCCGGGCTTTTTATGGAATTCCATTTTCGCGAGGCAGGCTTTACCCATTTGGCGTTGATAAATAACTGGTACGTTTTAGCCACACTATTCACAAAGGCATTACCTTGCTTTTCTATTTAAGGCTTGCCCAAAACAGGGTCGTTTGTCATTGCGCCTCTCCTCCAACAAGGGCTATAGCCGTTGGCAATGGGAGGGGCAATTGAATGGTTTTGTCTATTTGGCTTGTTGCAGTGTTTAAAAACGCTATTGAAGAACTCTCAGTGGGGGGATATTCCTTTATTGTGAATGCATAGTATTTACCATCTAAAGTAACCACGCCCCCGCCTCCAAGGCCCAGATTCTGGTTTTGGGGGAATGCAATGCCGGTGATCGTGCAATTGGCGGTATAGACTGCAACAACTTGATGTGGCTTAGCATTCCATATTACATAGTACAAGTATTGCGAATCAGGCGTGAATGAAAGACCCCCTGCAATATAATTCTTCCCAGCCGTTCCATTGGGAGTGGAAAACGTACAATGATTAGTGGGGGCAGCGCCGCTCGCGTTTACCAGTTCAAGGTTGCCGGGGTCCTGGCCAAAAATTTCAGAGGAACTGATGGCAATAAAACCAGAAAAATAAGGTCCAAGGTCACTCAATTCGGTGTCTGTTGGACAAGGAATAGAGGGCAAATATTCCCCAGTAGTGGTTGTAATTGCGTCTCCATATTGAAGACCGCAATTGTAGTAATCTGATGTATGCGTGTTCGTCCAATAAAAATCGGTTCCATGGGCTTCAAGCCCAAAAGTAGAACTGCCAATGTTGACAATAACAGGAGAGTTCGTTGCGAGTTCTTTTACTTTAGTGAACGTTTCTATATCAATAACCGAAACTCTTATTCCATTGACTTCCAAAACATAGGCCCACTTGCTATCATAACTAAAGTCCACCTTCATATAGGGGTCATAGGTCACGTTTATGGGGTTTAGTTGGATGGTTGTTACAAGTTCTTCAGAACCAGTGTTAAATACATGAACTCCCCCCAGTCCATCAGTCAGAAAGAGGTATTTTCCATTCGGAGTTTCCTTGAAACTTGAGATATGCTTTCCTGACCACATTTTTTTTATGTAAGCGCCAGTTTTCAAGTCTATTACATGGAGGCTTGCATGGTAATCCCCGTTATAATAGCCTTCAGAGCGTACATACGCATGAATCTTTTCTTTGCCACGGTGTATTTTGACCCCCTTAAAATACTCCGGGGCTACGTTAACCTGGATGTTTTTCACATCGAATGTATCTAGGTCAATAAGGGAAAGCATGCTGTTAGTGCTATAATCTGTGCTTCCAACTACGATGGCAGAGTCAAACGACGGATTTAACCCAGGCCCCGGGGAAGCAGAGGGATTTGAATGAGTGGGAGCTGGCTGGTGAGCGGTTGCCAGTGCAAGGGTGGAGGTTTCCTGCACTAGCACAACGGCCACTCCCATGATGAGCACAAGCGCAATTATCAAGGCAATGGTATCTTTTGAACGTATTCCCACGTCGGCCATAAAAACCGCTTGAGATAATATTAAAGAAGTATTTAAGGGTACCCTGGCGCGGGTTTAGGTGGAAGTAATCCGTGCAGGTTGTTAGGGTGGTGGGGGTGGGGGTAGTTTCTTTTTTGCGCAGTAGCAGGCGGGTTTGTTGGGGTCTTCTGCTTGGGTGGGGTCGTTTGAATTGATGTTTACGCAGTAGGCGAGTGGTCCGT
>JACQJG010000015.1 GCA_016198125.1 Candidatus Iainarchaeum sp. | reverse complement strand
GGTTCAAATCCATTAATGCAATGCGCCCGCTGCAACTGCTCGTGGTAAAATAGTCTTTTTGCGCGTTCAGCCATTTGCACAATGAAATCATGGCAGAGTCGGCTTTTCCTTCGCGCACGGCTCTTTCAAATAATTTTGCATGCCGTTCCTTGGCTGTTTCAAACATGTTGTGTTTAGGGGCGTTCATGGTATGAATGTTTTTTTGAAAGGGTTTAATTTACCTTCGTTGGGGGATTGAACGCAGGTCCAGCGTGTAATGGTTGATTTTTGGCCCAAAGGGTTTCACCAGCGTAGTATGCAATAATTCGAGTTTCATGTTGTTTCCTTGTGCAATGCGCTGGCATTCCTCGAACAGTTTTCCTTCCCCCCCTGCAAATGCCGTGCCTTCAAAGTGAATAATTCCGTTTTCCTTGATGCATGCAAGCGCGCTGGGCAGGGCAAAGAAGGGCGCTGGAATGTATCCAAGGAGGATGCGGTCGGCTGTGCGCCCAAAACCAGGGCTTTTTTCCTCGCATTTTCCTTCTGCAATTTCTACTATGCCTTTGGCAATTTTGTTGAGTGAAATGTTTTTTCGCAAGTATTTTACGGCAAGGGGATTGGCTTCGAATGCGATGACTTTTTTTGGTTTTGAATGCCTGGCAATGGGAATGGTCCAGTACCCGATGCCTGCAAAGAAATCCATTACCCTTTCGCCGGGTTGCACGCTTGCATAAATGCGTTTGCGTTCGCTTACGTTTCCTTTTGCCCACATGATTTTGGCGCAGTCGAATGCGAACGTGCATCCATGTTCGTGGTGCTCTACTTGCGTGTTTTTTTCTCCTGCAATCCATTCAATGGGGGGTTGGCGGAACGCGCCTGTGATTTTTCCTGTGCGCATGCATGCCGTTTGAATGCCTGGAACCAATTCCAGGAGGGCCTTGCCGATCTCAGTGGAGTGGGGTTGGAGCAAGGGGTCTAGTTGCACGATGCCCACGTGCCCCAGGCGCTGGTACCCTTTTGGCAGGAGCGCCTGCATTTCACTTGAAAACCGCGAAGCAAGCTTTTCGCGGAGTTGAATGGCAAACGCGTTCATAAGGGTTTTTCTTTCCAAAACGCACTTAAATCATGCGCTGCGCAGTATGTGCATGCACTGGTTTTTGCTGGATGCAGGCGCGTTCATTCACTCCATGGAATGGTCATTCAAGAAAAACGCAACCTATGTAATGCCTTCCCTTGTGTTTGCAGAGTTAAAAGAGCATACTGTGCGCTTGCGTGCAGAGAATGCCTTGGCCCAGGGCAGATTGGTTATTGAAGACCCGTTGCCGGGGGAAATAGCGGCCGTGCATGCGTGTGCAGACCTGCAGGGAGTGGGGCGTCTTTCGGAGGCGGATGTTGCATTGGTGGCCTTGGCCTTTCAATGGCAGGAAGAAAAGCGCTTGTTTACTGTGATGACAGACGATTATTCCATTCAAAACCTGCTCAAAGCCAAGGGCATTGGCTTTCAAGGCATTGCAGTAAAGCCCATTGAACGCGTTAAAGCCTTCTCCCTTGTATGCACGGGGTGTGGAAAACCCTATAAAACAGGGTTTAAAGGCAGTTCTTGCGTGGACTGCGGCGCGCCTTTAAAAGCACGCTCAACCAGTAAAAAGACCTAATAATTAACTATAATTAGTGAATATTTAAATAGGGTTTTGGCCCAAAGTATAGTACAATGACTTCTCTTTCTGATATTTTTCCAGGGTTCAATTTCTTTGGCGCGGACTTGTGGTTTTTCTTTATCCTGGCGCTTTTCCTTTACTGGCCGTGGGCGGCTGATTTGAACAAGAAAGAGTTTCCCTTCTACCTGGCATGGACGATTTTAGGCCTTGTCACGGGCGCTATTTTCGGCTTTTTCCTGCAATTCGTTTTTTTTGCCACACTCCTTTATTGGGTATTTCCTGCAGTTATCATCCGAAAACTAAGGAATGGCACGTTTTGGTTTGTAGTAGTGCTTACGCTTCTTTACTTCATGACCCTCATGCCGGGCTTCACTGAACATGCATTGCAGGGCGATTGGGCGTTTGCGTTTCAACCATTAATGGACGCATTTGGGTTTGGGTGATGAAAATGTTGTTTCTTGAAATCAGGTGGCTGCCCGTTCATTACCCCATTCTTTTCCTGTCCCTGGCATTCGTTTGGTTTGTTTTGTTTGAAAATGAAAAGTACAAGTGGCCGGGCTTTGTCCTTGCAGTGCTGGCGCTTACCTATTATGCCACGTATGGTTTTGATTATGCCGCTGCGTTGACAGGGGATTTTACGTGGATTCTCAAGCCCTTGCTTGTATTTTTCGGTTTTTAATTAGGCCTTTTTGGGAAAAAGGCCGGCGAAAAACACGGCCGGATACGTGGTCTTCGGACCCGTATTTTTTTCTTTCATGAAATAAAAGCAGTCACTGAAAACGCTTACCCTTTTTTCCTGGGCAGAAATGTCGCAAGCAATCCTGCAATTACGAGGTTGGTTGCAAGGTGAATGCCAGAGCGTGGCGCTGAACCTAAAAAGGAATCAAGGTCCAATGGAATGCGCTGCCCCAGGTACAATCCAATAGCCAACTCGAATACAAGCGTTCCTGCAAGGGTTGCAAATACAAGGGTTCCAATGGACGCATCTTTTTTTTGTGCAAGCCATCCCCCAAGGCCCCCGGCAATTCCTGCTGCAAGCGCGGTCCAGAGAATGAGTTCGCTGTTGAGCGTGTTCAATAATAATCCAAGCACCAGGTAGGACGCGCTTCCAAGGAGTATTCCTTTTTCAATTCCATATACCACTCCCGCATACACGGCAATGGGCACCACCAATTCAATGGCTTGTATCCCGCTGATTTGAAATGCTTGGAGAAATGCAGTTCCAACCACGCTTATGCCGAAGAGCATGGCAAGGGAAGGCCCTTCACTGTTTTCCGCCACGAATGGTCGCCTCGGCTTTTTTTAATTCATCATCTACGTCAATTTCTTTTTCTTCGCGGGAAATGAATTCCGTGTTTTCTACAATGAAGTCTTCGATTTTGCGTTCAAGCGTTTCCCGGCCCAAGAGTAGCACTGCGCCTCCTGCAAGGAGGAGTGCAAGCACAACCACAAACCATTGGCTGTTCAGGAATCCTTGGACGAGTTTGCTTGCATCAACCGGCTCGGCAATGGGTTTTGGAACCGTGTACTGAATGTCAAGCCGGTTTCCAACGAATGCCTTGAGCGTGACCTTATTTGCACTCACTTCTGCTTGGGAGGGGAGCAGGGACGCGTTTACGGTTGCGTTTGCAGGCAATTCAATGAACATGGTGGTGTTTGATGGAATGTTTACATTCCCTGCGATGATGAATTGCTGAAATTGGGAATCTGAAACCTGGTAGGCATCCGCGCGCGGCGTTGAGTTAAGTTCATTGGGCTGGGCAAAAGGCGTTTTCAAATCGTACCGCAATTCCAAATACTTGTTTGAGAGCACGTCTTCTTTTAATTCGAATACAACGTTCTCCCACCCCCCGGATTCCCCAAAATGCGGGTGGACAAAAGGATAATCGGCTTGCCAGAACAAAATGCTGGGAGAGTTTTCTTCAAAGTCCTGTTCGAGCAATTCCTGTTGGCCTGAAAAGAACCTGAAATAAAATTGTTCGGTGAAGGACGCATTTCCGCCTGCGTCAATTTTAATTGTGATGTAGTGTGCGGCCACCTGGGATTCGGTTGCGCGTGACACTTCCTGGGCGTGTACTGAAATAATTGCAAGCGCGAATAAAACAGCAAAACAGAGGGTTATGTATGGGCGTGCGTGCATACGTGTATGTTTGAATTGAACTCTTATTAAATAGTTCTAGTTGCATTTTGCCTCGCAGACACCGGGTGAACGTTTTCCATTCAAAGGAGGCAGGTATTTATAGTCGCACTCCCTTTCATATTGCGACCTTTTATGCATGTTTCGTTTTACGGGCACTCATTTTTTCAAGTAAAGCTGGGAGAACAAACCATTTTGTTTGACCCTTTCATACAGTCTTCCTCTGATGACCCTGCAATGAAACGCCTGGTTTCATGCCCTGTGGGAGTGGATGATTTGAAGGGCATTTCCATGATTTTCATTACATCCGAAGTGTTTGACCACTTTGACAAGCAAAGCGTGGAATACCTGGCAGAAAAATGGAATGCAACGGTGGTGGCCCACCAATCGGTTTTGAACGAGTTAAAGATTTCTCCGCGCCTCATGCGCCCTATTCAAACGGGTTCAAAGTTGAGCGTGCGGGGCGTTTCGGTTGAAGCCCAAACCGCGCATTATCCGCAGGCCTTTTACCCGTTAGGGTACAAGCTGACTCACAATGGGGAATCCGTGTACCATGCGGGCGACACAGACCTGTCAGAGTATCCAAGCACGTTTACTGCGGACGTCGCACTGCTTCCCATTGGGGGCACTATAACCATGGATGTAGTGGATGCCGTCAAAGCCACCAAGTCCCTGAAACCGCGCATTGTAATTCCCATGCATTACAACACGTTTTCCATGATTCAGGCTTCTCCGGAAGAGTTCGTGCAGCGCATTGAGAAAAGCATTCTGAAAACAAAACCAGTGCTGTTGAAGCCCGGGGAGAGCGCCGAGGTTTAATGGGAGGTTGGGCGTTTTAATTCAACCCACCCATCTTTCAAAAGTGTTATTCCCATTTCCTGTTCTTTTCCTCGGAATCGTTCGTACAATCGGTTCATGGAAGGGTTTTTCCCAGCGC
Source organism: Candidatus Iainarchaeum sp. (assembly GCA_016198125.1). Classification (GTDB taxonomy): domain Archaea; phylum Iainarchaeota; class Iainarchaeia; order Iainarchaeales; family VGJJ01; genus JACQJG01. The sequence continues at coordinate 10,890 of JACQJG010000015.1, read as the reverse complement.
CGAGGCGTACGTGCGTGATTCCATGCACTGTTTTCGCGTATTCAATGAATCGTTTGAGTTCCTGAAATGCGATTCCTCTATTCTGATAGGGGGTTTCTGTTTGAATGGAAAACATGTGCAGTGCGCTTCCATGGCGTTGGAATAGGACGGAACACACTATGCGGTTATTGTCTACTAATACAAGCCCATCGTATTTCATGGCTTTAAGCAGTCTAATTAATGCGGGATTGGGAAGCCATTGCAAAATACGTGCCTTTTTTTCAAACGCGCTTCCTGGGCTGGGGTTATGTGCAAGGTTTAATACAAAATCATACACGGGTTTGCGCAGGGGATTCTTTCTATTCAATTCTAGGAGACGAACGGATTTCAAGAGTCACACCTCGTATTCCATCAAATCGTGCGCTGCAATTGTGTGGGCAAATTCTTTTTTTGCTTCTTCAGCCAGCTCTTTGGGGTCGTGGTACCGCGTGCTGTAGTGGGTTAAGATGAGGGTTTTCACGCGGGCCTTTTTTGCCACTTGGCCGCATTGAAGGGCCGTGGAGTGTTTTACTTTTCGTGCGCGTTCAGCTTCCTCATGGGCGAACGTGCATTCGTGTACAAGGACATCGGCTTCTTCCACGGCTTTAATGTATGCCGTGTGTGGAACCGTGTCAATGATGTATGCGATCTTTTTTCCTTTCCGTCCTTTGGAGTAATCCAGGACTTGCCCTGGTTTGAATGTTTTGCCGTTTACTTTCACGTTTTCTCCGCGCTGGAGTTTTGCGTACAAGGGGCCTTCCGGGATTCCAAGTGCAAGGGCCTTGGCCTTGTCAAACGCTGCCTTTTTTCCTTTTTCCTCGAAAATGTATCCAAAGCAGGGTACGGAGTGAACCACTTTTACGGCGCGCACTGCATACGTTTCTTCTTCTGCAAGAATTCCGTCGCGTGCTTCCCTGCATAGTATTTGATACCTTGGTTTGAACCCGCCCAATTCAATGGCCTGTGCAATTTTTTCTTTTATTCCACGGGGCCCGAAAATGGTAAGCGTTTCAGTGCGTTCATGCAAAGTCATGGTGGCCAGAAGCCCGGTGATGCCAATGAAGTGGTCCGCGTGAAAATGGGTGAGGAGGATTTTCTTTATTTTCATGTACGAGGTCCTGGTTTTCATGAGCTGTTGTTGTACCTGTTCCGGAGTGTCAAAAAGCAGTGTTTCCCCTTCGTGGGTTAAAGCCATTGCGCTCAGGTTTCTTTCCTTGGTGGGGGTGGCGCAGCTTGTTCCGAGAAAAACGAGTTTTACAGTCATGCGCGTGTAATCCTCCTGGAAACGTCTTTTTAAGTGCACGTGAAAGTTATTTGCACTGCAAAAACCATGCCGTTTTTATTCCTTAATAATGATTACTTGTTATTATGCCTTCCCTCAGCGAAAAGGATTCTTCTGCAGGTATAAAACCGTCTGAACGCGTGTTTGACTTTGACTTCAAATCCACCAGCGATGTTGAAGTGTCCAAGCGTTTAGTGGACCAGGTTATTGGCCAGGAGGAAGCAGTTGAAATCACTAAGAAGGCCGCAAATCAGAAGCGTAATGTACTGTTAATTGGCATTCCGGGTATTGGAAAGTCCATGCTTGCCCAGGCCATGTCGGAAATTCTTCCCATAAGCCAGTTGCATGACATTCTGGTGTACCCCAACCATGATGACACAAACACTCCCCGCATACGGGTGGTCAAGGCAGGAAGGGGAAAAGAAATTATTCACCGTGCGCGTTTGGAGGCGCGCAAGCAGGATGACAGCATGCGTTTGATGGGCGTACTGCTCCCGTTTGGCTGGTTTATTTTAGCATACTTGGTGTGGTCGTTGAAATGGATTTCGGATGTCATTTACGCGGCCACGCTTATTTTAGGCGGTTTTTTCATCGTTGGATTTGCATTGGGCAGTCAAATCAATAAAACCGAGTCCAAGCGCACGCCCAAACTGTTGGTAGATAATGCAGGGAAGAAGACCGCGCCATTCTTTGAAGGCACCGGGGCGCGGGCAGGAGCGTTGCTTGGTGATATTAGGCACGACCCGCTCCAGAGCGGGGGCCTTGGAACGCCCGCGCACTTGCGCGTTGAACCCGGCATGATTCACCGTGCCTCCGGGGGCGTTTTGTTTTTGGATGAGATTGCCACGCTGTCCATGCGGTCTCAACAGGAATTGCTTACGGCCATGCAGGAGAAGAAGTATCCTATTACAGGTCAGAGCGAATTGTCTTCTGGCGCCACATCGCGTACGGAGCCTGTTCCATGCGATTTTGTACTGGTAGGCGCAGGAAACTATCATGATTTGGAGCGTGTGCATCCTGCACTGCGTTCGCGCATTCGGGGGTATGGGTATGAAGTGTACATGAATGTGGACATGGATGACACGCCTGAAAACAGGCGCAAGATTGTGCAATTTGTTGCCCAGGAAGTGCGCAAGGACCAGAAGATCCCGCATTTTTCAAGGGAGGCGTGCGAGCTCATGGTCATGGAGGCCCGCAGGAGGGCAGGCCGAAAATCCAAGTTGTCGTTGAAATTGCGTGACTTGGGGGGTTTGGTGCGTGCCGCAGGAGATGTTGCAAAGGCCCGGGGCCATGCCATGGTTGGGGTGGAGGACGTGTTGGAGGCCAAAGCGTCTGCGCGTACATTGGAACAGCAAATGATGTTCAAGATTTTGGAAATGCGCAAGGACTATGAAATTTACAAAGTGCAGGGAAGCGCGGTGGGCCGCGTGAATGGCCTGGCGGTTTCAGGAGAGGGTGATGCGGGTTTGGTTTTGCCCATCGAGGCAGAGATTGCGCCTGCCCAGAGTGGGGTGGAGGGAAAAATTATTGCCACGGGAAAGCTGGGGGACATTGCCAAGGAAGCCGTGCAAAACGTTTCAGCGCTCATCAAGCGACTTTCAGGGAAGGATGTGGCCACGCATGACCTGCACATTCAATTCCTGCAAACGTATGAAGGGGTGGAAGGCGATTCTGCTTCGGTGTCTGTTGCCACTGCAGTAATTTCTGCATTGGAGGGCATTCCTGTAAAACAAAGCCTTGCCATGACAGGTTCTCTTTCTGTTCGCGGTGAAGTCCTTCCAGTTGGGGGCATTACTGCAAAAGTTTTCGCGGCCATTAAGGCCGGTTTTTCAGAGGTTATTATTCCCAGGAGCAATTTGGATGACATTGTTATTGGCCAGGAGGATTTGGACAAGATTAAAATCATTCCCGTGCGCACGCTTGCGGAAGTATTGGAGAACGCGTTTGTGACTGGAACCAAAAAAGACTCCCTTCTGCGTGAATTGAAAAAACTTCTTGCCGAGAAAATGGCGCGGCCCATGAAAAAAGTGCTGCGCAATGCCGCAGAAAAAGTGATTGGGCCCACGGTGCAGTGAATGCAAAACTTTTCATCCGCGTTTTGGGTTATTGCGCGAGCACGATTTTTCCTTCGCGTAAAGTGAATTCTCTTTTTTCGAGTTTTTGGGCTTTGGTTCCTTTTTCTATTTTTACGTGAATTGTTTGGCTTTCCCTATCAATGCCTTCCACTTTTCCAATCCGCTTGCCTTTTGCCGAGTATACCGGGAGTCCAACAAGGAGCTTGGTGATTTTCTTGCGTACATCCAATATGTTGCTTGCGCGCAGGACAAGGAAGTAAGCCGCAAAGCTTGTAATGAGCACGGTCAAAAACCCGTTTAAGTTGGTTTCTCCGATGAGCACGCTTTTGGCTGCGCCCAAGATGAACGCAAGGAGGATGATGGACACGAATGCAAGCACGTGGTTGCGGAGCTGGTAGGCTTTCTTTAACTGCACGCTGTCCAATGCCTTTCCGATCAGGAATGCAATGCCCGCGAGCAGGGTGAAGAAGATGAGGAAGTCTAATGCAGTGGACGCACTGGAAGCCAGGTGAGCAGTGTCCCCAGTGTAATACGCGTTGACCGCAGATAAAATGGAATCATACGCGCTTGTGAGTCCGAATGCAAATATGAGGGCCGCGCCAATGTAAAACGGAAAGGAGAGGCGCTGCTGGGAAAACGAGCTGGCCACGCTTTTCACGCCTTCAGAGAGCCGTTCTTCGAGTCCAAATCCTTTGAGGATCAGGTACATGCCCGCGACAAGCATGACCAGTTGAAGGCCAATGCTGGGCAATAACACAAAAATGAGGAGCATGAGTCCCGGAATGCCAAACACCATGCGTGCAAGGAACGGGTCTTTGAGGGCCTCTTTGACTGCATAATACGTGCCTTCCACTTCTTTGGCTTGTTTGATGATAACGGTTTCTTTGGATAGGATGTTTGCCCGGCTTTGGAGTATGGGAAGGATTTGGTCATCTTCTGCGCCGTCAGTTACAAGCACGAAAGCGTCTACATCGTTTTTCTCCAGAAAGTCGTCCAATTGCTCGTTGATTTTTTTGTCGGATTCAAACCCAAACTTGCTTGCCCCTGTGAGGGTAAGGAGTTCTACTTTTGGAAACTGGTCTTTGATTTGATCGTATTTTTGGATGGCCGCAAAAATAGAGTTGGCGTCGCTTTCCGTGGGGTCTGCGAGCGCGAGTTTGATGGCCGCGTGCAGGTTTTCCTGGCGTCCAATGAGGGGGCCTTCAATGCCGGTTTTGCGTCCCAAATCGTTGTCCCGGTCTACGCAAACAACAACCACAAACTCCCTTTTATTCATTATTTCACCATACACAATGATTTATATACGTGTTTGTACTATAATGATTACACTCCATTTAAAACCTACTAGGCTGGCGTTTTATTTAAACCTGTCATTAGGCCTTTTCCAAAAGGCCTGCGAAAAACGGGTTTGATTCCACCCGCTTAGGGCAGGGAGAATGTCATTTGGGAAAGGAATGGTATGCAGCGCTTCAAAAAAACCGAGTCCTACAAGATCAAGCAGGCCATCTTTGTATTTATTGTGGCCCTTGTCCTCCTGGCCGTGTTTTTGGTGCTTACCCAGCGCACGCTTTTGGCCCAAATCGTGTTCATTGTGGGAGTTGCAGCCCTGCTCTTGTTTTTGGTCAGGCAGTACGATTTTTTGCTTACATTGAAGGAGTACGAGCGTGCAGTCATTTACCAGTTTGGCCGCGTGAACCGCGTAGGAGGCCCGGGGTGGGCCCTGGTAATTCCGCTTATTGAAACGTTTAAAATCGTGGATTTGCGCACGCAAACCCTTGATGTTCCTGCCCAGAATGTTATCACCAAGGACAACGTGGTGGCAAAAGTGGATGCCGTTATTTACTTGTACGTGAACAAGGACAAACAATCCATCACCAACAGCGTGATTGAAATTGACAATTACAAGCATGGTGCAGAGTTGTTTGTGCAGGCCAGCATTCGCAGTGTTGCAGGCTCGCTCACGCTTACCGAACTCATTTCCAACATTGCAAAGTTGAACGAGGAAGTGAAAAAGAACCTTGCACAAATTACAGCTTCCTGGGGGGTCAGCGTTGAATCGGTTGAAATCACGGATATTTCAGTGCCCCCGGAAGTGCAGGATGCCATGAGCGCCAAGGCCGCGGCAGAGCAGACCAAGCTTGCGCGCATGGAGTCTGCGCAGGCCCACAAAGCCGAAATCGAGGCCGTGCGAGAAGCCGCGGAATCTCTTTCAGACAAGGCGCTTGGGTACTATTATGTCAAAGCCCTGGAAAAGATTGGGGAATCGCAAAGCACCAAACTGGTCTTGCCCATGGAATTAACGGCATTGGTTGCAAGCATTGCGCGCGCGGCCAGGCACGCGTCCAAAGAGGACTTGGAAGGCGTTTTCAAGGACTACGCGCCCCTGGTAAAAGCCTACGTGCACGAAAAGCCCGGAAAGGCCAAGCGGTTGCCTGCTTAACTTCTGTGTCGGGTATTGCACTAAAAGTTTCCAATTAAAATGTACGCTTCAATCATCGCGGCAATCCATAGCGTGACAACGGCAATGACAATGAGTACAAATGCGTCCTTGGCAATGATTTCAAATTCCTTGGTTTGATATTGTTTTTTTGACACCGCGGCTGAAATAATGCCTCCGGCAATTGCGCCAATGAAATAGCTTATAATCTCAGGTACGCCGTGGGGGATGAATCCAAGGCCCTGCCATAAGCCGTGCAGGTAGGCCAGCGTGCTTCCGATGAGTCCGCTTCCATAAACGGGCAGAACGCCCGCGGCTGTTTTTCCAATCACGGTTCCAATGATGCTTGCATTCCATGAAATGAGAAAGAGAACTCCAAACCCGTATAGAAAAGAAAACAGGATGGCCAATAACAGTACAGTGGCGTTGTTGGAGAACAGAAAGAATACGGTTTTCCAGTATTCGTTGGATGCAAGCATTTCAATGAATTTTCCGCTTGCAAGGTTTTGCCTTAGCCTTCCAATGGCATCCAATTGCCGGTCCTGTTCTTCGAAAATGCTTTCACGCGTAGGAAAAGCCATGCACACTTCGGTTCCAGGTATGCACACAGTGGGATTGGAAGCTGGCAGGATAACGTACCACAAGGAGTATGCAATCGTGACCCCTAAAAAGAACCACCCGTATATTTTGATGAGGTCAAAGTGCCTTTCCAAAAACGTTCCTGCACTCCCGGGACGCGTGACTTCTTCGGTTTCTTCCAATGTAATAATGTTGTGGATGAGCAGGGCGGTTGCAAAAACAATGAAGGTGATGGTGAGAATGCTTGCCGAGTGCGGGAAAATAAAGTAACTCACCCACATGGCAATGACAGTGAAGAGAAAGCTGAGAACGAATACAAGAAAAGGCCTTTTGCGCGCCGTAGTAGGGGCCAGAACTTCTTCTAAAACCATGGTGAAACGTTTCCTTTAGAGTGGGGGGCAGTAACCACTCAATCCATGTATTTAAAAAAGTTATGGGGCCTATTTAACCTGAAAAGGCTCTTTTTTTGCTTTTTAAAGGTGTTTTAATGGAAAAACAGTCTTCTTCTGCCAAGACCCTTGTTTTCCCTGGCCAGCACTTGGCAGTGGAAGAAGAGTTCGTGGGCGGGTTGAACACGTATGCAGATGACCAAGGCAACGTGGCCCCGGTAATAATGGGTGAACCGGAATTCAATCAATCCCTAAGAGAAGTGCATGTGACCTCCAAAATTGCTCCTGTAAAACCATTGGAGGTTGGAAGCGTGATCTGGGGCAAAGTGGCACTGGTGAAAGAGAATGCAGTTATCATTACTCTTTTGCATGCAGAAAAGGACGGGGAACCGCGCAAATTTGGCGGTTTAAATGGAACGCTCATGGTTTCGCGCGTGAGCAGGGAATTTGTCAAGGATTTGGGCGATTACTTTCGCACAGGGGACTTGGTTAAAGCCAAGGTCATGCAACTCACAGCGTATGCCATTGAACTTTCTACAGACGCACATGATTTGGGGGTCATTAAAGGTTTTTGTGTTAAATGCCGGTCGCCTTTGCACTTGTTTGACAACAAACTCAAATGCACGAGTTGTGGAAACAATGAAACGCGCAAGGTTTCAAGCGAGTACGCGTTAAGGGTTTGATGAGGGGAAAGGAGCGGTTTTGCATGAAAGTGGAATTTTTGAAAAAGCAGAAGAATTTCGTTGAATTCAAAATACTTGGCGAGCGCCACACGTTTTCAAGCATTCTCAAACAGGAATTGCTGAACGATGAATCCGTTGAGTTTGCCGCATACAAACTCGAACACCCCATGGACCAAGATTGTGTTTTTGTGGTGCGCACCAAAGACAAGTCTGCATTAAAAGCATTGGAAGACGCAGGCAAGCGCCTGCAATCCGAGTTAAAAGACCTGAAAGGCGCCATGGGAAAGGCCATGAAGTAACTTGGGCCCTGGTATAAGTATAAATAATTCTTGTACATATATTATCTTCGGGGTTGTTTTATGGGTCATTTGACGGTTTCGGTAGACAAGCATACGGAGCAGTCCTTGCGTGCGTTGGCCAAGGAAAAGTACGCTGGAAAAAAGGGGGCTATTTCTAAGGTTGTCATGGACGCCGTTGAAAGGATGGCGGAAGAGAATCACCGGCAGCGTGCCGTGGAAAGCCTTAAAGCAATGATGGAAAAGGGCTTTCCAATGGGGAAAATTCTTGTCAAACACCGCTCTGAACTCTATGACCGCAAATGAATGGGGCTTGGTTGACTCCAACATTTTGATTTACGCATTTGACTCTTCGGAAGGGCAAAAGCATGAACGGGCCAAGCGTTTTTTGTTTGAGCGATTGGATGCCCATGATGCGTGTGTGAGCATTCAAAACCTTGTGGAGTTTCACGCCAATGCCACTGGCAGGATTCAGGCCCCCATTAGTATGGAATTGTCCAAGACCACTTTGAACAAATTGTCTAACACGTTAATGGTGATAGAATACGGGTTTCAGACCGTGCTTCATGCCATTTCCTACCAGCAGTCAAAAGGCGTGCCTTTTTGGGATGCTTTGCTTATTGCCACAATGGAAGAGAACAGTGTAGGACTCATTTACACGGAAGATGAAAAACATTTTCAAGGCATACCGTGGCTAAAAGTCTTAAACCCGTTAAAGGGATAGCCTTTTCTTTTTTGCAAACCCTTTAAAATCCCTTTTATTCGTGGGATTTGGTGAATGCCTTCTTCATTGCGCGACAAACTCAAATGGCTGGACCCTTTCACGTATGTGGATGTATTTGTTTTGCCCAAAGTGAACCCGTATAACAAGGAATGGCTGAACTGGGTTGTTTACATTGTTTTCGCGTTTTTGTTTGCGTTCATTGCGTACTCGTTGCTGGGTTTTTTGCTGGGGACGCCTTCCCCGCTTGTCATTGTGGTCTCCGGAAGCATGGAACCCACCTTGTATAGAGGGGACGTGGCAGTACTGCAGGGCGTTTCGGGAGAAGGGTTGAATGTGCCGCTGATTGAGTGGGGGGCGCAGGACATTTCAAATGCTTCTCTTGCTGATCTTGCAGCACTTTCCATGGAAGGCGGCGGGGAAACCAAAATAGCATTCAAGAATGGCCAAAGCATTTTAGTGCCGCGCATCGGCACTGGAGACATTGTAGTGTATTTTGCCCCCCATAAGGGAATTGAAATTATTCACAGGGCAGTGGCAAAAGTTCATGCAAACGGAAAGTATTATGTGCTCACAAAAGGGGACAATAATTGGGCATTGGACCAGGATTGCGGGGTTGTTTCTTCAGGTCTTCCAACTATTCAGGGCTCGCCTTTTTTCACGCAAAAACCATGTGCAAGCCCGCACTTGGTGGGTTTGGATCAGGTAAAAGGCCGTGTGGTTTTGCGTGTCCCGTGGATTGGGAACATCAAACTCCTGTTGTTGGATGACGTGCCTTCTCTTATTGTGAGTTGTATGCGCGGGTCTTGTGCCGTTTAAAGGCCGATTCGTTTAAAAAAACGCGTTTCCCCAATTATAGCAAACCAAGGAAATAATTCGGCTAAAATTTCAGGTTTGCTATCTGTCAAACCACGTTTAAATGCCGAAAAACGTTCGTGGTTTGACCTAGTAAAACGATTGATCGCAAGAGGGGTTTTTGAACATGAGGCTCGTGCTTGAAAAAGCAGATGTTTTCAGGAAGTCTGTGGAAGCGTTGAACGCGCTCATCGACGAAGCATATTTTATTCTAACTGAAAAGGGGTTGTCGCTCAAGGCTACAGATCCAAGCCAGATTTCAATGGTGGACTTTCAATTGGACAAAGGGGCGTTCAAGGAATTTTCCATTGATTCCCAGGAAAAGCTGGGATTGGATTTGACTTACCTGAATCAGGTCATGTCCCGTTCAAAGCCCAATGACTCCGTGGTGTTGGAATTGGAAGGAGGCAGTGCGCTTTTAAAACTTGTTTTTGCCGGGGATTCAACGCGCACGTTTCACATTCCATTGCTGGATCTATCAAGTTCAGAGCTGCCCAACCCGCGCATTGAATTTGAGGCCGAAGTGCGCGTGCGCGCCGGGCTGGTAGTGGATGGATTGAAGGATGCAGGTCTTATTTCAACCCATGTAACGCTGGGCGTTGCGCCGGACGCGTTTTACATTCAGGCCAAGTCCAGCAAGGGCGAATTGTTTCATGAAATAAAAAAGGAAAAAAACGGGTTGCAGGACTTGCACGTAAAGAACGAGTGCAGGGCCATGTTTCATTTGGATTACTTGAGCGACATGCTGCGCGCCGCTGGTTCAGACAACGAGCTGGTGTTGAAACTCAAAGCCAACGCCCCAGTGGAAGTATCCTATAAACTGGGAGAAGCGCGGCTTACTTATTTTTTGGCGCCGAGGATTGAAAGCTGACTGTTGAGTATGACTCAAATAATTTCAACAGGGTTGGGGAACTTCAGCAAAGAAAAATTTAACGCCCTTTTGAATGTTCGGAGTAGCGCGTTATCTTCCATACGACGTGCACTTGTAAGAGAAGGCTATACGGAAGTGTCCACTTCCACTTTGGTGAATATTGCAGGTTCTTGTGAAAATCCGTACGCTTCCTTTAAGTTGAATTATTATGGGCGCGAAGCGCATTTATCGCAAAGCGCCCAACTACAATTGGAAGCCCTGGTTCTTCGCCTTAGAAGAGGCGTTTTCACAGTGAACAATAGTTTTAGGGAAGAAAGCTATGATGACCCGGAAATGAAAGGTCGTAGACTTTCAGAGTTTACCCTCATAGAACCTGAGCGCCCCTATGCGGGATTGTCTCCTGAAAAAGCATTGAACGAGGTCATGGCAACTGAGGAAAAAGTGCTTAAGTATGCCATTAAAGAAGTCATAAAAAAGAATAAAAAGGACCTTCTGGTTCTAGGTGCAAACGTGCCTTATTTGAAACAATGTGTTCTGAAAAAGTTTAGTCGGCGAGCGGGAAACCCCCGCGTTTTAACGCGGGGATGAGAGCGAGCACTTGCTTTTTTTGCAATAACCTATTTCTATTGGTTTTTGATTGAGTGTAACCTGTTCGGAGAGGTGTTTTCCTCTCCGCAACAGGAG
>JACQJG010000014.1 GCA_016198125.1 Candidatus Iainarchaeum sp. | reverse complement strand
ACGTGCGCGAACTCTTTGAAACCCTTGAATTGTACAATTCAGTGAACTTTGTTATCACTGAAACCGAGCAGAACCCGCGCATTTATTCAAGGGCAGGCGTGGAAGAATTTCTTGCTGACGGGGTTGTTGTTTTTTACAACATTAAAGTGGAGGACACGCGCAAGAAAATGCTTGAAATCCTGAAACTGCGTTCTTCTGCCCATGAACGCAGGTTGATTCCTTACAGAATCACTGAAAAAGGCGTGGAGATAACGCCTTACGCGAAGGCGAAGTTTTGATTAAAAAAAAGTCAGCGATTTAAGGGGCTTTTCAGGTCTTTTATTTTTTCCAGAACTTCTTCTATTTCAAAATGGGTGAGTCTTTTTCCATTTTTGTCAAACAGGGCGTAATAGGGGTAGCCTTTAATTGTTTTCTTTCGGGCATGCACTCCGTGGGCTTTCAGCGCGTTTCGGATAAGGCCCCAGTCTTCTTTTCTCCGGCTTCTAGCCGTAATGCCTGCCAGGGGCACCCATTGAAATTCATACTTTGGAGCAAGTACCCCCAAATCCCTTAACCTGCGTTGGCGGTAAGGAAATTCCTTTTGAATGTAGACTTTTTCAGCGTGTTTTCTTTCATCAGCCCATACGGGCGTGTGCCGCACGAAAAGCGGTTTCTGTGCGCCTCTTTTTGCTAGTTTTCTCCGATGCATGCAACAGGAATGCTTTTGTTGAATAAAAGCATTGGGAGAAAACGATTTCAAGGGTTTGTACAGGGCCTGTACTATGCCCTTTGTTTGGTATGAAAAGACAAGGTCATTGCCCTATTCAAACTCGGATTATATTTACACGGAAATCCAATTGGAAACTGAAACAAAAAAGGTCATTTACTTTACGGTCATTCAATTATGGAAAGATGAAAAAGGAGGGATACACGAAATTAAGAAGCATGATTGTGCACATGAAAAATACCACGTGCACCATTATTATGAAGGAAGTCATTCCAAAACAAGGGTTTCGAATGAGCCAATCACCATGGACTTATTTTGGCAGGCCAAACGGGACATTTTAAGCCATTGGCGAAAGTATCGAATGCGTTTTATTCGAAAGTTTGCTCCCAATCAATTTCTATAATCATACGCGTGAACCCACTCGTTTATTAACTTTAAAGTTATATACTTGTTCAGGTGGATTAATGTCTAAAAAGAAATTGCTTACAATTGTCATTGGAGGAGACATGGAAAAAGACGAAAGGGAATTCTTTGAAAACCCTCAAAAAGCCGTGAATCAACCCCAAAACACCCTTTACCTAGATTCTTACGAACAATTGCATGAAATCCTGTCCCCTGCCAAGCTGGACTTGTTGCGTTATTTGATTCAAACAAAGCGTCAAAAGCAGTGCAAAGGTGTTGGAATGGTGGCAAAAGATTTGAAGCGCAAGCAGGAGGCCATTAGCAGGGACTTGCATCATTTACAAAAATTAAAACTCGTCGAATTAAAAAAGGAAAAGCAACGAGTACTTGCCCAAACCAAGCTAGAGGCCATTCAAATCGTGGTTAAATCTTAAAATCAGGGAAGTTATTTGGAAGTTTTCATCCACTTATTTTTCCTTGTGGACGCGTCTTTTTACCTGCGCTTTTTCCCCGAGGACTTGCTGAAGTAATAGGCTCCGGCGCCAAGGATAATGACCACGGCAATAACTGCAATTAACAGGGAATTGTCCTGGGCGCCTGCCTGGCCTGCAGGTCCTGTGGGGCGGGACACGCATGCACCGGAAGAGCATACCAGGCCATACCCGCAGCTTGTGCCATCAGGTACACGTGTATTCGTGCACGTGCCTTCAAAGCACTGGTCGGTGGTGCAGGGATTGCTGTCATTGCATGAAATGTTCTTGCACGCGTTCGCGGCATCTTCAGCTGACTGGAAACTGCTTACCATGGGGGGCACAAAGTCCTGGGCGTTGGACGCGTTCACAGGGCTGTCCGTTAAAACATACTCTACTTGTGCGCTTTCCCCTGGGGACAAGTCTCCTACGATGAATTCAACAATGGGGTCTTCGACTAGCACGTTGAAGGGAGTGCTGGAATCAACAAGGGAAGCGCTTTCTGCCACGGATTTGGGAATGAATTCCACTACGCGCACCCCTTTAATGGTGTTTTGAGTGGTGTTTTGCACGTATAATGTAATGTATGAGTCGGTGGTTGTGGCCTGCACGACTTCCACGGCCCTTGAAACGCTTACATACTGGGGGGCTTGAAGGGCGCTTGCAATTGCATTTTCTCCCAAACCTGCTTGGGTTAGAACGCTTGTAATCGTGCTTGGCGAGGGTTGAGCATCAAACGTTTTTTGGAACACCACTTGTTCTGCGCAAGACCCGCAGTCAAGGGAACATGTGGAGCACGATTCAACGGCTTGGCAAATGTCATCTCCACACACGGCTTGGCTTGCAAGCGTGCAGTCTGCGGGACAGGATTCCACTGTTTCACTGCCTGTGCACAAATTGTCCCCGCATACTGGGGCGCAGTCGTTGGGGCACGTGGCAATGGTTTCAAATCCGTTGCACTTGTTGTCTCCACAATAGGCCCCCTGACCGGTGCCCCCGCCTTGGCTGGCCTGGCAGTTCTTCAACTGCATGGTAATGGTTTTGGTCGTGGCATTGTTGTCCGCGTGGTCGGTGGCAACCATGTCAAAGGTGGTAGTGGCTTCCCCTGTGGGCGTGTAAGTGTATGTGGTGGTAGTTCCATTGTTAATCCAAGCCCCGGTGTTAAAGCGCAAAAAGAATTTGGAAATGCTGCCTACGTTGGTGTCTGTGGAGGTCAGTATAATGTTAGCCTGGGTCGGGCACGCGAACAGGGTTGCCCCATTCACGGGCTGGGTAATGGAAGACGTTGGAACTGTCAGGTCAAGGAAAAAGTTCTTGTCCACTCCGGAGAATGCAGTTCCAATGTTGATATCCGTGCCTCCTGCCTGAAGGCGCGTGTACGCGTTAATGTCAATGGACCAGTTTCCATCCGGCGCACCGGAAATGGCTGTATTCCAGTCATAATAACAGTACTGGACTGTGGAATAATCTGCCCCAGGGGCTACTGCGCTTTTCGAGCCGCAATACCTGTTTGCGTTCATGTCTGCCACAACCGTGTAATTTTTGTCCCCGGAAGCCTTGCTCAGGTAAATGGAAAAGTTCAAGTCGTCGGTGCCTGGAACAAAGTTGTCATCTGTAATATTAAAGTCAATGCGGATGTTGTGCGATGTGGGGTTCATGTAATAGTTTCCATCCGGGTTAAGCGTGCTGGTAATGCTGTTATACACGACCGTGAAAACGGCCCAAGAGAAAGGAGCAAAGGCCAGCATGCATACGACAAAAAGTGCTATAAGGGGAGTGCGTTGAACCATTTGAAATCTGCACCAAATAAAAGGAACTTATTTAAATACCTACCGCTGGCGGGCCGCTGAAAGCGATTAGTAAAAAAACAAGTTAATCCATGGCAATGGTTCATGAGCCCCTTTCGACGAAAGCATAGAACCTACAAGCTTACGCGTGTCCAGCGTTTGCGGTTGGCAGCAGCCGGGCTTATTGGAGCGGTTGGATTGGGAATTGCCGCGAATACATTCAAACCCCCCCCGGCTTCCATTCGGCCAGCCCTGCGTTCGTATCCCCCCGTGCAGGAAAAAAAGTTCCCAACTGCCCCACGCCATCCGCGCGATGTTCCTTCTGCTTTGCCCCGGCCAATTCCTGGAATACAAAAAAAAGTTTTTACCGCTCCACGCACCTTTCGCCCAACGAGAAAACAACGTAATATTGTCGTTCAAGGGTACAGCCCGTTCGAAATGCAGAACCCAAATTATTGGCTGCAATTTTCTTCCATTTGGAATTACCATTCCAATAAAAAACAGGGTTGGCAGTCGCTTGCCAGGTTTGATGATTTGTTAATGGTGCGCGTAGAAAAAACAAGAAAAGTAAGCGGAAAGAGGAAATGGGAGTTGGGTTACGCCGTTTACTTGGGAACAAGCCCGGAAGGCAGTGTTTTATTGCGTTGGCTTACTGAGCCGAATGAAAGTCCTCCAGAGTATTTTGAAGTGAGAAGAATATTCCGCCCGCTCTGGAAGTAATCCGTGCAGGTTGTTAGGGTGGTGGGGGTGGGGGTAGTTTCTTTTTTGCGCAGTAGCAGGCGGGTTTGTTGGGGTCTTCTGCTTGGGTGGGGTCGTTTGAATTGATGTTTACGCAGTAGGCGAGTGGTCCGT
>JACQJG010000011.1 GCA_016198125.1 Candidatus Iainarchaeum sp. | reverse complement strand
CCCACAAACACAAGGAGCAACGCCCCATGATCGTACAATGCAGACGCAACGGGAAGCGTAATCAAGTACCCCCATTCATGCGGTCGAATCTCATACGGAATGCCAAACGCCATGGCATTGGGCAAGAATAATGCAAGAAATCCCACGAGTCCAATGAAGGCCGCTTGAACGGTTTCAATCACGCGCAAGCGCTTGTCCAACGCCAGCACCACGAATGGAAAAGCCGCCAATACCGGCACTTGCACATACGATGCAACGGCCAGGAGAACGCCGGCCTTCCACGCATTTGAGCCTCGAATGAATACGCCCACGCTGCCCATGAACAAGGAAAATGCAATCAAGTGCCTGGGGGTCACAATGGCCGCGTCAAAGACAAACGCGCTCAACCAAACCAATACTACTCCCAACCACGAAAACCTTCCTTCAAAGCCCGCTGATTTGAACAAAAAGTATGCAGCGCCCACAAAAAGAAGATTGGCCCATGCAAGCACAAATGCAAACAACGGCACGCCTTCCAGGCCAGTAAGCCATGAAATACCTGCCTCAAATAAAAAGTATCCTTGAATGAAGGTTGCATTTCTGCCCAAATAACTCAATGCATCCACTGAAGGAATGCGCAACGCGTCTATTACTCCTTGAGACGCGCGCTCATAAAAAACATTGAAGTGAGTCCAAGGCGTTGAGGCAAACCAGTGCACGCCAAAAACACAGAAGACAAGCAAAAAACCCACAAAAATAAAAGGCATTGAAACGTGAAACGAGTCCAAAGGCACGTGAAAAGCCTCATCCAAAACGTTTCTGCGGTGCAAAAGAATGGTTCCTGCAATTAGAAGAAGGGAAAGATTCAAAGTAAACGGGGAAAGCAGCCATGCATAGTTCAACACAAACACCAAAACTATCAACCCGCTTACCCACGACAGGGCCCCAAGCGCCACACGCTCCCAGAAAGGTTTGGAGTAAAACCATGCAAGGCATGCCAATCCAGCCAAAACCAGCGTGACCATTCCAATCAGGGGCGGAACCCTTGGCACGGGTTCATACGCTACCTGCTGGCCTGCAGTCAACGCCCCCCATTCTGCCTGCACTACTCCAGAACCCTCAAAGGATTCAACGCGCTCTTTCAACAACCCCTGTTGGGGCGGCCACAAATCATGGTCCTTGACTCCATTCACGTAAATGGAAAGAGGTTGCACGCCATACAAGGAAAGATTTTCCACGCCCACCAGCACGCGGTCTTCTTCCAGTCCATGCAACGTAATGCGCGGAACAACATCCTGTTTGAGGCTTTCAAACTTGCGCACATGAAAAAACAATGAATGCGGTCCAGCCATTACGCTTACAACGTTGTCATTGAAGTCCAAAAACGAGGGTTCAATGCACACGCTTTTAACGCCACGTCCTTGGACAAGAAATAAAAGGTCATGCGAATAAGGAACGGCATTCACACGCGTTTGCATTTCAACCCTTTCATTCTTTCCGCCAA
Organism: Candidatus Iainarchaeum sp.; assembly: GCA_016198125.1. Lineage (GTDB taxonomy): Archaea > Iainarchaeota > Iainarchaeia > Iainarchaeales > VGJJ01 > JACQJG01. The sequence goes on along the minus strand of JACQJG010000011.1, from coordinate 5,656 downwards.
AAGAACGAAACTCAATGGTTGCGCATGCGGGCTGAAAACCAGTAACCATGCGGTCATACGAAGAAATCCACGCCTCGCTTGAATCCGGCAGGGTTGCCAAAGCCCCCCACCAAGGCGTATTTAAAACCGCCAAGAACAGGAAAACAAGCAATCCACCAAAAAAAAAGACTGAGTGCACGCGCATTCAAAAGACCTCTTTTCAACCAGATCCTGCACGCCAGTACACGGTCATGCGACCATTGTCATACACCTTGTCCAAGAAAGGTATTTCCAGGCGCTCGGAGAACTGCGTAACCTGGCGTGCACTCAAATACACCTGGGTAGAGTCCACTACCACTCCATTCAAATCATATTTTTCAAGAATTCCTGGCGTTGGATGCAGGACAAAATCAAACGCGTCGCTCAATTTTTCATTATCTGCATACTCCACATACAAGTCAGCAAGAACCTGGCGCTTGCCCGCGAATGCAAGCAAGTGCCCATAATACGGGTCCGCTAAAAAGCGCGCATCAACAGGCGTGTGAGTGTTCACAAACTCCATGGGCGGCACTTCCTCCAAAAACGCGGTAGCATATTCAAGCACTACAACGTTTTGTGCGATAGACACCAGTGCAACCACTCCAAGCAGGGAATAAAACCATTTCTCTTTCAACGCACCCTCAAAAAATGCAAACAAAAACATGCCTGCAACTACCTGGGTAACGACATTCACACGATACGTAATGAACAGCTCTACCCCCACCAAGGCCACGCCTGCAAGCAATAATTTTCGCACGTAAAAGGATTGTTCATTCCACTTCCAGAGCACGCGCACTGCGGCAAGCAATAAAACAACAAATACAACGACCCCCACATCCGATACCACATCCCCCACGCGGTTGGTAATGCCATACCCCCATTGCTGGGCATGCACTTCCACAGGCAAGCCATGGGCCAAAAGAATGGGGGCAAACAAAACCAAAAAAACCAACAACCCTCCGCCAAGCCCCCAGGAAAGGGTTTTCCAATCCACTTTGCGCGCAACCGCCACATAGGACAACGCAAAAAACCCCAGCGAAGACACTTGGGTAAAAGCAGCCAAACCCACCACAAACGGCAAAAGCCTGCACGGTTTGGGCTGTAAAGCATAGGCCAACGCCAAAAACAACAACGCCATGTCCAACACGTGCTTGGGGCTCAACAAAAAGTTAACAAAAAGAAAGATAGAAGAAAGAAGCACCAGGAAGAACAAGAAGGCATGCGCCCCCTTGAATCCCATTCGCTGGCAAAACGCAAACAAGGCCACCAAAAAGAACGCGTTAAGAAAGAAGACCACCAGCGCAAACAACGCAGTTCCCTTCAAGCCTGTAATCAAAGCAATAGAAGAAGCCGTCAAAAAGTACCCCCACACAAAAGTAAAGCCCCTCCCCAGGTAACTCAAAGGATCCTGCGAAGGAATACCATTGGTTTCAACAACCAAGTCCACGCCACGCTCGTAGAACACGTTCCATACCGTGTAATGCGACGGCAAAATCAGGGGGGCAAATGTTAAAAACAAGGCCATGACCATAAAACCCAGCACCAGCCACGAAGAAAATTCATTCATCCCCTCCTGGTGTATACGCGGCTTGAATTTAACTAAAAACACAAGCACGGCTGCCACTACCAGTGCAAGCCCGCCTCCAACGGATGCAAACGTGAGCGGAATTCCAAGGACATTAAACGCCCAGGGAAAGCCGATGAAAAAGGCAATTAAAACAAAAAACCCAAACGTGAGCGCGTCTACAAACGAATACCTTGTAAAAGCTGCAAAAAAAAGAAGTGCAACTAAAAAAAGAAACAGTGAAACGCCCACCCAAGGCGAAACATTCCCTGCAGGTTCTACAACCTGTTCATCCAATGTTGTGCCATCAAATTCAAACCGAACAGTGCTGATTCCTTCTTCCAACGGAACGTCTATTTCCACTTGAACGGTTTTCCCATTCACGCCTTCCACGAAAACGCTTTTAACGTGCTGGCCGTTGACAAAAACATTCAAAGGCAAAATGGAATTTTTGGTGTTGCCATAAAAGACATTCAGCACAAACACGTTTTCCTTTCTTTCCGCCAATTGAATCGAAGAAGGCTGGGCTTCCGGAGCAGGCCCCAGGGTTTTTTCCACGTGAAAGTACACGTGATGTTCGCCCACAAACGCTTCTACCTTGTTTTCCCCTTCAACCAACACTGCGCTTGGAACACAATACGTGCGCATGCTTTGCCGGGTGAATGAAACTTTTTCTCGAAACACGACTTGGCTTTGGGCTAGCACCAACACTTCTTCAATTACATCGCTTCGCACCAGGGCAGGCTTGTCTTTAACGGCATTGAACGCGTTAAAATTCAATGCAAAACACGCGTCCTGAGACTCAAAGACTTTTGAATCATACTGGGACAGGAACGTTTCATTCACTGTAGGGTCGCGCGCAAACGCATGCCAATACGGGGAAACTGCCAAGGCCAACCCCCCAAAGACCACAAATAGTGCAAGCCAGACATGCCCCGGGTCCCACGTGCGTACATCCATTAACATGCAAAAAACAGGGTAAAGCGGGGCTTAAAAAACCCTTGGATGAAGTGCAAAAAAGTGGGCCCGGGCGGAATCGGACCGCCTATCTCCGCTGTGTGAGAGCGACGTCATACCACTAGACCACGGGCCCGGAAATAAGCATTTAGCGCACGAAAACAATTAAAAACAAGGACGGTTTAATGCTAGCATGCAAAAGGCTTCCAAGGCATTAAACGGTTTCATAACCCTGTTAACCTTTGCCCTGCTTTCCTTAAATGCATTGGGTTTGTCCATAGAAGCGCCCTCGGTGCTGGCCAGCCACTCCAATTGGAGCTTCATTGCAAGCTTAAACAACACGGATACGTTTGACACGGTGCAAGTCAAACTGGACAACCAGCCCATTTTAATGGTTGCATCCAATGGAAGCGTGCAGGCCGATTTAACAAATGGGGGGTTTGTGATTAAAGCATTCGCTTTGGACAAAGACCCCAACTCCAATTCAGGGCTTACCGTGTACGCGTCCATCCTGGGTTTAAGTGAAGGAACGCATACGCTCAACGTGCAATCCATCAAAAACAGTTCCATTACCGAAGAAAAGCAGGCTGTCCTGGAAAGCGTGCAAGTGGGTTCTGCAGCGCAACTCCAACAACAACTGGAAAACGCCCTTACCTTTCAAAACAATAAAATTGAAGGCCTGGAGGGAACTGTAATAGTGATGGAAAAAAAGGTAAGCGAATTGGAGGCAAGCCTTCCCTCCCAGCAGGAAGTTTCCGCGCAATTAAACGCGCTTTCCGTGGAAGCCGCTGAATTGCAGGAAAACATTCAAAACATGCAACAACAACTGCTTGCACTCCAAAACGCGCCTGCAGACATTCAAGCCAACGCCGAACGGGTTGAAGAACTGAAAACCCAGTTAAATGAATTGAATGAAAACCTGGCCGCACTCAACAACCAGGTGACCAGCCTCAAATTCCTTGGCATTCCATTGGCAAACAGTCCAACGCAAAACACAGGGACTCAAGAAACCCAAGACATTTCCAAGGCATCGCCTGCTACCGGTATAACCATTGGAGCAGACCAGCGCCCCATCCTTGGAATACTTGCACTTGCATTCCTTGCCGCAGTATTCCTGGGCATACGCGCATGGCGCAAAAAGAACTCCGTGTATGGATTCAACTCTCTTGAAAAAGAAACGGCAATGGAAACCGCGCTTGACCAAAGCGCCCCCGCAACCGCCTGGCCTCCAAAAAAAGAAGAACCCGCCCAGAACAGCGGATTCCTCGGAAACTTTTTCAGGAAGAACAAATAGCGGTCTCCCATTGAACTCCTATCACAACCTACCTGCAGCCGCGAATGGCCAGCTTGCAAGGGGTCTGCAAGACCCCTGTTGCACCTTTGGTGCAAACTGACATGGCAGTTTATGCACAGGGGCGGAGTCGAACCGCCGAACCCACTAAGGGACTGGCACCTCAAGCCAGCGGATTTGGCCACTTTCCTACCTGTGCAGGTAAAAACAAGTATTCTAAGGGGGGTTTAAAAAGGTTCGTTAAAGGTGCGGCCCGTTATTTTTTCCAATCTCCGCTGTTCAACCGATTCGTGCTGTTCAAGTGCCATGCGTGCGGGTTGGAGGTTTGAATGGCCGCCCACATGCGCTTCGCCGAGTCTGTGAAAAGCTTTGTTTGGGCAACCTTTTCCCTCATTGACTTGAAATTTTTCTTAAGCGTACTGCCCATGGCTTCCTGTTCGTGCAATTCAAAGTCCACTGCAAGGTTGTCCGCGTCTTTAACAATTTTTGATTCAAGGGACTGCCTGTCGTGATACTCCTTCCAAACCAGCTCAATGTCTTCCAGGGACGTTTCCTTTACCATTTCTTTTATTGCCTTTTCTTCAAAGCGCTGGGTAAACTCGCGTGAAACATAATGAACGTCTCCGGTCCTGCTCTCGGCAATGTCGTGCACCAAGGCCATGCGTGCCACTTTTCCCAGGTCTTTAACGCCTTCCATTCTGGCCAATACCAGTGCAATCCAGGTCACGCGAAACAGGTGCTCGGAATTGTTTTCCAGCGTTGGGCTTAGAAATTGAACCCACGTGCGCTTCACAAAACGCAACGCGCCCATTTCATACAAGAACTCCAAGTCCCGTTCAAGTGTCATTTGATACCAAACAATAGGCAAGGTTTTTTAACTCATTTCTTAACCTTACTGGACTGAATGGAACGGCCACGCCGTAAAGTCAAATATTGTTCAGCGTATCATTTGAAAGTTCGCGAAGGTTTGAGAGTATTAAATCGGCTTTTGAAAAATCGTTTTCCCTGGTTAACCCGTTTGGAACAGCAATGCACTTCATCCCAGCGGCTTTTGCGGCCAGAACGCCTTTCTCCGCGTCTTCCACGACCACGCACTCATCTGGATTCAACCCCAATTTTTGTGCTGCCAAAAGAAAACCGTCAGGCGCAGGCTTTTCATGTTTCACGTCTTCGCATGCAATGACCACGCCGAAGAACGGTTGCAGGCCGGTTAATTCCAAAATGCGGTGCAGAAAAACCCTGTAAGAAGAAGACACGAGTGCCAGTGCGTGGGTTTTGGAAAGCAGGCGAACGGATTCTTGTGCGCCTGGCATCAGAATCAATTCTTTTTCAATCCATTCCAGGTACGCTTTTTTTCGCATGGCGCGGTATTCTCCAATGTTCACTTGAATATTTTTTTCTCGCACAAAGTCCACAATGTTCTTTCCCTGGCGCGTCCAAAACCCATAAAATTCTTCAGGCGTTATAAACACGTTTTGCGCGTTAAGGGCATGAATGGCCGCACGAGCCAGCACGGGCTCCGTGTCTACCAACAGTCCATCCAAGTCAAACAAAACGCCCTTAATCGGCATATTTTCTGGAACCAGCAAAGGGTTTTTTAACCCGCTTTGGCCCATCATCCTGTACTGCAGGGGTAGCGAAGCGGTCAAACGCACTGGCCTTAGAAGCCAGCGGCTCAGTGCCTTCGCAGGTTCGAATCCTGCCCCCTGCATTGCCCATTAGAAGGCGCCAAAAAAAATATTGGATATACTATTTGGGAGGATTACTATGGAAACGGAAAGCAAGAACATCATTGAAAATGCAAAAAAGGCAGCCAAACGTCACGT
>JACQJG010000013.1 GCA_016198125.1 Candidatus Iainarchaeum sp. | reverse complement strand
TTGGTGGGCGCGCTCCTCATGGCCTACGTGTTTGCCCACATCCTAAAATATTCAGGTGCTACCAGTGTGGTGGACGGCCTTCAAGGCGCGTTTTGGGTGTGGCTGGGCTTTGTGGCAACGCTCACTGCCGGAGGCGTGGCCTGGGAAGGCAAGTCCTGGAATTGGTGGTTGCTTGCTAATGGATACCATTTGCTTGCGCTCCTGGTCATGAGCGTTATATTGGTGAGCATGGGTTGAATCGTTTTGAATCCTTTTCATGCGCGCCTTTTTTTTTTTTACGCGCGCTCCTGCATTCTTTTTTCTAGTTCTAGTGAAGTAAAGGCCGGGGGCAGGCATCTCGTGCCCAGGCACACAAAGCCGGCAGGCAACTGGGTTGCAATGAATCCTTTGCGTTGAATGATCCCTTTTTGGGCTTGCGCATCCAGTGCCACGATCGTTTTTCGCGGGTCCCAGGGAGTAATGGCGGTGTGCCACAAATCATTAAATTCCTGATTGGGGTGCCCAATAATGCACACTCCCATGGGGTTTAATACACCCTTGCATGCAGTCGCGTGCAAGGCCCCCAAATAACCTGCATCCTGTGCCTGAAAAGCCGTGGCTTTTAGCACGTGTTGGGCAAGGGTAGCGTATTTTTCTTCGCCGGTAAACGCATGAAGTTTTAATGCATTCAATGCCATTAAACTGTTCTCGTTTAAAGGAGTTTCACGCCTGGCCACCAGCCCAAGGGCGTTTTTGGATGGTGCAACGTCATAAAATACTTTTTTGTGCGGGTCGTACAACAAGTGCGTGCATTCCTTGAACAATTGTATGGCGTGTTTTACGTACTCTGTTTTGCGTGCGTACTCGCATGCACTCAAAACCGCGCGGAGGGCCCATGCATAGTCTGCGAGCAATGCAGGTTTTGCGCGCGTATTATTTTCAAGGAAATGGGCAAGCCCTTGTCTTTTTTTCCATGCGTGTGTTAACGTGTATTCCAACGCACGCAGCCCGGATTCAATCCATTTTTTTTCGCCCAAGTACGTTCCAGCTTCCAGGAAGGCACAGGTCATCATTCCGTTCAAGTGGGTGAAAAATGTTGGGTCTACATGAGGGGCTTTGCGTTGGGTTCGTTGCAGTTCGTTCAACGAATAATATTCTTCATCCGCATCCTGGCTTGCGTAAAACCATCCATCAGGACTCTGCAAATGGGCCTGAACATACATTAAAGTGTCTTGTACGGTTTGCCTGAATGCAGGGTTTTGGGTAAGCGCAAAGGCGTGGGTGTACGCAAGGATTAAGCCTGCATGGGTTTCAGTCATTTTTTCATAGTGGGGTTCGGTCCAGTCCGCTTGAGTGGCGTACCTGTAAAACCCTTTTTCAACAGGGTCTTGGAGTGTGCGCATGGCGTTAAGTGTTTGCACGGCCATTCCCAGCAGTACAGGGTCTTTCGTGCGCACGTATTCAAGCAATAACAGGTCCATGGCGTCTGGCAGTGGAAATTTGGGAGCAAAGCCGAATCCGCCATGCGCATGGTCGAATTGGGATTTAAGCGCGTTCAATGCATGGCCTGTTCCTTCCATGGAAAGTTCTTCGGGCGGGGCCTGAAAACCCAGTTGTTCTTCTTTCGAGTCAGTCTTTGCAGGAGGCGGCCGGTAAATGGACTTCACATGGTGGAGGAGTGCCTCAAACTGGCCGGGGGGGACATAGGTAGCGCCGGTTACAATGTTTCCATTTGAATCCAGGAACGCGGTAGTTGGAAAACCCCCGAAATGGTATCGGTTTGCAATTTCAGGGTGCTTGTCCACATCCACGCGTACAGGGATAAAGTGTTCATTGACAAGTCGTATGATATCCAATCGTTCGTAATTGTCCTGGTCCATGCGGTGGCACCAATGGCACCATACCGCAGTCAAATCCAAGAGGATGGGCTTGCCGCTGGACTTGCTTTGCGCAAAAGCCTTGGGAGTCCATTCCTGCCACCGAATGGAAGTTGATTCGTTCATAAATGAGGTGTGGAAGGCACTGTTTTAAGGTCTTTATGGTTTTTCGTAATCATGGGTTGCAGTGCGAATGGGTGTGGGCATGACCTCTACAGGAATTCCAAAAGCGGGAGAAAAGACCCCTTTGTTTAACGCAAAAGACACGCAGGGAAACAATGTGGGCTTGCAGAATTTCAAGGGAAGAAAAATTGTATTATACTTTTACCCCAAGGACATGACTTCGGGTTGTACCGTGGAAGCGTGCGCGTTTCGGGACGCGCACGCACAAATCTTGGAGTCAGGGGCCGTGGTGTTGGGGGTAAGCCCTGATTCTGCAGATTCTCACAAGAAATTTTCTGAAAAGCATGACCTTACGTTTCCGTTACTTGTGGACAAAGACCTTGCATTGTGCAAGGCATTTGGAGCGTGGGGGGAAAAATCCATGTATGGGCGAAAGTATTTTGGAGTGCTGCGCACTACGTTCATTATTGACACCCGCGGGCGCATTGCACGTGTATTTGAAAAAGTAAAACCCGAGGGGCATGCGCTTGAAGTGCTGGCTGCGCTTAAGGAGGTGCAACCGTGAACCTTTACTTTGATTCCCATATTCTTTCAAAGGAAAGCGGGTTCCTGATCGTGCCTCTGACTCAAGAGCAGGCAGGCGCGCATAAAGAAAAACCGTTTCACCTTGAGGGGAGCAGCATTCAAGTGGAGTTGCATGATTTTTCAGGCGAAGCCGGCGCGGCCACGCTCGTGTACCCCCTTGAGGGGCCCTGTACACGTGTGTTTGCAGTGGGGCTGGGCGCAGAAAAAGACGTGGACGCAGAGCGCGTTCGAAGGGCATTTGATGCGGGCGTGAAAAAAGCCAGAGAGTTAAAACAATCCACTATTTCATGCGCACTGCCGGACCTTAATTCCAAAGCAATTTCAATGGAAGATTCGTTGAAAGCCGCAGGAGAAGGCGTGTACCTTGGAAATTATTTGTTTACAAAGTACAAGCGCGCAGGAAAAGACCGTTATGTGGGTGTCGGCCAGGCCTATTTTGGATTTTTGGATGCTAATAGAAAGTTGTCTGTGCATGCGCTTGAAACCGTTCTGCATGAAACCGGAATTGTTTGCGAGAACGTGTGCAGGGCCCGGGATTGGGTGAACGAGAACGCAGATGTGGCCAATTCCCTGTTCTTTGAAAAGCAGGCGCGCGGCTTGGCGCAAAAGAACAAACTGCGCTGCACGGTGTTCAACGAAAAGCAGTTGAAGCGCATGGGCTTTCACATGATTTTAGCGGTTGCAAAGGCTGCGCAAGTGCCTCCGCGCCTTATTATTTTGGAGTACAAGGGCAATCCAAAAAGTTCAAAGCGCATGGCATTTGTAGGCAAGGGAATTACGTTTGACTCAGGCGGATTGAATTTGAAGGTGGCTTCCCCTGCAACCCCGCCTGGTTTTGGCATTGAGGCCATGAAATCAGACATGGCAGGCGCCGCATCTTGCGTGTGCGCGTTGAATGCATTGGCCGAGTTGAAAGCCAAGGTGAATGCAGTGGCAGTAATTCCAGTGTGCGAGAACATCATTGACGCCAAGTCTTACAAGCCTGGCGATGTTATTGATTCTTTTGCACGCAAAACCGTTGAAATTGGGAATACGGATGCAGAAGGCCGGCTGGTGTTGGGGGACGCGCTTGCGTATACAGTGGCCCACCTCAAGCCTTCGCTTATAGTGGATTTGGCCACGCTTACAGGAAGTTGCGTCAATACTTTTGGCCCGTGGGTAAGCGGTTTGGCTTCCAATGACTCTTTTTATGCGCGCCAAGTATTTGAATCAGGCCAGCGCACGTTTGAGCGTGTGTGGGAGTTGCCCTTGTATCAGGAGTATGCGGATGACATTAAGAGCGATTACGCGGATTTGAAGAACATGGGGAATTCAAAAATGGCAGGCATGCTCACGGCCTCTGCATTCTTGGGCGCGTTTGTCGGTGATACTTCCTGGGTGCACGTGGACATTGCAGGTCCTGCGTTCCTTCAAACTCCCCAAGCCTATATACCAAAGGGAGGTACTGGGGTGGGCGTGCGCCTTTTAGTGGATTTTGCAGTGCATGCGGCATGGAAATAAAAACCCTTGGCTGAATGAGGAGTGCATACCATGTTGGATGCCTGGACTTTTACCCTTGCAAGCGTTGTAATTGTGAGCCTTATTTCCTTTGTGGGTGCGTTTGCATTGTACTTAAACCAGGCGCGGCTGCACAGAATTCTGCTGTACCTGGTAAGTTTTTCAACCGGCAGTCTTTTGGGGGACGCCTTTATTCACCTCTTGCCTGAGAGTGTTGAAACGCAAGGGTTTGGCCTGGAAGTGTCTTTGTACGTGCTTTCTGGAATATTGGTGTCTTTTGTCATCGAAAAATTCATTCACTGGCAGCACTGCCATGTTCTGCCTTCAAAAAACCATGCGCATCCCTTTGCGCTGTTGAACTTGTACGGGGATGCCGTGCACAATTTTATTGACGGCCTTATCATTGCCGCAAGTTACCTGGTTTCATTTCCCTTGGGAGTGGCAACCACGCTTGCGGTTGTATTTCACGAGATCCCGCAGGAAATCGGGGACTTTGGCGTGCTCCTTCATGGAGGCTTTACTTCCAGGAAAGCCTTGACGTTCAATTTTTTAACTGCCCTCACCGCAGTGGTGGGAGCGCTAATGGGACTGTTCTTGGGCAGCGTGTCTGCATCCGTGTCTTTTTTCTTGGTGCCTTTTGCGGCTGGAAACTTCATTTACATTGCAGGCGCAGACCTTATCCCTGAATTGCACAAGCAAACCCAGCCCATAGAGTCAGCCTTTCAAATACTGGCCGTTCTCCTGGGAATAGGGGTCATGGTGGCCTTGCTTTCATTGGGCTGACTGCCGCGTTAAGTTTTAATAAACGCCCCTTTTTGTTAATGGAGAGGTTCTTTTAATGCCGGTGGGGTTCTTAAAAAAGCTGTTTTGGAAAAAAAAGCCTGCCAATCCCCACATTCACGCAGAGGCCCTTGAAATAAAACCCGAAGACGTGGGCTTTTTGAGGGAAGAAGTGCAGGAGTCGCGCGAAGAGGAAAAGGAATCTTTTTCAGAAGCCCAAAATCATGCCATGCGGGTCTTGGAGGCCGCGCTTTTCATGTCTGCCAATCCCCTGTCGTTTGAAGACTTTCTCAAACTTTCAACGCTGGGCGTACAGGGAACGCGCACGGCATTGAATGCTTTGATAGACGCGTTCAATGGGCGCGACTCTGCGCTTGAAATCATTGAAGACGCAGGAGGTTATCGCATGCGTGTGCGGCCGCACTTTGGAGAGCACGTATCCCACCTGGCCGCAGAAAGCGAGTTTGGAAAAGGAATCATGAAGACATTGGCGTTCATTGCGTATAAACAGCCCGTCCTTCAAAGCACGCTTGTGAAAGTGCGCTCCAATAAAGCATACGACCATTTGAAGGTGTTGGAGGAAAAGGGTTTTGTTTCCAAGGCGCCCAAGGGGCGAAGCTTTGTGGTGCGCACCACGCAGAAATTCGTGCAGTACTTTGGGGAGAAACCCTTGAAGCTCACGCCCATCGATCAGGTAGATGATTCTAGAAAAGAGAATGGATGAGCGTTTCCACTTCCTTTTATCCTTGTGCGTCCAATTCTTTTTTTAACAGGGCAATGAGTTTTTTCTTCCACTCAATGGGCGTTTCCCGTTTAGGCTTTGGAAATTGCACGGGCTGGGTGGTGTCCAGGTCTTCAAACGCTTCCCCTTCAAATTCAATTTCCCTTCCATACCTTGGAATCAAGTGCAGGTGCAGGTGGTTTCGGTCCCTGTTTCCCAGAATGAATGCATTGAAAATGTCCGGAATGAAATGGCTTTCAATGGCAAGCGTTAATTTTTCCATGACTTCAAAGAATTCTTTTCGTTCGGGTTCCTGCAATTGGTACAGCCTGTCCACGCCATGCCTGTTCAGGGCCACTACGCAATCGCAAAAATAGCTTTGATTTTCGCTCAAGTACACGTTCCAGTGTGCGTACTTTTTGATTAAATGGTCTTCCAGTTTCTTGTCGCAGAATATACAGTTCATTGGCATGTGGACGTTCACCTCAAAGTTTTGTTTGATATCTTTCATCCAGCAATCGCTGGCTGGTTTCCCATTGCTTGCGCGCAAAGGGGGGAAGCGTTCCATGTTCTTTCAGCCAGCGTTGAATGAATGCAATGGTCAAAGGGTCGTGAGAATACCCGGAACCCATTTCTCCGTAAGTGTTTGCAAGCTTTTGTATTTCTTCGTCGCGTTGGACTTTGGCGATGATGCTGGCCGCGCTTACAATGGGGTGATTGATGTCTGCTTTGTGCTCTGATTTAATGGTGCAGGAGAATGAAATGTACTTGCTGATTCGTGTAGAAAAAAAGTGTTGCACAGGGTCCGGGGAATCCACCCACACCACTTCGGGCTTTTGATTCAGTGCGTTTAACAGGCCTCCTATTTTCATGGCTTCGATTTCGTTCAAGCTGTGCCTGTCCATGAGGGCGTCCATTTCCGGTGCGTGGATGTGCACGCTTGCATACGCAGGGACGATTTTTACAATTTCTTTGTATTGTCGTTCCCGTTCTTGGGGTGAAAGCAGTTTGGAGTCTTTAACGCCTAATTCGATGAGGCGTTCTTCGTGTTGTTTTTCTGCCACTGCAACGGCAAGGACCATGGGCCCAAGCGCAGGGCCTCTTCCAGCTTCATCTATTCCGCCGAAAAGCATACGTACCAGATATGGGAAAAGGGAATAAAAATGGAGTGGCCGTTTCGCAAAAGTTTCACGCTTTTAATTTGAGCAGTGCCCTGTTTACCTGGTCCACTTGTTTGTCGCAGGAGTCGCATGTACTTAAAAGGTCCATGCACGCGCGCTTGTTTTGCAGTGCCTGTTGTATTTCTGTTCCGCTCGCATTTTCATCGCGCAAGTCCTGGTAATGCTGGGCAAAATAGGAAATCAAGTCTTGTACGCCTTCGCGTGCCAGGGCGCGTTCAGCGTCTGTGGCGCGAAGGGTTCTGCGCGCGTGGCAGAGCTTGCAGTTCTTCTTGGCGCTGTTCATGGCCTGGTCCAAAGGACTTTGCATGCCATTATAAGTGTGCACAGAAGTTAAAAGCGTTGCGCTTGAGGTTTTAAAAACGCACTGCTAATCATCCGTCAAAAGCAGATTCTTCATGCCTTGTTGGGAAAAGTTCATGGTTGGAGTTCTTTGGTTTTTTGGCGGAGAAGCGCATCAATTAATTGAACGATTTCTTTGTATTTTTCCTTGACCTCGGAAGAAATAGGGGTTTCTTTTTCTCCGAGTAAAATTTTTCGGAGCTTTTCGGGTAAATGCCCTGTCTTATGGTATTCCTCCATGAGTTTTTTTCCTTCGGGTGTGAGGCTGACTTCAACACTCATTTTTCCTTTTATTTGTCGGCCTGGTATTTTTCGTCTTTGTATCACTTCGTCGGCTTCCAATTTTATTAAGTTCATATAAACAGTTTTACCTGAAAACGTAGCGTATTCATTTCCCACCCAATATTTTCTTTGCTGCTGGGGATGATGCAAATCGCTGACTCGTTGAGGTCCACGTGTATTCAATACGTTAAGAATTTCCATTTCTGGATTTTGATACAAAATAGCAGGATTTCTATAGGTTGTATGGACCCAAACCGAAATTCCTCCACCAGTCCTCTTCATCATGAAAGGCATTTTTCGTATCAGCCCAGCGGTTTCAATCGTCTGAAGAGCAACATTAATCATTTGCTGATTTTTGCGCGTCCATTTTAGTCCAATTTTATCAGCGAGAGTCCGGCTATCAACGGCCCGATTTTTGGCGTGATGCAAAACCCGTTCCAGTAGTTCAAAAAATGTTCGGCCTTGGGAATCAAAATGAGTGGCAATGTAATAAACATTATGGGGGGCTCCTTCCCAAATAATATTCTGTTTATCCCTATTCCAAATATTAATCAATGCACGAGCTATTTCAGCGTTTTTCGCGGAGCTTAATCCATTCATCAAAAGAATAGTAGCAAAAAGTTGATGGATGTTGGGTCTTCTTCCGCCCTTTAACATTCCAATTTGGCGGCTGAGCTGGAGTACCCGTACTTTTGTTGTTAGTTTTTCGTACTGAGAAGAGGTTTTCTTTAGCGTGCGCCTTTTTTGGACAATCGCCCTGAGTCGTTTAACATATTCTCCTTTTTCAAAGGGGGTTTGAGGCACGGTTCCCACTTGATGGAGTTGGATATGTCTTCCAAAACGAATTTTTCGTGCGACTAATCGTGCGGCTCGCTCTTGCGCAGACAAACGTCCCTTTGGATGAATACGTCCTAGTAATCGGCGTGAAGAAACCATAGAGGGTTGAATGAGAATGTATTATTTAAATAAACCCCAAAAAAAGAAAAAAATAATCAGAGGCTCCGCTTAATTATGCAGAGACCTCAATATCCAATCGTTTCTTTAACTCGCGGTAGCGGTTGCGGATCGTTACTTCTGTAACGCCTGCCACGTTGGCCACTTCTTTTTGCGTGCGCCGTTCGCCTTTCAACAGGCCGGCAATGTACACGGCGGCTGCTGCAACTCCGGTGGGGCCTCGGCCTGAAATGAGTCCGCGTCCAATGGCGTCTTCAAGGATTTTGCGCCCTTCTTCTTGGACTTCCCCGCTCAGGTTGAGTTCGCTTGCAAACCTTGGAATGTAGTGGATGGGGTTGGTTAAGGGTACTTCGAGTTTGAGTTCGCGCACCAAAAACCTGTACGTCCTTCCAATTTCCTTTTTGGTCAAACCCGAGGCTTCGGCCATTTCATTGAGCGTGCGGGGCACTTGATAGGTCCTGCATACCGTGTACAGCACTGCGGCCACTACTGCTTCGATTAAGCGTCCGCGGATGAGTCCTTTCTTTACAGTTTTCCTGTACAGCAAGGCCGCGGCTTCTACGAGTTGTTCAGGAATGTTCAAGTAGCTGGCTACTCTTCGCAGTTCAGTGAGTGCAATGCTGAGGTTGCGTTGCATGGAACTTGAAATGGAAGCGCGTTTATGCCATTTGATTAACCGGTACATTTGGGCTTTGCTTTTGGAGCTGAGCTTGTTTCCCCTGGAGTCTGCGCCCCTCCGGTCGATCATGGTTACAAGGCCTTTGTTTAATTTCACGTATTTCATGGGGCTGCCGGTGCGTGCCGTGTCCTCAAACTGGTCCGAGTCAAAGCTGCGCCATTCTTTTCCCAAGTCCATTTCATCTTCGTTTACAATGAGTCCGCAGTTTTGGCACACGACTTCTCCCTTTTCATAGTCGTGGGTTAAACGCTTGCTTTTACACTCGGGACACACGTTTTCTGTCATGTTTTACTCCCCCCTGCCTTGAATGCATGCATTTTAAAAGGCCTTTATCAACCCATTCTGCCCATTTAAACCGAAAAAAGCTCTTTTGAAAGAATCTTTGTCGGAGAAAAAAGTATGGTATAATACACTATGCCGCGGGGGATATATTTAAATGTTTTGGTGGGTTGTTTAAAACCTTTGCATGGGCTTTACGCTTCTTTTTTGGGATTTGAAGGGGGTGTGCGCTTGGCTGTCTTTGCGGTTTTGCGTGTTTTAGTGTTTTGGGCTTTTTCTTCTTTTAACACCATTTTTTCCGGTTTAAAGGTGGAAGGCAGCATGAGGGCGTTGACCTGGCCTTGCTGGCCTGGCCGGCTGGCCACGCGCGCAAAGGCTTTGATGCCGTCAAGGCTTACTTCAATGACCGCGCCTTTGGTGATGATGTTTCTCCTTGTAAAAAGGCGGTTGGCGTTGTTTTCATGCACCCACGTGATTTCCATTTTCATGGTTTTACGGGTTTCAGGGTTTGTGACATTGGCAGTGTGGGCATGCGTCTGCTTGGCCTTTACATGGTTTCCCATGACTTTCACGAGTTTTACCTGATCGGCGGCATCCATTCGGGTAGCCGCAAACTCTCCGCCTTTCCAGGAAAGCTTTTTCTTGCTGGCTTCCACAGTTCCACGGTGGCCTCCAGTGGCGTATTTTTCAGATTTCATGTGCCAACTGGTCATTAAAGAATCCCTTTTGTGCCTTAAAATGCGTTAAAACCTTGCTTTCAAGGCTGATAAGCATTTTTAATACCTTCAACCTTTTAAACGTATATGATTTCTTTCTCGTATTCTTTTTCTGAACCTATTTCCCAAGAAGAAAGCCCTTGGGGGGTGGGCGGCCTTTTTGGGGAATTGCATGCTTCCAATTGTTTAACAGCCCTGAATGCCCTTAAAAGCGTTTGTTTGCCTGGCATTCAAATCGTTCAAGCGCGCGCAGTGCCTTTTCCTGCTTATGCGTGTGCAGCCGCTTTGCACGCCGTGCATGCGTTTGAGGATCATTCCAATATCGCGGAAACGCTTTCTCTGGAATGGGTGCTGTGGTTGGCCCAGGATACCCAGCTTGAACGTGCCTTGGGGTGGATAGGCATTGACCGGAAAATGCAAGCCCAACGCGTGGTTTTGCTTGGATTAGGGCCCTTGAAGCGCGTTGAAAAAGAACTTTTGGGTCTTGCAAGGCAGGCGGAATTGAAAAACGTGCGCAAGGGCTTTACGGTAGGGGCTTGGGTCTATGCAACGTTGGAGGAGATGAGTCTTTGTCGCGTTCGCGGAAAAGGCCGGCTTTAAACAAGGAGGCACGCGTAGCGTGCGTGTTGGAAGGCATGGTTCAAGGCGTAGGATTAAGGGGGTATGCGTGTGCGGTTGCGCGCCGCATGCATGTTTCAGGATTCGTGCAAAACCTTTCCAATGGCAGTGTTAAAATAGTGGCTGAAGGTTCCAGGGAGGATTTGGAGGCATTTCTTCGCGAGCTTCACCAGCGTTTTATGATTTCCCATTCCAACGTGGAATGGAAACCTGCTCTGCATGCATTTCATTCTTTTGGAGTACGTTACCATGAATGAAGGTCAACGCACGTACTTGGCTCTTGCGCTCCTGCTTGGGGTTGCATTTTTGGTGCGCGTTTTTCCGGGATCGTTTGAAAACCTTGTGGACCCGGATGCGCATTTTCATGCGCGCATGGCCGAGCAAATAATAACTGAACAGCGTGTTCCTGCATGGGATGCATTGTCCATGCAGGGCCGCGTGTACACGTATCCTGCACTGCTCCATGTTGCTCTTGCCGGGCTTTCCATTTTCTCCGGGCTTTCCGTGTTTTGGGTGATAAAACTTTTTTCAGCATTGTATGGAACCCTGAGTGTCTTAGGGGTTTTTTTGGTGGCGCGGCGTTTGTTTAATGCGCGGATAGCGCTTGCAAGCGCGTTGTTTGTCAGCGCCACTTTGTTGCACGTGCTTCGCACGGACGCATTTACACGCCCGGACGGAATGGCCTTGGCTTTTATCCCTTTTGTATTGTTGGCTGTTCTCGAGCACAAGTGGGTGCTTGCATACCTTTCTGGAATTGCCCTTGTTCTGCTCCACCCGCTTTCTACCATTCATATACTTGTGTTCTTGTTGGCGTGGGTGGTTTTGACCAGGGTTAAAAAGTGGGGCAGTGGAAATACCCGCGTTCCAGTTCTTGGGCTGGTATTACTTGTTTTTGGTGTGTGGGTGTTGTGGGCATTTTCGTTTGGGTTGCCGTTGGAAAATTATGCGTCCAAACTTTCATTTGAATCCTCGGAATTCGCGCGCTTTGCCTTGCTGGATTTTGCTGTATTCTTCAGCGTTTCATGGGTTTTTGCCCTTGCTGTACTTGTCGGGAGGAATAAAATTCCTGTTGAACAAACATCCAAGGCTTTTCTGGGGTTGTGGTTGGTGGTGTGCCTGGCCTTTGCGTTTTGGGGACTGCGTTTGGGGTTGTACCTTTCACTTCCATTGTCCATTCTTGCAGGGTTGGGATTGGTGCACGCATTTGAGCGTGTGAGGCCCTATTACAAGGCGTTTGTGGGCGTGTGTGCAGTGCTTTTCTTGGTGACTTTAATTGCGGGGTTGAGTGCCCGGGGGCCTTACCAGTCTCTTGGGGAAGGCAGGGCCATGGAGTGGGTGAAAGAGAATACGCCGTTCAATGCAAGTATTTTTTCGGCTTGGGATCGGGGGCACCAGATTGCATATTTTACGCGCAGGCCGGTAGTCATTGACGGGTACTTTGAGTTTGCGCCTCAATTGGTTGAGCGCAACAGAAGCATGTGGGAGATTATTACCACTGCCAATTGTTCCAAGATTGCATTGCACATGAACAAGTGGGATGCAGATTATTTTTTTGTCCATAGGAGTGCATTGAAGGACCGGCAGTACCAGAATGGGATTCTGGAAGCGCGTTGCCCTTCACTTTCTTCGGTTTACGCGTCGGATGATGCGCGCGTGCTGGAATTTAATGGGTAGACGTTGGATGGTAGAGGGTATGCTTGGAACGAATGGAAAGGCCATGCTTATCCGTGAGCGTGTACACTACTTCGTCTAATTTTTTTCTGTATTCCATGCATTGCGAGGCATCAAATGCGTGTACGGCCGATGGTTCCATGGATGAGAATTGTTCTTGCACACGGCGCAAAATGTAGGGGCTTAGGTTTATGTGCTCCACAAATATTTCACGCGTTCCAGTATCTGCAATGGCCTTGAATAAAGCGTCCAATTCCTGTTCTTTTGCTGCAAAGTGCGGGAGTAAGGGTCCTACGAATGCATACGTGCGAAAACCGTTCTCGTTCAACGTTTTAAGGGCTTCCAGGCGTTTGGATGCAGGGGGCGCGTTTTTTTCAAAGAACCGCGATAGTGCGTCATTTGTAGTTGTAATGGTGAGTCCAATATCTGTTTCGTTGAATTTTTTTAACACGTCCATGTCGCGCAACACCAAAGGGGATTTGGTGAGCACGCTCACACGGCCTTGGAATCCTTCTTCAAGCAGGGTTTCCATGCACTGCCGGGTAAGCGTGTATTTTGCTTCTATGCCTTGGTAAGGGTCTGTTACCGTGCTGAAGAGCACGCATGCATTTTTTCCCTTGTCTTTGAGTTTGCGCACTTGGGCATGCAGCACTTCAATGGCATTGGTTTTTGGGTACGCATAGCCGCCCCAGCTTTCCACGGGTTTTTTTGCCATGCGCCCCATGAACGTTGCATAACAATATGTGCACCCAAACGCGCATCCCATGTATGGGTTGATGGCATAATCCACTCCTGGGATGCGTGAAGGGTTGAGAATGGATTTTGCCTGTATCTCCTTTACTTCCAAGACGGGCATGAAATATTTTTTTTCCAACGGATTTAAAAAAGCGCTGTTGGTGCGTTGCCGGTGATGGGAACTTGCAGGCCTACGTTTCCTTGAACTCTTTTTCAAATACGTCTTTGATCTGCTTGGCCTTCTTCTCGCCAATTTTTTCCACGTTTTGCAGTTCTTTCGTGCTTGCGTTTGCAAGGCGTTGAATGGTTTTGAAGTGGTGCAAAAGGCTTTTGGCGAGCGTTGGACCAACGCTGGGCAGGCTTTCTATGATAAATCGTTGCTGTTCATTCAGCGTGAAACCCTTTCGTCCAACGCGCAGCCGAATGTTTTTTTCTTTTCCCAGTTGCTCGCGCTTGGCAATCACGTATAGGTAGTGCGCAGTTTCTTCAGGGCCTTGGGTGAACAGCAGGGGAACGCGGTAGTCCACTGCAATGCTGGTGAGCATGCCAATGACTGCGCTGTGGTGTACATTTCGCGTGGAAAACAATTCGCGCGCGTCCCCTTCCAGCAAAATAAGCGGCGCTTTGTAGTTGGAGGCCATGTATGCCAGTTGTTGGGTTAGGCGCCCGTCAAGCATGGAATTCAGAAAGTCTTGTACGGTTTTGCGTTCGACTACGATGTCATCGCTCAGCACAAAGTCGCCCACTTCTAGTTGTTTTACTTTTATGAGCACGTCCGCATGGTCTTTGAGCGTTCTTACAACCCCGGAGGCTTGTTCCCGGTGGTCGCAGTAAACAAGCACTTGTTCACTGAGCTCTTCTGGGTACCCAAGGAGGGTGGTCTGCTGGGGCAGGGCAGGAGCGCTTGCCCCTTGGAGTTTATGCAGCGTTTCATGCATGCGTTTTTCTTTTGTCTTGGATGCCCAGTACATGCCCTCGTCCATGGTTTTTTCAGCGATGAGTACAATGACTTTGCCTTTTCCTTTCCGGCCTGTACGCCCCCTTCGCTGAATGAGGCGGATCTCTGAGGGCACAGGCTCGAAAAATATTACAAGGTCTACGGATGGAATGTCCAATCCTTCTTCGGCCACGCTGGAGGCAACAAGCGTATTGTAATGGCCTTCTTTGAACAGTTGAATGCTTTGAATTTGCTCTTTTTGGCTCATTCCTTTGTCTTTTTCCCGGGTGGCCTGGCCTACAAACCTTTTTGCCTTGATGGGCGCGTATCCGTTTAAATGGTCAGCCAGGGCTTTGACTGAATCCCGGTAATGGTTGAACACAATGACCCTTGACTCCGGGTTCAGGGAAAATTGTGCGAGCAGGATTTCGCGGAGTTTTTTTAGTTTTGGGTGTTCAATGTTTTGTTCTTTGAGGGTGCGTGCAAGGCGCAGGGCTTTTTGAATTTCTTCATCATTCATGACCATTTTAACGGCTTTGGAAGAACCTGGTTTGAGGCTTTCCGCGTGCATTTTTTCAAAGTATTCATTTAACGCGCGTACGCCCTGGCTTTCAAGCAAGGTGATGGCGTGCGTGACTTTCATGAGCGCGGCCACGCGCGAAGCGGCTTGAAATAAGTAGGGTTTTTCGCGTGCGTTTTGTGCAAGTTCTTTGCGGATGCGTACCTGCAGCAGGAGCAGGTCTTTTTTTCTGTACAGGTTTGGAATGATTCCCTGCCCCAGTCCGATTTTTTTTAGGAACAGGATTTGCTCGCGTACAAACGACTTGAGGTCATGGCGAATAGTCAAGAATGCAGGGGGCAGTTGTACCCGCACCCATTCCATTTCAATGTCATGCGTGTAGGATTTTACGTCTGTGTCCTGCAGGGTTTTAACTTCAATGTTTTTAATGAACAGGTTTCTGCACACGTCTTGGATTTCTTCTTCTGTGCTTCCCGGAGAGGCGGTTAAGGCCAGTACCAAGGGGTTTCGTGCATGTTTCACGTATTGTTGGGCAATGAACACGTAACTGTATTCTCCAGTGGCACGATGCGCTTCATCAATGACGAGAAGGCCAACGTCTTCAAAGGAAATGGTTCCATTGATAATGTCATTCTCTATGGTCTGGGGGGTTGCAGAAATAACAGTGCTTTCCTGCCAAACCAATTTGCGTTCCTCAGGGGAAATGGTTCCAGTAAGGCAGTTGACGCGTGCGTTTTCAATGTTAAGAAAGGATTGAAGGGATTTTTGGTGTTGCACGGCCAAGGGTTTGGTGGGGGATAAGAATACTACTTTTTCAGATGGGCGTTGCATGAGCACGTGGGCAGCCAGCAGCACGCCCACAACGGTTTTTCCCAACGCCGTGGGCGCCACTACCAGGGAGTTTCCTTTTTCAAGAACGCGTGCGACCAGCACTTCCTGGTACACGCGGCTTTCAAGGGTGTTTTCTTTGAGTAAAGGGTGAGACACAAATGCAGGCATGTTATTCGTTTAAAGAAAAGCCCAAATGACTTTTAAAGCCCTCGCCGTTCAAAATTAAAAACCTTTACAAAAAATTTGCTTTCAAAACACTTCGTATTACCTTTTAAGCCCATTTAAGGCTTCTTAGTTAAAAATAAGGCGTATGTTTAAATACTTCTCGGTTCAAAGTTGTTTTACTTGTTTTAGGAGGGCGTTGTTGTATGGTTGAACTTCCATTGGCGGCTGTTGACCGCATCATTCGCAAGGCAACCGGTATTCGTGTGAGCGAGGAAGCTGCAAAGGCGTTGACGGATTACTTGGAGGAAGTTGGAATGAACGTGAGCCGCGAAGCCTCGGTGTATGCCAAACACGCCAACCGCAAAACCATCACCGATGCAGACATAAGGCTGGCCACTAAAAAATAGGCCTTGTCTTTTTATGCAAGTTTTTTTGCAAGGTCTTCAGGAGAAGTAATAAACTCCCGAAACAATACGTGCCTGCAAAGTTCGCCGTCTTTTTCCAGGGCATACAACGGTTTTCCGAGTGCAACCGCATATCCAATCTCCAAGGTGGTGCTGTTTCCAATGTATCCGCCTTTATTGTATACGAACACCACGTCGGCCATTCGTATTTTATAAAAATGGTCATGGCTCAGCCCAAGGGCAATGAATTTTTTATAGTCTTCTGAAAGCGATGCCCAATCGTCTTGGCCTGAGTGCAGGTACGGTTCAAAAACCACGACCCCCAAGTCCTTGAGCTTTTTTTCAAATTCGCGGATTTCGGATTTGAACTTCCTGCTTCCACACAAGACAACGGTGCGCATGCCTTTCACTTTTTCTTGCTGATTTTGGTAATGGTAACTTGGAAGTGCAGGGTTTTTCCTGCAAGGGGGTGGTTGTAGTTCAATACAACCTTGTTTGCATTCTGGTCGGCTGTTACAATGGTCACGGGCCTTCCAAGTTCGTCTCGTAATTTTATGCCAGGTTCAATGGGAAAACCCCCCTGGGCAAGTTGGTCGTAGTTCACATCAACAAATAATTCGTTGTTCACTTCTCCATAGGCTTTTGCAGGGGGTATTACAATGTTCTTGGTTTCGCCTTCCTTCATTCCAATTAATGCCTCGTCAAATCCTTGAATGAGCTGGCCTACTCCAACAGAAAATGAAACCGTTTCATTGGGTGGCGTTTGGTCAAACACGCTGCCATCGTCCAACAATCCAGTGTATTCCACTTCTATAGTGTCTCCGGCTTCCACGGTTTTTAAAAGACCGGTTGCAGGAATTTGTTCTTTCACCAAGGTCACCTGTCCGGTAGTGGGGGAATTGGGCTGAATGCATCCAATGGACAGCACTGCCAATGCCAAAACCGCGATTCCAATGTTCTTGTTCATGCATCATTCGCCATGCAAATGCTTTTTAAAGCTGATTAGGCCTTTTGGAAAACCAGGCAAAACAATTGTTTTGCTGGCCTCGTAAAACAAGAGTTTTACTTGGAGGCCTGCGAAAAACGGGTTTGATACCGCGCCCTTTAGGGCGCGCTTTCATCAATGAAGATACCCCTGCCTTTAGGCAGGGGAGAATGTCATTGGAAGGCGTTCGTTTTTTCATTTTTTGCGCCTGGTTCCGCGGCGTTTTCGGACATGCTTGCGCAAATCCACGTTCATGGCACCCAGCAAGGGGTTTGAAAAAAGAGAAAAATATTTGGTAGGTTGGATCAAAGATAAACCAGGAAGTTTTTCAATAGTGTGGAACCGCGCCATTGTTCTACTGCGAGGCAGTTTCCGCTTTAATGCATCTGATTGATAGTTAACACAATCATTCCAGTATTCTCCAAAGGATTTGGCAGTCCAGTTTGGGCTTATGGAGAATCCTCTACTTTTTATTTCATTAAGCAAGAATGGCTCGTATGGGTCAATGGCGTCGTTCACCATTAAAAGCCTGTTGCCCAGCACGCGTTGCGCGTGCCCAAGTAAACGCCCAAGTTTTTCAACCCCCAGCGATAAAAGTGCTGGGCTCGGTGGAGTGTGGGGGTAATATTTTTTTGGGGGCACTGGTCTTACGATGATGACAAATGTGTCAGGCCTTTTGGCTGCTTGATTGATTGCGCGCCCCCACCGCCCAAGCAAAAAAGCGCTGTTTCGTTGGATTAAGTCCAAGGGGGTAATTTTTAAAATGTCTTTTTGCGAATCATTGATGAGCGTGAAAAAGGGGTGCACAAGTAAAACAAACCGCTTGATCTCAGTCATGTTCATTCCTTCTTTTTTTGCCAATGCTTCTGGATGGCTTTTTTTGCGCGTGCAAGCGTCTCATGAGGCTTGAGTTTTTCTGTATTCAACACTAAGTTGAATGGCTTCAAATCCTTTCCCATGCGAATGCCGTACAAGTCCCTGTACAATTTTACTTCTTTGGCTCGGCGTTCTCGTACTGCGCGCGTGGCTTCTTTAAGGAAAATACTGTCACGTTCAGCCACGCGTTTGCAGGATTCTCTTAATGAAACCTTCAGCCAAATGTTGAATCCGAATGGGTAGAGCCAGGGCATGGTGCGCGATTCGATTACAACGTTGTCATGCTTATTAATGTATTCTAGTATGTACGCGTCCAATTCGTAGTCGAATTTCTTGTTGCGCACGCGCGCGTTCATGAATGCCTTTCCTTCTGGGGTTTCCCAGAAGCCTTTTCTTACAGGGGTTTTGTTGTGCGTGCGCAGTTTTTTTTCCATGGGTTTTTTAAGCAATTCAGACCCTGAAACGCGTTTTAAATGGAATGCTTTTGCAAGGCCTTTGGCAAGCGTGCTCTTTCCAGAGCCAATGAAGCCTGAGATTACCACAACGTGTTTGACTCTCATCACACCCCAAAACAACCCGCAGGCTTTTAAACATTTACCCGGCAGTTGGTTCATGGCATCTTCTTTTTTTGAGCGCGTTTGGAAAGCAATGAAACGCATTCCGCGGGGAAAGATTACTACCTATGCACTGCTTGCGCGTGCAGTGGGCAAACCAAAAGGGGCGCGTGCAGTAGGCAATGCATGCAATGCCAATCCTTTTGCGCCCAAAGTACCCTGTCACCGCATAGTCAAAAGTGATGGTTCGATTGGAGGCTATGCGCAGGGGGTTAAACGAAAAAAAGCACTTCTTATACACGAGGGCGTGCGCGTGCATAATGGAAAAATTGTTGATTTTGAGCGCAGATTATTCAGGTTCTGAATCAAAAGCCTTTTTAATGTGCAAAGCATTGGTTTATTTATGCCAAAAGAAATGCAGTATGGTTTTGCGACGTTGAAAGAGGACAGGAAGTCTCCACTGGACTTTATTTTTAAGGCCATTGGGAACTGGTTCCGTTAGAAGGAAGAGCTTTGCTCTTTTGCAGGCTTTACTTTTGGACCTAGGGGGGTGTCCTGCACACCCCATCCCTTTTCATGGATTTGTTTGCGTAGTGCATCGGCTTCTGCCCACTTTTTGTCCCTTCTAGATTGTTCGCGCTTTTGCACGAGTTCGCTGACTTCTTTGGGTATTTTGAATGTTTTAGATTCAAAGTCCATGACGCCAAACACGCGGTCTAGTTTGTGCAAAAATGAAAGAATATTTTCCGCATTTTCCCTTCCAATTTTTCCTTTTTCAATGTAAGTATTTGTTTTGCGTGTGAATGCTATCAACTCTGATAGTGCGTAAGGTGTGTTGAGGTCGTTGGCCAGGTGTTTGTTTATGGTGCTGCGCGTTTTTTGTATGAGTCCAGGGATTGCAGGGTTTTCTTTTCCTGTCTGTTCTTTTAGACGCTGAATGAGTACATTCAAACGTTGGCGCGTGCTTTTGGCGTCTTCAAGCCCTTTCCACGTGAAATTGTACTGGGACCTGTAATGGGCTTGGAGCAGGGCCATGCGGTAGTCCAATGGGGAATATCCTTTGACTTGAAGGTCGGTTAACCTGTAAAAATTGTTTTTGGATTTTCCCATGCGTTCGCCTTCAATGAGCATGAACGCGCCGTGCAGCCAAAGTTTGGAGAAGCGTTTTCCAGTTGCTCCTTCGGATTGCGCGATTTCGTTTGTATGGTGCACAGGAATGTGGTCCATTCCTCCGCAGTGAATGTCCAATTCTTCTCCAAGGTATTTCATGGCCATGGCACTGCATTCGATGTGCCATCCGGGGTAGCCGCGTCCCCAGGGGGAATCCCATTGCATGGCATGGTTGGGTTGGCTGAGTTGCCACAGCCTGAAATCCGCGGGGTGCTTTTTGGTTGAATCCACAACCACTTCCCCTCGCACGCCTTTCTTTTTTTCGTGGAGTTTTTGGCCGGTGAGAATGCCATAATTTTTGAAGCGGGTGACGTCAAAATAAATCCCGGTGGGGGTGGCATAGGTAAAGCCTTTTTTTTCAAGGCGTTGGATTAAGGCGATCATTTCCGGAATGTGTTCCGTGGCCTTGCAGACAATGTCTGCGCGCTTGATTTTCATGGCGTCCAGGTTTTCCAGGAAGTCCTGCGTGTAATGCTCCGCGATTTCCCACACTGTTTTTCCTTCGCGCTTCGCGCCTTTTTCAAGCTTGTCTTCTCCTTCGTCCTGGTCTGATGTCAAGTGCCCGACATCGGTGATGTTCATCACGTGTTTTACAGTGTACCCAACGTATTCCAAGGTTTTCCGGAGAACGTCTTCAAAGAAATACGTGCGCAAGTTTCCAATGTGCGTGTAATAATACACTGTTTGTCCGCACGTGTACAACTTAATCTGCTTGTCATTAATGGGTTTTAATGCCTGTTTTTTTCTTGTGAGCGTATTATACAATCTTATTTGGGGCATGGAGTTTCCTTGTACGAATGGGCACGTATTTTATTTTAAAGTGCGCGTAGGATTGAGTCATTTCTTGAGTATTCCTTTCTGGCGTGCTTCAGCCAATAAAAACATGGGGATATATGTTTCAGGGATGCCAAAGGCTTTGTAGGTTTTGGTGCGCTGGATTACAAGCCTGTTCAGCTTGGAGTTTGGCTTTTGGAGTTTGCACAGCATGGTTAGAACACCCTGCATGCGTGCCAAATCACCTAATTCATGCGGGCTGAACACGTGTGCATGATACCTGTCAATTACTGCCTGTTGGGAAAAGAATGTCTCGGCGCGCTGCATGCGTTGAAGGGCTTCTTGTTGGTTTTGTTTTGCCTCTCTAATGGTGTCCGGGTCTCCGCGCGCGCCTCTCAGAGATTCGTGGGCTTCTGAAAGCATGCGCCTTGCTTCCAAGTAATCCCGCAAAAAATGCACGGCCGTTAACCGCCGGGCAGGCTTGCTGCCTTTGAATGTAGGGTGCGCCCAATATGTGCGGAAGCTTCTTTCCTTTTTCCGGGGCATATTGGCAGTTGAATGATTTGCTCAAATAAAAGCGTTTGGGAAAAGGAAAGGCGGGAGCGCGTGCCCCCGCCCGGATGGGGTGAGGTGAGCCTTGATGAAAAGCCCTGGAAGGAGTTGGGCCCAGGGTACGATAAATAGTCTTTGAAGGCGGGAATTGCCGGTGAAGAGCGATAAAGATTGGGTAGCTTATTGGGTTTACGTTTACTCTTCTTCTATTGTAATGTCCTCGTACTTTTCGGTTTCAGGAACCACGCGTACTTTTCCTTCCTGCACTCTCACAAGAAGGGCGGCGTAGCATTCAGGGCATTCAACAGTGTCATTGTCATCGTATTCAATGACGTCCAAGTCGAATCGTTCCTCGCACTCAGGACATTTTACTTTGGTCATGCGCATACTGGGTCCAACTCCTCTTAGAAAAGTTTTTTTTATGATGAGCCTTAAACCACTCGCCAACCAAAAAGGTTAAAAACGTAACTTTTCGGGTTTTTGACGGCAATAAACGTATGAACAAGGGGTTTTTTTAAGCGGGAAGGGGTATTGTTGGCATGCAATTTCGCCACGTTATTCGCTTTCATTTAACCAGGGAATTGGGCCTTACTTATTTTAGTATTGCCCTGCATTTTTTTGCATTGGCCCTTGTAATGGTCTTCGTACCTGTGTACTTGTTTGAACAAGGATATGCCATTGCCGAAATCCTCCAATCGTACCTGGTGGCAGCGCTCACGTACCTGGGATGCATTTTTGTTTTTACTCCCTGGATTGTGCGCAGGGGCTTTAAGCATTCCATGATGCTCAGCAAGCCCCTCTTAATCGTGTTCATGGTTTTGCTGTACTCTCTGCCTGGCTTTCGTTGGCCGCTTTTTTTTATTGGACTTGTCCAGGGAGTGTACTGGAATTTTTTTTGGATGGCGTACCACCTGGACTTGGGCCGCATTACCAAGCAGCGTGAAATTGGCGAGGACGTGAGCTTGGCCGTGCTTGCACGCATGCTTGCAGTGTTTGTAGGCCCTTTGGTTGGAGCGGTCATTCTTACCTTGTTTGGATTCAACGTCCTTTTTCTTGTTGCCAGCCTTATCCTCTTAGTGTCTTCAATCCCGCTTTTTTATTCGCGTGACCTTCACGCCCCTTCCACTTTTTCTTTTCTTAATGCGTTCTCTTTGAAGGACCCCAGAAACGTGCGCAACATGATCGGGTTCTTTGGATTGGGGTTTAAGGATACCGGGGCCATTGTGTTGTGGCGTTTGGCCTTGTTTTTGGGCGTTTCAACGTATCTTTCTTTTGGTTTCATTCTTACCATGGGTTTTGTGGTCGGACTTATTGTCACAGGGCTTTCAGGCGTGCTCGTGGACACTGTGGGAAAACGGTTGGTTTTGAAGTCAAGCGCGCTGGGAGATGCTTTTTCCTGGGTGCTGCGTTCGTCTGCTTCTACATATTCTGCATACTTTGCCGCGAATGCATCAGGAGAGGCATTTGATACGAGCACGAACATTGCGTCCAGTGCATTGGGCTATTCAAGGGCCAAGCGGTCCAATTTGGTTGAATACACGGTTTTGCGCGAGGTGTTCATTCAACTGGGAGTGGTGTGCTTTATTCTTCTTGCATTGTACTTGAATAATCTTAATGCAAGCATTTTGGCTGCAGGCATTGGAAGTTTGCTCTTGTTGTTCTTCTAGTGGCCCACCAGTGAAAAGAGGCTTGTAATGAGGCTGGACGCAATCAAAAGGAGGATAAGGGCAAGTACGTGCACGGCCACGGTTTTCTTTAACGCATTGGCTACGGTTAAATACAATGTGTAAAGTGCGTACGCGTACAGCAGGAGCATGACCAGCATTAAAGCCAAAAACACCAGGGCTTGCACGAGCGAAATTTCTTCAAGGGTTTCTTGGAAGATGTCCAGGTAATCGGGTGCTGAAAGGACTCCTTCCACAAGGCCTTGGGTGGCTGCCACGAAAGCGGGAAATACAAGCAATAAGACGGCAAAAAAAACGAGGTAGAATAAGGCCAGGTAAAATCCGCGCAACGCCAATGCAGTCAAAATACCTGCAAAGGTTTCCCTGCTTGCATTCTTCTGGTTGAATACCCACACGCCTAAATATAATAACGCGCCGGTTATGGCCCAGATGAGAATGTC
The DNA here is from genome assembly GCA_016198125.1 of Candidatus Iainarchaeum sp. Classification (GTDB taxonomy): domain Archaea; phylum Iainarchaeota; class Iainarchaeia; order Iainarchaeales; family VGJJ01; genus JACQJG01. The sequence continues at coordinate 39,709 of JACQJG010000013.1, read as the reverse complement.
ATTGGCAAAAAAAAGCGCAAACGTGGCAAGAGGTATAACAGATTGCAGGATGAATTTTCCAAGGATTAACGCAAGGGTTGGGAGCAGGACAAACACAACGGCCTGCCCGAGTGCAGGTTTTTTGAAGGCGTCCTGCACAACTTGTTTGGGTTTAAAGAAGAGGTCTCCTACCAGGGACATGCATGAATCCATTCCTTTAAAGTATTTAAACCTTGTTGAATGGCATTGGCTCTGTACAACGTTCTTTGTGCTGTACGTTATTTGAACGCCTTGCGTGCAGGTTCAAGGATTTGGCTTAACGCCAAGGCCACTGCGTTTTTCAGGTCTGCAGGATGCAGTTCTTTTTTCACAAAGGCCTGTTCCACTTCTGCATAGGAATGGAATGTTTTGTCTCCGCCGAATTTTGCAGAACGTTTGACATTCAAGGTTTCTTGGTGGGGAAATACAAGGAGCTGGCATAATTGGAGCACGGGGTTTTCAATGGAAATGCCTTCCGGGCAGTACGCTTTGTTGAGTTTTTTCATTATTTCTTCTTCTCCATCTAACACCGATATCATGGTTTCAGGTTTTGAGGAAGACATTTTATTTCCCGGTCCGGTGAGTGCAGTTATAAGAGGCGTGTGCACGTAAGCAACTTTTTGGTAGTCAATGTGGTGAAAGCTTTCCCTTCCCAGCATGTGGATTTTGCGTTGCTCAAGTCCTGCCTCTGCCGCGTCCAATTTCAAGTGCTTCATGTCTGCAATTTGCATTAATGGATAAACGGCTTGTGAAACCGTTGCATTTTCAATGTCGCGTGCCACTTCCTGCATGCTTCGCAACCCCCTGTTCAGCGTAGTGTTCAACGCAAGTGTTAATACATCGTCCATGTACTCGGCCTTGCGTTCAAAGCTGGTGCCCAAAACGAACTCCGTGTTTTTTAATCCCAGTCCTTTCATGGCTTTTTCATAGGTTTTTGCCGTGTTCCAAATGTCTTCCCAGCTTCCCTTTTTGTTCAGCCACGCGTGCCAGTCTGCCAGCAATACAACGGTTTCAAACCCTGCCTTTTCCAAGTCCAATAATTTTGTGCACGTGACAAAGTGGCCTACGTGCATAGGCCCTGAAGGTTCATACCCGCAATACACCCGGGGCTTTTTTTTGCGTTCAAGCAGTGCACGCATTTCAGGGAGTGTAATAATTTCTGCAGTGTTGCGTTGAATGAGCTCCAGGCGTTCTTGAAGGTTCATAACAGTCCACGTACCTGCACGCTGAACGATTATTTAAGTTTAGGGGTGACGCGGCTTGCTGGAAGAGGCTTACTCAAGCACTGTGAGCGTGCCAAACTTTCCTGTGGACAATTGTACGCGTCCATTGTATTCCGAGACCCAGCCGTTTTCAATGCGAATCTTGTTTCCTTCCTTGACTTGGCTTATTTGCTCGTTCCACAAGCTCAACTGCACTTCCCCTGTGTCGTCTTTTCCTGCTGCGCTGGCCACTTTTCCCTGGCCTCTTGCAGTGGCAAATTCCCTTGGTTCGGAGATGCTTACAATTTCTAATTCAATATTCACATTACCGAGGCGTGGGCGCAGGTCTTTGACTTTGCAGGTAGTGGCTTCCATCTGAATGCAACTCACTTAGCTTTTGCCCCCAAAAACCATTTAAAGATGTGCCTTTAGAATACCGGCACATTTAAATCTTTTAATGCATCCAATGGTCATGCGTGGCAGTAAACCCCTCCTGGCAGGGTTTTTTGCGTTCATTGTAGTTTCAGGGGGCTGTGTCCAGCCGCCAAATGCGTTGGAGGAGTCGGCAGGTGACGGTGTGAAGAACGTTTCTTTTTCTACTTCCGATCATGTCGTTATTGGCGCCACGCTCTTTGAGCCTTTAACGCCCACTGGAAAATCCGTTGTTTTGATTCCCATGATGGGGCACACGCGTTCTACATTTAATGTGTTTGCCCAGCGCCTCCAAGAAAAAGGCTTTCGCGTGCTTGCGTTGGACGTGCGAGGCCATGGTGAAAGTACGCAGGGGGATGGGAAAAAAATTTCCTACCAGTCTTTTTCTTCTGCGCAATGGAATGATGCGGTGAAAGACATTCAAGCCGGCCAGGATTTTCTGAAGGCGCAAAAAGTGTTTGTGGTGGGGGCAAGCATTGGCGCAAACCTTGCCGCACTGTACGCAGGCCAAAACCCTGAACGCGTGCAGGGCCTTGTGCTGTTGTCTCCTGGTTTGGATTACAAGGGCGTGCAACCCAAACCTGCACTGGAATCATTTGAAGGCCCTGTACTCGTAATGGCCAGCATGGAAGACGCGTATTCGTTTGATTCTTCAGGGGAATTGGAGGCTTCGGCTGCCGGGCCTCATGCGTTTGTTCAACTCAAAAACGTGGGCCATGGAACCAACCTGTTTGTTGCCAACCCGGATTTAATGAACACGGTAATTGACTGGCTGGAAAAAAATTGAACAGCCGCAGCTGGCCTGTTAGGTTCCAATAGGAATTCCTTGCTGAATGTCACACCACACAGACGAAACTGTGTATGCGCGGGGACGGATTCGAACCGTCGAAGGCACTAAGCCACCAGATCTTGAGTCTGGTCCATTTAGCCGCTTTGGTACCCGCGCGGCAACCAACACGTATGGAATAACGCATTTAAAGGTGTGCGTGAGTTGTTTCCCATTCAAAGCGCGTAAAACCTTATATAGGGGTTTTTTGCTTGGATGTAAGCATGCGTTTCCTGGTGTGGGTGGCATGCCTGCTGGTTTTGTCCAGTACGGGTTTGGCTGAACGTTTTTTTGCCGAGGCACGCGAACAAAATACGGTTGCTAAGGAGCAAACCTTTTTCACGGCCTGTGACAATGTATTGAGTGGCCTGCACGCGGATGCAGCAAGCGCTTTGGGGTATGAGCCCCCGCCTGTTTCAAAGGTTGTGCAGGTGTCTTGGCTGGGGCCTGATTACGTGAAATACCCGGTTGGCGCCATTTTATTTTTTGAGGATTCCCCTGTCTGGTATGGAAAACAGTTTCCATTTGACCAAAACTTGAAATGGGGTTTTGGAGACATTCGAAAAGAAGGCCTGATTACAAAACTTGTTGGGCTTATTATTCCCATAGGAGGGACGATTGCAGACTTTCAGCTGGCCTTGGGAGTCATGACTCCCTTCAACAAGCCCATGGACAACGCAGAAGAATCCGGTTTGCTTGTTTTCACGCCTGCAGACCCCGCGAGCACGCTTTCATGGGTATACGTGTATGACATTTATTCCCCGGAAAACTGGCCGTGCCCTTAACTTAATAAGATATTGTACGGGCGAGCGCGCCTATTTCAAAGTAAATAACAGATTCTATTCAATGGCTTTTTTAGAATAGCTTTCTAAGTTAAAAGTAAGGGGTAATAGTTATGGAAGCAGAAACAAAGGCTATTTTAAAAGAGCTAAGAACTATACGGTCAGATTTAGATTACATTAAATCCCATTTGGCGGATTCGGATATGCTATTGACAGATGATGATGTTGAGTCAATTAAGGAAGCGGAAAAAGAGTTGAAAGCCGGCAAGACAAAGATCGTGAACGAATTACTGAGCGATTAAAGCGGCTAGCCGATGATCCTGTTCCTCCCGATTCAAAGTTTATTACCCGGGACAATGGCGAACCGGTTTATCGTTTTCGTATCGGTGGTTATCGCGCACTCTACAAAGTTAAACATGCTGGAAAGATAGTGTTAGTGACCAAAATAGATAAACGGCCTCGCGTGTATGACTAATTGATTGAACGTTTTGGGTTATGAATACCTCGGCCTTTAGGAGGGAGCATTCAGTATCACTTTAATGCCATGTATGATATTCTAACCAGCATTCGAGTCCGCTATGTGCTGCTGTTGTTTTGCAGCATGTAATCAACTGTCGCATCTGCAAAAATCGTCATAGTGTCAAATACCTTCAGCGGGGGATACTTTGGGATGAGTAACTGCAGGTCCGTGCATGCGAGTACGACACAATCGACATTTCTGCTTTCAAAACCGCCTATTATTCTGATTATTTCTTCCCTGTCTTTGTTGTTTTGCATTCCAGTAACAAGGTTCAGGATGATTTTTCCCATTTTTTCCTGTTCAAAATCAGTTGGAGTCGCATAAGAAATCTTGTTTTCTTCAAACGCGTTTTCATACAATTTGTTTCTGATTGTTGCAGAAGTTGAGACTATGCCAACCCTCTTGAATTCATTTTTCTTTAGAAATTTTATTGTTTCTTCAACAATGCTTAAAACAGGAATTTTGACGGCGTTTCTGATTTCTTTGAGGAAAATATGAAGAGAATTACAAGGCATTACAATAAAATCAGCGCCAGATTTTTCTAATCTTCTCGCTTCATCTATCAAAAAAGGCAGGCACCTTTCAATTCCACTATTTTTTGAAATTGCATCTTCTTCTATTGAATAAGGCATAGGCACACTTGTAATTATTATGGCTGGTCTGTGGGTTCTATCCTTTTTTTGACAAGAGAAGACCAAGTCTAAGTAAAATTCCGAAGTTGTTTCTGGTCCAAGACCCCCAATTATTCCCACTGTTTTCATATTAAACCATTTCTGCCTTTTTTTCGCCTGTAAATCCTTTGTCTGCCACTGTAGACCCTAATTCCAATTGCGCATTAACGCGGGGTGAGGGATTCGAACCCTCGCCTGGTTTCCCAGAACAGCTTAGCAGGCTGCCGCTATAGACCACTCTGCCAACCCCGCAGGGTTTCAAGATTTTAACCTGCACGAGGTTTTAAAAGGAATGGGGTTGTTTTTGAATGGCATGCAAGCGTGCATTTTCTGCCGTGTCATTGAGGGAGCGGTTCCATCCTATAAAGTGTGGGAGGGTGAATCGTTTTACGCGTTCCTGGACATTAATCCCGTTAACCCAGGGCACGTCCTGTTGATTCCAAAGAAGCACGTGGACTTCGTGTTTGACTTGGACGATGATTCCTATCAGGGGCTTTTCAACGCTGCAAAAAGGTTGGGCCCTCTTTTGAAGAAGGCCATGAACTCCAAGCGCGTGGGAATGGCCATTGAGGGGTTTGGGGTGCCTCATGTTCACGTACATTTGGTTCCTGTTAATCATAGAAATGAGTTGAATCCATTGAGGGCACGTGGGGCCTCGCAGGAAGAATTGAAGCGCGTGGCAGCGCTTCTTCAAAAGACATTCGCATGACTTTTTCACGCAGTCACTTTTTCTTTTTCTGTTAGGGGTTGCATGGCAGTTTTCAAAAATTCATAAAAGAACGCATTGGGCTTGTCCAACGTGGAAGTGAGTTCGGGGTGGGCCTGTGTGGCCATGAAGAAGGGGTGGTGGGGTAATTCCAGGATTTGCATGATTTCTCTTCCAGGGGCTTTGCCTGAGAATACAAGGCCGTGCTTTTCCAGGGTTTGAATGTAAACAGGGTTGACCTCGTACCGGTGCCGGAAGCGTAGCCTTACACTGTCTCCAAACAACGCGTGCGCGCGCGTGCCTTTTTTTACTTCAATGTTTTGGCCTCCCAGGCGCATGGTGGCTCCTTTTTGGGTTACGTGGAGTTGTTCAGGCAAAAGGTCGATGACGGGGTTTGACGTGTGGGGGTTTATTTCCGTGCTGTTGGCTTCAGCTAAATGGCATTCATTGCGTGCGAACTCGATTACAGCCAATTGCAGTCCATAGCACAGGCCGAGGAATGGAATGCCGTTTTTCCTTGCATGACGGACGACTTGTATTTTTCCTTCTGCGCCGCGTGCCCCAAAGCCCCCGGGGACAATGATTCCTTGAACGTCGTGCAGGGCCTCTTCAATGGGGCGTTGTTCATTTTCAATGTCAGTGGTTTCAATCCACTTGATGACTGGTTTTGCGTGGAGGTGTGCTGCCGCATGGTTGAGGGCTTCTATTACGGATGCATAGGAGTCCATGAGGCGCGTGTACTTGCCGCACATGGCAATTACAACCTCGCGCTGGGGGTTCTCGGCATTGTGAAGGAGTTGTTCCCATCGTGCCAGGTTGGGTTGAACATTTAGCCCAAGTTTTTGGTTGAGAATATTTATAATGCCTTCTTCGTTGAACACCAATGGAATTTTGTACACGTTGTCTACATCTAAACCGGTTATCACTCCTTCTTTTGGCAGGTCGCAGAACATGGATATCCGTTCTTTTAAGTGCTCATCCAAGTGCTTGCGGCACCTGCCGATGACAACATCCGGCTGGATGCCTCGTTGCCTCAGTAATGCCACTGATTGTTGGGTGGGCTTTGATTTTTGTTCTCCGACCGAGTGCAGGATGGGCACATAGGTTAAGTGCACGTACGCAATGTTTTTGGGGCCTGCCTCGTTGCGGAGTTGCCTGCACGCCTCTACATACAATTCGCTTTCCATGTCTCCCACCGTTCCGCCCACTTCAATGACCATGAGGTCTGCGTGTTCTGCGTGGGCGATGGCTCGGATTTTTTCTTTAATGGCATTAACCACGTGGGGAATGTATTGTACTGTTTTTCCAAGGTAATCTCCTTTGCGTTCCTTGTCGCGCACGGACTCAAATACTTTTCCCATGGTGAGATTCCAGTCGGACTTGCAGGTCACGCCCAGAAAGCGTTCATAGTGTCCAAAGTCCATGTCCACTTCGCCCCCATCATCGAGAACGAATACTTCGCCATGTTCAATAGGATTCATGGTTCCAGGGTCTACATTCAAGTACCCGTCCAATTTCATGGGCACCACTTTCAGGGCAGAAGAAAACAAGTGGCCAATGGATGCAGCGGCAATGCCTTTCCCAAGGCCTGAAAGCACGCCGCCAGTGACTACAATGAATTTGAGTGGGGGCGTGTTTGAAAGAGGCATAATATGGAAACGTTTTACTTAATTAATATAAGTTTTGGTGATTAGGTATTTTTCGGAGCAAATTGGCGTATTACGCCAATTAATCTGGCGTACAGATTTTCTTTTCTGTTGTTGAATCGGAATTCCATTTCTTTGATGTAAAGCGGGTAATTCTGTTTGTTTATTCCGTGGTATTTGTGGAATCGTTCTTTTGCGAATGACCAGAATCCTTCTATTCCGTTGATGTGATTGTGTCCTTTTCCGAACGTTTTTGAGTGTTTTACCCGATTGTGTTTTCCGTATTGCTTCAAATCTTTATAGGATTTGAAACAATCGGTATAGAATACGCTCCCCTTTCTCGTTTTCTTTTTGATGTGATTGAACAATGTTTTTGCTGAAACATTTTCTACGACGGCCGTGTAAACCCGCCCATTACGTTCAAGAATGCCGAATACGGCTTGTTTATTGAAAGCACCCCTGCCACGATTACCTTTTCGTTTACCACCAAAATAAGATTCATCTGCTTCTATTTTTCCGTGCAACTTTTTGAAATCATTCTCGGAGTAACGCAATATCGCTTCGCGATATTGCATGTATCTTTTTGCAATTGTTTTGTAATTCAATCCGAGTTCACGAGCGCACTTTCGTGCGCTCACTTCCAAATAGAAATAGTATAAGACTTTTAGATCGCGTTTCAATTTTCTCAAACTATATTTCGAACGACAAGCGCTACACCAAACTCGCTTGTCGCGCAAACGCGACAAGCCATACGAGCAGCAAAACCAGCACTTACGACCATGTTCATACATGGCCGAACCCACAACCATAGACGTAAAAAAGCCAAAAAAGTAGTTAAATTGCTCCGTTTTCTACCCAATCACCTAAGTTTTTAGTCGTGTGAAGCGAAACTATTTTATGCTTGAAAAACCATGGGGGGGCATGCGGTATGAAATAATGGCAGGGGCAGTGGTACTCTTGGTGGTTGGATGCCTTCAGGGACCTGAAGGGCCTGCCAACGTACAGAACACCGTCAATGCCTTACCCGAAGTTCCGAGTGGAATAGAAGGGGTTGAGCCCCCTGTGCCCGTTGAACCTGCGGAAACTGTTCAACAAGTCAACGTCCTGGTTTCCTTGGAAAAGGTAACAGTTACTCCCTTTCCAGTGGGGGCAGTCACTTCATTTGAAGTGGTTAAAAACAAAAAGGATTGTACTACTGGGACCTGTTTGGGCAAGCGGTGCATCGATGACCTATGTGTTTTGGACGCCTTTGACTGGGGCGCAATCCCTGGAGTGGAGTGGAATGTGAGTGTTGAAGAAGGCCAGCATGCGTTGAACGAAACTCCGTTATTGACTGCGCATACAACGCAAGTGGCATTTGTTTTAAGCCCGGAAGAAAGAGCGGATGTAAATTGCGGGCTGCGGTTTTCTCAAGTCCAAAAAGTCAAATACTATGAAGGCCATGAGAGTACTTTTGACTCTATTTGTACAGCCAAGTCCAGGGTAAAGGAAATTACTGGATTCAAGCCGTATTCCACGCTGGCCTTGGGGTTCTTGCCTATTCCCGGTAAAGAATTGGAATACGTGGGCTTGAATGCTTTAGTGGTCAGCAATGCGTATGCATTGGATGAATCTACTTTCAAAACAGGCGCGTTTGAATTGCTTCTCTCGCATGCACTGAACCGGCAGGCCATTCAAGGATTAAAACTTCAACCCTGGTTGGAAGCTGGGATCGCTGAGTATGGGGCCTATACGGCTTTAGACCGCGTGGTGCCTGGTGCTCTTCCCTTTGGCGGCCTTGAAACCTGGGACCCAACCATAGATACTTTGTATGTGGAACAGCCTACGGCGCACGCAGGTTTTGCAATTAGTAAGATGGCAGAAAAGTACAAGGAAAGCGTGATTCCAAACGTGTTAAACCGCATGCTGGAAACTCAAGGGTCCCTGACCTTGGAAGGGCTTTCCATAAAAGAAAAGAATGACTTGTTTTTGAATGCCTTGCGCGAAGAAACAAGCGATGCGTCCATTAAATTGGATGACGTGGTTTATCCTACCGGAAAGCCTTGAAGCGCCTCGGGGCAGATTTGAACTGCCGACCTACCGGTTAACAGCCGGGCGCTCTACCAGTCTGAGCTACCGAGGCAAAAACACGTGTTAGTGTTTAGAACTTGGACGCGGGAACACTTAAAAAAGAAATGCCTGGTTGCGCTTGAAACCGTTGGAATTTGAGGTATGCCCCTGTTGGGTGTCCAAAAATTTGTGCAAATACGGGTGTTTTTCAACGTCTTTTTTTTCGCTTTTAAGCGAGGGTTAACGGGTACAAAGAAGGGGTATAGAAGCGCACCTTAGAAGGCGTTTAGACTGTTATTCAATCTAAAAAAATAATGAATACGCTTTAAAATTAAAAAAAAGCATAGAATACTCTTATTTTAATTTGTTTTGTGGGGTTAAATGGAGTGGGCGGACGGAAAGTGGTTGCATACCCGCATGCAAGTGATTCCGCACAGGGGTCTCGCTTTTGTGTACCCTAAGCATTCAATGCCTGGGTTGCCGTTGCTTTCTTCCGAACCTGGCGGAGTTGGCCCATTCACTCAATCTTGGGGGACAAAAGGTCTACAGCCTTCTGCGCGGACCTGCACATGAACGTGCAACGCCTTTCCGCGTTCGGCTCCTGCGTAAAGCAGGTTTCAGGTGACAGCGGACTGCTAACCCGCCAGCCTAGCCCAACTACATAAAGGCCATTAACACTTTAAACCAATCGGGTTGTTGTTAACAAAAAGAAGCGTAATTAGCGCCATATACATAAAAAGGAATGTATTTAAAGGACTTTAACTGTAATAGTAGCGTTAAAACTTTTCAAAAGACTTTTTGCATGTGCTTTTTTGGAAATGTTTTAACCCGTAAAAGGTCTCAACGAGGCTTTTTTGAGTGAGTATAGGGGTGATTGTATTGAAATCTATTATTGATAATGCCGTACATTCTGGTTCTTCAAGCGGGACTGAAGACAAGCTTGAAGAGTTTGGTGCACCCAAGATTATGGTCATTGGAGTGGGGGGCGCAGGGTGTAATGCAGTAAACCGCATTGCAAACATGGGTGTTTCAGGTGCTCAATTGGTGGCTGTGAACACCGACAAACAGCACTTGTCTATTATTAACGATGAATTGACCAAGGTTTTAATTGGAAAGTCTGTTACCCGCGGATTGGGGGCAGGGGGATATCCTGAAATTGGCGCCAAGGCCGCAGAGGTTTCAAGGCAGGCGTTGGAAGAAGTGCTTTCAGGAGTTGACATGCTGTTTATCTCCACTGGAATGGGCGGGGGAACAGGAACAGGGGCTTCTCCCATCATCGCGGAAATTGCAAAAGAACAAGGGGCCATTGTTATTGCCATTGTTACCTATCCATTTGCATTGGAAAAAGCGCGCCTCATCAAGGCCGAAGAAGGAATCAACAGTTTGAAGAACGTGTGTGATACGGTGGTGGTTATTGACAATAACCGTTTGGTGGAATTGGTGCCCAACCTGCCTATTCAGGACGCGTTCAAGGTTGCAGACGAAGTCATTGCACGCACTGTGCGCGGAATTACGGAAACCATTACCCAGCCTTCGCTCATCAACCTGGATTATGCGGATGTGCGCAGTGTCATGAGCAACCAGGGGCTTTCAGTCATTGCAGTGGGGGAATCCAAGTCTGTGGATAAAGTGAATGAAGTAGTGGAAGACACCCTCAAAAACGCCCTTCTTGATGTGGATATCAACGGGGCTTCGGGATGCCTTATCCATATCACCGGCGGACCTGAATTGACTCTTGGAGAAGCCAATCAGATTGGCGAAATGCTCACCGAGCAAATCGATCCACGGGCTTCCGTGATTTGGGGGGCAAGAGTGGATCCAACCTTTGAAAACAAAGTGGAAGTCATTTCCATTTTCACCGGGGTTCATTCTCCCTACATTCGCGGGCCTGCCAGTGAAGTGGCGCGCGACCGCAGGGACCAACGGCCACGCGGTTCAAGCCGCGGGGACCTGGGCATTGCGTCCTTGTAATGAAAACCTTTTTTGCCAAGGGCACTGGGGGTAGAAACCAGTGCTCCCTTTTCCTATTTTTTTGTGTTAAACGTCCACAAGAATCAGGTGCATGCGCCCATTTTTTTCAATGCGTTCTACCAGGAATTGGTAGGGGTGAAGGTCCATTGGAAAACGAGGGTTGCCAGCGCCCCGCAAGATGTTTTCCAAGTTGTGGTCAAATTCATGCCACACTCGTGTGCCCATCTTCACGGCCGCGTGCGCATCTACATTATTTTTTTTCAAAAATGTCAAAACGCGTGAGCCAGGTTTTTGATAACCAACATCAGATAGCAGTACGTCCCCCAACGTTGGCAGGTCGCGAAAGACCTCAACCCGCTGGCCTTGTATGGGCGGAAAGCGTTTGGAAAGTGCAAGGGTATAGGTTCTTGCTTGGTGGCGTGCATGCCATTCTGCAATCCTTTTTCGCCAAGCCCTTTCTATTTCTGGTTTTTCGTGCGCCCTTTTCAATACAAGGCGCTTTCCTTTAATTCGGGGGGTACGTTTTATTCTCGAATGGACGCGTTTTATCTTGCGTTGTCCCAGCACAAACCACGCACGCTTGATTTTGCGTTTTAATCGTATTATCCCTTTTTTTACGAAGTTCATTGAAGACCCCATTTTTTTACCCGTAAAAAATAAGCAGGGTGTCGCTTGGTTTTTTTTGGGCGTTGTGTACTTTATGTCCAAGCGTTCCAGGCATGATTTCCACATCCCCTGCGCGCAAAACCGTGCGCTGGCCGTTGGAATATTCCACTTCCACTTTTCCTTTCAGCACCAAAAGGACTTCGTCTTGGCCATGGAAACTGTACTCAGTAAAAGGCCACTTGCCTTGCATGCGCGAAACGCCTATGACAACGTTTTTGTTCTGCACGATTACATTGAACCCGTTGGGCATTCCCTTGTCCAATTGTTTGAACACGTTTGGCGCAGGCATGAGTGCCTTTAATGCGTGCGCGTTTTATAATTCTTCTCAATAAAAGGAAGTGTACATGGTTGAACCGCGCGTGCTGGTTGGATGCCCGACTTTTCAGGGAAAAGCCTATTGCCTGAATGAGTACCTGGAAGGTTTGGAATCACTTACCTGTCAAAACGCTGAAGTGTACCTGGTGGACAATTCAAAAACCGGGGAATATGCCCGCCTGCTAGAGGAAAAGGCAAGAGACTGGTCTGATCGCACAGGCAAAAAGTTTGGCGTGCACCGCATGGCTGAAAACGTGGAACCCGTGCGCAGGCGCATCGTGGACTGCAGGAACTTTCTGCGCGAAAAGGCGTTACACGAAGGCTTTGAATACTTTTTGTCGCTGGAGCAGGATGTTATACCTCCAGCAAATGCCATTGAGCAATTGCTTGCCTGCAAAAAAGGCCTTTGCAGTGCGTTGTACTTGAATGAATTGCAGGGCCCTGGCCAGCTTAGAGCAGTGGCTTTTCAACAGCGTGGCGTGGACAATAAAGGAGAGCCTTTGATTGCAAGCCTGCGCCTGGTGGACTGCCTGCCGGGCCGTTTAATGGAAGTAAGCCACACGGGTTTGGGATGCATGCTTATTTCATGCAGCGTGCTGGAAAAAACGTGTTTTAGGTTTGAGGAAGGAAAACCGGCATGGGATGACATCTTTTTCTGCATGGATGCAACGCGTGCAGGTTTTCCTGTTTTTTTGAATTCCCAGGTTGCGTGCATGCACTGGTTTAATGAATCTTTTTACCGCACAGTAAAAGGCAATGCCTAGTCACGATGCTGGAAAAAACAAAGGCAATGCGTTAATGATGAAAAGCACCAACAGCACGCCTACAAAAATTTTGCTTACAAGTTTCATGGTGTCCTTTTCAGGCAATTGGAGGAATGCAAGGTAGGGAGTCAACATGATTTTTGCGATTTTGCCCCCGTCAAAGGGTTCCATGGGCATGAAGTTTGCTACTCCCACAAGAAAGTTCAGGAGGAGAAGCCATGCAATGAAGCTGGCCAGGAATGAAAAGATTCCTGCAAACCATTCATAATTTTGCGGGGGCGTGTAACCAGGCTTTTCCCGTTCTTCGAATACCACTCCAATCCGGCCCAACTCGTTTACTTTGAATGGGTGTGTTTGGGTCTGGCCATTTATGGAATAGGTCAGTTGGAATTCTTTTTTTCCTTCCACGGCCTTTCGGTAGTCATTTAGAATGTGAATAGGGGTTTCGTTTACTGCGAGTACCTGCATTCCGGGTTCAAGTATGCCTGCAGCAGGCGCTGGAAACACGCTTCCGCACAAATCTATTTGGCTTTCCACGCTTTGCACGTACAATCCTTCTGTGCGTTCGCGTTGTACATGGTCAAAATAGGGGGCAATAAAGGGGGTTATAATGAATGCCCCTGCTAGGAGGGAAAGAATGGTTCCAAGGATGAAAAAGAAGGTGTTCGCGCTTGCGCCAGCGGCATAAACGCGCAAAGCTTCTTTTGGGTTTTTTGATTCCAATCGCTGAATGTCTTTTTCGTCGGGTTCAACAAAGGCTCCAATGGGGAGAATGCCTGCCAGTAAGAGGCCGCAGCTTTTGAGTTTTGCGCCTACTTGGCGTGCAAGCACGCCGTGCGCGCCTTCATGGAGGATGAGGATGATGAGAAAGGACAGCCATCCATGCAAAGGCACGGTTAATGGCACATTGGGCAGGCTGACTCCGGGGATTACAGGCGCCACGGCCGCGCATGCACTTTTTCCCAGGAACATTTTTTCCAGGATGTCTATCCCGCTGTAAAACAGGCTGGTGATGACAAACCCTGCAAATCCAAACAGTCCAAACGAAGCCTGCAAAGCCAGGGGGGAAATCGGAATGAGGGGATTGGACTGGTTGCCCAAGAGAAGCCCAAGCCCTAAAAACACGCCTGCAAACAATGCCAAGCGTTTAATTCTTGATTTGAAGGCGCGCCCCCACAAATAATCCGCTCCAATGCCCCCAAAACCCAGCACCATTCCAAGATCGGAAAACCAGCCCCACAATCTTGGCCGATGGGGAATGGCATCCAGCCATTTCAGGGGTTTTTGAAACCGCACCATGGACACTATTCCATATGTTTGGGCATTGGGCACTCCTTTCTTGATGGCCCACGTGAATATGGCAAGAAGGGCAATGACCAACACAATCCAATCGGTTATAGTGGGAGCAGGGTCTTGGAGTTTGGAAAAAATATAGGTAAGGGCAAACGCGCCTGCAAGCACAAGCGGCAGTACTTTTGAAGGGGTTGCAGGCATACTAGATTAAGAGAGGGCGCGCGCTTAAAAAAGGTGATTATTTGTTCGGGCAAAAGCCTTTGCGCGTGTGTTGAAAGTTGCTTTTGAACGTGCAACGTAAGAGCACATGAATTAGGAAAGCAGTGCAAAAACGCACTGCTTTTCTAAGAGAGTTGGTTGAACTTAGATATAGAATTGGATAGGCTCACCATACTAAGTTCATAGACGACCATTACAATCGTCTAAGATACTAACGGCATCGCAGGTTGTATTTAAATATACCTATTCATCCCACAATTAACACAAAAAACGTGTTTTTTTTGAGGGTTTTTTAGAGTAAAAACCCTTGGTTTTAAGTGGAGTTGGGGGAGTGAGTATAACCATGAATGAAAGGGTTTTTGACCTTTTGAAGGCGGACTTTGATTTAAAGGACCAGCACGTTCAAATCCTCAAGGTTTTGATGCATGGGAACTTTGCGGCTGAGGATGTCGCGCAAAAAACCAATCTGCCCATGGGACGGATTTATGGGTATTTGAATGACCTTGTTTCCTGGCAGCTCATTGAAAAGCGTTTTCACCCGTCTATGTATTCGGCGGAAAACCTGGACCAGCGCGTCACTGATTTTTTGGACCGCCAATACCAGTTGTTGAACCGCAAGCGCGAGTCCTTGCTGGAAGAACTTTCTCTTCCTGAAAAGGTTGAAATTTTTACCAACGTGGACGAGTTCAAGGACAAATTTTACGGGTTTCTCAAAGACAGCACGTTCTCCTATTACGTGGATGTGGGCACTGCGGTTCCCCTTATCTTTTTGCCCCGCAAAGAGGTGGAAGCGGTGCGTGTCATACGCGCTTTTTACCCCAATTATCATTACACGGAGGCAAGGCACAGGAACCGCGAGCGTTTTTGGAAGAACTTGGACAGGCTTCCCAATGAAAAGCATATTATTACAATGGATTGTGCCACCAATTATTTTAACGCCGTGCGAAGAGCCTTTGGAGAAGCGTATTTGATTAACCGCTTGCAGGATATTTTCAGGTACATGAAGCAGTATAACATTGAACTGCGTGTCAAAGTGGGATTGGTGGCTAACCGGTCAGTTATAACCGATAAGCGGTTCATCAGCCTGTTTTACTTGGAAGACCAGTTCATTGCCCTTAAAGTGGAATCCAAGGCATTGGTGAACGCGTACATGAGTGTGTTTGAGAACGTATTTGAGTCTTCCATTTCCTTGGACGATTTTGTCAGGCAAGAACTTAAATTGCCTGCCTTTGAATCTGGTCAAAAGGCGGTAGCGTCTCGCCAGCGGTGAATGCTTATGGGCACGCCTATTGGAGAGATATTGGAACGTGCTCCCTTGGATTGGGGGGCATTGGATGGAAAGAAAATTGCAGTGGACGCGTATAACGTGTTGTACCAGTTTCTTTCCAGCATTCGGGGAGAAGATGGTTCCCCATTGATGGACGCGCAGGGCCGCGTTACAAGCCATTTGTCCGGATTATTTTATCGTACTAATCAATGGGTGCAAAAAGGCATGCGCCCGTTGTTCGTGTTTGACGGCAAACCCCATGAGCTCAAATCCAAAACGCTTTCCGAACGCCACGCGATTCGCACGCACGCATTTGAAGAGCATAAAAAAGCCGTGGAATCAGGGGATTTAGAGAAAGCGCGGCTGTGGGGCAGTCGGGCGCTCAAACTCACTCCTGAAATGATTGAAAGCGCAAAAGAACTCGTTTCGTTCATGGGCTTGCCGGTTATTCATGCCCCTTCCGAAGGGGAAGCCCAAATGGCGTTGCTTGTTTCCAAGGGCGACGCGTTTGCAGGCGCTTCCCAGGACTATGATGCGCTGCTCTTTGGCTGTCCGCGTGTCATTAGAAACCTGGCCGTTACTGGAAAACGCAAAGCACCTGGAAAGAATTTTTATGTGGATGTGGAACCTGAATTGCTGGAGTTAGGCAAAGTGCTTTCCGCGCTTTCCATTTCACGTGAAAAGCTTGTATGGCTGGCCCTTTTGGTTGGAACGGATTTCAATGAAAAGTTTCCAAAGGTTGGCCCGAAGACTGCATTGAAGTTGGTGCAAAAACATGACTCGTTTGAATCCATTGCGGAGGCGGTTGGTTTTGTGCCTAATTTTGATTACAGGGAAGTGCAGGGCATTTTTTTGAAGCCCGTGCAATCCCTTGAGTATTCCACTCAATTCAGGCCTCCTGACCGTGAAAAAATTCTTGAGTTTTTGGTGGAAGAGCATTCTTTTTCCCGGGAGCGGGTGGAAGGCACGCTGGACAAACTTGTTTCAAAGCTGAACGAAAAAGGCGCGCAAAGCAGTCTGAGTGCGTGGGGGTAAAATATTTAAGGTTGCGTTAGTCTTTGTGGTGGGCATACCACCAGTAGACTATGTAACCTGCAATGAGCACGCCCAGTTCCAGTGCAAGCAGTTCCCATTCAAAGTACAAGAGCATTCCAATGGAGGAGAGCGCGCCGAGTCCTGCGAGGACTGGAAACCATGCAAGGTTGAAGGGCGTTTTGAAGAAGGGTTTTGAATCAGGGTGCTTGTATCTTATTGCGATGAGGGCCATGTTCACGCCAAAAAAGGTTATGAACACTCCAATGTCTGCGAGTTTTGCAACCGTTCCAATGCCTCCAAGTCCTAAGCCTAGTAATGAGAAAAGGCCTGCCAGGGCAATGGCCACGTGGGGGGTTCCGCGCTGGCTCACCGTACTGCATACTTTTGAAATGGAGTTTTGGCAGGCCATTCCATAGACCATGCGCGAAACGCTTACAAGGAGTGCGAGCACGGTGTTGGCGGTTGCAAACAACGCGATAAGGCCCATGAGCAGGGCAGCCTGTGGAATGGAGTTTTCTGCCATTTTTGCAAGGGGTGCAGGCGTGGCACTTAACACTTCCCATCCAACCGCGCTGGTTGCAAGCACGCTCACAAGGATGTACAACAAAGTTGAAACGCCAATGGAAAGTAACAGGGCTTTTGGAACAGTCTTGCGCGCGTTCCTTGTTTCCTCTGAGATATTCACAACGTCTTCGAAGCCGATGTAGGCAAAAAAGATGAGTCCAACGGCTGCCAGCACGCCGTCCAATCCTTTGCCGGGCCATTCAAACAAGGGTGCAACCAGTTGGCCTTGCACTGCAATCCATGCGCCGATGAGGACAATGAGTACAAGTCCTCCGCCTTCAATGAGCGTTGAAACCATGTTGAACCGGGCGGATTCTTTTATTCCATAATAGTTAAGGGCCGACAATGCAAGGATGAGGAGGCCTGCGTAAAAGACTTTGTCGCCTCCAGCCATGAAAGCCAAATAGCCGCCAAAGCCAAGGCTTACGGTTGCAATGGCAATCACTCCTGAAACGATCAGCGCCCATTGGATTAAAAACGACCAGCTTCTGCGCCGAAAGCCTTGTTGCATGTAATTGTATTCTGCGGCATCTTTTGAATACCTGGAGGAAAGTTCGCAAAAACTCAGGCCTGTGAACGCGGCAATAATTCCTGCAATCACAAATGAAAGCCACAGGCTGTTGTGCGCAATGCCTGCGCCTTCTCCAATGAGCGCGTAAATGCCCGCGCCCAAAATGATTCCAACCCCGTAAAATGTAAGGTCCACAAGGCCCAAGGCTTTTTTGAGTTTGAGCGGGCTTCCCTTGTGTTTCATGCAGGAAACAAGAAGCGGGAGTATTTAACTTTACGTGTTTTGGCTTTGCACGCATTCATGGTCGCAGTTTAGGGGCTATGAGGTAAACACGTTTCAAGAGCATGGCGTGCAATGCTTCCAATTGTTTTTTTGAATACACTCCTTCCAGGTAAAAGCGGTATGCAGTGCTTAGACCCCCCAGCAAGCGGTTGGTGGAAATCTCGTAGTGTTGTAGTTTTGCAAGCCAGTCCAGCATGCAGGTTTTCTCTCTTGGATTCAGCACAAAATAATTTTCAGAGTCTTTGTGCCTTCTTGCTTCAAATGCATCCCATTTTTCCAGTGCTTTTTGAAAGAATTCTGTTTCATTCCGCGCCCAGTGCAGGTGGGCTTCGAACACATCAATGGCCATTTGTAGTATGTGTTGGGGCGGGGTAGAAGGGTTGTGCAGGTATGCAAGGAGCCTGTTGATTTTACTGCGCGCGGCTGGAGAATATTCTCTTGTCCCCCTGCGTTCAACTGCACGCGCAAGTTCCAGGTAGCGCAGGTGGGCCAAATGAGTTTTGCCTTTTCCAGTTAACTTTAGCTTGCCAAGAATGAGGGGTTTCTTTGCAAGCCCTCTTTTTTCAAGGTTTTTCTTTCGCTTCAGCATCATTGCTCATTCCACCCGTGTTTTCCTTTCAATGGTACGAACTGGTAGGTGAAGGGATGAACGTCTTTCTTGAGGAGCTTTCCGTTTTTCTTTTCAACGATTTGAAGGGTTTGAACAAACTTTTCGCCTACTGGGGCTACAATGCGTCCGCCTTCCTTTAATTGGCTGAACAAGGGTTTGGGCACAAAAGGGGCAGCGGCGCTCACAAGAACGCGGTCATAGGGGGTATTGGGTTCGAATCCAAGTGTTCCGTCTCCTTGAACGGTTTGTATGTTTGTGTAGGGCGTTTGGCGTAAATTGGATTGCGCGGTTTCAGCCAGTGCAGGGAGTAATTCCATTCCTGTTACGCGGCCTTTAGGGCCTACGAGTTCTGCGAGTAACGCGCAAACGTATCCTGAACCGCTTCCTACCTCGAGTACGTTCATTTCCTTTTTTACTTGGAGTGCTTCAAGCATGGTTGCAAGCGTGCTGGGCTGGGAAACCGTTTGGCTTGCCAGCAAGGGAATGGCTTCATCCTCATATGCCTGCGTGCGCAGGGAAAACGGCAGGAACAACTCCCTCGGGACGCGTGCGAAGGCTTCCTCAATGTCCTTGGATACAAGGGCATGCGTGCTCTTCAAATATTCAACGAGTTGCGCGCGCTTGCGCTCAAAACTGCTCTGCGGCAAAAGGCCATTGGCGTCTAATGAGTTCATGTTCTGCCTTCTTTTTTTCGCTCGCGCAGCAATTGGATTAAATCCTTGGCTTTGGAAAGAGAGTCAAGCTCTTTTTCTTCGATGACTGGGGTTCCGTCAACGCTTTTAACATGGACTTCTTCGGATGCAACGATCAGTGAATCCGTGTGAAAGAGCGTGCGCGTGCGTTTGAGCAGTTCGGCTTTTCTCCTGATTTCGTTTTTCTTTTTTCCTTTGGAAATAAGGATGGATTCGTTCAATGACACGGCTTTGAATGGAGCGTGGTCGAATACACTTAGTTTCAAGCCCAGTTCATGGATTTTTTCCAGTGCCGTGTCTTCAATGTGCATGGTTTCATTTTTTTCGGGCTTTTCCAGGTCTTGGTTTTTGAATAAATCGAATCCTTGTATGAGTTGGGTGGAAAGCGCGTGCTCGAGCTTGTGGGCGGTTTCAATAGTTGCAGGAAAACCTTTTTCGTACCGGTGAATGGATTCCGTGCTTGACCCTGTATAATGTGCTAGTTCGTTGAGGGTGAGCTTTTTCTTGATGCGCATTCTGCGCAGTTTTTCTGCATCCAGTTCAACAATGTTTTTTCCCTTGAAATATTTGGAGAATGGTTCCTTGCTTGCCAGGACCCATTCAAATGTTTTTGTACTCACTACAGGAATCCCATACCTGTCATAAAGCGTTCCTTCCTGCAGTTCAAAGGCTTTTGAATGTTGTCCAACGATTATGCAGTGCGCGTTGAAAAGCGAGGCCATGCGTTTAAGCTCAGAGGCCTGTTCAGGCCGAATACCATCAATGTTTGAGTAGACTTTGACAACAAGCAGTAAGCCTTGTTTTTTTGCAATAAGGTCAAAGCAGTTGTCTGACTGCAGAAACGTGCTCACTTCAAAGTGTGCGTGTTGCAGAATTTGAACGAGTTTTAATAGAAGGTGTTCACGCATGCCTTACCTTCCGATTAGTGTTGAAAGAAACGCGATTAATGCAAATGCCATGGATTTCTTGGATGCATTATGCGAAATCGCGTAATGTTTTTTGCGCAGTTGTACCAGGGACCAGTAAAACCCCCAGTTGGCCAGGGTTGCAAGCACAACATAAATCCAATGGGTCAACCCTGCAAGAAAGGGATAATAGGCCAATGCCATGGTGGCCATCGTGAGAACATACACAGCATTCACTCCAAACCGCTCTCCTGCCATCAAAGGCAACGTTCTCTTATATCCTTTGTCTTCTTTCATGTCTGCCAAGTCCTTGGCAATTTCGCGCGCCCAGTTTGCAAGGAATGCCATTCCTGCAAAAATACCTACCAGGTAATAGTTTCCAACTACGCTTGCACCAAAGATGAACGTAAACGCAGTCCCCAATGCTACTACAATGTTGCCCAGGTATTTTACGCGGGTCATGAAAGCCGAATACGCAAAAAGCAGCACGGAAAACCCAAGGGCAATCAGCCATGCCGTGAAGTGTATAAGAGAGGCCACCCAAATGCCGAGTACAAATAATACCAGTGCATATCCCAATGCCGCAAAAGGAGAGATGCGCCCGCTTGGAATGGGCTTTTTTGGGCTGAGTTTTTTGTCCACGCGGCGGTCAAAGTAATCGTTGATTGTTTGACCGCCTGCGCACACGAGCATAACGGCTATGATTGCGTAAAATGTTTGGCTGTTGAATGCCATGCTTCCCAGTGCCACGCTGCTTCCAATGAATGTTGCAATGCCCGCCATGAGACAGTTGAAGGGCCGCGTGATTTCAAGAAATGCATGCATAGGATATGAATTGGAAAGAAGGGGGTTTAAAAGGATTGAAGTTTTTAAAGTGTTTTTTATGCCCCGGTTTTGACCTTGTTCTTTAAGCGCATGCGCGTGCTCTTGCATTTTCTGCACCGCTTGGGCTTTTTTCCAACTCCCATGCGGTGGCGGGCATTGCATGCCATGCACACCCAAATGTTGGCGAAAAGCCTGTTTTCTGCTTCAGGAAAACGTGCCATGCACTATTTGGGGTAGAGTATACGTTTAAAAAGCATTCCAAGGCCCATTCCATGGCAGCTCGCAAAGGCTTGCCAAGGGGTTTGCAAGACCCCTGTCGCAACCTTCATGCAAACAGATATGGCAGTTTCGTTGGGGTTCCAACAGGAATCCCCAACTGAACGCGTCGCAAGCTCACGCAAGGGCTTGCCCCGATCGTCCAGCCCGGCCAAGGACACCGGCCTTTCAAGCCGGTAACGCGGGTTCAAATCCCGCTCGGGGCACTTTACCTTCCAGTCCGAATAACGTCCGGGAATCCGGACTGGATATGGATGACGGCGGTTAAAAAACGGATGGAAGCGGGCGATATTATGCCAAACATAAACTATGTTGGGTTTCACGAAGAAAGCGTTTCGACAATTCTCGAAGCGTTGAAATTTGCCAGAATCAAATTTGCCGAGATTACTCGTTCACGTTTGACCAATGCCTCCCCCGAAACAAGGGCTCATATCGCCGCCCATTGGAAAGAAGTTCGATCAAAAATTGAGAAAGCAATGGAAGACGCCAAAGATT
Organism: Candidatus Iainarchaeum sp.; assembly: GCA_016198125.1. Classification (GTDB taxonomy): domain Archaea; phylum Iainarchaeota; class Iainarchaeia; order Iainarchaeales; family VGJJ01; genus JACQJG01. Next base: position 18,167 of record JACQJG010000013.1, on the reverse strand, counting down.
GGAGCGATAAAACAACTATTTTGGACTCCGATACTGTCAGCGAACATAAAGAAGTCGTGAAAAGTGCCTTGAAGGTTTACCATGATGACCTGGTTGAATTACGGGCCAAATCCCCAAGTCAAAAACTAACAATAGATATTCAAGAAAGTGAAAGGATAATGTCTCTCGAGGCACTAACTCAAACGAAATCGGACATTTTTGACCAGTTCACTGGGACTGCGACTGCCCGCCTACCATTTGTATTTATCAGTCATCACCACAATGACAAACATATTGCCAAAGTCCTCAAAGAGTATTTGGCACAAGTGAATATTGTTGGATTTGTCGCCCACGAGGACATTGTTGATGATAAACCATGGAATCCTCAGATAACTGAGAAACTTGAAGAGAGCACTCATGTTTTCGTTATTGTAACGGGTGATTTTCATCGTTCTACATATGGAAATCAAGAAGTTGGATTCGCTCATGGACAACTTCGAAAGGCAGGGATTCCAGAAATAACTCATTTTTGTTTTGAAGGAAAGAGGCCGAGCGGGATGTTGTTCGAATTACAAGCTACGGATATCAATGAGTCAAATTTTCACAAGATTGTTTCTGAAAAAATAAATCGAGCTCTAGGAATGCAATTTGAATTCACCGAAGTCGCCCTACCTTCGCCTCTTTTTTCACCCGTCCAAGAGGCTGATGAAAACGAAAATCTTGTCGATTTCAAGCAGTTACTGGAAGGCCTTAGCCATGAAGCGCAAGCCAACGCGATTTCCTTCAGTCATAATAACCTTGATGAAATTCGACCAATTGCTCATGACTTGTTAGAAAGGAAGGGTGAAATTTTGGAATCCTTTCTGAGGAAAAAGAATCTAATGAAGGATTATATCGCATTGCTTCATAAAATTCGAACTTATAATCAAAATATATCCAAGAATATTATCACGAAATGGGTTGTCTTGGATATGCAATCGCTCATTTCTGGATTTTTGGTCCAGCTAAACGAATCAAAGTAGCCCCACTATGAATCCGGCAATCAAACATATTCCAGAGAAAAGAGGATCTTTTAGGACACCATAAATCAACGCGACTGCTGAAAGGATAATGATACCAACCGTGAGGATGGCTGCTGGGTATCCCGGCATTGCCTCTCCAAACGCTTTTTCAATACCTGATTTTGCGTATTGTTTCCTATCCTTTAATCCGTTTTTGGAGACAGTATTAAATACTGTGCTAACACAGTTACTATTGGAGGTTCTTTTATGTCTACGGTTACGATTTCGGTTTCGGATGAGATGAAAGCCAAAATGCATCAGTTTCCAGAGATGAATTGGAGCGCGGTGGCGCGGAAGGCTATTTTGGAGCGGATTCGTCTGATGGAAAAGATGGATAAGTTGCTTTCCAAAAGTGAATTGACGGAAGCCGATGCCATTTCCTTAGGTGGGAAGATAAAGAGTAATGTGTCCAAACGATTCATGGAAAGATGATTCCCCATGATTCTAGTTGTTGACGCTAACATCTTGTTTGCCGCGCTCATAAGGGACGGCACCACTCGTTCCATTCTACTCTTTTCAGGACACGATTTTTATGCACCCGAATACACCCTGAAAGAATTTCAGGAAAAGATTCCCGAATTGACGAAGAAAACCAAGTTGAGCGAGGAGGAGTTGAACGAATTGGTTGATGAACTTGTTCAAGCGGCAGGCATTACGCTTATTCCATTCGAGGATTTCAAAAGTCAGAAGAAAAGAGCAATAGAAGTTACCCCTGATGAAAAGGACATCGCGTATATTGCGTTAGCTCTTCATTTGAACTGCCCACTATGGTCCAATGATAAAGCCCTTCAGGAACAATCCGCAGTAAAAGTATTGACAACCAAAGAAATAATCAGCAAAGAGAGATAGATTGGCTCCCTAACATGGGATGTTATGCGGACTGGCGGTGCGACTTCCCGCTCGGGGCACTGGTTTAATCAAAAAGTCGAAAAGGTTTTCACTAATGTAACAAAAACAATGATTGGGTGGCCTCATCAATGGCAACAAAACGTTTTGACCATTCCTTGAACTTTGACATTAAAATTCGCTCCATTTTGGCAAATGAATAGTTGAGAAAATATATTTTTGAAGATGTAAATGCAAGTCTTCATTCGATTGGTTTCTCAAAAGTTTTTAGGAAAGACCTAATAAAAGCATTAGAAAAAGACCAAATTAAAAAATTCAGAAATAAACACTTCAATGAAATTACTAAAAAATATGTGATTGGTTTTCGACAGAAGGTCGCTCCAAGTTTCCTTGAAAACGAGTTTATTCCCCATATTCCGTCAGCTAAACTGATAATAGATGTTGGGTGTGGAACAGGCGCATTACCTTATCGCTTATCCAAATATAATCGATTCAAAAAAATCATTGGAGTCGATGTAACTCAGTACCCCGAATGGAAGTTGTTTTCAAATGCAAAAACAGAATTCATACAAATAAATCCAAATTCCCTTGAGAATATTCTGAAAAGCTTTCATCCTGATGTAGTTACACTAACTTGGAGTTTGCACCATATGCCCAAGATCAATCAAAAGAGTTACTTGCAAGGAATATATGATGCCCTTCCCAATGAAGGAAAGGTAATTATTCTCGAAGACTCCTATTCGACAAAAAAGAGGCCTTTAAAGGGTGCCAGAACATGGGCAAAATTTATGAGACTAAAACCAAGGGAGAGACAGAAAGTAATGTCCATGCTCGATTGGGTTGCCAATAAGGTTCTTTCAGGCCGCGCTAAAATTCCAATGCCTTACTCGTACCGAACAACCGAGGAGTGGACAAAATTATGTGAAAGAATGGGATATCGTGTGAAAACACGCTATTTTGGCTTTCCAAACAAGCGAGACATTAATAACCCCCAGGCACTCATTCAACTCACAAAATAATGAACAATGCACGGGATTCATTAAAAATATTAACCATTATCCAAAAATGACCGGATGGTTCCTAATGCACTTGAATGGAGGGGAAAAATATCCTTCCAACATATCTTGACTGCAAAATCAGAACGAGTGTGTCCAGAATTATTAATCCGGGTTGTAAATTTATTTTATCGCTTTTTTTGTTTCATTCATCTTCCAAAATTAAACCCTTAGCGCGCCGCGGAATGCCCTAGCGGCATAGTAGGATTCTGCGCCGTTGTGGTACACAAAGACGGTGTCGTAGCGGCGGTCACAAAAGAGGGCGCCGCCGCGTTTTCTAATATTGGAAGGGGTTTTCACCCAGCTCGACGTTTTCGTATCGAACGCTCCCAGCTTCTGCAACTCTCGATATTGTTCTTCCGTTAAAAGCTCAATGCCCATGGCGGCTGCCATATCAACAGCGCTGTCTTTGGGTTTGAATTCTTTCCTTTCTTCCAGTGCTTTACGGTCGTAACAAAGACTTCTGCGGCCTTTAGGACTTTCCGCTGAACAATCATAAAAAATGTATTCACCCGTCTTTTTATCGTGGCCAACCACGTCGGGTTCGCCGCCCGTTCGTTCCATTTCATTGAGCGACCACCGTTTTTCAGTATTAGCCTCCACCTTTGCTTGTACTTTAGCCCATTCAAGGCCTTTATGGCGGTTCATGTTTTTCTCAAAACGGGCTTTCAATGCGATGAGCAGTTCTATATGTGGTTCGGATGAAAACTCCTTTTTATTTCTCTTTGTCATAATGTGTTATTTTAGTTTTGGACATTTATTAACGTTTTGGTTTTAGCCCAACTTTTGGTTTTTGAAAAGATTTAAGTGACGCTTAACTTTACAGCTCATGTTCTCACGTTGTTTTTCCTGACCTGTTGGCCCATCAATAACGGCCATACACCTTTTCATGGGCTGTGAACCCCGGCGTTGTTTTTAATCAGGTCTGTTTATATCCCAAAAGGGGTGGGGGTATTTTATGTCAAATAACTGGGTTCCGTACACTCCGCGTGCATTCGAAGAAAAAAAGCGCGCATTGGTTGCAGGGGGGGCTCGTGCATTGCACGTAGTGGCAGACTTTGACAGCACGCTCACCAAAGCGTTTGTGAATGCCAAGAAACTTCCAGGAGCCATTCAATTAGTCATGGAAGGGAATTACTTGGGGCCAGAATATGCCAGAGAATACAAGCGGTTGTTTGACTACTATCATCCGTTTGAAGAGAATCAGAGTCTTTCACTGGCTGAGCGCTCGAAAAAAATGAATGAATGGTGGAGTGTGCATATTCAGGTTTTGCACAAGTATGGAATGAACATGGGCATTTGGGAGGACATTCTTGAAAAAGAGTTGATCCCTCTGCGTGAAGGGGTTATTGACTTTTTTAAGATTCTAGAGACGCATAACATTCCCGTGCTTGTTTTTTCTGCGGCTTCTGGGGACATGATTACGCGCTTTCTGACCTTAAAAAAATGCTTGACTTCCAACGTTCACGTGTTAGCCAATTTTTATGAATTGGATGCGCAAGGCCGCGTGCTAGGATACAAGAATGCTTCTCATATTATTCACACGCTTAGCAAGAATGAAGGCCACGTGAAGGGAACCCCTTATGAAAAGGAGGTTTTGAACCGGCCCAATGTCTTGCTGTTAGGGGATTCCTTGGAAGACATTGATATGGTAGAAGGCCTGCCGCATAAAACAGTCCTGAAAATTGGTTTCTTGAATGAAAGAAATAATGTTAACCTTTTGTTGTATAAGGAGCGTTATGATGCTCTTATCTCTGGTGACGGGCCCATGGACTTTGTGAACCGCGTGTTGCGTGAAGTATTAGCGCCGTAGAAACGCCGTTCTCTAACCCAAAAAATGAAAAGCCATTCTCTTTGGGGCCTGCCTTCAATTTGGGGAAATGCATTTATTTATCGGTTGCGCGGGTTTAATATGAAAGTGCTCTTGTTTGTTCTCCTGGGGGGCCTGGTTTTTCTTGGGTGTTTGGGTTCGCCTGAGGGCTCGCCTGCAGTCCTCCAGGATTCAACCCTCAAAATAGGGCCTCAAAATTCAAACAATTCCTCTTCTGTTTTCCCTCAATCCAGCAATGGGAAAATAGGACCTTCTTCTTTGCCTACATTGGAAAGCCCTTCAGGTGTGAAGGTGGATGTTGAATACTTCAAAAAATTTTCTGCAAAAAAAGTGTACGGCAAAGAAGCCATCGGGATTGATGGGAGTGGAACAGAATACTTGAAGACTGTTTCTCAAAGCGAGATTTTGCAGGGCTGTTTTGGAGGCAAAGACTGCATTCCTTCCATTGATCAGCCAAAATTCGTGGGCGTTCAAGAAGCCAGTGCATGGCTTGAAGAAGGCGCGCGCATCCTGGGCATTGAAATTGACGGGGTAGCGCGCGCGTACCCGGTAAAAATTTTGGATTACCATGAAATTGTAAACGATGAAATAAATGAAAAACCGTTTGCAGTAACGTATTGTCCGTTGTGCGGGAGCGGCGTTGCATTCCACCGCATCGTTTTAAGTGAACCCGTTAAATTGGGGGTTTCAGGCAAACTCTACCAATCCGATTTAATCATGTACGACCGAAAAACGGAAACGTACTGGTCGCAGATTTCAGGGGAAGGCATTCAGGGGCCTTTGAGCGGCTATCGGTTGCAATGGATTCCATTGAGCGTTACAACGTGGAAAGAGTGGAAAGAAGTGCACCCTGACACAAAGGTATTGTCCAACGTCCAGGACATTTACAGTCCTGGCACGTATGAGAGTTATCCCTATGGAAACTATGAGTCCGAGGATTCCACACTATTTCCAGCTTCCGGCAGTTCCAAGTATCATTCCAAAGCGTGGGTGCAGGGGATTGAATTGGAAGGCCAGTTTAAGGCTTGGGTGGAAATGGAAGTGCAAAAAACAGGGATTGTGAATGACACGTTCAAGGGTCAAAAAATTCTTGTCGTATGGAGCAATGACGCGCAAGCCATAAAATTATTTGACCGCGTATTGGATGGCCAGGAACTGGAGTTCGAGTTGAAGGATGGAGTCCTTGTGGACACTGCCACTCAAACAAAATGGTCTTTTTCAGGCCAGGGTCTTGAAGGCCCGCTTAAGGGAAAAACGCTTTCAGTTGTTCCAAGCATTCGCACGTTCTGGTTTGCGTGGACGGCTTTTCATCCGGGTACAAGCGTGTGGCCTCCACAATGAAAGGCTGAACGTTTTTTTTTCACGCGGATTTTTTAATGCGCGCTTGCGTTGTGCGCCGTTGAGCGACGCTTGAAGGAAGCCTGCCGTTTTTATAATAGTATTGAAGTTCGTTAATGGCCCTCCGGAAAATCTGCTTCACGCGTTGGCGTGTTCGAAAGCGTGCATGCTTATGCGCAATCTCTTCAGTGCTGAACCCCTGGGCCCAACCCAGCAATACCTCCTGTTCTGCACGCGGAAATTGTTTTATCGCGTCCATTAATTCTTGCACTTCTACGCGTGATGGATGCCCGTTCGGGTCTGGAATAAGACGCAAGGCATTGCTGGAAAGAGGTTTTGGATGGTGCTTTGCATGAATGTGATCAAGCACATTGTTTATGATTGACTTTACCCGCAGGGGAATCCACGTGCCAGGCGATGAACGTGCAGGGTCGTATTTGTTTGCGTGCAGGTCTTCTATCATTTTGCTTACCGCCAATTGGTGCACGTCCTCAATGCCATACCCTTGAACAGTCCTTTTTGGGGGATATGGCCAGTATCTTCTTACCGCCCACCACACGGCTTTATTGTAAGTAGAAGAAAGGTCTTTTGGAGTTAGACGCATGGGCTTTACCTCCAGGCGTTTTGTCTTCCTTAACGTTTCTTGTTTTAGGGTCTTTGTACGCACGTTTCCTTTCATGCACATTCCACGGCGTTTTAAAATATAAGCATTCTCGGGCCAAACCCGAATGGTTTTTAAACGCGTGTGCGCGTTAAATCAGTACTTTTTGATGATGGGTGAATGGGAATGGGAACGCGTGCAAAGGACACCAGCCGGTTCAAGAAAACCAGGGCAAGGCAGCGCTGGAAGTGGCACAAGAAGAAGATGCGCCGCGAGCGCAGAAAGAAACGCTATTTGAGGCAGCGCGCCAGGTAGTAAAGGCCATTCACAGCAGGAACAAGGCAATGAATGCGAGCGCGAGCACAAGCACATTCCAGTACAATAAACGGTACACGTTGGGCAAGTCCATCTTTTGGGGGTTGCGCAACGCACTCCAATACCCTGGAAGGAATACCAGGTTTAGGGGTACAAGCCAGAGTAATTGCAGTGGCCACCGTTCCTGTTGGGGAGCGAATAGTACTCCATATGCAAACGCCAGAAGTGCAAGCACCATGGCCGCGTACGCAAGCACGCGAATAGCATGCGAGCCCAATACTACTACGGAACTGTTGTAATTCAATCCTTTTTCATGGTGCTTGCCTGCCAGGCGGTAAATGACATAGCCTCCAAATTGGCCTCCAACCACCATTAAAATCAGCCAAAGCGGGGCGTTGAATGCAGGCAGGAACAGCACCCAGCCCGCGTAAAACCGGAAAAAAGGATTAATCATGGAACCTGAAACCAAATCTAAAAACGCGCGTTCTTTCAAGCGAAAGGGTTTGAGCGTGTACATTAGCTGGTTCAACAGCATGGCAATCATGCACACAAAGAAAAGCAGGGAAACGTGCAGTCCAATTAAGAATGCAAGAATGAGCACGACTTTTACAAGGATCACGGCAAAATTGGGGTGCACTTTTCCGCTTGGAATGGCGCGGTTCTTTTTCACGGGATGCAATTTGTCTTTTTTCCAGTCCGTCCAATCATTCAACGCGTAAAGCCCGCCCCACAGCAAAGGCCCAATGGCAATGAACGCGTATGCAAACAGGCCAAGGTCCACGTGCTGGCTCCATTCCATGCCATACAACACGTACAGCGCACCAATGCTTCCAATGACCATGTTCAGCAATGTTTTAGTCCATTCTGCGGGACGAAGAAGTTTTATTACGTGTATCCAAAAGTCATCGCGTTCCATGTAGGGCATGCACTATCCAACCCGGTTTTTGTATTTAAATGAATCCGTGAGTAGACTGCAGGTTTACTGAATGCGCGGGTCGTTTTCAACCAAAAACCCAACGCCCATGCCAATGACTGCGCCCACGCCGCTTCCTACAAGGCCGCCAATAAGCGTGAACAATACGGTGATTACCCCAAAACGAGACCGCGGCTTCCTCACTTTTTTGACCCCCGTAGAATAGTACGCACAAGCTCAGCGGATTTTGAAACCCGCACGCCTGCATGCTCCAACACGGCAATGGCAATTGCAAATAATACTACGATGGCAGTATAAATATCTAATCCCAGGGAAAGGTTCAGCAAAGGGTAGGTAATGAGCAATGCTCCTGCCATCAAAAGACAGAATACAACCAACACCCCATGCATACGGGGAATTTTCAAGCGCCTGCGTGCCATGACACTAAAGGGCTTTCGATTCCAATACCTTTTGCGGAGGCGCAGAATGCCGGTGGCGCATGAGAAACACGGCTTGCAAGTGTGCGGCACCGTGATTAACAGGGATTACACGTACAAGAAGTTGTACTTTAAACCCAAATAGCCCTTGCCGCACCTGCCTTTTGACTTTTAAGCATATTTATAAAAACCAGTTGTGTGTAGGGTTGTTCATGTGCCTGAAAAACCAAGCCGGGAAAGACATTCTTTCAAATGGCAGGTTTAGCGGTGCGCATTTCTATTTCTTTCACTGGCGCTGAATGCCGTCCTATTGGAAAGCGGTGTGAGACCGTAGTTCCAATGGCCAGATTTTAAAAACAGTACAAAGAGGTTAATTGCATGATTATATTTGCTTCAATGCCCCCGCACGCGCACATGGCAGGCAAACCCTGCCTTTTCAGTCAGGCAAAAGACCCTGTTATGCATTCAAAAACCATGGAGGGGGTTGAATGATTGTCCTGCTTGAACACATGGACTATTTCACTTGGATGGCCAACGGCCAAGGTGCGGTGAGCATTCAGGACAGCGAAAGCGACCGCCAAGGGTCTGAGCACAATTGCCTGGTGGCATATGTCACAGTAGAGAACACTGACAAAATGGCATTGGATAGGGCTGTGAAAATCATTCACTCCAAGGCCCTTCAATTCAATGTTTCGTCCATTGTTATCTACCCTTTTTGTCATTCTCCGGTAAAGCTTGCCGCGCCTGAGAAAGCCGCGGAAATCATTTTGTCCCTGCAAAAAAAATTGTGCTCGGCTTTAGGGGACAGAATCACAGTAAAAAAAGCGCCTTTTGGAACATTCAAAATGCGCGAAGGCCGCAACAAGGGCCACAGGGAATCCGTGCTCTTGCGCGTGGTAAGATAAGAGAAGGTGAAAACATGGAAGCAAGTGAAAACACTCTCAGGAAAAACGCGAAGGAAATGATGAAAATAAACAGCGAAAATCCGCCTGGAAATGAAACGGAAATGGTGCATTATTTGGAAGAAAAGTTTAAGGAGCTTGGAATGAAATACCAGTGCATTGAAACTGCGCCCAACAGGGTTTCCATTATTGGCGAAACCAACAAAGGAAAAAAGACCACTAACTTGGTGTGCCACTCGGATACTGTTCCATTGTCAAACATTTCTCCAGAGCCCATTGAAGAAGATGGAAAAATATTTGGCCGGGGTTCCGTGGATGACAAGGGGGCCATTGCGGCAGGATTTGAGACTGCACGCATGGTGATTGAATCAGGACTTGACACCAATTTCATGCTCTCCATTTTTTCCGATGAAGAGAATGGCAGTGTGCTGGGTGCAAAGGCCATTTTGCAGGAAAAAAGCAAATACAATTACAACCCTGACTTTTCACTGGTGGCAGAAGCAAACAGCCTTAACATCAGCATTGGAGAAAAGGGAATTGTACGGTTTCGCGCAAAATGCATGGGAAAGGAAGCCCACGCCATGAATCCTGAAAAAGGCGTGAACGCCATTCTCCTGATGAACGGTTTTATCCAAGCGTTGAATGCGTATTCTTTTCCAAACTCCTTTTACAGGCAAATGAACGTGCGCTCAACCGTGAACGTGGGCGTAATACGCGGGGGTATAAAGCAAAGCATTGTTCCAAAGGAATGCGAAGTGGACGTGGATTTCAGGCTGGTGCCAGGCCAGGCCGACGCGGATGTAATGAATGGCATCCGTGCAATAGAGAAAAACCTTAAACAAAAAAACCCTGCGTTCAACCTGTCTGTTTCCATGTACCGGTACGACAAGGCCCACGTTGTAAACAAAAAAAGCGAGAAAATCCAATTGCTGGAAAAAGTCCTTAAAGAAAAAGGCCTTCCCGCAGAATACGGGTTTGCATCCGGCGCAACCATTGCCAAGTTCCTTACCACTGCGGGTTTGGAAGCCGTTGTGTGCGGTCCTGGGAAAAGCTTTTTATGCCACGCGGCCGAAGAACATGTGGAAATAAAGGAATTGAAAACGGCTGCCGAGGTGTATTATGATTATGCGAGAAGGCTGGGTTGAATGAATGGAAAAAAAATCATTCGCGTGAGCAAGGCCAATCCCACTCCCCGGGAATTGAGCAGGCGCTCTCATGGAAGGGTTTTCCGTTCAGCGCACATAGGAAATCTCGCCGTGTACAACATTGCTGGCACGCTGGGAAGGATTGCTTCCAAGGGAGGCCGGTTGCATACCACTGGAATCACCTTGCAGCTCTATGACCGGACTTCGCCTGCGGCAGACAAGAACTACCATCCGGGGCGCATTATTTTCAATGGAAAGGATGTTTCTTTTTTTGAAAATTCTGAAAGGCTCACTCCCTTCATGTTTCTTTCAGGCGACCAGCGAAAAGCCGCGGCTGAATTTCTGGGAGTAAGCGTGAAACAAATTCCAGAGAATCTTGCAACCCTGCATGTCCGCATTATGCAGCGCATCGCGCGCGGGGCACGCGTGTACACTTTCAGCCAGTACCTTGCTGAAAAAGAAAGAAGAGTCAAAAGCGTTTTAGATCATCTCATACAAAAAGGCCATTGGGAAATATTTGACCGGTATGTGGACAGGGAGGGAAATATTCACAGGCTGGCCAAAGAAAATGAAGACGAACTGGTTTATGGCACGGGAATTCGGGTCAAAAAATCGGATGGGGTGATGCAGGCGCTCAAAGCCAACCGTGAACTGGCCAAAATTGTATCCACTGGAAAACGTCCCAATGAAGACATTGGTTTATTGGTCAGCGTAAAAGCAGTTACCTTGCTGAGCGTTGTTCTGGAAGCATATGGAAAGAGGAAGTCCCAACAGGTATTCCATGCGTCCGGGCCGGACATGGTTAATTACGTGCTAAGCGAAGCCTACTTGAAAGAGTTCGGAAAACTTGCCGAAGCCATGGAGGATTTTCCGCACCTTCCACTGGTATCTGAATTCAAAGTGTTTCCCCTGCTGCCCTTGCGCATCATGGCCCCCAAATCCAACGCAGAGCAAACCCGTTTGACAAACAGGCTGGCCGCCTTGCTGCAGCGCAAGAGACGAATTGAACGCGCAAAGTATGCGTTAAAATACGCGACTCCGGAGCAAAAAAAGGCATTGCTGGCGCGAACAGGCCCGTTGGAGAAAACAATCAACGCCCAACTTGAGGAAACCGGAAAAGCGCTTGCCCCGCATCTTTTACCCCAAGACTCAACCGTTAAGGATAACTATTTCCAGCGCCGGTGGATGTATGACCAGTGGCACAACCCCAAAGAGTATGAATTGCCCCTTGGATTGGCCGTACGCACCATAGGAGAATTGGACAGTATTCTGAACCAGATAAAAAAGAGCAGGAAATAATGCTTATGCGCAAAAGTGTTTACTCGAAAATATGGTCTGAATTTGTTCGATCGCCTGCACGTGAAAAGGTCGCACGTGAGTTTTTAAAGCTGGGAATTTCCGTGAGTCGTGATAAAAAAATTCGAATTGGGAATATTGAACAAGCACCTGCAAAAATAGGAAAAGCGTTGGGGGTGGATCGACGGGTAGTACTCGAAACAGTGCATCAAATTTCTAGTAATGAAACACTTCTTCTGATATTCTCACGATTAGAATCCCGTGCATTTCTTGGAAAAGCTGGAAAAGAATTGGGATTGGATGTTATTGAAATCCATGCCGATGCATCTTTAAGAGGGGTGTTGGCGGGAGTTAGCACCATTCTTTTTCACGATGGCATGAACGTTCGTCAAGCAATCGTGGATGACCCTGATCTCTTCCACAATCCTGTTTTAACCATTGTATTGGACGGAAAACTTAAACAAGCAACATTCAAAAAACTGCAAGAGTTTCCACTAACTGAACGGGCGATAGTAAAGTAAACGTACTTTTCAAATTCATGATGCACACTTTTTGGCAGGAATATTTAAATAGGATAAGATGATTAATAACGACATGAAGCCATCAAGAAGAAAGAAACAAATAGGACGGCCTATTCAATACCAAGGTAGAAAAGCAGTTTCTTTTCCATTTAATTCCTTTTTACGTTTGAAAGGTCAACAACCAACAGCAGTCTTCCTTAAAGCAGGTAAAAATCCAACGATACTCGCTTTGAATCGAAGACGTGGACCTGCGGAAAGAAGAGTGGGAAAGCTTGATCGAAGACTAAAAGAAGCCAAAAGATCATATGAGACAATTGCAGGTTATGACCCATTTTATGGAGATGCCATAATAAAAATGACAAAGAAAGAATTTGTTTCACTTAAAGGGCAAAAACCCAAAGTCCTTAAAACTGCTGGAGGGTATGTATATTTTTTATCACGCCGAAAAGGGGCATGGACTAGAAGAAAAGGGGATAAAGATAAAGCTCGGAGAGAAAGCGCAGAACGTCAAGATGAAGAGAATACGGCGCGTTCTCCTTTCACTATTGATTGGTGATGATAAGGCATTAGTAAATTTTTCAAATAAAGGACAACACGCGTTCAACGCTTAGTTCTGAGAAACCGCCAATTACAATGTCTGCGCTTTGCAGTAATTCTTTTGTGCTTGGAGGCGTTGTAATGCCAATGGCTTTCATGCCCGCGCGGTGCGCGGCTTCAATTCCAATGGGCGCGTCCTCAATTACAATGCACTTGCCGGGAGCAACGCCCAATTCAGTTGCCGCGCGCAGGAAAATATCCGGAAAGGGTTTGTGGTTGGGAACCCTGGTTGAAGTGACAATGGCGTCAAAGTAGTGTGCAAGTTTGGTGGGTTCAAGGTAAAAGCGGGCGCGTTCCTCGTGGGAAGAAGTTCCAACCGCCATGCGAATCCCATTTGCCTTCAACGTGTTTAAAAATTCCTTTACACCAGGCACTGCAAGGTCTTTGTCCCCGAGATGAGTATTTTGGTATTCGCATGCCGTGGCGCGAAACCGTTTAAATTTAAGTTGAACGCCATACGCTTTTTTCCACCTTGTCAGGCAGTCCTGAATGGAAATTCCCAGGTAGTCTTTCATGGATTCGCCTGAAACATTCAATTCCTGTTCGCGCGCGGCAACAATGAACGAGTCCCAAATCAGGGGGCAGCTGTCCACGAGCACGCCATCCATGTCAAAGATAACGGCCCTGCGCATGACAAACACTAACAGGCCAAAGGGTATTTATTGGCCTCCGCAGCCCTTTTGCGGCCCGCATATCGCAAGGTTTTTAAACCCGTTAAGGGGCTTATAGTTTATATCCTGTTCCGCCCCGTGAGCCGGGTTCAATGGAATGGATGCAAGGGTTTTTCTGATTAGATGAACCTGCTCCTTTTGAGCAGGGGATGGTAAAAAACCTTTTCTTGACACGTGCATGGACTGCCGTTTTTGGCTTTCCATTCAAGGACATGAGCGCCCAAGCTTTTTTGGGCGTGAGGCAATCGGTTTTAAGGTTATGGGCATTTTGCAGGAACACAAAGGCATTGCAAGAGAATTCTTTTGCTTTTTTTTGTGTGCGTGCAAAAAAAGTCCAATCCTTTAAGAACAGTTGATTCCAGCTGATCCCGCTGGCGGATACTGCTATCGGAGTTCCACTTAGACATGCAAGTCCAAATGCTTCGGCCATGTGAGGCATTGGCGCACGGCTCAGTAACACGTAGTCAACCTACCCATGGGAGGAAAAAATCCCGGGAAACTGGGGATGATTTTCCATAGACCCCTTCCACTGGAAGGTGTTGGGGTTTAAAGGAACGCGTCGCATGCGATGCGCTTCGCCCTTGGATGGGACTGCGGTGGATTAGGTTGTTGGCGGGGTAACTGCCCACCAAGCCTACAATCCATACGGGCCTTGAAAGAGGGAGCCCGGAGAAGGACACTGAGATAAGGGTCCTAGCCCTACGGGGTGCAGCAGTTAGGAAAACTCTGCAATGCACGAAAGTGCGACAGGGGAACTTCGAGTGCCACCACTTGGTGGCTTTTCTCAAACCCAAAACGTTTGAGGAATAAGGGGAGGGTAAGATACGTGCCAGCCGCCGCGGTCAAACGTACTCCCCAAGTGGTATCCACTAATATTGGGCCTAAAGCGTTCGTAGCCCGTTCAATAAGTCTTTGGTCAAATCCATTCGCTTAACGAATGGCAGGCTAAAGATACTGTTGGACTCGAGGCCGGGAGAGGTCAAGGGAATTTCCAGGGTAACGGTGAAATGTTGTGATCCTGGAAGGACCACCAGTAGCGAAGGCGCTTGACCAGAACGGGCCTGACGGTGAGGAACGAAAGCTGGGGGAGCGACCCGGATTAGATACCCGGTTAGTCCCAGCCGTAAACGATGTGGACTAAGTGTCCTTACACCCACGAGGTGAAGGGGTGCTGTAGCGAAGGCGTTAAGTCCACCGCCTGGGAAGTACACTCGCAAGGGTGAAACTTAAAGGAATTGGCGGGAGCTCACAACAAGGGGTGGAGGCTGCGGTTTAATCGGATACAACGCCAAACAACTCACCAGGGGCGACAGCTGAATGATGGCCAGTCTAAAGGGCTTGCCTGACTCGCTGAGAGGTGCGGTATGGTCATCGCCAGCTCGTACTATGAAGCGTCCTGTCAACTCAGGCAACGAGCGAGACCCACGCTTCTAGTTGCAACTCTCCTGTACGCAGGAGGGGCACTCTAGGAGGACTGCCGAGGCAACTTGGAGGAAGGAGTGGGCAACGGTAGATCTGTATAGCCCGAATCTCCTGGGCCACACGCGGCCTACAATGGTCAAGACAATGAGATGCAAACCCGAGAGGGCCAGCTAATCCCCTAAACTTGACCTCAGTTCGGATCGAGGGCTGCAACTCGCCCTCGTGAACGATTGGAATCCCCAGTAATCGCGCGTCATTATCACGCGGTGAATCAGTCCCTGAGCTTTGCACACACCGCCCATCAAGCCAACTGAGTAGGGCCCTGATGAATTGCATCCTCGAGAGAGGGCGTAATGATTCTGGGTCTTGTGAAGTGGGCTAAGTTGTAACAAGGTGTCCGTAGGGGAACCTGCGGACGGATCACCTCCTACAAAAAATAATCATTCAAAACGCCGCAAAAAAGAGCAAAAGAATTCTTCCAAAAGTCTTTTGCTCCTGCAAACCCATGATAACCTTAAAACCCAACACGCGCACAACATTCTACCAGCGCAAAGGGCTCATAGCTCAGCCTGGTAGAGCACTCCGTTTGCAAAAGAGCCTTTTTCTTTTAAAAAAAGGAAAAAGCCTCGGGAAAAAGAAAACCCGAAAAAAAAGCTTCAAGCGTCGGAGGGGCCGCGGGTTCAAATCCCGCTGAGTCCATACACAGTTTCGTCTGTGTGGTGCGAACTGGGGGTATTGCGTTGCAATACCCCGGCGGGTTTTCCCCAGGCTTTTGTAAAAAGGCTGGTGCGAATCCCGCTGAGTCCATATCCCATTGCGTAGGGATGGTCCGCGTTCAGTGGGGGATTCTTTCAGAACCCCCACGGGCCTAACGATTGTGCGCGTGGCAATTGATTGCCAAAAAATTTTACATTCATTTCAGGAGGGCTTTTGCCTTTCTGTTTTTGAACGCAGCACGCAAGCTTTTTTGCGTGTGAAGGACTAACGGTTATTCAACGTGCAAAGGCAATGTGCAAATGAAGCGGGGAACTTCAAATTCTTCGCGAATGCGTTTTGCTTTACTGTACTTTGCTTAATCAATGACGTCGTTCATAGGAAAAGTGCCCGAAAGAAACAAGTGATTTTCTGAGAACAAAAGAGGTTCAATAACGCACTTGATTTTTTGGTTACTAAGCCAACTCGTGGATAACTTGGTTCAAGAGCTGACGAAGGGCGTGGCAAGCTGCGATAAGCGCCGGGGAGACGCATGCAGTCCGCGATCCGGCGATGCCCGAATAGTTCAGTCATGAACGGGAAACGCAGGGAATTGAAGCATCATAGTACCTGCAGGAAAAGAAACCAAACCGGGATGCGGTAAGTAGGGGCGACCGAAAACCGCACAGGACAAACTGAATGCTGCCATGCAAGTGGCAGCAGATGTGGTGTGTGGACCTGGTTACCGTCCAACGCGTTAGCAGAAGTGGGCTGGAATGCCCTGCCATAGAACGTGACAGCCGTGTACGCAAAAATGCAGGTGGATGGATTGCTAGGAAACCCGAGTAACGCGCATTGGGTATTGCGCGTAAAGTACTGGGAGTCATCAACTTCCAATCCTAAACACTCCTTGAAACCGATAGCGAACTAGTACCGTGAGGGAAAGTTGAAAAGCACCCTTGACAGGGGTTGAAAAGCGCTTGAAACGAGTTGGTGACGGCGAGGCTCAGCCTGAAAGCGTTGAAGCGTGTTGAAATGAAAGCGCGCGAGCGTTACATGAAACGCGCAGAGCAGGGTTGGGTCGTACGTCTTGAGTCATGTGCAAGGGAGTTCAAGGGCGTGGCAAGGCTAATGCCTTTCAAAAAGCAGGAGCCGCAGGGAAACCGAAATCCCCGCAACGTTGCAAAACGCCAGGGGGGACGTTCGAAAGAGCGTTGAGTCACGGCCTTGAGACCCGAAACCAGGTGATCTATTCCCGGGTAAGGTGAAGCCATTCAACCGAATGGTGGAGGCCTGAATCCAGTGCTAGTCCTACTGCTTGGGTAATCTGGGAATAGGAGTAATATGCCAATCGAACCTGGTGATAGCGGGCTCCTTCCGAAGAAGCCCTAAGGCTTGCCCGCGCAGAGCAGGCATGCGGTGTAGAGATACTGATTAGAAAGTACTGGTTGGAAACTTCCAGCTTTCTTGTCAAACTCCGAATCTGCATGCTGCGTAGAAGCGCGGAGTCGGGGTGCACGGGTAAGCTGTGCATCCTAGAGGGAAACAACCCAGACCTGGGTTAAGGCCCTAAAATGTGGGTTAAGTGTTAGTTCGAAAAGCGTCCTTGTTCTAAAACAGCGGGGAGGTTGGCTTAGAAGCAGCCACCCTTTAAAGAATGCGTAACAGCTCACCTGCCTAGAACAGGGGCCTTGAAGATGATCGGGGCTCAAACCCACTGCCGATACCCAAGGACAACGCTTTTCAAGCGTTGGTTCAGTAGGAAGGTGTCCGGGTGGCGCGGAAGCCGGGGAGAGATCTCCGGTGGAGCTGCCTGGAACATGGATCCTTGCGAGAGTAATAACCAAGAAGAGTGAGAACCTCTTCCGCCGAAAGGGCTAGGGTTCCTTAGCGCTAATCATTAGCTAAGGGTTAGTCGGTCCTAAAACCCGCAGTAGTCCTGCTGGGTTGAATGGGAAACCGGTTCACATTCCGGTACTATTCAAGTACGTTTTCGGCAACGAAGGGCATGCTTTTGACGCTTTGGGCTAAGCGGGGCGCGTTTGTCTGCGCGTTTAACTGCCATAAACCCCTGGAGAGGTGTAATGCCGAGAAGGGGGTTAAAGACAGGAATAGGAGCAATCTCCCGCCAAGGCCTGGAGCCCGTGAAAAAAAAGCATGCAAGAATCTTGAATACCCGTACCTAGAACCGAGAAAGGTGCCCCTGGCTGAAAAAGCCAAGGCGTTCCAGGACAATCTTGTTTAGGGAATTCGGCAATCTAGCCCTGTATCTTCGGTATAAGGGGTGCCAACCGGCTTTGCCGGTTGGTTGCAATGACAAGGGGAGTCCGACTGTTTATCAAAAACACAGGTCCCTGCAAGCCAGCAATGGTGTGTATAGGGGCTGACTTCTGCTCACTGCCAGTACGCGAAACTCTGTTCCAACGGGGATAAGCGCTGGTGAAGAGCGGGCCTAACTCTGAGGCTCTCATGGTAGCGTAATACCTTGCCGATTTAATGTCGGCTTGCATGAAGGAAGTAACGAGATAGTCGCTGTCCCTGAGT
>JACQJG010000010.1 GCA_016198125.1 Candidatus Iainarchaeum sp. | reverse complement strand
GTGCGCCAGCGGTAACAGCAAGGAAGGCAATCATGAAAGCAATTCCTTGAAAGGGAAAGAGGGTTCAACCCAGAGACTTATTCAAGCGGTTGTGCGCATAGTGTGCGGCCAATGCGGCAAGTATTCCAAGCCCGGCTCCTATCAGTGCTTTGTCCAGCCAGTACACTTTGTTTAGCCATGTTCCAGGAGCCCCAATAAGAGAGACCGGCGCGTACATGGTTTGGCTTGGAATCGCTCCAAGTCCAAGGAGGGTGAGGCCCAGCGTGCCTCCCACAATGAGCGTTTTATGAACGGGTTTATGGTCGTGTTTGAGTATTCGTGCAGTCCATAGGCCCATCACAATGCCAAAGCCTCCAACGAATGTGCCTACGGCGCCGGCCCCCATTCCATAATAGGAAGCCGTGGCCGCGCCAGCGCCTACTGCAAGGGCGCATGCAGGGCAATGGGCGGAAACAAGTCGTGGAAGTGAAAGGAGTCCAACTCCCACTGCCCCCAGCACGCGTGCAATCCTTGCATGCATTCAACACCCTCCCACCATAGTCGAACTGTTGGCTGTGCTCGATTCCTTGGAGTCAGGCGTTGAATAGGCAGAATCCAGGAGGCCTGTAGTGGCAAGGCCTGTACCGGGCGCCCCGTAGAATACGGAAGGCGAGCGTTCAATTTCCTGTACGAGTTGGGCGGCTTGCACGAATTGAATGGCAGAAATGAGCGCCAACACCAGTGCAGCGCCCACCAAAAAATAGGCTTTCATGCCATTCGTGCTTTTCGAATCTGTTGCCTCTGCATTTTCCTCTTTGAAATGTTTGGAATGCGTGGCGCAGTGCCCGCAGCAGGGCTTTTCTTCGCTGGAATGGTTTGGGGATTCTTCGTTCATTTTAACACCCTCCAACCATTCCGCCGCTTCCATTGCTTTGCGCTTCGTTTTCAAGGCCCCGGTACTTGTTGGACGCCAGGTTGATGTAATTGAATTCAATTCCTTTTGCACTCATGACCTGGGCTTTTTGGGCCATTACATCGGGGAAGAAAAGCGTTTTCCACTTTGCCATTTCTTCAAGAATTTGGTCATCCGAGTATTCGATTCCATGTTTTGTTATGAGGTATTTGGCGAGACCGCGCATGGCATAACTGTGCGCGCACCCGCAAGCAGGGTCACCGTTGTCAAAGATAATGGAGGGGGCACCGCAGCAATATTCGCAGCTGATCTGCAATGCAATGGTTTTGTACCGTTCCAAGTCTGCTCCGCTCAACGTGATTTGCTGGTCGAGTACGGCCAGTTTTTTAATGGTCGCATCGGCATTTTGCGGGTTTTTCACGCTTACGTCATCAAAGCTTACCCCTAACTCAGCACCATAAATGGCTGGAACGCCTTTGGGCAATCCTTCAAACGAGGCCGTAACCGGGGTCTTCCCAGTGTTTCCTGTTTGGGTGGGCAGGGTTTGTCCGGAATTTGGGGTAACTGCAAGACCTGTGATAAGCGAGCCGGTTCCCTGACTGTTGCTTCCTATCATTCCGGAAATCGTTGACAACTGGAGAAAATTTATAACCGAAAAAGCCAGTGCCAGTGCCACCAGCCATACGGATAACTTGTTTAACCATTCAGCATTCATTACACGCGCCTCCAATTCCTGCCATGTAGGCAGGATTTTTGTTTTTGTTTGTTCATGCAATCAATGCCCGTGCAACGGCCTTTATACGTACTGGTGAAACTAGTTTCAAGGCTTTAAAGGCGTTTTACTCGTGAAAAGAGAGGGGTTTATAAAGAGGGTTTGTGGGTAATTTATTGGGGGCATCTTTGTTTCAGTCGCGCATGCTTGGAATCGTGCTCATCTTGAGCGCCATTGTGTTGGGTGCCGCGTTGGGCGCGCTCAAGGCCAACACCGACGCGCAGGGCCTGGCCTTGTGCCAGTATTATACGGAAGAGAATTTGGACATGTCCCAGTGTCCCGCGCACAATGAGGCCGTTTCATGGTATTTCATTACGGCTTTTGGCGTTTCTTTTATTGCATTTGGAATGGGCGTTTACTTTGTGCTTACCGGTGGAAAGGAAAAAAATACACTTCAACACGAAGCTCTTGAACCTGAAGCCGTTGCATTAAAACCTTCTTTTGATGCGTCCCTGCTGGAAAGCGACGAACAAGCCGTATGGCAGAAAATGGTGGATGCCCATGGTTCGCTGTTTCAAAGCGATTTGATCCGTTCCACGGGTTTTTCAAAAGTCAAATTGTCCCGTGTCTTGGACAAACTGGAATCCAAGGGGGCCATTGAACGCAAGCGCCGGGGCATGACCAATTTAGTGGTTGTCAAGTGACGTTTGGCGGGCGTTGCATATTTTTTCAGGAATGCCCGTTGGGTTGTTTCTTTTGCTTGGAACTGAGAAACTCCTGCAAAGTCTTTTGAAAGGAGAGATACTCGTCCCTGTCAGCTTGTTCTTCTGAAAAGAGCCTTGGGCGTATTTTTCCTGTATGCTTTTTTTCAGTGGGCCGTGGAACGTCATCCGATGCTCCAATCCCGTTACGGATGATTCTCAGGGTTGGGTAATCCAGTTTTTGCGGGCTTCCACGGTAACTGAGGAACAGCACTCTTGCACGGGGCTGAATCATTTTGATGGCCGCGCGCAGGGTTCTAAAAGTAGTGCCAAATGCCGGGGAGTCCACTATAAAATACGTGTTTGTTTCTTTTGCAACAATCTTGCAGGCCTGGAGTTGTCGTGCAAGCAGGGCCGCATGTTCTTGGTTTACTTTCAAGGCGGACGGATTACTGTTCCATGCAATGAAATAGCGGAAGTATTTTCTTGGGTGTAATGGCTGGATTTCATTCAATCCCCGTATGGTTTCAAAGAGCGGCCGCATGCCTCTTCCAATGAAAATCATACGTGAGTGTGGAATGCGCGGGAGCGCGTGAATGGCCTGGGCCCCTGCAAAAATGGACTGGTATTTTTTTGGATTGGATGCAATGCTTCTGCGCTGGGCGCGTGCGGCTCCCACCCAAAACAAGTGTCTTTTAACGGGTTTCCTGAAACGTCTTTTTCTTAACGGCAAAGGCATGCATTCAATTCCTTCAAAGGAGGCTATAAACCTGTGGGAAAGCCTGGCGTTTGAGTGGAAGGCAAAACCGATTTACGTTCCGATAAATGTTTTTCCGTCCGGGGTTTTGCATTGGGGTGGAAGGGTTTTGATAACCCCATAAGCGGCGGCGCATTCTTCGAACGAGTCAATGCTTCCCCCAAAGTCATTGAGTTGCCTGAACTCTGTGCCATCAGGCATTCGGCATATAGGGGGTAGTGTTTTGATGATGGCGTTTCCAGCCGCGGCGCATTCAGTATAAGAGTCAATGGTCGCGTCCCCAAGGCCCTGCCAGAAGGTAAGTCCTTCAGGGGTTTCACACGAAGCAGGGTAGGTTCTCAGGCTTGCATGCCCGGCGCCAATGCATTCTTCGTAGGAGTTAATGGGGTTCTTTGCAAAAGGCCCAAACGCGAGCACCAATGCCGCGCCCACAAGCAAAACCGCTAAGGGCAGCCATTCTGTGTGTTGCATGCACGTTGTAAGGGCCGCTTGTTATTAATTGTTATTGAAATGCCCAGGAGATTTCCTGCCAGTCAAAGCCCATAGAGGGATTTGAACCCTCGACCACGGATTTAAGAAGGCGGGTTGAATGCAGGATTCCATTGTCTAAAATTAGGGCACTTTTTCTCTATTTTGGAGATGTGTCGTTCGTTGGAAGATCCGATAATGCGAAGGAATTTTTCAACGTCTTTCTTTGAAGTAACCTGTAAGTGTTTCCCATTTCCAAGAACTTTTGAATGGACTCCAAGTTCGGTTAGAATTTGGTTAATTTGAACCAATATAGGAATATTGAACATTGTAATATCAATTCTGAAGTAAGGTGTTTTGTATGTTTTTCGATTGTCGAAAAAGACGCAACCATCTGTATCCAATATTCCTCGAACAAATGCAGTTTTGTACTCTATTCTATCTTTCATAATCTCTGTGGGGATAGTTACCTTGTCGAACTTCACTCCAGCAGGCATACCAAATCGTTTAGTCAACAGCTCAAATAGGTCTTTGGAATGGAAATTAACCCACATTCCATTTCCCTTTTTTCTAACATAAGCCGAATTAATATTGAACAATCTTTTTGCAATAGGTAGTATTTTGGTGTTGTAATAATCCATATCATACCGGTTGTCTCCGGAGAATCCTGTATGAAAGTGGCGGCCATATTTGTTGGTGAACCCATCTCCTGCAAACGCCCCAAGAAACTCACATAAATCGCTTGAAAGTGGCTGGTCAAAATTAAATCTTCTCTGCCCTAACATGTTATTTGATTTTCTTGGCATTTTTCTTCCTAATTCAAATATTTCAGGGTGCTTGGAATAAGTCGTCCGCCCGCCTTTTTTTCTGCCCCAGTTTCCATCTTTAACCACAGCAACATGGTTGTATCTTTTTTGGTGTTCTTTTGGAAGAAATTTGCAAAGTTTTAGGAAAATATTTTTTGGGATACTTGTTTTTCCAATGTACATATTCCAAAAGCTTCCGCGGCCAACCTCCAAAAACGTCCAGAGGGCTTTCCACGTTTTAAAATCACCGTATCTTTTTGCCTGTTCAAAAAAGAGCTTTGTTTCATCAATTCCGCCAATAAAAACCCGGTTCTCCATAAGCCCACGGAGGGATTTGAACCCTCGGCCCCGAGTTTACGAAACTCGTGCTCTTAGACCAGGCTGAGCTACGTGGGCAACATGGAAACTCCTTGCAAAAGCCATTATATACTTAACTGAAGGGCAAATTCCGCTAAAGTAATGCTTGAGTGCTTTTTCCCAAGAGCGGTTTTTTAACCCTTTTACTTGGGCCCGCGTTTTTTGCGCGCGCCTTGCATGCGCCTTGCAAATATTTTTCCGGAAAGCGTGGAAGGCGTTAGGCCATAACGCAAAATAGCCGTGCGTGCAATGCGCCTCCCGGTGGTAGTGGCAAGCTTGGGTTTGAATAACACTACCTGTTTGCCTTGGGCAAAATGCTTGGCACGTTTGAGTATTAATTGAATGCCTTCGTGCATGCGGTTCCTTGGAAGCGTGGACTCAATGCGTTCAAGGATTAACGCGCGGGAGGTTTCCAATGCAGAGACGCGCAGTTCATTGTTGTCTGCTTCGGTTACAGTGAACCGCGTCTGGTGATACGGGGTGAGAACCACGTTTCCAAGTTTAAGGGGGGTTTGGACAGGCGCAGCCTTTTTTCTTGGCTTTCGCGGGTTGGGCATGAATTCAATTCACTCCTTGATACTTTCAAATGCCGCGCGTTCGGTTTTCAAATCCCACAATTTCCTGTGCAATTCAAATACAGGTACGCGTTTTTGCTGGAGTGAATTGCGTTCGCGCAAGGTTACTGTCTGGTCTTTGAGTGTTTGATGATCTATGGTGATTGCAAAGGGCGCGCCGATTTCATCCACGCGCGCGTACCGCTTGCCAATGCTTCCTGTTGAATCAAAGAACGCATCCAGCGAGCGCGTGCGGAGTTCATCGTAGATTTCATGGGCTTTTTCAGGCAACCCGTCTTTGTTCACCAAGGGGAATACAGCCACAAGGTAGGGGGCAAGGAAGGGTTTTATGTCCAGGTACGTGCGTTCTTCAGGCCCGCGTTTTTTTGTTTTCAACCCCAAATCCAAAACCGTGAAAAACAGCCTGTCCAATCCCATGGACACTTCAAACACGTGGGGAATGAATGCTTCTTTGGAGCCTTCTTCTTTCACGCGCAGGTCTTTTTTGCTGTATTCAGCATGGCGTTTCAGGTCATAATCCGTGCGGTAATTGCACGCGCACAATTCCAGCCAGCCCTGGGAGGTTTCCACTTCAAAGTCCCATGTTTCCGCTGCATAAAACGCGCGCGCGTCCTTTTCAAGTTCGCGGAAACGCAGTTTTTCCCGTGGAATGCCCAGGTATTCATACCATTGCTGCACGCGCGCAAGCACATACGCAACAAGTTTTCCGCTTACAATTTTTTCCTGCACGGCATCCGCGCATGCAACAGGCATGACCGTGTCTTTTTTCTTGCCGGTGTGCAGCATTAATTGCAAAGGGTACTTTTTCACACTTTCCCAGTTTTTTGCTTCGCTTATACGCTGGGGGTTGAAGAAGATTTCTGTTTCCATTTGATAGAATTCCCGTGCCCTTAAAAGCGCGTTGCGCGGCGCGATTTCGTTGCGGAAGCTTTTTCCAACCTGGGAAATTCCAAGGGGTAACGGAGTGCGCATCGTTTTATACAACCGGTCAAAGTTGAGGAAAATGGTTTGGCACGTTTCAGGTCGCAGGTACGCGTTCTGCGTTCCCGTGGCGCCGATTTTGAGCGCCATCATCATGTTGAATGATTTTACTTCGCCCAGCTTGCCCTTGCACTTGGCGCATTGGATTTTTTCCTTTTCAATCAGTTTGTGCAGTTCTTTTACCGGCGTGCTTTCCGGAATGTTTTTTTCAAGTCTCTCTTCCAACAGCTTGTCCGCGCGGTATACAGAGTGGCATTTCGTGCATTGCACCAGGGGATCGTTGAAATTTTGAATGTGTCCGGAGGCCTGAAAAACAGGTTCGGGCAGTATTTGTGCGCCGTCCACTTCCATGAAACCTTCCTTTTCAACAAATTGCTGTCGCCATGCGTTCACGATCTGGTTCCTGATTTTCAAGCCCAGGGGACCATAGTCCAAAAAGCCTCCGGGGGCGTTGGCGTAAATTTCAGCCGCGGGATAATACAGGCTTCTGCGCAGGGCCAGGTTGTTCAGGTCTTCCAGGGACATACGTTAAATGTCACTACGAGCCTTTTTAAATGAGTTTCTCCTATTTTCGTTGCATGCGATTCAAAGGAAACATGCGCGGGAAGGAAAGCATAAAGCACAGGGGGATGGGTGCTGGATTCAAACGCCCGCGTGTAGAACTGTTGCGCGAGGAGTTGATGCGCAAGGCCAAGAAGCAGGTCGCCTTGAAACTTGCAAGCAGGGACTTGCACGTGGTGCGTGCGGCCGCGCTTGCAGAGGACCTGGAAAGCGTGTTTAATTTGCTTGCCGAGCAGGTCTTGGAGTGGCACGCGTTTCATTTTCCTGAACTCAAATTATTGGTGCGCGACCCTGAAACGTGTATAAAACTCGTGGCCCAGCTTACCAGTAGAGACACGTTTTCCGAGCAAAACATTTTGCCCTTGTATGCCAACGCCCTGCTTGCCAAGGAGATTGCATGCAAGGCCGGGGAATCCGCAGGCGCTCTATTAAATTCAAAGGAGGCGTATGCCCTGAAATCCGCGGCCAAGTTGTGCCTGTCTGTTTCCGCCCAGCGCAGGGAATTGGGCGCGTTCATTGAATCCGAGTGCAAAGAATTGGTTCCAAACCTGCACCAATTGTTAGGTGGCATGCTTGCCGCAAAATTATTGCGCGCCGCAGGCGGGCTTGAACGGTTGGCCTTCATGCCTTCTTCGGCTGTTCAAGTGCTGGGCGCCGAAAAGGCGTTGTTTGCGCACCTGAAGGAGCATGCCAAGCCTCCCAAGCATGGGCTTATTTTTCAATTCCCGTTGGTGAAAAAGTTTCCTTCCAAAAAACGCGGCAAGATGGCGCGCTTTCTTGCGGGAAAGATTTCCATTGCCGCGCGCGTGGACGCGTATGGAAAAGGAAAAACGCTTGTTGCACCCACCCTCTTAAAGCAGGTAGAAGCACGGGCAAAGTCCCTCTCCAATTACAAGGGCTAAGGGCTTTTTTTCTATTTACGTGGAATGGAGTTTTTTTGCTATTGCACGCATGAATCGGTCATGGTTTTTTGAATACCATTCAAAATTCTTTTCACCCATAAGTAATTTTATGTACCAGGCGTGGATCATTCTTGCATGTTCAATGATGAGTGGACGGACTTCTATTCCCTGTTCATCAGGCGCGCTTGAGATTTCTCTAAGTTTTATTGGACTTGCTTCTATCGCCAAACGAACCGCCGACTTCTCATAATCGGATAGTCCACTCAAGGTGCTTAACGCTTTGGCTTCTGTGTCAATATTCTTCAAGATGCTTTTATAGGATCGTACAGAGATGGGTTGGCCCATGGAAGTTATAACTTGTGCAATGGCTATGCGTTGCTGATGCGCTATTGCGTTTTGCATTTGTTCTCTTTTCTTTCCCGTATAACCCAGTTTGTCGAGCAAGTGAGTTGTAGTAATATGGGAAAAACCAGTAGAAGCTAGTGCGGGATTTTCCCGATACTTTTTTTGGTTGAATTCTTCTCGGATTTTTCTGGCCAGGGTTTTTCGTAGTGCACGTGGCATTACATTTGGATAGCTCCCAAGTTATTAAGACTATGTTTAGAGGCCTCGAATCTAAAAGACTTTTTAAAGCCGCTTGACGTATTGATTAAATTTGAGCATAGATTTTAATGCAAGTTCTTTCATTACAATTCCAAGGGGTTGGGGAGTGGGAGAGGATTGGCATAGAGACAACAAATGATTTTCCTCGCCTTGGCATTATTGGCGGAGGCCAGTTGGGCAAGATGCTTGCGTCCTCGGCCAAGCGCATGGGCTTGCAGGTTACGGTTTTGGACCCTATGCCCCAGTGCCCGGCATTTGGAGTAAGCGATGACCAAATCGTTGCGGATTTCATGGACGAAAGCGCGCTTAGAGCGCTTGCGAGCCAAAGCGATTGTCTTACATTTGAATTCGACGAGGCAGCCAATTCCCAGGCCCTGAAGGAATTGAGCGCAACCGGGTACCCTGTACACCCAAGCCCGGAAACGCTTTACATTACTCAAAGCAAAGTCCGCCAGAAAACATTTTTGCGCGGGCAAGGATTGCCAGTCCCTGCATTTGTTGTTGTTCAAAGCCAGGAAGACGTGTGCCATGCCCTGCAGGAGTTCAATGGCCATGCCATGCTCAAGCAAAGCCAGGGCGCGTACGATGGCAGGGGAAATTGGGAGTTGCAGGGATTCAAAGACCTTGACGGGTTGGAGGGCCGGTTGAATGGAAAAGAGTTCTTTGTAGAAGAATGGGTTTCATTCGAAAAAGAGTTGTCTGTGATGGTGGCGCGCAATGAACAAGGGGATATTGCAACCTACCCGGTGGCAGAAAACATTCATAAGGAAAGCATTTTGGACACCACGATTGTGCCTGCACGCATTCCCCAAGACTCGCGAAAAAAAGCCGAGGACTTGGCACGAAAGACCATGGAATCGCTCAATGGTTCAGGGGTTTTTGGCATTGAAATGTTTTTGACTGAAAACAATGAAGTGCTCATAAACGAAATTGCACCGCGCGTGCACAACTCAGGGCATTACACGTTGGAAGCATGTAAGACCAGCCAATTCAACCAGCATGTTCGCGCCATTTTAAATTGGCCGTTGGGGAGCACGCAGCAGATTTTTCCTGCAGTCATGGTCAACATTTTGGGAAAAAGCCAGGGGCCTTTTCATTTGAATGGTTTGAGCCGAATTCTGCAAATAGAAGGGGCGTACCTGCACATTTATGGAAAAAAAGAGTCCAGGCCCAGGAGAAAAATGGGCCATGTTACAGTTATTGATGAGGATTTGAATGCCGCGCTTGCCAAAGCCGAACGGGTTAAAAGAATCATCCTTGAAGAGGTGCATTGAATGGCGCAGGAAAAAACGCGCGTGGCCATTGTCATGGGCTCGGATTCAGATCTTCCCACCATGAAAGAGGCCGCGGAAGTGCTGGATGCCATGGGCATTTCCTATTTTTTAACCGTTGTGTCTGCGCACAGAACGCCTGAACGGCTTTACGCGTTTGCACGGGGCGCGCATGAACAGTTTGAAGTCGTTATTGCAGGGGCTGGGGGCGCGGCCCATTTGCCGGGAATGATTGCAGCATTGACGGAATTGCCTGTAATCGGCGTTCCCATTAGGACCAGCACGTTGAATGGAGTGGATTCCCTGCATTCCATTGTGCAAATGCCGCCAGGCATTCCAGTGGCTGCCGTGGCCATTGGCAATGCAAAGAATGCAGGCCTGCTGGCCGCGCAAATTTTGGGATTAAAATACCCTGAAGTGGCGCAGAAGGTGAATGCATTCAGGGCCAGGCAGACAGCAGAGGTGCTGGAAAAAGCAAAAAAGTTGGAGGGAATGGGATGGGCCAAGTACCTGGAAACCAAATCATCGGAAAAGTGAAAACAGTCACCATGCTTCAGCCCCCAACCCCGCATGCGTTTGGCCGTGCCACCTTTTGTTTTCGCAATGAATATTCTATTTTTGATTTCGGGCGCATGCCGGATGAAATTCCATTCAAGGGAGAGAGTTTGTGCAGAATGGCCGTGCACAATTTCATGGAACTTCAAAAAACAGGCATGCGCACGCATTTTGTGAAACGTATTTCCCCCCTTGAATTTGAAGTTAAAACCGTGCGCGTGCTTTACCCGGAAAGCGGTGAGATAAGCCCTCAAACAACGAATTTCTTAATCCCGCTTGAAATCATTTTCCGCAACATGCTTCCAAGGGGAAGTTCCATGCTCAAGCGCCTGCAAAGCGGAGCGTTAAAACCAGGGGAAGTGGGTTTGACCCGCATTCCAAAGGAAGGTGAGCGCTTGCAGAAGCCCATCATTGACTATACCACCAAACTGGAAAAAGCCGACCGGCACCTGAAAAATAACGAAGCGCGTGTGCTGGCCTGCATGACGGAAAAAGAGTTTGCGGAAATGGAGCAAATGGCTTTGAAAGTGAACGCGTTTTTGAACGAAAAGGCAGAGTCCATTGGGTTGGAGCATGCGGATGGAAAAATTGAAATGGCTTTCACACCCAAACGGGAACTGATGCTCGTGGACACGTTTGGAACCCTGGATGAGGACCGGTTTTTGTTGAATGGAATGCATCTTTCCAAGCAGGTCATTAGAGATTATTATGCAAAAACCCAGTGGGGAAAAGAGATTGAAAAAAAGGAGGCGGGCCTGCCGTATCACTTGAATGCCCCCAAGCCTCTTCCAAGGGATTTGGTTGACCTGGTTTCATGCATGTATCAAAGCGTGTGCGAGTCCTGGGTGGGTGAAAGAATTTGGAACGCGCCCCCGGTTGAGGAAATTGTGCAGGACATAAATGCGTACACGGAGAAAATAAATGCGATGTGAAAGGGTATGGATACTGTGATGGTATTGGATTTTGGGGGGCAGTACGCGCACCTCATTGCCAACCGCATACGGCGTTTAGGCGTGTACGCAGAAGTAAGAGACCCTGCAAGCAGTGTACTGGAAGTCAGGCATGCCAAGGGATTCATTCTCTCGGGGGGCCCGGCATCCGTGTACGGGGAAAATGCCCCTGCATTTAACGAGCAAATACTTGGCCTTGGAAGACCTGTTTTGGGCATTTGCTATGGCCACCAATTGCTCATGCACGTGCTCGGTGGCCAGGTTTTGCAGGGGAAAACCCACGAATTTGGGGTTGCGGAATTGTCCATTCAATCCAACCCCTTGTTTGAAGGGCTTCGTGAAAGCGAACGCGTGTGGATGTCGCATGCAGACTCCGTGCAGGAACTTCCACAGGGCTTTAAGTGCATAGGAAGCACGCGTGATTGTGCAGGGGCAGCAGTCCATCATCCGGGCAAGAATTTTTTTGGACTGCAGTTTCACCCGGAAGTCACGCACACCGAGAATGGAATGAAAATATTGGAAAACTTTTTGCGCGTGTGCGCGTGCAAACATGAATGGGGCATTCCAGGCTACTTGGATAAGAAAATTCAGGAAATCCGCGTGCAGGTTGGGGGGAAAAAAGTGTTCCTTCTGGCCAGCGGGGGCGTGGACAGCACTGTGTGCCTGGCATTGTTGAACAGGGCAGTGGGTTCTGAGAATGTGAAAGCATTGCACATTGACAACGGGTTTATGCGCGCGCATGAAAGCGAGCGCGTGATTGAGGCACTGCATCAGCAGGGGTTTTCCAATTTTGTGCACGAGGATGCATCCGGGTATTTCCTGGAAAAAACGCATGGATTGATTGACCCGGAAGAAAAAAGAAAAGCCATTGGAAACGCGTTCATCGAAGTCCAACAACGCGCGTTGTCTGACCTGAGATTGAACGGCGACGAGTGGGTGTTGGGCCAGGGAACCATTTACCCGGACACCATTGAAAGCGGCCGAACCAGGCATGCCAAAGTCATTAAAACCCATCACAACCGCGTGCAGGCCGTTCAAGAATTGATTGCCCAGGGCAAAGTGATTGAACCCTTGGATGAATTGTACAAGGACGAGGTGCGCGCCTTGGGACTCGAATTGGGCCTGCCTTTGAATGTAGTGCAGCGCCATCCTTTTCCAGGCCCCGGGCTTGCAGTGCGCGTGCTGTGCTCCAATGGACAGGAACCCGGGGTGCCCCGGGAGGTGCAGGATCGTGTAAACGCCCTTGCAATGGATAAAGGTTTTACTGCCGTAATTCTACCGCTCAAAAGCGTGGGCGTGCAGGGAGACAATAGAACGTACCAGCACGTTGCTGTTTTGAAGGGAAAAGGAAGCTGGAAGGAATTGGAAGCGCTTTCCACGCGCATTACCAATGAAGTGCGTGAAATAAACCGCGTGGCGTGGCTTGTGAAGGGCATTGTAACTCCAAGAACAGTGCACGCCCTGCTTTCCAAAAAGCGCTTGGGTGTTGCGCGCAATGCAGACGCCCTTGTCGGGCAAAACCTGCACGCATTCGCACTGTATGATTCTGTGTGGCAGTTTCCCGTGGTGCTGGCCCCGCTTGAATGCGGTCAGGGAGAAGCCGTTATCCTGCGGCCTGTGAATTCCACGGAGGCCATGACCGCGCGCTTTGCCGAGCTTCCAATGGAATTCGTTGAAAAGGTTTCAACTGCGTTAATGGGTCTTGAGGGGGTGGGGGCCGTACTGTATGATGTAACCCACAAGCCCCCGGGAACGATTGAATGGGAATAGCTTGCCACTACAATTTTAACACATATTCCACAATTGTAGTGGTAAATGGTTGAGGGAGACTCTATTCAAGGGTTGGATTGTTGAATGGGTTAATGGGTGAGTGCATGGACTTGTTTGATTCTATTTCGCCGTTGGATTACCGGTATTATGGCCGGGACAAGCAGGCATTCAGTGCATTGCAGCCTTTTCTTTCCGAGCGCGCCAGGGTTAAATATTTGTGCCGGGTTGAAAGCGCGCTTGCACGCGTGCTTGCAAAAAAAGGCATTTGTTCCGCGCAAATTGCGCGTGAAATTGAGGGTGCGTGCAACGCGGTTTCCGTGGAGGAGATGTATGAACAGGAAGACGTTCTCAGGCACGACATTCGCGGGCTTGCCAATGCCATTCGTTCCAAGGTAAGCGATACTGCCAAGCCTTTTGTGCATTTTTCAGCCACGTCCTATGACATTGTAGACAGCGCAAATGCCCTGCGGTTCAAGGAAGCCGCTGAAAAAGCCCTTCTGCCAGCGCTGATGGAATTGGAGCGCGTGCTCATGGACCTGGCCTTGCGTGAAAAGGATACCATTCAAATAGGCCGCACGCATGGACAGCACGCCGAGCCCATTACGTTTGGATTGTTTATTGCAGGGTACGTGAGCCGCCTGGGGAACCGTATTCAAGCCATTGAGCGTTCAAAGAACGCGTTGACTGGAAAGTTTTCCGGCGCTGTTGGAGCATACAATGCAAGCAGTCTGCTCGTGCAGGACCCGCTGGAATTTGAATTGGAAGTTATGCGTGAACTGGGGTTAAGCCCGTCTGTTTCTTCCACTCAAATTGTTGAACCCGAACCGTTAACGGATTTCATGCATGCCCTAATTTCATGTTTTGGCGTGCTTGCCAATTTTGCTGACGACATGCGCCACCTTCAACGTTCTGAAATTGGCGAAACCGGAGAAGCATTTGAAACAAAACAGGTGGGCAGCAGCACCATGCCCCAAAAACGCAATCCCATCAACTTTGAAAACGTTAAAAGTTTTTGGAAGGCCTTTGTTCCCCGCATGACTACCGTGTACCTGGACCAGGTATCGGAGCACCAGCGGGATTTGACGAACAGCGCGTCCCAGCGTTTTCTTCCGGAAATGATTGTAGCTTTGTATTTGTGTACGGTGCGCCTGTCCAAGGTGGTTTCCAGGGCGCGTGTAGACCATGCGAACATGGAGCGCAACTTTGATTTGAATAAATCATTTATTGCCGCAGAACCCCTGTACATTTTGCTTGCGTTTCACGGCCACCCGGACGCGCATGAGGCCGTGCGCGGCCTTACGTTAAAGGCCCAATTAGAAGGAAAAGGCCTGATGAAAATTGCGCGTTCAGACAAAACCCTAACCCCTTTTTTGGACCGTTTTACTCCTGCCCAGCGTGCATTGCTTGAAGACCCGTTGCAGTACACAGGCATTGCTTCGAAGAAAACCACGTACATTGCAGAACATTGGAAAAAGGAGTTGGGGTTGTAGAATTATGCATTCTCTTGAAGGGGAGTTGAAGAAGTGAACAAACGCATGGACGCGTTCTTTGAGCGCATGGAAGCATTGGAATTGGCATTAACGTATGATGACGTGCGCCTTGGAACTGCGTATTCAGATGTGCGGCCCGCGCACGTGGATGTTTCTTCAAGGTTTTCGCGCAACATTCCATTGAAGATTCCCATTGTCAGCGCGGCCATGGACACGGTAACTGAAGCGTTGATGGCCATTGAATTGGCCAAGCAGGGAGGCTTGGGAGTCATTCACCGCAATTTTGTTCCAGCAGACCAGGCAAAAGAAGTCACGCGTGTCAAATTCTATTTGAACGGCCTTATTCGCGTGCCCATCACTTTTTATGAGGATGAAATGGTGGAATCCATTCTGCGCGTGCGCCAGGAAAAAGGGTATTCGTTTCACACGTTTCCCATTCTTCGCAGGGATGGAATGCTGGCAGGCATTGTAACGGAAAATGATTTTGACATGGCCAAAGACCATTCAGTCCCAGTAAAATCCATTATGACAACGGATTTGGTTACGCGGGGCCCGGAGTGTTCCATTGAAGAAGCCCACCGCGTGATGGTGGAAAAGAAAAAGAAGGTCCTCCCCCTTATTCACTCAGACAAAAGGCTTGCGGGCTTGTACGTGTTCAATGACGTTCACCGCATTGTCTCAGGGGAGCGTTCCGCCCATAACGTGGATGAAAACGGCCAATTGCGCGTGGGCGCGGCCATCGGAGTGGGGGAAGGGGAAGTGGAACGCGCGCAATTGCTTGTGAACGCGAATGTAGATGTTCTTGTCATTGACGTTGCGCACGCCCATTCCAAACTTGTATTGGAAATGGTGCGCACGTTGAAATCCAGGTTTTCCAAGACAGACGTGGTGGCTGGGAACATTTCAGAACCCGAAGCAGTTCCTGATCTTATTGGGGCAGGCGTGGATGGAATTAAAGTCGGGCAAGGCCCTGGATCCATTTGCACTACCCGGGTAGTGGCAGGCATTGGGTGCCCGCAGGTTACTGCCGTGTATAATTGCGTGAAGGCCGCGCGCGGCTCTGGTATTCCGGTGTGCGCGGATGGCGGAATAACGTATTCAGGGGACATTCCAATTGCACTTGCAGCAGGCGCAAGCAGTGTTATGCTGGGAAGCCTTTTGGCGGGCACTGCAGAGTCTCCGGGTGAAGTCATTTACGTGGAGGGCAAGGCCTTGAAGCGCATCCGTGGAATGGGGTCGTTGAGTGCCATGCGGGAAAGCAAGGGTTCGCGCGAGCGCTACCGTCAAACCGATGTTTCATTGAAAAAACTTGTCCCGGAAGGCATTGAAGGCGTGGTTCCGTTTAGGGGCGCGCTTGCAGACGTTTTGATTCAATATGTGGGAGGATTGCGCGCAGGCATGGGGTACGTGGGCGCGCACAACGTGGAAGAACTCCAGCAAAAAGCGTTTTTCAGGCGCATTACTTCGGCAGGCCAAAAAGAATCCCACCCGCATGACATTCAATTGATTTCCGAGGCACCCAATTACGGGGCCAAGAGGTGAACACCATGAGTTTGAATGAATTGCTTGCAGGCGTTAGAGTGGTTGGCGTAGTATGCAACCAATGGGGGGACACTGGAAAAGGAAAAGTAGTAGACGTGCTTGCTGAAAAGTGGGCGGATGTTATTGCGCGCGGCACTGGGGGCGCGAACGCAGGCCACACCATTGTGTGCGATGGAAGAGAATTCATCTTTCACCTGGTGCCTTCAGGGATTTTGCACGATTCCAAGGGCAAGGTCAACGTGATTGGGGAAGGCGTGGTGTTGGACCCGTGCACGCTTGTAGATGAGCTGAGTCAATTGGACCGCGCAGGCTTTTCATGTGATAACCTGCGCATCAGCCATGAAGCCAAACTTGTATTGCCCCATCATTTGGTGCTGGACCGGGCGCGCGAGTTCAAAAAGGGTACTGGAAAGATTGGCACGACCGGGCGCGGAATAGGGCCTGCGTACGAGGACCATGTGGCGCGCCGAGGCCTTGTGGTCAACGACCTGTTGAACCAGGACGCGTTTGTTAAAAAACTGGCCAAGGTATTGGAAAATGCGCGCCTTGAATTGCGTGCAATGGAATTGGACGAACCTGTTCTGCATGAAATATTCAATCATCCCCTGCTCTCCAATGGAACATTTTATCATTCAGGCAAACTGTTTGATGAACCTGCAATCGTCCGAACGTACATGGAAGACTATGCGAAAAGGCTTGCCCCGTTCATTTCAGACACGGGTTCTTTTATGCGTGGAACAGTGGGAAAGAAAAACATTTTACTTGAAGGCGCGCAAGGGTTGCTGTTGAGCGTGGATCATGGAACAAGACCGTATGTAACATCTTCAGACCCTTCTATTAACGGTCTTGCCAAGGGCGTGGGATTGCGCGAGCGCGACGTACAATTATGTTTGGGCATTGTGAAGGCCTACATGACACGTGTGGGCGGGGGACCGTTTCCAACTGAGTTGGGCGGAAAGGAATCCGAAGGGTACTGCAATGACCATTCCCACAACAAGGAATTCGAGCGCAGTGCCTACTCCCACGTGCCTTTGAATGCGCAAAATGACCTTGAAAGAGGCATTGCATTGCGCATTAAAGGACAGGAATATGGGGCTACCACCAAGCGCCCGCGCAGAACAGGGTGGCTGGACCTGGTTGCACTGCGCTATGCCGTGCAGTTCAACGGCCCGCTTTTGTTTCTCACCAAAGCAGATGTTCTGGATGGGTGTGAGGAAATGCGCGTGTGCACCCAATACTCGTACACGGGCCCGGATTACTGGTATGGGGAAACCCTGCTAAAATCCGGAACTTTACTGGACCGTTTTCCAGTGGATTCAAGCGTGCTCGAGCACGTGCAGCCCTTGTACACTACGTTGAAGGGCTGGAATACGCCCACGCATTCCATCAAATCCTTTGACAGTCTTCCACGGGAGTTAAAAGAGTTCGTGCGCTTTGTTGAAACCCATTCCCAGGGGAAGATGTGCGGACTTTCAAATGGACCGGACAGGGAAGATATTATATTCTTTTGATAATGGTGTAATGCAATTCCACAAGGCCGCCTGGAAAAGCCCTGGTTTTTTTCAGCCATAAGTGCGTTTCGCGCTGGATGTTTTTGAACATGCGCATACGGCCCTCTTTGCCTGAAATCCATTCAAAGCAGTTTTTTTGCGTTTTTCAGTCCGTGAAGATACTGCTCCTTTGTTACGGGGCTTTTTACACCGAATTCTGCCAGTTTGTCCATCATTTCGCTTATAGTAAGGCCCGCCTTTTGTGCGGATTTTCCTATTGATACCTTTCCACACCTGTATTGTTCCATTGCAAGGTGCACCCTGCCCTTGCCTATTAGGTCCCTTATGACGGTTGTCCTGTCTGCCTTTTTTTCTACTGCTTCGAGATTCACAAAGTCCAGGTCTTCCTTATCTATTCTCATACTCAAAACCTTCTGCATTTCTTATCCCTCCAGCTTTTCAGTGAAATCATCTATGATTTCCGTTGAATACCTGCCGTACTGCGCCAGGCGTTCAAATTTTAATTTTGCGTCTTCCTTATCCAGTTTTTTTTCTTCATAAAGCCTTAACAAAATTCCAAGAATTGTAATGTATTCTATTTTCAGTACCATACATGCTTTCATGGCATTGTAATCGTCGGTTGCAACGGCCTTTCCGTTGTTTTCCATGCAGAGGACTATTGTTTCCGCTTCCCCTTTGTGCATGCTGAAGTCCTTTTCTATTTTTTCAACCATTTTCTGGTCTTTGACCTTTTTTACCGCTATTTTTTTCTCGCTTATTCTTTGGCCTATAAGAAGCGCGTCAAAGCTCTTTTTTTTCGTGGCCTCTTTTTCCACTTCTGTTGCTATTGTTAGCGTGTTATGGCTTGCATTAATCAGCAAATCCAGCAGTTCGGCTTTTGCCGCAAGGATTAACGTTGATGCGTCTACGAACAGCATATTACAATATACTACAATTGTAGTTTAAATAGGTTTCTGTGCCTCGGGCGGCTTGCACAAGGGTGCCTGCATGCAATGAAGCTATCAAGACCGTGTGCGATGAAAAGAATGATTTTGCGCATGAAACAGTCCCCCATTCCTTGCCTGTTTGAAAAGAATTAAATATCCCCGCGTGGTGGCTTTTTTCATGCTAAAACTTGAAAAAGTGTTTCCGGGGGTGTGGAAGTACAAGGACACCCTGCTTACCCGGAACCTTGTTCCAGGGGTAAAAGGATTCGGGTCTGAAATGGTGGCCGTTGAAGGCGTTGAATACCGCATGTGGAACCCGTACAGGTCCAAGCTGGCCGCAGGCATCATGAACGGATTGAAAAAATTTCCTTTCAAGGAAGGGTCAAAAGTCCTGTATTTGGGTTCGGCGGAAGGCACTACAATATCGCACGTGAGCGACATTGTAGGCCTTAGCGGAACAGTGTTGGGCGTTGACGTGTCAGCCAAGGCCATGAACAAGTTTTTGTACTGGTGCGAACAACGCCCAAATATTTTGCCGGTGTTGGGGGATGCCAATCAACCCGAATCGTATAAAAAGGATGTGAAAAGCGTGAAGGTTTCCCTCTTGTACCAGGATATTGCGCAAAAAAATCAGGCAGAAATTTTTGCCAAAAATGCACGGGCATTCCTTGGCAAAAAGAAAAAAGCCCTGCTCGTGGTCAAAGCAGATTCCATTGATGCCGTGCGCCCTTCATTGGAGGTTATTGGAGAAGAAATAAAACGCCTGGAAGGATGTTTTGACATTCTTCAAGTCATTTCACTTGAGCCTTTTGAGAAAAATCACGCGCTTGTATTTTGTGCGCGCAAATGAGGAGGGGCGAAAATGAACCTTCATTCAATGGAATGGGTGCGCCAGGTGTTTCACGTGGCTTTGGGGCTCTTCTTTGTCTTTTTAATTCAACACTTCCCTTTGGAAGAAGTGCTCTTGTTCTGCGTGCTCCTTTTATTTGTTGGGGGCATTGTTTCGGCACTGCACCATGCAGGGTTTGGGTTGTGGTTTGTGTCAATGCTTTTGAAACGCGTGCAACGCAAGGAAGAATCCATTCAGGGGCAGGGCGCATTTTTCTTTGTGCTCGGGATTACGCTGGTGCTTTTGCTGTTTCACTCCAAAACGCCTGTGCTGGCAGGCATTGTTGCATTGGCGTTTGAGGACTCGTTTTCAACCCTTGTTGGAAAGCGCTTTGGCATGCACAAAGTGTTGGGTGAAAAAACAGGGGAGGGTTTTCTTGGAGGAGTTGTTGCAGCAGCTTTTGCATTGTCTCTTGTTCTTCCATTCCCTTTCTCACTGGGCATTGCAGTGCTTGCAGGCCTTGCAGAATTCATTCCAATTAACGATGCCCTGACCATTCCCCTGGTTACTGCGTTTGCGGTGAGCATTTTCCTTTGACTTCCTGTAAACCCTTTTAAAACCTCGGGAGAACAAACTTGTTTTAAAGGGCCGGTAGCTTAGTTTGGAAGAGCACTGCACTCCTAATCCCATTGCGTAGGGATGGTCCGCGGACGGTTGGGGATTCCTGTTGGAACCCCAACGGGCCTTCGGTCACTTATTTCTTGCAGAGGAGTAAGGCAGGGGTCGTGGGTTCAAATCCCACCCGGCTCGCTTTTGCCGCTTTAATACTTTAACGGGTCCACGCGCTTGATTCCGCGCAGCCGGTCAAAATCTGCATCCGCTGAAATGATTTCTCTTACGCCGTTTAATTCCATGCTTGCCGCGTGGATGCAATCCGCGCCGAATAACTCGTCTGAATACGTGGCAGCGTGTCGTATGGTGAATAGTCCAATATCAAGCCACACGAGGGGGTAGCTGAAAATAATGTCCAATGTTTTTGAAGGGCTGAGTTCAGGCTGCCTTGCCTTTGGATTCATTTTGTTCAATTTCTGGATTGCTCCGATAAGCTCGATGGGGACCAGGAACGAACAGGCGGCCTTTAACCGTCCATCTTCCAGGTCTTGGAGGATTTTTGCGCAGGCTTTGCCATACTTTTCGTGGTTTTCAAGGGCGTAAATGAAAATGTTCGTGTCCAGGTATTTCATAGGTTTTCACGCACTTCTCTGACAAGTTTTACGGCGTCCACGTTCAGGTGAATGCCCATGCCCGTAAGGGCCCGGGTCGGATTCTTTATTTTTTTGGGTGCGTCCACTATAACACTGGCTTTGACAACGTGCCATGAAATGGTTTGGCCTGCCTTGAGGCCGAGGAACTCTCTTACCTGTTTTGGTACGGTTGCCTGGTACTTGCTTGTGAGGGTGGAATCAGTCATGCAATAGTATTACTGGTAATACTATTTAATACTTCTGGAGGGGCATTGCCATTGAAGGGCTTCAAGGAATTTTTCACGTGGCCTTGGGGGTTATTTGTACGTTGATCAAAGGCCCTTCCACAGGGTCTCCGGTTTGCGGGTCCTCAAAAATGGATTGCAGTTCGCAGAACACTGCAATTCCCGGCTGCGCATTTACCGGGGCTGAAATCTGCATGAGCGTTTCCATGGTATCCGTGGGGCTTCCCTGCCCTCCTAATGTGAGCGGGAACACTTCGGGATTGGAGAAATTTATGAATTCCTGCGAGCACTTTTGGATTTCAACCAAAATGTTTTGAAGTTCGATTTCGCCGGCGTTGCTTAAGCGCAGTTTTGCAGTCTTGGTTTCCCAGGCCCCATTCAATGCAAGCGTGTACTGCTTGGTTGTTCCGCCATCCAGTGTAACGTTCAATTCAATTTCAGGTTCGCCCACTTCAAGGAGGAATGGAACGTTGAAAGACCAAAATGAAGTTGAAAAGTTGAGTTGGCCTGTGATGGTGTCCGGTTTTGCGCTTATCGGCACGAGGACTTGAATGTTAACCGCCACTTTCTGGGCTTTTTCAAGTGCGGGCAAGGGCAGGGGCTGGTTCCATTGAAACCATTCTTCAATGCTGTCGGGCACGTTATTTTGGGCAGAATCTATTACAACGCTGGCCTGAATGGGTTCGGTTAATGCATATGCGTTTTTGTTTTCAACGGAAAGCTGTTTTTCAACGATTTTTCCTCCGGGCGTTGCCTTGAGCGTGAACTGCTTTTCCGGGCTCACGGTTATTTTTGTTTTTGCGCGCAGCCTGAATTCCTGTTCAACGCTTTCGCGCGTGAACTTGATGCGAATTGAACCTGTTTTTGCATCCCCGTCCCGTGCACTGGACACTTTGGTGTCGGATGGTACCTGAATGGTAAGCGTTGCGGTTTCCGTGGAGTTGGCAGGTACAAGAACTTTCTCAGGGGTAAGGGAAAGTGCAAGTTCTTTGTAGGCCCCTTCAAAAACAAGTTCTACTTCAACAGGCTTGGAGGAATTGTTCTCAAATGTAACCGGTCTTGAAATTTGCTGTTCCACCACCAACTCATCGGGCAGGTCCACGTTGGATATTTTCACGTTTAATGCCTTTTCCACTTCAATGAATTGGAATTGTTCTTTTTCTGCGCCTGTAACACTGAACTCAATGGTCCCGGGATTTGAATACCCTGCGCCAATGCTCCCCAGTTTCACTTCATAATTCCCTGGCCGCAGGCCAATAACAGTGCTTCCAAAGAACTCTTTGATGGAATTCGTGTTTCCTTTTTCATGCACGCGCGCCTGGGATGCGGACAAGAGTTGGTCTTCCGTGTTTCGGATTTCAATGGTTACCTGGGTAATGGACCCAATGAAATACCAGTACACGCCATACCCTATTGCAATAGCCGCTATGGCCAGGAGTGCGCGCTTGGCCCATTCTTTGGTTTCCGGGCTGCCCGCCATGCCTTTGACCGTGTCAAATGGAGAAGGCTTTTCAAACTCGGAGTAAAGGGTGTCATAGGAGTCTGGGGTGGTATACGTGTCCTGAATGCGTGCCCTGCGCGTATGTAAGGGAAAGCTCATGCGCACATAAAACCGCGTTATTATATTAATGCTTTTCCCCCTATGCCTTTTTTATGGACAGTGAAAGGGGATGGTCCTTTGAAGGGTTTATGCTCGTTCTTGGGGGCATTTTGCTCGTGGGAGTGGTTGGCGCGTCCGTTTACCTGCTGGCCACGCGCGTGCCTGAAGGCTTTTCAGAGGCCTTCTGGGGGGTGCGCGTTCCGTTTTCTGTTCAACCCAACGAGGATTTTAACGTCTCATTTTGGATGGGCAACCATGAAACGCGCACACGCACATATGATTATTCTGTGTACGTGGGGCAGTTGCTTGCCCATGCAGGCGTGCAACCGCTTGACCCGGGCCTGCAATCGGAAATTTCAGTGTTGTTGCACGCGCCTTTGGAAGTAAGGGAAAGCCCTGTCTTGGTTCGCGTGGTCATACGCAAGCGCGTGCTTGAAGGGGAAGATGCAAATACCCTTGTCCAAATGGAATTGTATGACTGGGTGCGCGTGCAAGGATAGCATTCCATTCATTGCTTTTGTTTATTCTGCGATTTTTTTGCGGCCGGCGCACTTTTTTGTGCCAATTCACTGCGCAATCTTTCAATGAGCGCGTCTTTTTCCCGTGCAATGGTTTCAAGCTGCCCGGATATTTCTTTTTGGTCCTGGAGTTCGCGTTTGAGCTGAATGAGCCTGGACTCCCATTTTTCCCGTTCTTCCAGGCGCGCCTGGAGTTTGTTTTGTTCAAGTTCAATGAGCTCTTTAGAGTACGTATTTCTCAACAAGGCCAATTCGTTTTGCATTTCCAAAAGCATTTTCTTGGCATAGTCCCGTTCTTTTTTGAGTTCGGCAAGCAAGTCCAATTCTTTTACGGAGTGCGTTTCAATAAGGCTTTCCATTTTTTTGAAGGCCTGCTCCATAACACCATAGTCTTGCGCGAATGCTTCGACCTGCCTGCGGTAGCCTTTGATTGCAGTTTCAAATGCGTGTTTTTCTCCGGTAAGCTTGCGCTCCAGGTCCATGAGTTCCTGTTCAAGGTCATTGGATTTTGGTTCTGCGATTCTCCCAAAAAAGCTTTTGCGCTTCCATTCCTCCAATTCCTTGCGCGCATGGTGCAACTCGTCTTCTTTGGATTTTAAGAGTTTGATGAAATGATGGTCTTTGGAGCCGGGAGAAACATTCAATCCCTGCCTGCGGAGCTGCACTTGAACGCGTTCAATGGACGTGTGAATGTTCAGCGCCAGGCCTAAGATGCGTTGTTCCAATTCCTCGTAGAGTTGCGGTACGTCTACTTTTTCCCGGGGGTCAAATCCCTGTTCCAGTTTTTGGTGTTCGAATGCAAGGTTGCGCTTGAGCACCTGCATGACCTGCTCGGCTTCTCCTTCGTGGGACGCAATCAGCGTGGCGTCTACATGGGGATTGGTTTTCAGGGATGAGTCCAGTTCGCGCAGCAGCACGCGCACGTTTTCCAATTCCGAGATGTTTTCCTTCAGGTGCTGGATGAGCGCAGTCCTCGAACGCTTGTTCCAGGGCATCTTGTTGCTTTGGTGAAGGCCTTGGATGTGTTTGACTAATTCGTCCAGTGCGAGAACGGGTTCGGTCATGATTCATAAGTGCATTGCTTTCAGAACTTTTAATTCTTTGCGCAAACGGCTTGATAGTAAGGCTGGGGGAGCGCATTTTTATTCTTCAATAGAGTGGTACTGGTTCATGCACCTGCACATAGACCACGGAATCGTGGCTGGGAAGGCTGGCCAGAAGCTGGTCATCGACCCCTCGCGCAAGTCCCATGGGTTTTCCGATGCCATTGTCACCCATGCCCATTCCGATCATGCATTGATTGGCGCGAATGCGTGCACGTACCATTTAACAGAGGCCACCCGCGACCTGGTTGCGCACAAAATTCCAAAAAAGGGGCTCGTGCAGTGCAAGGAATGGAAGCGTGCATGGCATTCAAATGGAATGGACGTGGAACTGCATTCCGCCGGCCATATACTGGGAAGCAGCCAAGTGGCCTTGAATGACGGCGAAGAACGGGCAGTTGTTACATCGGATTTCAAGTTGCAGGATTCCATTATTCAAAAAGGAGCCGAGCCCTTGGAATGCGATACACTGGTCATTGAAACCACGTTTGGCCTGCCGTGCTTTTCCTTTCCTCCCAGGGAGCAGGTGTACCATGAAATGGGTTCCTGGATTAGGCGCATGATTGGATTGGGCCAGTTTGTGGTGCTTGCAGGCTATGCCACAGGAAAAGCCCAAGAGCTCACAGCGGTGTGCAACGAGTATGCAGGCGAAATTCCAGTGGTGCACGAGCGTATTTTTTCCAATAATCAAGTATATGACCGTCATGGTGCGCGTCTTGGAGATTTTTTGCTGTTGAATCATAATTTGAAGGATGCAAATGTGGCCATTCTGCCTCCCACGCTTGCCACCCCTAATGTGTTGCAGGCGCTTTCGTTTTCACTGAACAGGCCGGTGTCCAGCGCGCTTGCAACCGGGTGGAATTTCAAACAGCACTTTGACAGGATTTTTCCGCTTTCAGACCACGCGGATTTTGCCCAGTTGTTGGAGTACGTTGAGCGCTCCCGCGCAAAACGGGTGCTGTGCATGCACGGGTATGCCAGGGAGTTTGCAGGGTATGTGCACCGCCGCAAAGGAATTGCTTCGCGCGCCCTGGAAGGGGTTTCCCAAACAGTGCTTGAAGAATTCTCCGTGCACGCGTGAAAGGTTTAAATAGGGGGCTTTAATAGTATTCTCACCACGAGTCAAGGGGTCCCGTATGGGTTTAATGGACTTTTATCATAATCTGGAAGACAAATATTATGACATGGTGGATGCCCTTCATTTGGGAAACATCGCAGACGCCATTGACAGGGTTGTTCCAAGCTTCATTGTATTTATTGCAGTTATTCTTGTACTCCTGGGAGGGCTGGTATACGTAGTATTTCAATGGATTCCCCTTCAGCCTCCAACCCCTGTGGCATTTAACGTTAACTTTGAACTCAAGGACCCGGATGGTAATCCATTGGCGGGCATTCCTGCAACCCTCACACTGGCCAGTGGAGAAGGGGTGGACAAGATAACGAATGCAACTGGAAAGTTCTCCATTGAAGTAAAACCTGAAGAGTCTCCTTTAACAGTAGAATTGAACGTGCCTGGATTCAAGCCTTTCTCCGAGCAATTTGACGTGAACGAAAGTCAGACGTTTCTTATCTCCCTTCAAAAGCTTCCCCAGCCCCCTGTGACAAAATCGCTTACCATCAAGGACAGCGATGGAGTAGTGCTTGGCACTGAATCTTCGGTTTCAATTGTGGTTTCTTTTTCGTGCACGGATTCTTCCAATGCC
The DNA here is from genome assembly GCA_016198125.1 of Candidatus Iainarchaeum sp. Classification (GTDB taxonomy): domain Archaea; phylum Iainarchaeota; class Iainarchaeia; order Iainarchaeales; family VGJJ01; genus JACQJG01. The sequence goes on along the minus strand of JACQJG010000010.1, from coordinate 8,151 downwards.
CCGGAACCCATTCATTCTTCGATTGGCGAAATCTCTGTGCCCCAGCCTGCCGGATGCGGGAAATTGTTTGCACGCATTGTTGTGCCGGGGTTTGAAGAGGAGACATTGGAACTGCAGGCAAGCTCCACGGAAGCCACGCTCAGCGAACTCCCGCCAGTGGTATTAAAGGGCACGCTTTCGGTTTCCGTGACAAGTAATACTCAGAGCCTTATTGCAGGCGCCCAGGTAAAATTGTACCGCGTCCCTGACACTGGGAGTGCATTGCTTGCAAATCAAGGCACAACAGATGCAGGGGGGACATTTACATTCAATGACGTGGAGCCTGGAAGTTATTATGTGCTCGTGCAAAAATCGGGGTTTAAGAATGAGCAGTCAACCACAAAACAGGTGAATGCAGGCCAGGACGTGAGCATTTCAATAGTACTGGCTCCCTCTTCAAATGAAAAGAAATTCTTTGTTAAAGTGGTGAACCCCCAGCAGCAGCCAGTCGCATATGCCCAGGCGTACTTTTTCCTGAACAAAACCCTGTTTCATACAACGTACACAGACACCAATGGCATTGCTTTCATTAATGCAGGAGACACCAATGCCTCTCCAGCAGCCGTAGTGGGGCATGCGAGTTATGTGATAAAAATACTGGAAACCATTCCCCTGCTCAACAAGGATGAAACCGCTCCTTACGTAGTGCAATTGGAAGCCCTTGCATTTGATTCTTCAGGAGGAGTTTCCAATGCAGGGATTGGCGAGGTTAAAGTGTCCAATGAGGTTGGGTTTCCTATCAACGGCGCTACGGCATGGCTTTACTGGAAGGATGTTAACGGCTTGTTTGTAGACAAAAAATCGTCCAACGCCCAGGGAGACGCTCCTTTCAACAACCTGCCCGCCGGCACGTACCAGGGGCGCGCAGACAGTAATGCACTGGAAGGAAAGAGTGATTTGAATCAGGTGGTACTTGGCAAGAAAACTGTATTTCCAGTAAAACTGAGCGTGGGCGCGGGAAAAGTGGATGTGGTGGTAAGCGAGGAAGGCTCTGCGCTCAAAATCGCGGATGCAAACGTGGCATTTTATGCATTTGGAGCAACAGCGCCTTTGAGCACGGTTGCCACAAACGCCCAGGGAAAAGCGTCTGCCTCTTTTGATGCAAACAAAGTGGTTTATGCCGTTGTTTCAAAGTCCGGGTATTATGCGTTTTACACGTATGCCGTTCAGGTGATCAAGGGAAATGTTTCAACACTATTTGCCACGCTCAAAAAACCAGGGGCATCGGATTCCCTGAATGTTGAATTGTTGAAAGTGTGGAATGCCTCCCAGCAATCCCTTGCCTCCACGATGATTCCAAATTCAACCTATGCATTGGAATTCCGTTTAACCGTTCCTGCCGGGCTTGAAGGCCAGGCATTCAAAACCCATACGCGTACAGGAAAGGAAGCCAACCTTGACCAGGCCCAGGACATTGTGAACATAGCCAAGTTGTTCCCCGGAAATGGCACGCCTGTTTATTCAGGAGTATTCAACCCCGCAAATGCGTACAGCATTCCGCAACCTGTTTCAACAGATGCCAAGCTGGCCAACCTGGATTTATCCACGTTGAGTGCAGGCCAGTACCAGTACGTTGTGCACGTGTTCGTGAAACCCGGTGCTGTAACCAACGATAAAATAGAAGTACGCTTTCAAGCCGACGGCATTACAGGCAAAACGCCCACGTTCCTTAAAACGTTCACCGTAGGCCAGCCCATTGAAGGCCAATCGGACTTTGCGTTTGTGTTTTTCATCAAAAAACTAGGAGACTCTGTTTCAAGCCAGGTCAACGATGCAGGCGTTACCCAGTTGAAGAAAAATGACGTGTTCCAGGTGGACTTTCAGGCCACGAATTTTTCCGATCAAAACTTTTCATCGTCTTCCAATGTGAGCTTGCAGGTCACTCCGTTGAATGCATCTATGCTCGTCGACCTGGCTTCAGCCCCCACGGCATCCATTCCTGTTTCTATTCCACTTGGCGCGTTCTTTGATGATCAAACAGTCAGCGGAACGTTTTACCTGAAGCCTACAGCATCGGCTTCTCTTGCAACTGTGCGCGTGGAATTGCAGAACGTGGGCACGTCTCCGGACAAGAAAAAGGACCTGAAGTTTTCAATTCCTGCGGACAAGGAATTGATTGTAACCTATTCTCCGGGCTTTCTCTTGGCAGGCGTGCCCAACACTTTACTCGTGGGGGTAACGGATTCAAACAATACTCCTATGATTGCCGATGTGAAAGTGTGGGTGGATTCAAAAGCCAATGACCCCTTAATTGCCACGCAGACAAGTGCAAACGGGTTTGTTGGAATTGCAGTGCCGGCATTGGACCCCGGCAAAAACGTGCTGTTGGAAGTTACAGTTCCGGACTTTGTTCCGTTCAATGCCACCATTCCAGTTTCCCTGGGCTCAGGCCAGGACCCTTCAGTTAAATTTGACTGCGTTGACGTTTCAAAGTCCACGTTGAACCTCATTCAGGGCCTGGCTTCGGACACGTTCAAAGTCACGTCCAATGACTGTAAGGAAACCGTTGAAATCACCATTGCAGGAGAAGGCACCACGCTTTCATTGGATCATTCAACTACCAATCCCCCCATGACGTGTGCAAACCAGTCGCCCTGTTTTTCTTTGGATGCCAATCAAAGCAAGGACGTGAAAGTGGAAGCCCCTTCTTCCAAACCTTTGGGGCAGCTGCCAGTATATGTGTATGCAAAGTTTTCCTCTGAGACCACGGCTTCCCTTGTAAAGGAGATAAAAGCGTTTGTCACCAATCCGGTGAAGTGCATGTCCTTGGACAAGACTGAATATGAGTTGTCCCAAGGCCCTTCGGCTGGAATGATAAAGAACAATTGCCATGTGCATGTCCAGGATGTTTCAAAGCCGGGGTTTGCATTGGCGGAAAGCGGCGCGTTTATTTCCAACAAGGTTTTGCCCCCGGGATTCAATCCAAATGTTCCATTGACAGTGGACTGGTCTGCAGATACAGTCAGGCAAGCGTTTTTGCTTTCCGGTGATGACAAGAAATGGCTTCGCTACCACGTAAACGGCGTGGCCCTTGGCGGAACAGCGTTCTTTCACCCCAGTGCTTTTGACTCCAGCTACCCGGATGTAGAGGTTTCACTGATAGAGGATGAAGTAAACCTGCCTCTGAACGGTAAAGGGGGCGGAAACGAGGATGACACTTGGATGTACCGCACGTTCATGTACGCCAATGCGGAAACGCCTTTGGTCATCCGCATTGAAGGCGAGCACACCGTGGCCTTTTACTTTAATGGCAAGAAAGAAGGGGAATCTCAAAGCAATGACGTGGTAAAATATAATGTGACGTTGCGCCAAGGGGTAAACAAAATCGAGGTGCTGGTCTCTGACGGCTCAAGCACGGATGCATTCCTCAAGGTCTTCACCAAAATAGACAAGGATGACAAGCCCCTGTCCAAATTTGCTTCCATTGCCCCGGCAGTTAAGCCGTCTCCGAACACTACCCATGACACCGGCCAAGGCACCCTGGTTCCAGGCACCTCAACGCCGACAGAAGTGGGGAGTTTGCAGTCTTCAGCCGCAGACGCGCTCGCGGGAGGCTTTGATGAACAGTCGTACCACTTTTACCTTAAACAATTCAATGCAAGTTCTTCCACGCTGTTGAAAGTGGAAAGCGTTTTAACAGACAAAGTGGTAGGCCCTAACGTTGACCCGCAGGATGGGGGGAACGCCAATGTTTCCGTTAGCGGAAGTGGCACCGGTCCTTCAGGTATTTCAAGCAACGTGCACGCGTTCCTGTTCAACGGCAAAGCGTTTGCCCAATACGTGGGATCTGAAGAGGACGATCAGGGAAACCTGAATTTTTCCATTGCCTCCAAGGGGCTCTCAGGAAGCAAGTATGCCTTGTTTACCGTGCAGGATTACGCGCTTCCTTCAACGACCTTTCCAAAAATATTTGATTTGGTAAGCGTTGTAGACACGTCCAATAGCATGGCAGGCGAATTGCCTGAGGCGTGTACGCAACATGCGCAAATAAAGTCCCTGCTTGCAGCCAAAGGGTTTACCGTAAATGGAAAAGTGTATGTTTTAGGCGGCATTCCAAGCGGTCTGCCTGGTGAATGCGCAAGCGCAAGCGTTGCAGGCTGGAATTACTCAAACTCTTATGCCGTTCAAGTGGATGATAACACAGAATCCTGGGGCCCTGGAATCATTGACGTTGCAAACAAGCACGCGTGGACAGAAAATTCATACCGTGCACTCATGCTTTTCGCGGACAACGACCCTACCGGAAAGAACAACGACGCTCCCGGGACAAGCTATTGGCAGGCGTACGAAGAGGCAGCCGCCCAAGCCGCAGTGGACGCATTGGCAGGAAAAAATGTAAGCGCTGTTGTGTTCATGGGCATTCCAGTGGAATCAGGCATTGCCTCTCTTATTGCAGAATCCACCTATTCAGCCAATGATACCCTGCAGCTTTTTGGGTTCTTTGCCGGCCAGCGCAATGGATGGGTGGAAAGCATGCGCACAGATTACGTCCAAGGCACTCCCCTGAATTTTATTGCAGAGTTATTGTTGAGGAAAACGCTGCCCATTGAAACCCAGCAGTTCAGCGTAAAGCTTGTGTCCAGTGAAGCCGAGTTGTGCGAAGGCGCCAATGGGCTGACAGGCTTTTCAGGCGCAGAATTCAAGCCCAAAGTTAAATTGGACTGGAAGTGGACCAGCCTTGAATCTGACTTGTGCGATGAATCCAAGAAAGACGGTGCAGGCAGCCCTGCATTTGTGGTGTGCGATGCCGCGCAATTCAGCGTTGAATTGTTCAACAAGCTCAACCAGGTCAAGGAAGCCGCGGACGCAGGCAACCTGTCAGCAGCCCCCACGTTGCTGAATTTTAACGCCTATTTGATCAAGGACGGGTTTTCCGAGGACTTTAAAAAAGATTTTGTGTCCTATTATGCGTCCACGTTCTTTGAAACCCCCAGCTGGTTCCGCGGGGCTCCAGGAGGGGACACCAATTTCTCCCATTATTTCGCAATACCTGACACGTTGAATTTTAACACGGGGGGTTCTACTGCCCTTCCCTCCAGCGGCCTGTACAACGTTCAAGTGGACGTGAACTGGCTGGGCGCTGAAGGCCAGTTCTTTGCAGGAGGCGCGCCTGCCGCAAGTATTACAGTGAACCTTTCCAAGATAGGGGAAATCAGCGCGGTTTTGGAAGATAACGCGTTTTACCGCCTTCCATTTGACGGTCCCCTGGGGTATGACTTCAATACCTCTACGTTGCACCGTGACGGGTACGGAGTGAGTTACTTTGGCGCCACAGATGTTCCAGTACTCCTCAAAGGAAGCCAGGCCGTTTACACGTACGGAGGCAATTCTGCGAACACGGTTTATGCCCTGGGCGTTTCCCACCCCAAGTCTTTTGTGGAAACCAACATCAACAACCGGGGAGTGGTTTTGCGCGTGAACCTTGGAAGCCAAACCCTTTCATATTTGCCGTCCAATGCCACGCCAGTGGCCGTGCAGTTGAAGGCCGTAAACAGCAAAGTGGACGGGGCATTTTATTATTTGAAGGAAGACGCCCAGGTGCTGTCTCCGGTTAATGGAATGCTTTCCGCGTGGAATCCGATTGCGTCCAGCAAAGAGTTCTTTGATGCGGGATGCCCGGAGTGCAAGTTGTGCGCAGACTTTTCAGGCAATGCATTTGCGTCCAAGCAGTTCCCAGATGCAACCGCTGCAAGCGCAGGTTCAACTTCCCACTGCTCGCTTTCCGGGAGCGACGGCCAGGCCCTTGGATTTGCCTATTCCAATATTCCAAACGAAGAAATATTCTATGAAACCATTTTCTACACGCCCATAAGCAAGTCGTATGAACTCGTGGGCGCATGCAGTAACCCCCCGTCAACGCCCAGCCAGAACAATAAGCAGGCTTCCTTTTTCGCGCCCCATGACAAGGTTGCAGGAGGCAATATGACTTTTGGAGTGGATTACACGGCCAGTTCTTCTTCCATTGGGTCCATTCAAAGCATTGAGAGTTTGTTCAACTTGATTGGTTCAGGATACCTCTGCATTGGGGGAGACGCGCAGAATGCCAACGTGTTCTGGAATCCAAAGAAACTGCACACGGACCTGTTAAACAACGGTTTTACCTCGGATGCATTCCCCTTGGTGAACGCGTGCATGGTGCCGTGACCTTCTTTCTTATGGCAGCAGTAAACGCATTCGCGCATACCGCCAAAACTTGAAACGCGTCTCAAATCCAAACCGTTTATAGTAAGGGATGAGCGTTGGGTTTACTACCTCCAATTTTATTGCGCGGATGCCCCGATTCCTGCATTCTCTTAGGGTTTCCTCCAAGATAGGGCGAAAAACGTCCAACCCCTTGTAGCGGCGGGGTTGTTGTTGGTGGGAGGGTTTTTGAAGGTTGTAAATGAACGCAGACGTCCGAGTGAATTCAACGCGCGCAGAGCCCCTTAATACGCGCGCCCTTGTTTTGGGGAAAACCTCAAAAACGCGGGTTTCCTTTGTTCCAGGGCCGTCAGGGCTTGCGCGTGTTGAAACCCCATACAATTTTCCCGCGTAGCTCGAGTAAAACCGGCGGAACCTAAGGCCATTTGCATGATATTCTTTGGCAATATCCGGCCGTACGGGTCTCATGGCTCTAAGCGTGCGCACGCGCTTCCTGTTCATTGAAACAAGGGAAGGGGCTTTGTTTGGGCGGGGCGAAAAGGCGGGCATAAATTATTTTTTGGAGGACAAAACGTGTTTTTAAGGTATGCAACAATACTTGTGTTTTGCCCATTAAACTAAACTAACGGGTTGGTTGCATGCATTTACGTGCGTTGTATGAGTCTCTTCTTGGCGCGTACGGCCCTCAGGGGTGGTGGCCCGTGGCTGATGAAGGAATGCCTTATGCCACGTATAAGAAGCGCGTGCGTTTAACCCCTGCCCAGCAGTGGGAGGTTTGCGCGGGGGCTCTTTTAACGCAAAACACGTCCTGGAAGAATGCAGAAAAAGCACTTGCCGCATTGCGCAAGGCAAAGGCCTTGAGCGTTGAAACGATTGCACGAATACCTGAAAAACGCCTGGTTTCGCTCATTCACTCTGCGGGTTACTTCAACCAAAAGGCCTTGCGCCTTTGCGTGCTGGCCAGACACGTTCAAGAAAAGTACAATGGAAAAATAGAAGTCCTGCTGTCCAAGCCTCTTCCTTTGCTCCGCGCAGAACTGTTGGAGTTGAATGGAATCGGCCCGGAAACTGCAGACTCCATTTTGGTGTACGCAGCAGGAAAACCCGCATTTATAGCAGACACGTATGCGCGCCGCATCCTTGGACGCGTGCATGGAACACGCATGCAATCGTATGAGGCCCAAAAAAAGGATGCGGAATCCCGGCTGCCTTCAAACCCTAAAATGTTCAACGAATTTCACGCGTTGCTCGTGGAGCACGCCAAACGCCATTGCAAGAAAAACAACCCGGTTTGCGAACGTTGTCCGGTTTACTCCCATTGCGCATATGCCCTGGAATATTCTTCATCTGCCCACAAAAACATTTAATAGGTGTTTAAGCATTGAATACCGTATGCAATTGGAGTTGGAAGAGCTGAGCATTCCGCCCCTTGAACGCGAGTTTAAAGTCCAAAAATGGGGTTTTGCAGTGGTAATACTGGTCATCATCCTTGAAATAATCATATTTCTTACCTCGCGCCTTTAGAATTTTAATCAACGTCTTAGTTGACTACAGTTAAACCAAGCCTATTTATGACTGGCAGGCAAGTGTTGGTTATGCTTTTAACTTCTATGGTTGTACTAAAAGTGGGGGTTTTGGTTTTATGGGAGTGGGAAAGTTGTTAATCGTTGGGCTTGTTTTAGTTGGTTTTATTGCAGGGTTGATGGCATACCAGTTTGTTTCTGGTGGGATGGCTTCTATTTTCACTGGGCTTGCCACGACCACAGCCCTTAATTCCATTGATTCCGTTCGATTTTCTTCTTCCAGCCAAGGCTTTTCCAATTCAAACCACAATTCTATTCCCACAAAAATGAGTTTGCGGGGTAGGGTAACGGATTTTAATGGTGTTTTGGTGGATGATGCGAATTTGGGGGTTAAAATAAGCGATGCCAATTCTTGTTCTCAGAATGTTTTCTTTGACTACAATTACCC
>JACQJG010000009.1 GCA_016198125.1 Candidatus Iainarchaeum sp. | reverse complement strand
TGCTGGGGGAGAAGGAAAGTTTTATGACAAGGGAATTTTTGATGTGTACAAGGACGCTGAAAGCGTGCAGGACGGTTTTTCTAAAAGCTTTTTTGAAAAAGTGCCCGGAAGATCCAACACTCTTCAATTGTATGAAATCAAGCCTGCGGGCATTGAAACTCCTACCAGCATCCAGGGGTTGGAGGACATCCTCAAAAACCTTGGCCCTGGTTCCCCCAAGAAGGCTGTACGCCTGTCCAATTTTCAATATGTGGAAGTAACTCCCAACAATTTGGAACAAATAAAAGCCGATGCCGTGCGCACCAACAACGTAGTGCAAATTGTAGACGCAGGCTTCCAGCCCAAAGGAGAACTTGACCCCATTCACTTTGGAAACGAAATCATTTCAGCAGACTTCATTCCGGACAAGATTAACACGGCGGCCAGAAACCAGCGCACGTTCAGGGACGCGCTCATTGCCAAGGACTGGAGCTCTGCGCGATATGGAGACTGGCTCAGCAAGCAATTGCAGGAAGAAGACGAGCTCATCAAAGCGTATTTCAGCAACCTCCCAAAAGCAGCAAAGTGGACGGTGGTTCCATATATCTATGTATGGGGCAAAAAAGGATTTGACGGGTTGTTTGGAATTGAAGGAGACAAGTACTCTGCATTCAGGCTGCCCGACGAGTATTCCGTGCTTGACTTTTCCCCGGGAAACGAGGAAATTTACAAGGATGCCTACATTGACTTTTTCTCCCATGAAGGCTCCGACCAGGGGGATATTTTCACGCGCGTCATCAACAACATGTTTGTATGGGGGGCTTTTGTTGTAACCCCCCTTGTGTCAAGCTACAAGCCCGTGGATGATTTGTGGCAAAAAGCCCGTGGAACCTATTCAAGGGACACGCCTGAAAACCTTGCTTTCTACCTTTACGGACCCGATGACTGCAGTGCGTGCAATCTCTCTCTTGCCTCCCAGGACGCGCAGCGCACATCCATTCACGCCTCTTTTCATGCTACGCAGAATTATTCCAGCATTCTATTTGAAGATCGTGTAACAAAGGATGCAAAAGAAAAAGGCCAGGTGCTCGTGTCATTCGCCCACCATGCAGACATTAAAGGAAAACTTCAAGGCCAGGAATCCACGAATCCCATTAACATTGCCGCGGCCAAGGGAAAGAATGAAACCTGCGAACAAAAAGCGCGCTCGCTTCCCCTGGGAGTGGGACTGATTGCAGACTTTGCCGGAGGAGGTTCTGCAGGAGGCGTGCTGGCCATCACTGAAAGCCTCACATACTACATTTTTGGACTCCCTGGAATATTTGCCACAGCCGTGCAACAATTGTACTTTGCCCCGGAATTGAATGATTGCGTGGACGACCAGGAAGGATACTTTGCCAACTTTTACCAGTCCAATCCGGAAGCAAAATCTTCCAAGGAAGAACAAGACCTTTCCAAGTTTGCCTCCAACAATGTATTGGACGGCATCCGCAAGGCCGCGGACAAAGCAGAAAAAGACTTTTCAACGGGCAGTTTAACCGACAAAGCCGTGCGCGAAGTCGCGACCCAGGTGAAAGACTTTGCAGACAACGCGCAGGAACACCGCCTCGTGCAGGGCCGATTGGAATTGCAGGGCGACTCCCATGGAACACTCAAATCCAAGGAAATGCTTTGGTATTGGGTGGCAGGCGGGGGCATACTGGACAAAGCCGCGTATGAAACCGAAGGAAAAATGGTATTGATTGGAGGTGACAATAAAACGGTTGTCATTGACAACGCGTCCGGAACCATTACAGTAGACGGAAAACCCACCCTCACAGAAGCAGACCATGTGCGCTTGAACAGCATCAACAACCAAATTCCGGCCATTGAAGTGCCCAACCGCCTGGGAAAATATGCATTGCCCGACAACAACGAAGTGCTGTTTGAAATCAACGTGCAGGGAGAACTGGTGGTGCGCGACTCGCTTGCGGCCAACTGCATCCAGCAAGCCGTATTCGACCAATCCGGTTTGGTGCTGAATTCCCCCAACCTCGCGGACGCATTTGGACTGGTACAAAACGTCACAACCACCACGCACTCCAACGTATTCCCGGATCCAACAAACAATCAAATTGTGGCTGAAGGCCTGGCGCGCAAAGTGGTGCGCGGTTCGGATTCAAGGATTCAGGTTCTTAACAGTGCAAGCGTTCTGCTCAGAGAACACGAAGTGCCCAGCATTGGAAGGCTGAACTCCATTCAATTCAAAAACGGGCTGATGATTTACAAGCCTGAAACGCGCGAACTTTTGATTTGGCTGAAACACGATGAACGTGCCGTCATCTCAAAAGACGATGTCACAGGATTCAACGCTGAGTTGACCCAGACAAAAAATCCTGAAACAAACTGCGATGAACCCGCAGTGGACTTTTCCGTTACCGCCAACCCGGACAACGACCAGGCCACCGAGCGCGCAAAGAATTTTAACACTTCAATAAAAAAACAGGGACCCTTCCAAACGTTTGAAACGGACTCCAAAATATTCGTATTTTACTCCAAACTCGTGGAAGGGGCATGCAAGGATTACTTCAAAGTAGTGGACAAGAAAACAGGAGAAGTGCTGGTAGACCAGGAAATTTCAAACATCAAGCAAAACCCGGATGGAACTATTGAAGTGCAAACCGCGGATGGACGAAATCACACCCTTGAATTCGGCGAAGAAGGCGGCCAGCCCACTTTAAAGTACAATGACGGCGCGCCAGAATTATTGCGCAGTGCCACTGGAAAAAACGGCTCCTTTTACTATGACCCCAAAAAAGGATTGTATTACCCGGAAAACGCGCAACTCATTCCAACCAATGATGACTTCCGCAACAAAGGGCTTGGCGTTGGAGTTAACCCGGATGGAAGCGTTTCCGCCAAACCCTCAGGGAACACGTTCATCATCAACCCCGGCCAGGGAACAGGGGGCCTGTTCAACGTGGCCTCGCTGCCCACCAACCTGTTCCAATTAGGGGCATTTGCATTCCTCTTAATGATTGCGTTTGCCATTTCCTACACGTACAAGAAAAAACCAGAAGAAAACGTGCAATAATAATTTTGCCCGTGCACTACCCTTTCCATGTTCTTCTCTTGGAATCGCGTTTTTTGCGCTGCACGCGCATTCTGCGCTGTTCTTCCATGGTATGAATACTGCGTTCAATGAGTGCGGCGCGCCTGGCTTCACTGGCTTTGCGCAGGATGCCTTTCCATGCAGGGTACAAGGGAAACAAGCGGTTGCGGAATTCCACTTTAACCTTTTTTCCTTCCATAATCACCCCAAATCCTTGTGCGTAAGACACAAGCCCTTTTCCTTTCACTTCCGCGGCATTAACTCCTGTGAGCGCGTAAAACAGCGCTTCCAGGTTTGAACCCCCGTGCGAGGCCATTACATACCGCAAGGGTGGCCCTTTCTTTTGTGCCTCCGCATAAGGCCTGGCCAGCCAGTTTGCCATCAAAGACCCCGCGCGTTCAGGCGAAGCAGCATCCTTGAAACGGCCTTCCATCCACTTCGTGAACGAAGGCAAGCCGCCTTTTCCAGTCCGTGCATTTTCACGAAAATCTTCGTACATGCCAGGAGAAATGTGCAGGGCAGCTCCAGGTTCCAAAACGCCGCCTGCAGGATTGTGCTGTGCAAACAAAGGGACAATGCCCTGACCTTCGAATACCTTTCCTCCTTTGGAGCGAATGCCATGTGCAATGTTGGCCGCGGTCTGTAAAGTGGGCGTTGTACCCGATGAAAAAACACGCGTGTAGGCCCTGGAACGCGTGCCCAGTCGTTCCCCTAATTTCCTTGTCTTGGCATGGCCTTCGCGCGTTAAAACCTGGTCATGGGTTCTCTTGTTCAATTCAAGCCATTCCTTTTCGCCGTGACGGACAAACCACACTTCAACGCGTCTTGGCATAAAAACCAAAATTCCTGCCATCACGTGTAACTGGGGGTTTCAAGTTCGCCCATTTGTTCGGGCATGTTTTCAACGCTTTCCTTTGTTTCCTGCACGCGTTTCAACTGTTTGACCAGCTCTTCTTCGGTTTTCTTTGCCTCTTTCAGCAAGGGCTCCACTTCAATGTTCAAAGAAAGCACTTCGTTTAGTTTTTTGGTGATAATGGAAGCCGCTTTGTAGTCCGCGCCAATCTCAACCGACCCCATTAAAGAAAACGCAATGGTAGGAGAGTCACGCAGACTCAACAGCATGAGTGCCGTTATTCCAGTGGTAATGCCGTCTTCAATGACGTCTACACTGTACTTCTTAAGGGCTTCCTTGGATTCCTTGTTGGCGGCAATGCCATACACTTTTCCTTCTCCTTTGTCGCTGGTTTGAATGCCCGCAAGCGAAATAACGCGTTTAATGCCTTCGCTCTTAATCCAATCCACCACCGCATTGGACACTGTCACCACGTGCTGGTTGGGAATCAACTGTTCTGAGATGAGCACCACGAGTTTTTTTTCATCGTTTGCGTAAATGCGCGACGGGTACACGGGCAGGCCGTTGTGAATGCGGATGATGGGGGTAAAAATATCGCTTTCAATGTGCCCCACTTCCCTGAACTTCAGGCGTTCTACAAGGTATTTTGCGGAAATCGTTCCCACCAAGCCCATGCCGGGAAATCCTTCAATGAGCGTGTAATTCTTCCAGTTCTTGTGCTTGGATTCAATGAAGCAGATCTTGCACTCGGGTTGAAGGGGCGAAGCCTTCAACTCAAACGCATTGGTTTTGCCCTTTGCAGTTCCTTTGGCCATAATCCATCTCCAACTTCTACAACGCGCGCCAGATTTAAATACTTTGTGGAAGGCTTTTCAGGCCGGCTGTGGGTTTCTATTTGCTTTCAAGGTCTCCCGGAGTGAACGCGACCTGGACTTCTTTTTTCATCATTGCAAGGTGCTGAAGGGTTGCCAATGCATGCTCATGTTCTTCCACATTCGAAGCCCCGCAACAATCCGCTACAATAACCACGTGAAAGTCCCTGTCATGGGCCTCGCGCGCCATGCTTTGCACCACATAATTGGTTGAAACCCCGGCCAGGTACAAGGTGTCTATTCCAAGCGTGCGCAGGATAACCTCCAAATCAGTTCCATAAAAGGGGCTGATGCGGTGTTTTACCACTACAAAATCTTTTGCCTGCACGTCTATTTTTTCGTGGAATTCAGTGCCCCACGTGCCCAGCGTGACAAGCCCTGCTTCCTTGGCTCCTTGAAAGGCGCGCGGAACAGGCGACCATTCCCTATAATCCTTTGAAAACCCGACCATGACAAAAACAATGGGCACGTCTTTTTCCCGTGCTTTTCGGATGAGGGATTGCACGCGTTCAAACGTTCCATGCTCCTTCAAAAACTGCGCATACCCCTGCGCGCCAATTTTTCCTTTCTCGTGCACGATGTCATTTTCAAAGTCCATTACCAGCAAGGCAGGTTTCATGTTTTACCATCTCCTTTTTTATCCAATACAATGACCTGGCCATGATTGGCTTTCACTTGAACAATCCAACCGTCCTTCAGAACCTTTGTCGCGATTTTTGTTCCAATAACGCACGGAATGCCAAGCTCTCTTGAAACAATGGCCGCATGACAGGTAATGCCTCCTTCATTGGTGATAATGGCCGAGGCTTTTTTCATTGCAGGTACATACCGCGGATCCGTCATTCCAGTCACAAGCACCTCTCCCTCAATGAGGTGCTGGGCTTCTTCGATGAATTTAATGATGTGCACTTTTCCCTGGGCTTTTCCTGCGAACGCGGTCTGGCCCTTTAATTCCGTGACCAGCGAAAAATCCTGTTGGGAAATTAAACCAAACCGTTTCAATTCCCTTTCATCCAGGAACACTTCTTCTTTTCCCTGCGTGTGGCGTACCAGCACAAAGTCTTTGCGTTCAAGCACGTTTTGTGGGAGTTTTCCTGTTTTGGAAAACGCGTTAAATTCATTAAGAGTCAAACAGGAAAGCGTTCCACGGGGAATGTTTTTCTCCCGTTCAATGCGTTCAAGGAGTTTTGCGTGGTGGGAAAACCCTTCTTTGATGATGTTCTCGTTTTCCACGCGGATGTGCATGCATGCCTCTTTCAATGCAGGGTCCAGTGCAGGACCGCAAAACTCAGGGATCTCAATGGCCGCGGTAATGACTTTCACAAGTTTTTCCAGGTGCTTGTGATGTTCTTGAATGGCTTTCACTGCATCTTTTGGAGGGTGTTCCAGGAGCGTTTCATAGGAACGTACAATCTCATCATGCACGCGTTTGTGTTCCAACAGCAGTTCAGCGGTCTTGTATTTTTTAATCCAGTTCAACGCCCACGCGCGCAAGTCTTCCACGGCGCTAAAGTGGTACAACACCCTGTTTTTTACAAGTACAAAAAGCGGGTGGGGCGTGTAATCATAGTACGAACACATCCCCTTGCCGAGGAATGCCTGGAATACCACGCACGTTCCAAGAAGCGTGTAATCGCGCTGGTGCTTTTCGTAATGCAGGGGGTTTGATGGCATAATAACATATAAGGAGTCATTTCTTTTTAAAATATACAAGGGTCTTGGTTTGGGCTGGCATGCCTATAAATACAGGTTTGAAGTTAACGTGCATGCAAATGCCGCGCCTTTTAAGGTCTCGTGTAATCGGCCAACTTGAACGGATGGGTTTGGCTGAAAAAAAGGTTTTCAGAAAACTCCGTTTGACTCAACACGGGCGCAAAACCCTGGCCTTGAAGCGCTTGGAAGCCATTAAAAAGGGAAGTGCAAATCCCCTTTCCGCATTCAATTCCAGGAGAATGCTCCAAACGGTTGAAAAAATTGAAACCATCGTCCAAAGTGGGGAGGGATTGGAGCGCCTGCCCCATTTGATGGTGGACACGTACAAGGATCGCGTGCGCATCGGCCAGGAATTGGTTTTGAAATGGGAATATTACTTGAAACTTGCACGCCAGGGATTCAAGGCCCGTGCAAGAAAGTATGGGTTGGACTTGCCGGTGTTGAGCCAGGCGGAATTGATTGGATTGGAATTAGGTCTGCGTAACCTTAGAGAATATGTACTGGTTTCCAAAAGAACATTGGGCAGGTTCCTTAACGTGCAGGCCGACTTTGATAGGGGATTTTTCAATGCGCGCGACCTGCATAAACTGCGTTCCATTCTTATGGAAAGCCCCAACCTCTATTTCAGCCCCATAAATCCGTTGGAATAAAAAAGAAAGCCCCTGGGGTTTCGTACGCGTACAGCACGCACGTGTTAATGGGTTTATTCAATTTCTTCCAGCCAGTCTGCGATGAGGGGGGCAAGAGGCGTGCTTGTGCGTGCATAAAACGCGTGCGGTACAAGGGTATTGCGCGCATTCAGGCTTTTGTGGAGGTGCAGGCCGTTGAATGCATCATGGATATTTGTGAGAGGTGCGCTTGAGATGTTCGTGGTGTAGAGTGCAAGCGTTGGGATGGGCGGAGCACTGTTCTCAATGTGCCATACTGCGGACGCTTGTTCCAAGGTGGTTTGAGAAACATCTGCAAGCGTGGCCGTGCCAAAGTAAACGCCGGGAATTTTTGAATCGTATATGCGCCAGTCCGTGGCCCCGTTTTGAATGATAGCTGAGTTGGGCCGGCTTGAAAAGCGTTCACGTGCGATTGGACTGTTAATAACCTGAAGGTCAGGCCCGAATGCAACGTAGGATACAAGCGTTCCTCCTGCCGAAATGCCGTATGCGGTTATGCGTTCAGGGTCTGCATTGAACGCGTGCGCGTGGGCGCGGATGAATTGAATGGCTTTTCCAAGGTCTTTTGGCTGTTCGGGAAACACTGCAGTGGAGGAAAGGCGGTAACGTATGGAGGCAATGGCATACCCTTGTTCGAGCAGTGCATTCCAGGGGTCTTTTTCTGTGTCGATTGCTTCATCGCCCATTACAAACCCTCCGCCATGCGCAAACACAATGACCGGGGCAGGGTCTTGCGTGCGGTGCAGGGGAGGATACCAGTCCAGGACCTGGTCTGGAAAAGGCCCATAGGAAAGGTCTTGTGCAGGTTCGTGAAAAGCCGTTTCTTCGAAAAGCATTGCACGGTTTCCCGTGACTGGCAATGAATTATTGGAAGCAGAACTCCCTGCAGGTGAAAGGGTTTTGGCATGACTCGCAGTTGAAATCAAGAGCGCCAGCAATGCGATGCCTGCAACAAATCCAGGGCCTGCAAGGCCATTCAAAACACTCTTTTTCTTCTTTGCACGGCGCATACGATTTTTGGTAATACGAAGCCCTGCCTATTAATGCTTTCCTGTTTTTCACGGAAAGCCATGCGCACGCCTTAAATCCATTGAATGAAAAAATACACGCCAAGGCTCAAAGGAACAAGTGCGCACGCATATGCAATGCCTTTCTTGGGCTGGCCTTCCTGGATGCCCACAAAGACCGATGCAAGAAACGCGTACACGGCAATGTACACTTGCGTGGAAAGCACGCTTGCACGCAACAGGGCTTCGCGTTGTACAGGTTCAGCTCCAATGCCAAGCAATTCAATGCCGGTTGCATTCAAGTTTCCCACCATTCCTGTAAGCATGCCCAATACTCCTGGAACAATAAGGCCTCCCGCCAAGAGAAGCGTGTACTTTTCAATGACCGCGCTTGCGTTCTGCTCGCGCAGAATGGAATGGGTTTCCAGCAAATCGTTTGCGGTTTCGCTGAACACCAGGGACATGTCTGCGCCGCTCTTGTATCCAAGGACAAGCAACCGCACCGCGCGGTGCAAGGCCTTGGAAGGCGTGCGCCAAGCCATTCCATTCAACGCTTCTTCTACCGGCATTCCACGTTCGATTTCGTGGTGGCATTGCCCGAATTCCATGGAAAGAAAAGGGTAATGGGCGTTTGAAAGGTGTTCAATTATTTTTTGCGCGTGCGTTCCCCGTGGAAACGCGCTGGCATGCAATAATGCATCAGGCACAAGGCGTTCAATGGTGAGCACGCGCTGTTCCCATTTCCATGCCACCCAAACCAGGCTTAGAAAAAACACGCCTGCAAAGCCCAAAAGCGCTGCCCCAGTTGCAAGCGCTGGCTCCACTTTCAAGGCAAGAAGCGCTGCCAGCCCCAGCATGAATACGGCGCTTGCCATTGCACTTGCATGCAGTGCCCATGTTTTTTCTTTTCCCTTCCATCCATGGCGGGAAAGAAATGCGTAAACAAAAAAAATGCTATTC
The DNA here is from genome assembly GCA_016198125.1 of Candidatus Iainarchaeum sp. Classification (GTDB taxonomy): domain Archaea; phylum Iainarchaeota; class Iainarchaeia; order Iainarchaeales; family VGJJ01; genus JACQJG01. The sequence goes on along the minus strand of JACQJG010000009.1, from coordinate 109,089 downwards.
AAAACGCGTTCCCCCGCATGAAAATGGGCGTTTTATAGTGAATGAATGCCAGCACGCCTGCGTCCATTAAAGGGAATCCAAGCACGACAATGGCCATGACCTGAAAGGGAGTGAATGAAAGGTCCAAGAACGCGCTTCCCACGAGCACGAATGCCTGAAAGAGCGCAGGAAGAATGGCGCTCATAACAATGAACACCAATGCATAAACGGAAAGTTTTCCTCCAAACTCTTTTGCTTCCGCGCGCTGCCTTCCAAGCTCTTCCAATGCCAAGCGTTTCAATGCTTCTCCAGGGCGCTCCCTGGAATCCTGTTCGTATGCATTGACAAGCAAGCTGGTCACGCGTTTCACGTGCAGGGAAGGCATGCGCTCTCCCACACGGCGCAGGGCTTCAGGGATTGAACTGCCCTCTGCATGCACTTCACGGAGCACGCATTCAAATTCTCTTCCAACAATTCCCTTGTTTTCACGCGCCATGTCCATTAACGCTTTTTCAAACGGAATGCGCAGGTTCAATTCAACCGCCAATCCCATCAATGCAAATGGCAGGCCTGCCTCAAAGCGTTTCACGCGCGCTTCCAGTTTCTGGCGTTCAAAAAATTTAATGAAAAGCGCGCATCCTGTTCCTGAGAGCACTCCAATCAACAATCCCATTAGCCATTCGTCCAATACAAGCATGCCTCCAACACCTGCAAAACCGCCAAAGGCCATGCATGCCTTTACATGAGGGAATGCAAGCACGCGTTCAACAACCAATTCCAATCCTTTTACGTCTGCGCCCATCAAAACACGCTCCAATCCAATTCCATGGAATGGGATTGCTTGTAGCGGAGCAGTCTTTCAGTCAGGTTCAACCACTTTTCAGTGTACCCTGAACGCGTTAATCCCAGGGCCTCGCAGATGCGTGGAATTATGCGTGCGCTTTCATGCGCTTCCATCAAACGGTTTTCACTTGCATTCCATTCAAAAAGGCTGTTCCATGCAGGGCCCTTGCGCGTTTCAAGGATTTCGCCCACTTGCACAATGCGGCGCACCTCGCGCTTGGACTTTGATTCAAAGTCAAATGCACTCCACCTGCGTTGCACGACCAGCAAGTCCAACGCGGAAAGATCCTGAACAGGAACTCCCATGGCCTGCACGCGCTTTAAGGCTTCTTCAGCGGACTGCCCATGAAAAGTGGCATAGGAACCTTTTCCCTGGCCTGCCAAAAGCGTGTCCCATAACGCTTTCACTTCCTTGGGGCCGCGCGCCTCGCCCACAATGATGCGGTCAGGCCTCATCCTCAGCGTGTCCAAAATCAAATCGCTCATTTCAATGCCCAATCCATCCACGGTGTTCAATCGCACAAAGTGGGTGTGAGGCAATTGCAGTTCAGGGGTTTCTTCCACGGCAATGATGCGTTCATCCAATGGAATGAAATGGAATAAGGCATTGAGCGTAGTAGTCTTTCCACTGCCCGTATTGCCTGCGATGACCATGCTTGCACTGGTTTGAAGGGCCAGCCACAAAAAGGCCAGGCACTCCGGCGAAACCGTTTTCCAATCCAACAGCGAAACCGGGGTCACAAGTTCGCGCTTGAATTTGCGCAGCGTAAGTGAAGGCCCTGAAAATGCAAGGGGTTCCATTACCGCATGCAACCGGCTTCCATTTTCCAGCACTGCATTCAAATGAGGGCTTTGCAAGCTCAGCCTTCTGCCCATGCCGCGGCCCATTTTATTGGCAAGATTCTTAACGCACTCCGCGCTTGCAAACCACACATTGGACGCAAGCCAGCCATGCAGGGAATCATACACGTGCACAGGCTTTTCTTTTCCAATTCCAATCACTGCAATCTCTTCCAGAAGTGCATCTTCAAGCAAAAACGTCAAAGGCCCCCACCCATGGGCTTCTGCATGGAGAACGGCCATAACATATGCGCGCTGGTCAGCCTCCAATTCAATTTTATGCTCCCCGCAATGCCTGTGCAAAAAAGAGGCAATGGAAGGCCGTTCAAGCGTTGAATGCTCTTCAGACCTCCGAAACAATTCCAGCACATGCTGCACGAGCAAGGATTCTTCGGGTGAAAGACGCGGTATGGAAGTCACGGCATACTTTTTCCTTCCATCCCGCAATTCAATGACCTGGGCGTGCTCCCTGGACTGAATCACGCGCGCAAAATCCTCCTCTTTAACGCGCTCAAGCGCCCAGCCCAGCACGTCTTCCATTAACGGCAGTTTCTCTGGAGGAGTGGGAGAAGATTCCATGAAATAACGCGTTTTTGGATTGGAATTAAATGGTTTTCGCCCAGCGCTTTTAAACAATGGAAGTAGAACGCATGCAGGTGCAGCCAACTGATTTTGATGTCATCGTATCAGGCGCCGGGCCTGCAGGAACTGCATGTGCATTATTCCTTGCGCGTTCCGGTCACAACGTGCTTGTACTGGAAAAAGACCAATTCCCAAGAGACAAGGTGTGCGCGGACAATAAAACATGGAAGTGCCTGGACATTGTCAAAGAATTGGGGTTGTGGGCTGAGTTTGAACGCCTCCCAAAACGCCAAATTGATGGTGTCCGGGTAACCAGTCCAAGTGGAAATGAAATGTACACGCCTTTGCATAGGGAAGACGTGCGGGTTAAGGGTCCCTGGTTTAACGTGCGCCGGTACCACTTTGACTTTATGCTCGCCAAGGCATGCAAAAAAGAAAAAAACATTGCCTTCAAGGAACAATGCGAAGTGGTGCGTCCGCTTTTTGATTCAAAAAAGCCTTTACAGGTCATTGGAGTGGAATTCAAGAATGCGCAGGGCAGAACAGAACATGCGTACGCACGTGTGGTAGTGGGGGCAGATGGAAGTACGTCTCCGATTGCCCAGGCAGTGGGCGTTTCGCCTCGAGTGAAAGGCCGTTATGCGCTGAACACGCGGGCCTACTTTGAAAACGTGCACGGCGTTCACAACCAGTGCGAATTGTACTATTTGAAGGGCGTTTGCCCGGGGTATTTTTGGATTTTTCCAGTGGATGAAAAAACGTGCAACGTGGGCGTTGGTATGCGTATGGAAGACATTGAAAGGCAAGGCGTTTCACTGGATGAAAAGTTAAAAGAACTCCTGTTGAGCCCTGCATTCAAAGAACGTTTTTGCAATGCCAGGCAAGTCACCCCCTTAAAGCAATGGGGGTTGAGCGTGTTAGGACAGAGAAGAAAATGCGCTGGCAGCGGGTGGGTGCTCGTTGGAGACGCAGGAACGTTTGCCATGACGTTTTCAGGAGAAGGATGCGGCCCTGGCATGCGCTCAGGCAAGATTGCGGCCCAGTCCCTTCACACCGCACTGCAAAAAAAAGACGTGTCAGAGAAAAGCCTGCGGCTTTACGAGGAAAACCTGTGGCGCGTGCTAGAACCAGAAGTCAAAGGCTTTCGCTGGCTGGAATTCCTGTTATTGCACGAAGGGGTGTTCGACTGGGTGATCAAAAAAGCCTCAAAGAACAAGGAACTCATTGAACTGTCCTCGCGCATGCAAAACGATTACACCCTTGCTCGAAGGCTTTCTTCCCCAGCCACCCTGTTAAAACTACTGTTGACCTGAATTTACATGCCATGTACGCGTGAAAGTTAAATTTTTTTCGGTGGGTGTTCAAAGAAGGTTAACTATGGAACTGCCTTTTTTGTCTCAAGCCCTGTGGAATTTTTTTCTAGTCGTGTTTGCATTCATCTTGTTGGGAAAGGTCACGTACTTTTTTCTAAACACAGTTATTGCAAAGGTTGTTAAAAAAACACGTACTTCATTGGATGACGCGCTCATTCAAAGTTTTTCCCTTCCCGTTCAATACCTTTTTTTCATTGTGGGGATAGGGCTTGCCGGAATGTTTTTCTATCCCCTTCCAGGGGATGCATTCAAGGATGCTTTTATCTCTGGCCTGGGGCTTGTTCTTCTTGCTTGGGGCACGTGGGTGGTTTTGAAGAGTGTGGATTTTTTCTCGGACAACGTGTTAAGGCCTTGGGCGGGTAGAACACAATCCCAGTTGGACGACCAGCTTGTTCCTCTTGCCCAGCGCTCGGCCAAATACACCATTCTTATTCTGGCTTTTCTTCTTGCACTGTCAAATGTGGGGTATGATGTTACAGCGCTCCTTGCAGGGCTTGGAATTGGAGGCTTGGCCATTGCGTTTGCCGCCCAGGAAACCATTAAAGACATTTTTGGGGGTATCACCCTTTTTGCAAACAAATCCTTTTTCATAGGGGACCGAATTACAGTAAACGGAGTGACTGGAAGGGTAGAATCCATTTTTCTTCGAACTACACGCATACGCGATGACGCAGGGAGATTCATCACGCTCCCCAACAACAAGGTTGCAACCGAGGTCATTGAGAACTGGTCTAGGGCGCCAGGGCGTCACACGGTTACAGTTTTGGACCTCGAATATACCACTCCGTATAAAAAATTGGAAAAAGCAAAAGAAATCGTGCGGTCCATCTTGGACTCCCTCCCCGGGGTTAAAAAGAAAACCTTTGGGGATTTGAGTTCCCTTGTATGGTTTTCAGGGTTTTCTTCAAGTTCGCTTAAACTCAACATTGTGTATTACGTGGATGAAAACCAGCTTGTGCCTACGTGGGATGGGATTAACATGGCCATAAAAAAGGAATTTGAAAAAGAAGGCATTTCCTTTGCATACCCCACGCAAACCCTGTACGTAAAACAAGAAAAATAGGTCTTGAAAACCAATGCTTGTGTGCGTGCCTTAAAAGTCTGTGCGCGTCCCGCCTTCCATGTATTCCTGCTTTCTTAAATGCCCTTCAAGCGTGTACGCGAATGAATTAAATACTTTAACCCTGTTACCCTTTTGCATGGGAAAACGCCGTTTTTTGCCCGCGGGGCGCAAAAAGAACAAACCTCTGCCTGGCAGACCAAGCAAGGTCAACGTGCCTGAGTTGCTTTCCAATCCTCCCAGCACTCAAGCAGAACTTCATGCCTCCGCCGCAAAATACGGGGTCTCAATAAGATACCTGCACTACCTGCTAAAGAAAAATAATCCTTCCTGGACTGTTAAACGCCCAACTCAAGTGCTTTCCACTCAGGAAATAAGAAAGCGTGAAAAAATGCTGGAGGGCATATTCAAAGGACACTTTCAAGGCTTTTTGCATGCAACAAGTAAAAAATGGCAGTTAAACCCTGATGATAAAAATGAATTAGCCCAATTGTGCCAACTATACTCCCTGCGCTGTATTCAGATGTGGGACGATAAAAGAAAAGTCTTGTTCTCCACATATGTCATTGCCTCATGGAAAAATGCATTAAGATACGTACTACACCAACGCCGTGCTGCAAAACAGCATACAACTCCCCTTCAAGTGGAAGTTGAAGGCGACAAAGTAGATGTCACAGAAGGAGTCGTATACCGAAACTGGCTTGCATCAAAACGCGGGGAAGAAGCTCAAGCCCATATAAACAAGGAGCTTTTACAAGCATTTAAGTCTTTGAGGCCAGCGTGGAGGAAGGTCATCATCCTGCGGTTTGGCTTGGATGGAAATCCTCCCAGAATGTTGAAAGAAGTGGGGGCAGAGATGGGAATCTCGCGTGAACGCGCACGCCAAATCCAGGAAAAGGCATTTGACACCCTGCGCGCAATAATCACTCGCCCAAAGTAGCCTGTTCCTAGAAAAACCTGCAGGAAACCATTCAAAAACGGGTTTTGGCTTCGCCCTGCATGTACTCGTCCTTGCACGCGTCCGAGCAAAAACTCTGATAGTACAAGTGCGAATCGGTTTTTTCCACTTCCCGGCCGCACGTCAAACAATACTTTTTTCTCCCATAAGGCCCAACGTTTGCGCGCGACGAATACTTGGGCTGGTTCTTCATGTACTTGCTGAAATCCATACTGTTCAACCCCTAAAAAACCTGCAATTAAACAACCGTGGAAAGGGTTAAAAAACCATTTTTAGGGCGCGGTTTGGATTTCCATGCAATTACGTACAAACCGGTTTGGGTTTTGGAACAACAAAAAATAATAGCCTGAACAGGGGCAATTAAGGTCAAGGGTATATATCACCCCATATTCTGCAAAAAAAAGGCATAAAAGGCAAAAGGGGAAAAGGTTTCAGTGCAATGCATTGAAGCCTTTCCCTTTTACTATTTTAATTGGGCCTTAGTTGAATTGAACACTGTGCACGGCTTCTATGTCATTGATAGGCGTGTTACCGATGTTGTATTTTTTTATCTGGCTTGGGCTGGTGGCGTTGGTTGGAACAACATATATGTTGCCTACAGTTGTGGCTGCGTAGAATGCCCCGTCAGGGGTAAGGGCGCCGGTATTGGTCGTATCAGGGAGGGTCATGCTTGAAACGAGACTGCACGCTGCCGGGTTGACGGTTATAAAATCATCTCCTGCAGTAAGATACAGGTGACCGCTGATCGGGCTGAAGTTCATGGAATGTGGCAGATAGTAACCTGGAGGCGGATTTTGGAGTTCTATAGAACAATTTGAGGTAACATTGTATATCTTGTTTGTTACAGCCATTGCAAGAATGCCGCTCAAGGGGTCGTATTTTAACCCCCCTGCACCGACATTGGGTGCTTTGAGTTGGGGATAGCGTGCATCTACAAAGCCCAGCGAAGGTACGATGGCCGTTCGCGTGCGGATAGTGGTCCCCGGACCGTTTGGTACCCAAAGCCACATGGCAGAGTTTGCAGTCGGAGCCAATTCAATTATCCCAATTTCATTTGTAGGCACTAACGGGATGGTCCCAGTCAGGGTTTTGGTGTCAAGGTTGTAAACATAGGCCTCTTTTCGGTAATTGTTGGACACAAATGCATACCGGTTGTCATAGGAGACGGCTATTTTTGGCACCCCGTCAGCGGGCGTTTTAACGTTGCTGAGCTCTATTTTTTCAGTCAGCTTTCCAAGATTGGTATCAAACACGTATAAATATGGAAGTAAATTCGGATAACCTCCCTCTGCAGTTGCCACCAGCAAGTATTTTCCATCCGGTGAAATCTCCATGTCCCATGCAAAGTATTCAATAATCCCCTGAAGTTTTTTTACAAATCGTCCGTTTAATGCATCCAATACGCCAACTTCAAATGTTGTTTCTCCAATAAGAGAGTTTTCGTATAGCACATAAGCCATTCCGTTTGTGGGGCTTGTTTCAACATTTATTGCAGCGGCAACCGGCCTCGGCAACTGTACATGGCGCACAATCCCCGTGGAAGCGTTCAGAATGGACGCTGTTCCATTCGCATTGGCCGTGACAAAAACCTGGGGGGATATTGGTGCAGGGTCAATGGAAAAAAGGGCATTGACATTCAAAGGATAAAAAGTTAAGCCAGCCAGAGCAAGGAGGAAAAATCCCGCGAGGATGACCTTATCAGTCCAATGCTTTTTAGCGTTCATATAGAACTGGTAAATTATACTTGGGAAAGAAATAAAAAACATTTGCATACGCGTGTCCCGCTTGTGCGCTTCCATTCAACTGCATCCCCTTTTTTCAGCCCCTTTTCTTCAATGGTGCCCGCAGGCAGTTCAACCACAAAGGCCGCGGGCTTTTTGGGCGTGCAATTAAGCGTCCAAGGCTGCAAATTTTCAACAAGGTCTACCACTTGCTTTTTTGCATTTAGGAATGCAACATCAATAGGAAACTGCACGAACAGCATGTGAATGCTTGCTCCTGCGCGCGATTCGCGTCCAAGCACGAATACGAGCGCGTAATCAAACCGTTCCCTTTGTTCTCCCATAAGGCCTTTGAATTTTTGCCAAAACGTTTGCGCGATGCGCACGCGTTTCAAAACAATTTTGTGCTGCGTGGCATTGAACAGCATGCGCAAAACCTTTAATTGTCAACGTGCTTTTTGGGCTTGCGCGGCTCGTCTTTGATGAGTTCAAGGGCCGGCACATCAATTTCTTCCACCAAGGCCCTGGTCTGATGCGGGCTCAAGCCCGTAAAGGTTTTCACGCGCAGTTCCTTGCGAAGCTTTTCCACTTCTTTCATGCGCTGGCGCAACTCATTAACCAGCCAATCCGAGGATTTCTTGTGGGGCTTCATGGGACTCCATTCAAGAAGCTTTTTCGCCTTAAAATGCTTATGGGGGGTTTCATGCATTCAAGGTTTGTACCAAGGCCTTAAAAATGGCCTTTGACCCACTTGATTTGAGTGAAAGCTTTTAAAGCGTTCATTCGCGTAATACTTTCCGGTGAGCCCCTTGTTGGAATCCATTGCATTCATTCCTGACGGAAACCGCAGGTTTGCCCAAAAAATGAACATGCCCCTGGCCCAGGCCTATGCGCTTGGAACGCAAAAGGCGTGGGAGGTCGTGGAGTGGATTTCCTCTTACCCAGGAATAGCCACGGGAACGTTTTACACGCTTTCCTTGGAAAACCTCCAACGGTCCAAAGAAGAGTTGAACGTGCTATTCAAAATCTTTGACAAAGAACTGGAAAAAGTATTCACAACGGATTTTTTTGAAAGAAACGGCATTGCGTTAAAATTCATGGGCCGCTTGAATGCATTTCCAAAACCCCTGCGCGAGAAAATGGAGCGCGCGCAAAAAGAAACGGAAAACAACGCACAACGCACCATTCACCTGGCATTGGCCTACAATGGGCGCACGGAAATCCTTGACGCGGCCAAGCGCCTTGCCCGCGAAGCAAAAGAAAACAAAGTGGACATTGAATCTTTAAACGAAGAATCGTTCAAAAACTACTTGTACAGCCCGCTTGCAGACCCGGACATGATCATTCGAACGTCTGGCACGCAACGCCTTTCAGGGTTCTTGGCCTACCAAAGCGTGTACTCTGAATTGTACTTTTGCCCCAAGTACTGGCCGGAGTTCTCCAGGGAAGACCTCACAAATGCCATTGCGGAATTTGAAGACCGTGCACGGCGTTTTGGAAAATGAAATGAGGAGAACGCATGAACCGCATTAAACATGTTATTCACGCCCTCTCCCAAGTCCAAGGCCTTAACTCTTTTTACGTTTTAACCGAGGAAGACAAAAAACAGGTTGAGCGCATGGAACCTCCCTTGAATGCAGGCGTGCATGAAGCGCTGAAAAGGCAGTACGTGGTGTGCTGCACGCACGATGAAACCTTCCGCGAACCCACCCAAGTCATCGTCAAACAAAAGGCTGGAGAAGCCTACTTTCCCCCGGTTTCCTTTCCGGAAGTTCCTGCAAAAAACGTGGTAAGCTCTTCTCCCAGCGAACACGCGCACGAATACCTGTGCGAGAAAATGGTTGTAAAACCCTTGGAAGCCACTCTGCTGATTGGGTTTGACATTGACTGACTTTTCCAAGATCACCGGCAATGAGGCTTGGACAAGTCTATTAAAGTCAAAAACGAAATCAGCATATGGCTGAAAAACTATCCATTTTTGACGTGAAATCGGATTGGCTGAAGAATGAGATTTATGTGCATGGGGTTAAAGACGAATTAGACGAAATGGCGGGAATTTTGGGTGGGAGAGTCAAGGCAGCGAAAGAATTGGGGGTTAGCTACAAATCTCGTTTTGCTGAATGGGTAATGGGAAGAGCACCTATTCCGCTTAAGCAGTTGGAAAAAATAATTGACTTTTTTGAAATGGAATTTCAGCAGCAGGTTAAAGCTAAAATTAATGCCAAAAGTTTGACGTTAAGCTGTGTATATTCTCCGCATAAAATTCTATTTCAAAGCAATATATCGGAAGATATGGCTTATTTAATCGGGGCGATCTTGGGTGATGGAAGTTTAGCCGGAGAAAATTCAAACGATAAAGGCAATTGGGGGATATTGACGTACTTTGATAATGAGGGACACATGAGTATTTTTAATCAAATTGTTGAAAATGAATTCTCAATTAAACCAAAAATATGTAGGCCTAAAAACAAGAACCATTTTGTTTCCTATTTTTGTTCAAAACCATTGCACTGGTATCTGCGTTCTTTCTTCGAAATGCACAATGGATACAAGGCCAGTAAAATAATGATTCCAAAAATAATTTTAAACTCAAAAAACGATAAATTACAAGCAGCAGTATTGCAGGGCTTATTTGACACGGATGGGACGATAACAAAGAGAGGCTACGTCCAATATGCATCCACGAGTAAAAGGATTATTGACCAAGTAAGTAGCCTTCTAAATACCCGCAATATTGTCCACAGCAAGGCGGTATGGCTTAAAGCCGAAAAATATCTTCCGTTGTATTCCATAGCAATACGGCGTAAAAGTAGCGTTATAAACTTTGCCCAGCGTATAGGGTTCAGGCACCCGCTAAAAGCGGAAAAATTGGCTAAATATAGCCCCGTCGTCTAGTGGTCACGGATGTCAGCCTCTGGAGCTGAAGACGGGAGTTCGACTCTCCCCGGGGCTATTGGATTTTCAATATGTTGAATATTCCTTATGTAAATTCTGCCCCTAATGGGTGTGCACTGGCATGCTATTCCATGGTGGCCAAATATTTTTTCCCAGATGTACACAAAAAAGAAATTGCCCAAATCGCAGAGGCTGAACCAAAATATGTGGTGTGGCCATTTCCTTTTTGGAAGTGGATTCTTGATAAAGGCGTTAAAATAAACGAATTCAGCTCAATAGACTATACAGCATGGGCCGTGCAGGGGGTTGCGGGCCTTCGAAAAAGTGTTTCAGAAAAGGAGTTCAAGTATTATGCTGAGAACACTAAGAATCTTAGTGCGTACGCAGAATGCATACGCGAGGTTTTTTCGCATCCTAACTTTCACTTTCATTGGCAGCGTCCAACATTTACCGACCTTCAAAAAGCCTTTGAAAGAGGCGCGGTGTGTGAAGTGCTTGTGGATTCGCACACACTAGATGAAGTTAAAGGTTTTGAGCTTCATCGTCTGGTGGTGCTGGATGTGCAAATGGATAACGTTGTTGTTCATGACCCGCGTGTTCGTCCGATGGAAAGGCATATCAAGCGCAACGTGCCTAAAGCGTTGTTCATCAAAGCTTGGCTGGAAGCCGTTAGCAACCCAGAGCTTTGTACGTATGAAAAAGAGAAGGCACGTTAATGTTTATCCCAATTGAAGTAGTGTTTGGGTTTGGGGCCATGGCAAGTTATGGGCTTGCGGATTTTCTAGCCAAGAATGTAGTTGAAGATTATGGTCCGATCCGGGCGCTCAAACGAACGCTTTTCATTGGAACCTTTGCAGTATTTGCTTACTCCATTTTTTTTGTAAGTATTCCAACAACGTTCATGAATGGATTGGTTTTCGGGCTTTTGGCTGGATTTGCAGGAGCCGTGGGGTGGGGATCCTTCTACAAGGCCTTGGGACAAGGAAGGGTTTCAGTGGTTTCTCCGATTGCTTCGAGTTGGGGAATTGTTACCTTTGTTCTTGCATTGATTGTTTTATCCGAAAAAATTACATTCACACAAATTGTTTTGTCACTTACCATATTTTTGGGCGTGTTCTTGGTATCATTGAACTGGAAAGAGGTGGTAACTGCCTTTTCAAAAAGACTGGAGTCAGGGGCAGCGCTGGCATTGCTGGCCATGGTCAGTTTTGGAGTGTATGGGGTTTTAGCCAAATTCGTAGTGGATGCCATGGGGGTGTTTTACACCGTGGTATTTACACGCATGGTAACGCTTGCATTTTTGTTTTTGATTCCATCCGAGCCAATTAAAAAAGGAAAAACGGATTCACTTTTCTTCTTGCTTGTAATAGTGGGCTTTTTAGACGTGCTTGGTTTTCTGAGCTTTAATGCAGGTCTTTCTGTTGGGCTGGTTTCCATTGTTTCTGCTGTGACTTCAGCTGCTCCATTGGTTGCAGTGATACTTGCCCACATGTTTCTAAAGGAGCGCTTGCACTTATACCAATATGCGGGGATGCTCTTAATCATAGTTGGCTTTGTAGGTTTGGCTTTACTTTCTTAAGATTCGTTCAATATATCGGATTACTTTTTTGACATTGCGTTCAAGCGATTCCTGGGTTTTAAGAGCGTAAAGGTACTGCAGGATTTCTTTTTGGCGGGAAGGCGCAAGACCTTCAAAAGCCCTTTTTACCCTGGCATTTCGGGACAAGGCCCGTGCAAGTGCGGGGGGCATGGGAACCGTTCGCGGTTTAGAGTCAAACGCAAGTGATATTCTTACACGGCCCCCAGGGATTAATGCCAAGCTTGAAAACAGCGGCAGTGAATGGCCTCATGGGGAGTTGTTTCTCCATCTTATTTAAATAAATTTTTGCCTTCCAACAAAGCACATGCTCAGGAAAAACATGCCAAGGAAAAAAATGAAGAAAAAGCATCCAAGTCCGCGCAAAGAATGGAAGCGGTGGGTGAGTCATGCCAATGCGCGTACAAGGCATGACATTATGACAGAGTTAAAAGAACCTGAATTGGAACAAATGCAGAAAATCGCAGACACGCGGGGGCTGTATTTCATCCAGGGGAAGCGGTTCGAACGCGTTCAGCGTGTGGATACAGTGCTGCAATCCCTTCAAAATGCAATCATTCAACAGGTAAACGTGAATATGAATTTATCAGGGCATAGTGTTGTGGAAGCCACCATGTTTGTCCAGCGCGCACACGTAGTTCCATTCCACGTGCATTTGATAGACCCTCTAGGTCGCGTGCTTGTTTTTTACTACAAGGCATTGGAGAATGCGTTTTACTGGCGTACAGTCACTATTAAGAGGAAATAAAATAAACAAAAAAGAATGCATTTTCGTAAAGGGGTTGGGCTTCCAGCGAGTGGGGTTTTTGGGTTACTATGTATAGAGACCCATATGCTTCTGCTATTCCTTCAAAATCACTTACTTTAAGCTGTGCATAAGGAGCTCCGTCAAATGGTTCTCGTTCCAACAGCACTTCTTTGTACCCAAGCAATTCCATGCGCGCAAACCATTCATTAAAGGTTGCAGGGCTGTTGGCCGCCAGCGCTCCATCCAGGCGCGTGGCAAAAACACTGCGCATGCTTCCAGGCCTAAAACCCGTGTATTGGGGCGGCACCACAAACAATGCAGTCAATGGCGTTTCATCTTGGGCCCAGCGTTGAACGTCCTCCCAGGCACGTGCAAGCTCTTGAGAGTGAATGTTGTTGTAGGGCGTAATGCCCGGGCTCAGCACGGCCCCGGGAATTAAAACAATTCCAAGGGCTAAAACAAGGATGCCAGTAATTGGAAGGTAATGTTCAATCTTTCCGGGAAGGGATGCTGTTCTTGTTCCAATCAAAAATATTGCACTTAACGCAATCCATGCAAGTGCCTGGGCAGGAGTCCCAAACAGGGTAAGATAAATCCCTTTAACAGGCGTGCCAACAATGAATGGAATTATACTTTGAATAACTGGAAGAAAAACGCTTTGCCCAAGGGAAAGCACTGCATACACGCCAACACCCATCAAAGAGACGTTGAACAATGTCCTGCGTTTTTTCTCACTCCACGCGCTTTTGCACGCGCACCCCAAGATGGCCGGCCACAAGGGGATAAGGAAATGCAAAAAGTTGAAGGCAAGCGCAATGGCTGAAAGAGAAGCAACCGTCTTTTCACGCAATCCCTTTCCAATCCATTGTGCGATGAAATGCGCCGCGTAAATGAGTGCAAACAAAACAAGAATGCGCGTGGCCTGGGGCAGGAGCAGGCGAATGAGGAAAGGACTGGTAAACAGTGGGACGGTTGCAAGAATGCCTATGAGTGTCATACCCCCAATTGCGCCCGCGAAAATGCCTACTGTTTGATGGGTTTCATTGTGCAGGCCGTTAACAAAAAACCAGGTTATGTATAATAGAAGGGGTTGGAGGAATAGAATCCAGTACAAAAAGCCCCATTCCAGTGGAAAATAATGGTGCGCGGCACGCGCTTTCAATAACTCTATCCATTCCATTCCAAATACCTGGGAGGGCGTGGACAGGAAAATAAAAATCACAGGCAATCCAAGGACTGCAAATACGCTCAACCCTTTTGCCAGCGCCCATGGACCGTGCTTTTTCTTTACGGCTTCAAATAAACCATGTACCACGTACATGCCTGTCCCATACAAGGCGTGGGCTGGATGAATGTTCAATGCAATCCCCAACAACGCCCATGCAGGAAGACGTTTGTTGCGCAAATACAAAACAATGGACGCCAAAAGAAAAGGCAGTACAAGGTTTCCGCTGGTCAGATGGTCTGCAAAGTAAGGGGCAGACAGCATGGTTTTAGAAAAAACAGCCAGCACAACCGCCAGCCACGCCACGCCCTGTTGGCCTGGAAAAAGCGTCCGGGCAAGAAGGTATACGCCTGCAACAAAAGCCAGCCACGTGAGCGCATATCCAAGTAAAAGAAATTCATTCAACACGCCCAGCATATAAAAGAATGAAAACAATAGGGGCACAAGTGAAGGATAATAAGGCTGAACGTCTTCGACAACAAGATCTTGTCCGTACAAAGAAGGATTGGAAATTTTTTGCGCGAATGGAACCAAAAAGTCGTGGTCGTATCCAGGCAATGGAAAGCCATTCAAGCCCAATGCAACAAGAGTTGCAAGTACAAGGAACAGCAGGGTTTTCACGCGCGGATTCATAAGGCGCACTCCATTACTTTATTTTGCGCAGTTCGTTGCGCAACTGCAGGTACTTTGTCTGAATGTGGTCTGCCAAAAATCCCATGAGGAAGGCGGTAATGCCTGAAATCATGAGGAAAACGCTTAGAATGGTAGTACCCATGCGTTCTGCATAAACGCCAAACGCCAAGTACAAGTACAACCCATACAATAATTCAAGTCCAAGCACGAATCCGGCAAAAAACAGCACGGCTCCCGGAAGCCCAAAAAAAAGCAGGGGCCTGAATTCCACGATGGCGCGAATGAAAACCACGGCATCCTTGACGGCATATCCTATCACACTTTTCACAAGCCTTGACTTTCCATGAATGCGCAAATTGAACTGCGCTGGAACTTCCAGTACGCGCCAATTATTTTTAATGGCACGAATAATCATTTCCTGCGTATACGTATACGTGCTCACTGGAAACGCGTCCTCCAGCACTTCCCTGCGCAGCGCCCTGAAACCTGTCTGGGCGTCGTGGATTTTTCTCTCTGCGCTGATGGAAGTAATCCAGGAAGCAATGCGGTTGCCCCACTTATTTCCACTTGGCATCAAGTCCATGCCCTCTCCTGTGCGCATGCCCAGCACCAGGTCTGCCTTGTTTTCAACAATGGGCTGGACAAGCCGTGGAATGTCTTTGGCATCATACTGATTGTCCGCATCTGTTTGAACAATAATATCCGCGCCATTCCTTAAGGCTTCCAAGTATCCCCTTGAAACAGCAGCCACCAGGCCTTTATTGGAAATGGTGTTTACCACGCTTGCCCCTGCCTTGCGCGCGCGCTCTGCAGTAGCATCCGTGCTTCCATCATCCACTACAATGACAAGGTCTACAAGTGATTTTACGTCTTGCACAACCTTGCCAATCGTGCCTTCCTCATTGTACGCAGGAATAACGCAAACGGTTTTTGGTTTGGGCATACCATTGATTTTTTACACGCCAAGGGTATTAAAATCCTCTGTGCGCGCAAAAAATGCGTTTTAAACGAATTGGTACAAAATTGCAGTTCTCAAGAGGGCTTATTTTTTAACTCGGTAATGCAGTTGCACAATTCCCTCCCCAAAGCGTTTTGCCCCAATGAATTTGAGTTTGCGTTCAACGTCCGACGGCACAAGCAAGGGAATGCCCTTTCCAATGAGCACGGGCTCTACATCCAAGTACAATTCGTCCACAAGATTTTGGGACAAAAACGATGCATTCAAGTGCGCGCCTCCTGCCACCAGCGCAGTTTTGAATTTCTTTCCCTCCAAAAAATCCAATGCACTCTGGGGGTTTGGGAAAAACAACGTTCCCTGCGGAGCCAAGCATTCAAGGTTTCCCTGGCTTGACACTGAAAGTACTTGGCAGGGGGGAACGGGTTCCTTGGCGCGTGCCATGATTTCACAAGCCCTGCGGCCAACGATAATATTGCCCGCACGCTTAATCATGCGTTGAAAGCTTTTCCATTCCTCTTTGGACACCCAGGACGTATCATCGTTTTCCCGTGCAATCAACCCATTCACAGTAACTGCCATGTAGAGGATGACTCTCATTCAATAAGCCTTCCAAGACGTTCTTTCAATGCACTGTAAACTTCTCTTTTTTTATTTTTTGACAATTTGAATAACCGCTTTTTTACCATGAAATCGACGGTTGTAAAGATGTAATTTGTTCTTATGATGCTGTCCACCATCATGCCTTCCTCTGTTGTAATGGGCACCCCTACTCTGTGGGGATTGCTGGTTATCCCGGCAACAACAATGTTTCCCTGTTCTTCATACAGCACCACAGCCGGACGCTGTTTAATACCTTGGGAGTCTGCATATTGCAAATAAGCCAGCACGACGTCCCCGGGTTCATACATGATCCCAAACCTCATCATACTTGTTGTCCCACAATTCCTTCATTTTATACTGTTGTATTCTGTGGAGAAATTCGTCGTATTGGCTGGTCTTTTTTGCTTCTTTGAATACTTTGACCATTTTAGCCAGCAATTCAGAGTACGGCTGTTTGGGGTATTCCTTTATTGACTTGAGTTCGTTGAGGACCTTTTTTGGCACCTGAATGGTAGTGACGCTTGCCATATAATTCACCAATAACTCGTATATAACGACTTATATTTAAATCCTTTGCAAGCCCGCTTCCAGTGAACTACTTCTACATTTCGAGCACAACTTTTCCCATTTGCTTTCCTTCTTCCAGGCACTGTTGGGCTTCTCTTGCCCGGTGCAGGGGAAAGACCTTGTCCACCATGGGCTTGAGTTTTCCCTGCGAGAACAGTTTCAGCACCATTTCGAATTCCTTTTTCGTTCCCATGCGCGCGCCCAAAATGGACTGCTGATAATAGTACACGTCACTCGCGTCAAAGGTAACCATGTCACCGCTTGTTGTGCCTGCATACACAAGTTTTCCATGCGGGCGCAGCATGGCCAGCGATGCATTCCATGTTTTTGCCCCCACGCTGTCGAATACAATGTCCACGCCCTTGCCTTGTGTGTAATTCTTTACCTGTTGTACCGCATCTTCTTCCGTATAATTCACGGTACGGTCAACGCCCATGGCCTTTATTTTTTCTCCAGCTTCTTTGGACCTTGCAGCCGCAATGACGCGCGCACCCCTGTTTTTTGCAATTTGAATGCCCGCGGACCCAAGGCCGCCGGAGGCTCCCCAAACAAAAACAGTTTCCCCTTTTTTCACGTTTGCTCGGCCTACGAGCATGTGCCACGCCGTTAAAAACGTGAGGGGAAACGCCGCGGCTTCGGCAAAGGAAGCGTTTTTGGGCTTTGCGTATACCTGGGGGATTGGAACAGTTACGTATTCTGCGTAACCCCCTTGCGTTTTCGCGCCAAAAATGGTTACCAATTCACAAGGCTGGTTGTTCTTGCAGGGCTGGCACGTTCCACATGGAATGGCAGGGTTGATGATAACTTCGTCACCAGGTCTGAATTTTGATTTTCCGTTTACCTCTTCTACGACTCCTGCCACGTCCGAGCCTGGAATGTGAGGGCCTTTGAATGTGATGGGCCTTTTTCGCAACCACAAGTCCAAGTGGTTGAGCGCGCACGCCTTTACTTTTATGAGTGCCTCGCCTTTTTTTGGAATGGGTGTTGAAACCTCGCCATACCCAAGGACTTCGGGTCCACCGTTTTGGTCAAAGAACACTGCTTTCATAGCAATCTCTTTAAGCAAGCGCCATCCTCAGCAATTGGGGGGCAAGCAAAAACAGTCGTGGGCGTGCAAGGGCTTTTCCGATGAACTTGGAGGGCATGTCCATGTCGCCTTCCTTTGAAAGGAATTCTTCCACGCCTGCCTTTTTGGCTTTGATGAAAAGCCTGTTGACCTGGTCTTCATTTAACGCATTAAAGTACTGGCGGATCTTCCAGTGGAGATTGAATTCCTTGTTCAAGTCTTTCAGGTTTTTTTCGTATTGAGTCAACGCCGTTCCGTTTTTCAAATGCCCTATAATGCTTTCGCTTAGAATGTCTGCGGCCATGGCGCCCAAAATCAACCCGCCTCCGGTAGTGGCTTTGGCCTGCATGGCCGCATCTCCCACAAGAGCCATGTTTTCCTTCACCACGTTTTTCATGGGCGGCGTGCACGGAATAAGGGCGGAACAATGAAAACAGGTTTCAACTTCAAATCCCCTGGATTCAATGAATTTTTTGAATGCCTCATTGGGGTTGGTTCCAACTTTGAATCCCAAACCCATGCGCGCAACACTTTTGCTTTCAGGAATCACCCAGGCAAAATAACCCGGGGCAAACGGTCCCAGGTGCACTTCAACAAAATGCGGGTCGAATTTTCCCTTTGCCGTCATTTGAATGGAATGCACAAACGATTCGCTTCCAGGTTCAAAACCCATGATTTTGCGCACCTTGGATTGAACGCCATCCGCGCCCACGATGACCTTTGATTTTTCCATTTCCCCTCTCTCACCCACTTTCACGAAAAGCGTTCCCCCGCGGGCGTCAATAACCCTTGAATGGTATTGGATTTGCACGCCGGCATCCTGGGCCTGCTTTAAATGAACCTTGTCGTACTGCGCGCGGTCTACCACGTATGCAACGGGTTCTTTGCGTTCCACTTCAAGCATGGTTGTGTTGGGCGCGAAAATGCGTGCCCCGCGTATTTCATTGACCGTGCACTCTTTTACCGGAATGCCCAGGGAATCAGTATTGGACTTACTGATGAGGCCTGAACAGTTTACCGGGGTGCCTACTTCTCCATGGTCTTCAAACACTTTGACGGAAAAACCTTTTTCGGCCAAACGCGTGGCGCACCGCAATCCCACGGGCCCTGCGCCCACCACTCCAATTTCCTGGCTTCCCAAAAAATATCCCCCGCTGACGTGCTTTTAAGGTTTTTACTAGACTGTGCGCCGTTCTTTTTTAAAAGGCCTTTGGACGTTTAATGGGTTCATGGTTGAATGGGCATTGGTTCAAGGCTTTATTTTAATGACAAGCGCCGCGTTTTTTCCAGGGTTCTTTTTGTCTTTGGGCCTATTTCCCCTCAAAACAGTTTCCCTTCCATATAGAGTGGGGTGGTCGTTTTTCCTGTCCATTGCGTGCGTGCCATTAACGTTGTATGTATTAAACCGCGTTTTTGGAATGCCTATTCACTTTTATTCGGTAGTGGGCGTTATGGGCGTCATTTCCATGGCGGGAATCCTTTTGTTTGTTGCCCGTGGACGCGCGCAAAAAAAAGGGTTGCAATAAATACATTGTATTTTTTATCCTGCTTTCCCACAACAGGGTTATTGTTCTTCAAACCGCCATTTTTTCACGCGCAAAGCGGTTTCCTTTTTGCGCCTGGCCTCGGCTACTTTCAAACCAGACAGGGGCGAATTCCAATTGTTGTTGACCGTGTGCAATCCTTCTCCCATCATTGCAGGCTGGGCGTTTCGCATGCGTGACATGCCCACGAGCACGCCCCATATAATTACAACACCGAGTCCAATCCATGCAATGTTTGCGCCCACAAACCCTGCCAGTCCAGTGATTGCGCTTCCCACATCTGTAGGGGTTCCGGCAGACCGCAGCATAAGGGCAGGTGCAGTAAAATCGTCCTGGAGTAAAGCCATGATTCCCTGGGCATCAAGCTCTGACAAGGGCGTTGTGGCCCAATAGCGAATAATTACTTCCTGTCCAGGAACGAGGCTTGAAATGGAAAACTTGATTTGAGGGTCTTCTTTTACAACCGTAAAAGGCGTGTCGCTCGCCAGCAGGGAAGCGCTTTGGGCCAATGCCTTTGGAACGTCTTCAATGAATTCAATGCCGGAATCGCTGGACGCATTGGTAAAGCGCAATGTCACTCTTAACGCGTACGCTTCAACTCCATTCAAAGTAACGCGTACACGTTCAATGGTTCTTTTCAAATTGTTTTGCCGGGCCAATTGAGTGGTTTCTGCAACCAATCCAGTAATGCGGTTCTCTGCAAAACCGCTTTCAGCCAAAATATCTGCAAGAATGTCAAAGTTAAATGCAATATCTATTTGGTCTTCCACGGTTCCATTTTCAAGGTCTTCCAGTGAAATAAGCGCTGTGGGACCTGCGCCTTCTTCGTCTGTTGTCCCCGTGTCATTGCCGCTTCCTATTGCATCATTTGTGTCAGAAGCAGTGAGCGTGCTGTTTACCGCAATGTTTTTCGTGGTATTGCATGAATCTCCTTCCGCGTCATTGGCAAACAAAATCACGGAAACCGTTCCAATCAACGGCGTTGGAGCAGGAACACTTCCACTCAACACAGTCACATTGTCTCCGTCCACCAGTTTGACTGAACTGGCGGCATTGGGCAGTTTTACGCGTAGGGTTGCACTGTACATGGCCTGGCTGGAGGTAACACTTGCATTCAGCACTCCATTTCCTGGAACTGCAGAGAATGCAAGCGATGATCCATAATCGCATCCATCCGAGGTTGTTGGACTGCTTCCGCCGCCGCTGGGATTACTTGAACCGCCGACTGCCACTGCAACACTCCCAGCCTGGGATTCATCGCTTTCCAATCCCACTTTGTCCACGGCTTTGACCCAATAATAATACGTATTGTCGCTCAAACCAGTATCCGTGTGCGTAGTTCCAGTGGGGCTGCTGACAAGGCTTGCACTTGAAAAAGTATTGACAGTGCCGCGGTATACTTTGTAATTGTTTATGCCGCTTCCACTGCCATCTGAAGGCGTGCTCCAGCTTAACGTTACCGTGTTTCCGGAAGCACTGGGGCCTGAACTTATGCTGGGCGCGCTGGGCTTGGTAGTGTCATAATTGGTTGAATCAGACACGCTGGAAGAATAAGAGTTTCCCGCATTGTCCTTGAATTTAACGAAAACCGTTTTTGTTCCGTCGCCTCCCGAACAACCGGGGCCTAAAAGAATGTTGAAATCACTGTAACTGGTGGCATAATTCACTTCCGTTCCGCTTGAAAGCCCTGCGTCCGTGCACGCGAAAACCATTTTTGAAATGCCCGAAGCGTCAGTTGCACTCAACGAAATGGAGGGCTTGCCGGTGTTTGTGAAATCCGGCAGTGAAATGGTCAGCGACGTTGGTGTCATAGTGTCCACGGTGAATGAATAACTCAGGTTTGCATCATTGTCCGCGTTGTCCGAGGCGTTGAATACCTGAACTTGAATGACTCCATCCGCTTTTACATAAGGCAGTTGGTACGAGTAATGCTTCCCATTTGATATGCTGGAAGAGTTAATGTCCACGGTGACAACGTTTCCGTCAATTAAAATATTCAAATCCGCAGTGATTAGCCCGCTTGGAGAGCCGTTGAGGTCAAATTCAATAAGGGGCGTGTTATCAGTGGTGTATGAACTGCTTGCAGGCGACTGGCCGTTAATAGTGGGAGCGGTCTTGTCCACCAGCGCATGAATGGTTGTCGTGGGCGAAACGTTTCCAGCCGCGTCGGTTGAAAAGAATGCAATGGGATGGTCTCCGTCAGAGGAAATGGTGAAGGGGCCCGTGTAAACAGTGTTGGAATCATTGTCCACCTTGTAGGTGATGGTATAACAGTTCAATGCCCCGTTACCGTCAGTATTGCATGAAAGCGTAATATTGGCATTCGTGTTCTTCCACGTGACATTTGTGTTCGTAAAAGCAGGGGTTTCTGGCACCATGTTGTCCACTGCAAACGCGTTGTCCGTGGAATCGCTTGCCGTTTCATTTCCATTGTTGGAATCAATTACTTCCACGTAAATGTAATAATTCTTGTCCTGAACGGAGGCAG
This sequence comes from Candidatus Iainarchaeum sp., assembly GCA_016198125.1. Taxonomy (GTDB): domain Archaea; phylum Iainarchaeota; class Iainarchaeia; order Iainarchaeales; family VGJJ01; genus JACQJG01. The sequence continues at coordinate 87,412 of JACQJG010000009.1, read as the reverse complement.
TGTTCCAGTTCAAGGTGCACGTGTTCTGCGTGGTGAAATCGGAATCACCGCAGTTTTCTGCGTTCAAATCCATGTTGGACACGATGGGGGTTCCGGGCCATGATGTGAATGTTTCCACGGCCGAGTACTGCACGTTGGCTTTGAGGACCGCGGTTGAATCCGCGTCCGTTACTTTGAAGGAAATGGTTTTAACGCCGTTCCAGTAAACCCCGGTCCCGGAAGGGCTTTCAAGGCTTACAACCGGGGCCACGGCCTGGGCACCGCTTAGAAACAGAATGAATGCTATTCCCATTACTGCGTGCCGGTTCACCCTTTGTTCCCCCATCTCAAACCTGAATGAATAATTGATTTAAACCTACTGCAAAAGCCTTTTTAAGGTTGGCTATTGGGCGGGCTTGAACTTCCATGCTTTCACGCGCTCCCGGTAGGCCGTTGGATATATATGCTTGAGCCATTTCATGAATGGGTTTAATTGGCCGGTGCGCTGGAGGTATTCGAATTCCTTGCGCCGCGCAATCCGATGGGCGTTTAGGCCATGACCCGCACGTTTCAAAATGGCTTCATGCACTTCATGATCGACAATGATTTTTTTGAACGGGTCTGGGCCATGCGTTTGGAGATTTTTTGTTCCTGGCGCAACTTGCAGGGGTTGCATCCTTCTGGTTTGCTCGCCATCGTGGGCGGAATTCCAGCCGTGTACGACGGGTTGAAAGGGTAAGGGGATTTTTTTCCATTCCTTTATTTATTTTTATTCCCTTACTTTTTTTTTATCGCCCCCTTTTTTGTTGCAACCGTTTTCGTACCTGTTTAAATTTCTTGTATCGTTCTTCAATCCATCGAAAAATAGTGGAATAATTTTGTGGATTTCGTAAAACAAAGAACCGTTTACTCGTATCGCTCCAACAAACTTTTTTCGGATTCATTTTTTTTTCAATGAACCAGGCATGACCTGCAGCCGTGACAATGGCCGCGGGTTTTCGCCGGCTGATGCGGCGAATCATCGATTGGCTGCGGCCATTGGCGATAAGATACTCCAACCGGTATTGATCGCGCATTTTAAGAGAATATGAACGGGCGACAAGTTTTCGTAACCGGTCAATGGCGGATGATTCCAGCGTGCCCACCATTCTTTTGTTTTTTTCAGCAAATTGCGACAATTGCCAATAAATGTTATAGTGTAGATTCAAAACAAGTTCCCATATCCGGCGCAGTTCGGGAGAATCCGTTTTATGTGTTTTTGACAAAAAAGAAATGTAATTTTCCTTTTCGGGGGTTTCGAATAAAACCAAATCCCCCGGTTGAGTGGTGCGTAGGATAGCCTGTCTTCCATATCGGATGGATCGGACCAGCTTTTCCCTGCACTCATGCAAAAATACGGGATCATCGATATTTTTTTCCATTATCATCTGATAGAGTTCCCTTACTATCGCTCGATCCAGATGATCGACTTGGATCAACGCAAAATCCTGAAATAGTTCAGTCATACGAGCCTCTTCTTCTCAGTCTTTTTATGGGTATCTCCATCCAACGTCTCGAAAATCGTTTTTTGTTTCTTGTCGATCCCTTTAATTGTCACGTGTGGCTGCGTGTTCGTGTTCAACGGCAAGCGTTGAATGCATCCAAGGAATCAGCACCACGGCTGAAACCGGGTTTTAAAAAAGCGTTTCCACATGGAGGGAATGCTTTAGTTATTTACTCGTTGAATAAAAAGCAGGGGGTCTTATACACTCAAGGCCGCGTACGTGGTCAAAGATGTGGTCGGTGGATGCCATGCGCTTGTCCTTTGCAAGTGCGGTTGCCGCATGGATGGAATCAAAAATCCCCAATCCCAGTTGTTGTCTCAGCTCCTGGCTTTTTAAAAATGTTTTTTGGTCAAGGGAAACAATGTTTAATGAAGGCATTTTTTGCTTGAGCGCTTCCAGGACGTGCTGGCTGGCGTAGTCAGAGATTTCTCTTTTGACAACAATTTCGACCTCCATCAATGCTGCAGCCGAACAATAAAAACGATCCTTCAAAGCGCACACGTAAGCGGCAAAAGAATAGTGCCGGTCGTTTGGCTTGAGCAATGCAAACAGGACGTCTGAATCTACATACATTTACTTGCGCCTTCCTTTGATCTCCCGGTAAGCATATTCTTCCGAACGCACGTGAAACCTTGTTTTTATGAGGTCCAATTCTTCTCCAATGTGAAGAAGGGCATACCGCAGGGCCTCGGCCTTGGTTTTTGCATATCCTTCTTTGACCAGCGCTTCAAGCACCTCTCCTGGGATGCCTTTGAATTCAACGGTAAGAGTGGCCATTCATATCACCCTATTAAAATACTATCAAAATACTATATTAACAGGAGGGGTCTAGGCCACGCTTTCAACGTCTTCATAGTCCGTGCTGGCTTCTTCTTTTTCTTCCTGGTATTCCTGTTCCGTGTTGACCTGGTCCACATCGTGTTTTTTTCCAAGAAGGTTTTCCGCGGCCTTCAATCCCATTTCAATGGAATGGTCGGCGTTGTTGTACTTGAACGTTCCATACCGCCCAATGATTTGCAGGTTGTCAAACGTTTTCACGTAGTCCTTGAGCTTTTGCAAGGGCACGTCAAACCCAAGCCTGTACACGGGGTAGGTTTTGCGCGCGCGCAGCACAAAACCGTTGATGACTTCCTTGCGTTTGGCCAGGCCAAGGACGTCGCATAACTCATGCGTGGCAAACTCAATTAATTCCGCGTCTGTTTTCTTCCACAAGTTGTCTGTTTCATAGCAAAAGTATTCCAGCATGATGCTGCCATCCTTTCCCGGAACAAGATCCTCGCTCCAATGCGCCCAGTTTTGAATGCGGCCAAATAAAACCTTGTGGGTGTGCACGTACAACCACGTGTCTTCGGAAAGCGTGCGCCTGTCCTTGATGATTAAATTCACTCCAATCCAGTCCCTGAACGTTAACTGGGAAGCGGCTTCCAATACTTCTTTTGGCGCGGCAGGGTGCATGCTTTTTACGAGTTCAGTGACGGGAATGGTGGAAACAAACTGGTCTGCTGCACGCATTTTTCCGTTATCCAATTCCACTTGTGTTACGCGGCTGCCTTCATGGTGGATTTTTGACACGCACGCGTTCAACTCAACAGTGCTGGAAGGGTCTTTTACAATTTCTTCCCGCATGCGCTCCCAAATGCGGCCATACCCGTACTTGGGGTAAAGGAACTGGCCAATCAAACTGGTTTTTCGCGCCTTCTTTTTGGGTATTAGGGCGTTTCGCACAATGTTTCCCAGTGACAGTCCTTTGATGCGCTGCGCGGCCCACTTGGAGGACAATTCGTTGCAGGGAATGCCCCACACTTTTTCTGTATAATCCTTGAAGAAAATGGAATACATTTTCCGCCCGTACTTTTTCACGGTCCATTCTTCAAAGGATTCTTCTACAGCCGGCTTCTTTTCTTTTTCTGCATGCGCGCGCACATAGTCCAGCATGATTTGCACGGACGCCAGGGGCCCCAGGTTCAAAAGGGCCTGCACGGGTTTCACTGGATAATCATAGTATTTTCCATCCATGTAAATGCGGCTTGTGCGCTTTACTTGCACAATTTCGTCCTTCAACAGTTCAATGACCAGGTTGTATACGGCCTCGTTTTTTGTGAAAAACCGGTGGCCGCCAAAATCCACTTTAAAGCCGTTCCATTCAATGGTTTTTGCCAGGCCTCCCACGCTTTTTCCTTTCTCTAGAATGGTTACAGGGTGGTTGTTCCGCGAGAGCATGAGGCCCGCAGTCAGACCCGCAGGGCCTCCGCCCAGGATAAGGGTGTGCATACCTGAAACCCGTGCCAGGGTTGAATTAAATAGGCTTCTGGTGCGAACGTTCCAATTCTGCAAGGTTTAATCCCATCTGGCGCAGGAACACAATCCCTCCAAGCGCAGTGTACACGTTTTTGAGGGCATGCTCTACCACTGCCACGGATAACGCCACAGAGAAGGGCACGCCGCCCAGGGAAAGAATCAGGGCAATGGTGCCTTCGTAAATGCCAATGCCTCCAGGGGTAAGAGGAACGATTTTGGTGAGCGCGCCGCACATGACTGCAAATGCCACAAGCCCCCAGGATGCCTGGTAATTGGCTGAGAGTAGAATGGCCTGGGAGGACGCTGAATCCAAGACCCACATGGCCAATGAAATGAACAGTATTCCAATACTGCTCCGCGTGCCAAACGTTCCCTTCATGGCGCCCAGCACTTCATGCACGCGTTCTTTTTTTTCCCGCAAAAAAGGAATTTTTACAAGGGCGCGTTCAATCCAATTGGTTTTGAGAAAAACAAAAAACCCCAGCGCGGCAATCAACGCCAATGCAAGTGAGGCAATCACCAGTTGCTCTACCCACAACGGAATGGCAATGGCTTCGGCTGCAAGCCAAAAACCAAGGAATGCCACAAGGACCACGGCAATCAAATCCGCGAGCCTGTCAACAAACAAACTGGAAAGGCCTTTGGACAGGGGAATGCCATACTTTTTTTTCACACCAAAAGCCCTGGCCAGTTCTCCAAGCTTTGCCGGAACCAGGATGTTGACCGTGTTGGCAATGAAGGTCAGGCGAATGCTGTCCTTCAATCCAATGCGCGCATGCAGGGCGCGCAAAATGGTTTGCCATCTCACGCCGCGCAGCACCCATCCGGGGGTGTAAATGACAAGTGAAAAAACCACCCACAAAACATTCATGGACAAAATGACTTCCAGGGTTTCACGCGCGCCTGCCATGTAAACCAATAATCCGAGTACGAGCACGGCAAGCACTGCCGAGGTAATCCATTGAACAGTAGGCGGCATTCAAAGAACCTTGTTTCAAGCATTCAGCCCTGCAGGGGTTAAAAAGCATGTGCGTGCAAATCCCATACCATGCCCCTGCCGTCCCCTTCAATGTCTGAGCGGAACCGCACCTTTGTCATTTTTCTTGCAGCCCTTGGAATCGCATTGCTTGTCAATGCAGGAATGGGCTTGTACTCTGGGAGGCTGGCAGAGCCTTTTTTGGATGGCGATGAAGCGTTTCAAATTCCCATGGCATTGCGCGTGCTGGACAACGAATTGTTTTCACGGGACGTTCTTTTGCTGGACCACGAACAATTCTATCCAGCGCCTTTCCAATGGGTGGCCGCAGTTTTTATCGGCATTTTTGGCACTATTCAACGCGCGTACCTTGTGCTGTCCACGCTGGCTTTTGTGCTGTTCATATCAGGGCTTTTCTTTCTTGGAAAAACGCTTCGGTGCAATGGCACTGGTTTTGCCATGGCCTTGTTTGGAAGCGTAGTTCGCCCCGTACTTGGAGACATCGGATTTGGGTTGAGCATTGGAAGGCTTGTTCCAAGAGAGCTTGTATTTGCATTCCTTCCATGGATTGCCATAGCCTTGCTTTTGTTCAACCGCACGCGTAAAACCAGGTACACGCTTGCAGGATTTTTGGTTTTGGGCATTCTTGCCCTGTTCAACCCCCTTGCGTCCGTGCACGCGTTCCTTGTGTTTTTTATTGCCCAGGCATGGCTTGACAGGGGCCTTGTGAGAACTTCTCCCACTCATTTTGCGCGCATTCAAGGAACAAACATCGTGGCTTTTGGAATTGGAATGGCGCCCTATGCATGGTGGTACCTCCTGCACGCGTCTCAGCCGGCTTCCAGGGAAATACTTGAATACGCGTGGTTTCACTTGTTCAGGCCGTTGAAAAGAGACTTTTTGGTTTGGGGTTATGGGTTGATTCCATTCCTTGCCGGGTTTTTTGTTCTAATGGGGCAGGAAAGGAAATCCCTTTCCACTTTGACAGTTCCCCTGGCATGGCTTGGAAGCGGGCTTCTTGTAACGGCCTTGTTTGCCCTGACGGTTTACACGCCCCTTCAACCCTTCCTCATGTCCATTCAATTCCATCGCGCAAGCGCTGTTCCGTACTTGTTTTTGTATGCCTTCTGCGCCCTTCTCTTTGCGCGCTTGTTTGATGAAAAAGGCGTGCGCGCCAAAGTAAGCGCGCTTGCACTGCTATTCCTTTTATTCATGCCCTGGGGCAGTGCATTCAATGCCTTGTTTCCCTCTGCGCACAATCAACTTGTACTCAATCAAGTGTGCACCAACCCTGTTTGCATGGAATTGTATGACTTGGAATCGCGCGCGCATGCCAGTCCATCCAATGACTGGGAGAACTTTCACGCGCTTGCAGAGTTTGCGCGCAAAAATACATCAAAGGACGCGCTGTTTCTTGTACCCCCTTATGATTTTTCAGCATTCAGGGCCTATTCCGAACGTTCCGTGGTCGTTGTACGCAAGGATGGAACGCCCAGTGTTTTCTCTGCAGGGTATGCTGAAAAATGGCTTGAATCCTACAAAGAGGCGTTGAACGCGTACGCATCCAATTCCCTGGACGCATTTCTTTTCCTGCAGAAAAAAGCAGGGGTTGATTTCATTGTAGTGGATAAAACCCTGAACGAATTGGACCTGCCCATCGTGTATGAGAATGCGCGGTATGCCCTTTATGGGCTGTCATTCAATGCCTGGGCCGGCAATGCAGTGCCTGTTTTTTTCCCGGGCAATTTTAACAGCCCGTAATCCAGGACGCGCTGGATGATGAATGGAATTTGTTCCGGGCGCATGTACTTGAGAATGGACCATGCCTGCCTGGGCCTGAAGTAAAAGGCCTTGAATGCGCGCGGCGCGGCCTGTTCCAAGGATTCGCGTTTCACTGTGGGCGGGGTCCACGTGATTTCATGGTAGGAGTTCTTTGTCCAGTCCACTTTTTCGTCAAACCTTAACTCGTCCCATAACGCGGTGCCGGGCATTACATCCAGCACAAGGAATTGTGCCCTTGTGAGGGGGATGCGTTTTGCGAATTCAATGGTCTGTTCAATGGTTTGCTCGGTTTCCCCTGGAAGTCCAAAAATGAAAAACCCCTGGGTCATGATCCCCACTTGGTCTGCAAGCCTTACCGCGGTTTCAATTTTTTCCAGGGTGGTGTCCTTGATGACAGTGTCCAGGATTTTTTGGTTTCCGCTTTCAATGCCAAAGGCAAGGTAATAGCACCCTGCTTTTTTCATTAACCTCAGCAATTCAAGGTCAACCTTGTCTGCCCTCACTCCGTTGGGGCACGCCCATACCACTTTAATGTTTTTTTCAATCAACAGCCTGCACACGCCTTCTGCATGGCTGCGTTTCAATGTAAAGTTGTCGTCTTCAAAGTGAATTTCTTTTACGCCGTACTTGTCTGCAAGCAGTTCAATTTCCGCAACCACATTTTCAGGGCTTCTGAACGTAATTTGTTTTTGCGAAAACTTTGGACTTGCGCAGAACGTGCACCGGTAAGGACATCCCCTGGTTGAAGTGATGGGCGCATAGGGAAAGTGTCGTATGAGTCCGCCATGCGGTGCTTTCTTGTACGTGCGCGGGTCAATTTGCTCCCAGTCCGGGAATGGAATCTTGTCCAAGTCCACTACTTTGTCGCGGGGAAAAAACTTTTTTCCAGGGCCCGTGTACACGCCAGGAATGCCTTCCACTTCAATTCCTTTCTCCAGCGCGGACGCAAGTTCTACCACGGTTTCCTCGGCCTCGCCGCTTACAATGAAGTCAACTCCTGATTTTTGCATGGTGAATTCCGGCAAAAACGTGGGCTGTGTGCCGCCCATCATGACCCTGATTCCAGCCGCATGCAGTTTTTGCGTCAATTCAACTGCGCGCAGGAAGTAGGCGGACATGCAATATATTCCAGCCAGCTGAGCCCCAAATTCCTGGACTTTTTCAATGATCCGGCCGTCATTCAAATCCTGGTTTAAACCGTCTATGATTCTGGCTTCATGGCCTGCATGGTTTAACGCTGAGGCCACGTATCCCATTCCAAGGGGAGGGCTCACGATGTGCGTGTGATAGGAAGGCCGTACGAGTGCTACTTTCATAAAAGTACCTTTGCCTTTATTCAAAAATACGTGGGACTGCGCATTTGGCTCCACAGGAATTTCAGGTAGCGCGTCCTTCTGCGCGTAGCACCGTTGAGCGTTGCATCGGCAAGGATTTTGAGCGCGGTCTTGGGGCGCAGGTAAAACCCTTTCACAGCGTCTCGGTGCACTTTTTGGATTTTTTCTTTTTCCACAAACGAGCCTTCGGGAGTAAAAATGCGCAGTTTCTTCAAGTCATCATTGTTCATGGCATCCAAGCCTGATTCCTTCCACAACTCTGTCCCGGGCAGCGGGGTGACAATGCTGAAAAAAGCCATATCTAGATTAAGGCTTTTCGCGAACTCAATGGTTTGATATCTTTCTTCGTCCGTTTCAAATGGAAAGCCCAGCATGAACGAACCGTAGGCTTTCATGCCATGGCTTTTCACCATGTCCACGCCTTTTTGCACGGTTTCAAGCGTGAGGCGTTTTTTTATCTTGTCCATAACCCTCTGACTGCCGGTTTCAACGCCCATTTGAATGGAAAAACACCCGGCACCTGCCATTTTGTCCAGCATTTCGTCATCCAAAAGGTCCGCCCTTGTCTGGCAATGCCAGGAGAAATCCATTTTTTCTTTTGCCATGCCCTCGCAAATCTGTTTCACGCGGGGCTTGCTGTACGAGAACAATTCATCGATGATGCGAAAGTCCTTATAGCCCTGGCGTTGCATGACTCTCAATTCTGCAAGCACGTTCTCCGCGCTTCTTCCCCGCAAAGGGTCTTTGTTGGCATAATCACAGAAGGTGCATTCATGAATGCACCCCCTCGAGCTCAGCAAAAATGTGTGCGGTTCGTTCAAATAGTAAATAGGCGATTCTGAGTAATCCTTGGGGTCCACAATTTCGCGTGCAGGAAACTGAATGGAATCCAAGTTTGGGACCATGGCAGAACCGTTGTCAATGACTTGATTGTTGGCCTTGAACAGCAAGCCGGGGATTTCAAGCGGGCTTTTCCCGTTTACAAGGTCTCTGAATGAAAATTCGCCTTCGCCACGCAATACAAAGTCAAATTCCGGGTATTGTTCAACTATTTGCCGGCCACACTGCAATGCATGATGGCCGCCCAAAATAATCTTAGTGTTAAGGTTATTGGACTTTATGGATTTGGCCACACGCACGGCTTCAGGAAAGTTGACTGCGTAAGAGGTGAGCGCCACAAAATCAGGATTGAATGCTTGCAGTTCATCTTCAATGGGTTTTTTGGACAAATTCATGTCCAGGTATCGGACCTCGTGTTCCGACACCAAGTTACCTGCAATGTACAGCAATGGAATGGAAGGCATGGTGGATTCGGCGTCTTCCACAAGTGAGCCTTCAAAGGAAAACGAGGGGTACACTAATAACACTTTTTTTTTCATGAAACCGAACCTTTGGACCTTTTATGCAATGCTTTCACACGCGTATTTAAGCGTTCTTGTACATTGTTGCTGGATTAAGCACCAATAACTATAATAAGGGTTTTTGCTCAATTCCCTTCGAGCAGGCTTTTAAAGGGGTTTTAGGGTTTGAATGCGCACTTGCCTATCACGCGTACCGTGAATGAAGAGACTGCACGCAAGGTTACGCTTGTTTTCCCGCGTTTTGTGTACCGGAACATGGGCATGCCCCTGGGCTTTTTATGGGTTGCAGGCGTGCTTGAAAAAGCAGGGTATGCATTGGAGTTCCTGGATGGAACCCTTTTAAGCGAAGCCCAAGTAATTCAGCGCATCAAGGATTCAGCGCCCTTGTTTGTATTTTTTTCCCTTCAAAGCGTGTTTGCAGACAAGACATTTCCATTGATCCGGGAAATTAAAAAGGCACTTCCTAAAACTAAAATAATCATTGGAGGGCCCCACCCTACATTGCTTCCAACGGATACGCTCAAGGAAGAAGGGATAGATATCGTGGTTACGCAGGAAGCCGAGCAAACGGTTTCAGAGCTGATGAATGTTCTTGTTGCAGGAAAAAGCCTGCATGAAGTCAAGGGCATTGGATTCAAGGATGAAGAAGGAAAAGTAATCCTAACCCCTCCCAGGGCCCTGCTCCAAAACTTGGATGAACTTCCTTTGCCTGCACGCCACTTGTTGGACGAAAAATACTTTCGTGAAGGCATTTGTTCTTTTATGGCCACAAGAGGGTGCCCGTGGACATGTGCATTCTGCCAGCCCACCCTGGACAAGTTGTTTGGAGAAAAATTCCGCATGCGCTCTCCAGAAAACATGGTGCAGGAACTGCTGGAAACAAAAGAATTGTTTGCGCAAAAAGGCCATGCACTAAAAGAAGCGCATTTCACGGATGACGGTTTGACCTACAATCACATTTGGCTCAAGAAATTTTGCGAGCTCCTGATTGAAAAAAAAGTGAACGTGAAATGGACTGCCAACACGCGGTGCGACACCATGCCCAAAGGAGAGCTTGCCGTGCTCATGAAAAAAGCAGGGTGCATTCTTGTTTCTGCAGGCGTTGAATCCGGAAACGATTTTATCCGCAACACCGTGCTTGACAAAAAGCTTCCACGGGAAAAACTCGTTCAAGGCTTTAAGGGCATGCGCGAGGCCGGACTGCAAACTGAGGCCTATTTGATGGTTGGAAGCCCGGGTGAAACCCTGGAAACTGTGCGGGAAACGGTGTATTTGCTGGATGAAATCCAGCCAACGTATGCCCAGGTAACCATTGCAGCGCCTCTTCCCCAAACCTACTTGTATGAACGCCTCTCCGAACAAGGGCTTATTCAAGACCCCCACTGGCAGGCCATTGGAGGTTATGGAGAACAGTCTGCCTTCAAGCTCGAACACCTTTCAAAAGAGCAGGTGAAAGACCTTCAAAAAGCCTTGTTTTACACGATCAACGTGCGTGAATGGCTTCGTAAAATGGGCATTCACTCCAAGTACTCCACGATTTTCAAAGTGCTCACGGTTAAACCCCTGAATCATTCCCTTCAATTCCTTCAAGCCTTGCGCTTTCGCATGAAGTCGGCATGGGCTGTGTAAAAAAGAGGATGTTATGCCCTTCAAGGTTTCCGCCATTGTTCCAACACGCAACCGTGCTTCTGTTGTATCCCAAACCGTTGATGAGCTGTTGAATCAAACGGTTAAATTCCATGAAATCCTTGTAGTGGATGATAAAAGCACGGATGCCACTGTTGAATGCCTGAAAAAAAAGAAGGGCGTCAAAGTGCTTGAACTGGAAAAGCACTTGGAGCGCAGCGCGGCACGCAATTTTGGCGCGCGCCATGCAAAAGGAGATTACATGGCATTCATTGAAGACGATTCTTCATACGACTTGAATTGGCTGGAGGAAGTTAAAAAAGAACTTGCAAAAGGCGCTCAAGCGGTCATTGACCGGCGCCAGGTGTTTGAACCAAAATCTTTTGTGGCCAGACTCAATGACGCGTTCTTCACTGCGCGGTACAGGAATTACACGCCCTTCAGCGCGTGGGTGTTCGATAAAAAACTCTTCCTTGAACTGGGGGGTTTTGACGAGTCTTTGAATTGTGCCGAAGACAAGGATTTGGGAGACCGCGCGCTTGCAAAAGGAGTAAAAATTCACTTTGCGCACAACGCCGTGCAACGCCATAGAGGGGAGCCTTCTTCGTGGAGGCACGCGTTAAAACGCAGCTGGTGGTTTGGAATGAACATGCACAAGTACTGGAAAAAACACCCGGGAGAGTTCAGGGGTGTAAAAATAATTTTGTTTACTGCGTGGGCTCTCGCTGGTTTTTCTGGGGCAGTTTCTTTTATTTTTTGGCCTTTGCTTGGACTGGGGTTATGGGGGCTTTTTTTGTTTGCTTTTCTTGGATTATGGTTGGGCGTTTTTGTTAAGGATTTGGGAAAAGGCCTGTCAAAGGAATTCATTTTCAATCACGCGTGGTATGTGATTGTCACTGAAACCGTTTTCGTGTGGGCATATAATCTTTCTTGGTTTAAGCGCGTGATTGGACGCACGCAGGAAGCGTGAACGCGCATGCAAAAGGAAATCATCCGGCATTCTTTTGTGCTTGTGGCAGGAATCCTCTTAGGCAAAGTGCTCACGTTTTTTTACACGCCCATTCTTGCGCGCGTGCTGGGCCCTGAAGGACTGGGAACCATGGCTTTGGTGTTTGCGTTTGCCCCCTGGTTTATTGTGCTGGGCTCGCTCATGCTGGACACTGCCATCACAAAAAAAATAACCGAGTACCGTGCGCAAAAAAAGCCCTTGGCGCCGCTCATCAAAACCCATGTTCTTTTTTCGCTTGTGTTTGGACTGCTTGCAACCGGGTTGTTCATGGGGCTTGCGCCTTTTATTGCCCAAGTCCTGTACAACGACTCAACATTAACGTCCCTTGTATTTCAAGCCGCACCCTTCGTACTTGGTTCAATATTGTACGTAAACCTTACCGGGATTTTGCGCGGCCTCAAGCGCTTTGCATTTTTCTCCCTGTTTGAGTTCACGCGCCAGTTCATTTTAATCGCTTTAACCCTGTTCTTGCTCCTGGCCATTGGGCTGAAAGCAGAAGGCGCCGTGCTTGGAATGGCGTTGGCGCCTTATCCCCTTATCCTGGTTTTTTTGTACCGTCTCAAAGGCCATGTGTTTAACCCTGCGCCCATTGTCCCGCATGAAATCGTGGCCATTGGGGGCTGGCTTACGTTGAACGAACTGGTCAATGCCTTTATCCCCCAGTTGGACAAAATCCTGCTGGGCGCTTTTGCGCCCCGTGAATGGGTGGGCTGGTATGCCGGGGCTTTCACGCTTGCAGGGGCTACTATGTTTTTGGGGGTTTCATTCAAGCGCGTGCTCTTGCCCTATTTTTCAGAGTCCAATGCCAAAAAAGACGAAAAACTTCTTAGATACACATTAGAACGCAGCATCGTGCAACTCGTCTTGGTTCTTGGTTTTACCATGATTGGAGTTGTTGTATTACGCGGCCTGCTTGTAAACATTTTGTATGGCCCCGCATTTGCTCCTGCCATTCCTCTGGTGGGAATCCTTGTCATCGTGCACCTGTTGAATGCCGTATTTCTTGTACTGCACGTGGCTTTGCAGGCACTCAACAGAATGAAATACCTCATTGCACTGCACGTGCTTGCACTTGGAATTGGAATTGCACTGGCCTTGTACCTGGTTCCGCTTTTTTATGCCGCAGGGGCAGGAATGGCCATGATTGGCGCGTATGCCGTTCTTTTGCTTGGATGTTATTGGAAGGTGCGCACGCTCATTCATCTCCCACTGCGCGCCATTGGAAAAGCCCTTGGAATGGTGGGTTTTTTCATAGCACTGGCGTATGCAGTTCCCCAGTTTCTCGAAGCCCAGGTTTTTTTGGGGGCTGTGCTCGCATTCAGTTTTATTGCTTTGGCGTGGCACTCCGGACTGGTGTTGTCCAACGACAAGCAAATCCTCCTGGCCATGGCAGTGCACCCGTTGAAGTGGGTGCAGGACCGGTTGAATTCGTTTAAGAGGTAATGTCATGTGCGGCATTTGCGGTTATTTTGGATTGGAAGATAAAACCCTCTTGAATGCCATGACCAACGCCCTGTCGCATAGGGGCCCGGACGGAGAAGGGTTTTTCACGGACAAAAATATAGGCCTTGGCTACCGAAGGCTGAGCATCATTGACACTACAAAACGGGAACCCATCATTCACAACGAAGACCAATCCATTTTCCTTGCATTCAATGGTGAAATCTACAATTACAAAGCGCTCCGCATGGAATTACAAAAAAAAGGCCATTCGTTTTACACGCAAACCGATTCCGAGACCATTGTTCACACATATGAAGAATGGGGTCCTGCGTGCGTGGAGCGGTTGCAGGGCATGTTTGCCATTGCATTGTGGGATGCAAACAGGAAACAGGTATTTCTTGCGCGTGACAGGCTGGGCATCAAGCCGTTGTATTATTATTACAAGGATGACATGCTGGTCTTTGCCTCGGAAGCCAAATCCATTCTCCAAGCCCGCTTCGTGCAACGCGTTCCAAACAAAAACGTGCTGGCGGACTACCTGGCCTACCGGTATGTTCCAGGGCCTGCCACTTTTTTTCAGGGCATTCAGCGCGTGCAGCCTGGAACCTATTTGCTTGCATCCAGCAAAGGCCTGCAAATCAAAGAGTATTGGAATCCGTATGTTAAACCTTCATTCAACGGCTCCATGCAAGGCGCAGCCATGCAATTGAATGCCCTTCTCGGCCGCACTGTTGAATCGCACCTTCAAAGCGATGTTCCGCTGGGCGTTTTTCTTTCAGGAGGTCTTGACTCCTCGGCCATCGTATCGTACATGCACGACCTTGTGCCCGAGCACATTGAAACGTTTTCCATTTCCTTTGAAGAAGACCCTCAATCTGAGGCGCAAAAAGCCCGGCGCGTGGCCGAGCATTTTGAAACAAAACACCATTCGTTTATTCCTCCGCAAAAAGAACTGCGCAGGCTGCCTGAAATCGTGTACCACCTGGATGAACCCATTGCAGATGCAGTGATTGCATCCAAATACTTGTTGTCCGAGTACGCGTCCAAAAAAGTCAAAGTCGTTTTAACCGGAGAGGGAGGCGATGAGGCTTTTGGAGGGTACAGCCATTACAAGGTGCTCTCGCTGATGGGCAAGTATCCTTTTGCATTTTCCAAAGGCCCCCTAAATTCCCTGGCACGCAGGGTTGTACGGCATGCCCCTTTGCAGGCGCTGGATAACGTGTTTCAGTACAGCACTTCCATTGGTGTCAAGGGAAAAGCGCGCGCCCTTCAATTCCTTGACCCCCTGAATTCCACGGAGCAAAAGTACCTGGACCTTGTGTCCTTGTTTGATGCAAAAGACATGAAAGAGTTGGGGGTGAACACGCTAAATCCGCCTTTAAGCGCCCAGCGCGAGGCGCTAAATAGCATGTTTGCACGCGTCCAAGGGCCTTTGACCCATAAAGCCATGGTGCGTGAAACTACCACCTGGCTTCCTGATTATATTCTTCTCCAGCAGGACAAGCTTGCCATGGCGTTTGGGCTTGAAGGCCGCGTGCCCTTCGTAGACCATAAAGTAATGGAGTTTTCATTGTCATTGCCCCCTTCATTCAAAGTTCAAGATTCAAATGAAAAAGCTGTTTTCAGGCGTGCAGTAAAAAACCGCGTGCCGCGCTTTGTGTTTGAAGCCAAAAAATTCCCGTTCTCCGTGCCCCTCACGCAATGGCTGAACGGGGAATTGGGGGAAATCGCGCGCTCCATTTTAACGGATTTCCCTGCGCGCGAACGGGGCCTGTTCAAGCCCGAATATGTTGAAGGACTGTTCCGCGCGCGCGCAACAAGCCCGCTCATACTGGACCGGCAGATTTGGAGCCTGCTCGTATTGGAATTATGGCACCGCACGTTCATTGACCCGGATGAAATTCACCCTCCAAAAAAGCTTGAGGGAACTCTTTAATACGGGTTTCACTCTACGTGCTGGTCGTTATGGGATTAAGAAAGGGAAAACGCCCAAACCCTAAATCCTTGCAGGACAGGGTTCCAAAGGCCCGCTTTGGCAGGAAGCAAAAGCGTCTGCTTGTAGCGAATCAGGGAATGATTGCCCTTTTTTGCAGGAGGTATGGAAAAGACCTTCTGCACACCATGCCATTTCAAGAACTTGTACAGGAAGTCAATCTCAAACTTATTCCCAGGTTGTGGCAGTATGATGGGAAGCACAGGCTTTCCACCTTTTTAGATTTCAAGGTGCGGGGAATCATCTCTCATTTGCGCACCTTTCGAAGCAATCCTAAGAGAAATCCAAAAACACGTGTACTCTCCTTAAACTCAGACCCTTTGGGGTTTGCCAATGAATTAATTGCAGACCCTTCTTTGCGTAGAAACTTTGAAGTCATTGCGACACGGGAAGTCGCACGCCGTGTTGCCACATTAGGTCCACGCCTCGTTGGCAAAAGGGATTGGAATATCTTTCTTGCGCGGATTAATGGCGTGAGTTTCGCGGCCTTGGGCAAACGGCATCATATGACACGCCAGGGTGCGCACCTGATTTACAAAAAAGTATTGGTAGCGTTACAAGAAGATGAACGCGTTCAACGCCTTGTCAATCCACCCGTCAAACGCGCCCAGGCTTGAATGCCTGGCTTTCAGGCCTAAAATTCTTGCATAACCCCTGCCCATTTTGGTTTATGCCTTGGGCCCCTGCCATTCGGCTTGGCCAAGGATGCTAAGGGAACCATGGCGCGGGGCATTAAGGGCGGGGGCTTTTGGAATGTATTTCTTTTCCCTGTAAAACGGGTTCAGTATGTAAGCGGCCAGGGAAGGGTACACCAGGGGATTGAAAACCATGGAGTCCTGCAACACGCATCCATGCGTGCAATGACAGTCCCCCCGTTGAATGCTTTCGCGCTGCGTTTTGGCCTGGTGGTCAAACCATAGTTTTTTGAAGTCAAAACCGTAATCGCGCAAGTTTCCAATGGGCGGAAGCATTTCACAGCTTCCAACCGTTCCATTGGGGTATACTACGCAATGGGCCTGTCCTCCAAGGCATGGAATGATTTGGCGTTCCTCTTCCAGGCATTTGAGGTTCGTGTCCATGATGAAATCGTGTGCAAGATTGGCAAAGCGCTGCTGTAAGGGGTCAAAGTCCGCGTAATACTTGTAATGACGCCACGTTTTCTTCACCAGTTCCGCAGTTACGGCCAGCTCTTCAAGGGACGGGCGTTCAACGTGCGCATCCCATGTTCCGGGGCGCACGAAAAACAACTGGTGAAAGTCGGGTTCCAATGACTTGACCCATTCAATGGCTTCGGGCAATTCCTTTATGTTTGCATTGCTGATGGCCGTGTTGAAATTAACGGCCAGATTTTTGTATTTTTTTTTCAATTCCTTTAACCCGTGAAAGGTTTCCACGAGTTTGTCAAATCCCCCGGGAACCTTGCGCGATTTTTCATGCGTTTCCTTCAGCCCGTCCAGCGAAATGTTTATTGAAATGCCCATTTCAGTTTGCGACACGATTTTCTCGGTCATGGGCAAGACCTTGCCGGGCAAAAATGCGTTGGTTGGAATGTCCACAAACAAGGGATGGTTGTGTTCATCAAAATAGCGCACGATTTCATCCAAATCCTTTCGCAAAAAGGGTTCGCCGCCGCTTAAATCCAAGAAAACAAGTTCTCCAAAGTTGTCGCTGAGTTTCTTCATTTCTTCCAGCGTTAAATCGTCTGTTTTGTTGAGGTTCTGCCAGTTAAAGCAATGGCTGCACCGCGCGTTGCACGGGCTTCCAACATGCAGTATTACATGAACCGGGTGCCAGGGGGGGAATAATGCATTCTTCAACACTTTGGTCATGAGCGCCTGGCGTGCCATTCAAATTCCCCTTAAAACAACAAGTCATTCAAAGCCTTTGTAAACCCCATACGTGTGGGCAAGCTTGCTTAGAAAGATGAGGGGCGCGTATATTAAGGCTTTTGGTTCGTGCCTGAGCCAGTAGAACAGCACATACCCCGTGAAAAGAACGGCCAGCGGGGCAATGCCAAGGAAAGCCGTGAACCTGTTTTTCGGAATAATCCATTCATACCTTGTCCCCGAACCCTTGGTGCGCATGCGCGGAGTGGCTTTTCCATAATTGTAGTGGTGGCGCAAAAAGGACCTGAAGGTTTCGCGGTCATGGTGGTAAATGACAAGGCCTGGCTCGAACACAAGTTCACAGCCATTCTTTTTCATGCGCGCGCAAATGTCCGCGTCCTCGTTGTTGCGCAAGTCCTCGCGGAAACCGCCAACGCGTTGCATGGCTTTCCTGTCCACGCTCAAATTCGCCGACGCGAGTTGCAAGCGTTTTTCATCCCGTTTTGCGTTGGGGCTGAAGTCATACCATGTACTGTAATGGTCGGCCATGCCTATGAAGTTGTTGTGCAGGGGCCTTGTACTGCCTCCAACCACCGTGCACCCGTTCAAGTGCCCGTTCACGTGGCCTTGAATCCACGTTGAATCGGCGCGTGCATCCGAGTCCAGGAAAAGCAGGATGCTTCCCTTTGAATTCCGAATGCCGGTGTTGCGCGCGGCTCCGGACCCCTTGTTTTTTTCATGGCGCACGACCTTGAACCTAGACTTTTCAAGCAATCCCAGTGTTTTGTCCGTGCTGCAATCGTCCACTAAAATGACTTCAAAGGCCTTGTAAGCCTGGTTTTTGAGCGCGTCCAGCGTCCATGGAACTGTTTTTGCACAATTATAACACGGGACAATCACCGAAACAAAGGGCTTGTTTTCGAGTCCTTGCAGGTCATTCGTATGAGCCCCCTGAGTGCTTTTTTTTTCCATGCGCGTTTCACTCTTCGGATTCCGCAAGCACCTGGAAGTTCACGTTGCGCACGCCCTTCCACGCGTTTCGCGCGGCATAGGCAAGCTGGTTCCAGTTGCGTTGGCGCACGGTTCTATACGCCCAATTGGAAACATACCTGGGCCTGAAGTAAAATGTTCTATATGCCTTGTCCGCCCACTTGATTACATCGCCGTGCTTGTTCATCCAGGGCAGTTTGATCCATGGAGTGGGTTTGTCCATGCCCCAATCTCCTTGCAGGGTTCCATTGGCTTTGGCTGTCAGGTAATCCTCGGAACCAGGGTAAGGCATGGCGTAATTGAACGTTGCAAATTCCGTGTTGAGCTTGCATGCAAAGTTAATGGTGTCCTGAATGGACTCAGGAGTATCGCCCTTCAGGCCCACGACAAAAAAGCCCAGCACATTGATGTTGTTTTTTTTCGTGAGCGCAACCGCTGTTTTAACCTGCTCCAGGGTAATGCCTTTTCCGATTTCATCCAGCACGCGCTGGTTTCCCGATTCAATTCCATACCCAATGGTGTCGCAGTTGTGCTGGGCAAACAATTCAAGCAATTCTCTGTCCACTGCATTCACTCTTGTACGCGCGCGGAAGTCAAAGTCCAGGCCTTCTTTGTCTGCCAATTCAAATATTTTTTTCACGCGCTCCTTGTCCAGGGTAAACGTTTCATCGTAAAAGTCAATGTTCTTCGCCCCTGCTTCCATGATGAATTTGAGTTCCTCCACTACATTTTCAGGAGAACGCATGCGGTACTTTCTGAAGTCATTGTCCAGGCGCGGGCAAAAACTGCACCTAAAAGGGCAGCCGCGCGTTGTAATAAGCGTGTCAATGGGATTGCGCTTGGCCACTTTTGAATAGTAAATGCGCGTGTCAATCAAATCCCTTCCGGGAATTGGAATGGAATCCAAATCCATGATGGTGGGCTGGTCTGCGTTATGGCGTACGTGCCCGTGTTCGTCCCTGTACGAAATGCCTTTTACTTCTGAAAGCGGCCTGTTTTTTTCCAGGGCATCTGCAAGCTCCTTGGTTGTAAGTTCTCCCTCGCCGCGGATAATGAAGTCAATCATTTCAAACTCGTGCAGCGTCTGTTCAGGAAGGTTTGTGGAATGAATGCCGCCAACCGCAATTTTCACGCCAGGCAATGCGCCGCGGACTTGTTTCAAATACGAGTGGCAAAAGCGCAGGTCTGTGGAATACACGCTTGCGCAAATCATTCCAGGTTCAAATTTTTTTGCAATGCGAATAACGTCATCCATCAGGTAGTTGTGGCCGTGGGCATCCACTATTTTGGGTTCGTGGCCGTTTTGCCTCAAAAACTCGCCCACGTACATGAGGTTCAAAGGCGGGGTTATGAGCGGCATTTCGCTGATTTTGAGTTGCGGACGCACGTTGGTGGTCATTAACAGTACTTTCATTCTTCACTCACACCCTGATGGATTCCTTCATGCTCCTTTAAAAGCCGTTTTTGGTACAAAAACGCCTCTTACTCGCTGTCATCGTTTCCCGTGGCAAAATGGGTTACCTCGATTCCAGCGGCTACAAGCCGCCTGAATTCATCCACGGAACGCACGCCTGTCAGGCGCTGCAAAATATAGGAAGGCCGGAGATAGAACTCCTTGTATGCGCGCCTTACGGCCTTTCCAACGTCCTGGTCGGACATGCCGCAAATGTACTTGCTGAAAAAGCCCGTTGAATGAACGCGGCTTAAATCGCTTTGCGTTCCGTCTCCAATGCTTGCATCCTGGCGCTTGACCTCCTCAAACAAGGGCGTTCCAGGATAGGGAGTGAACGCGCCTACAGTAATGGTGGTGGGATTCACGCGTTTGATGAATGAAATGGTTTCGTTGATGGTTTCCATGGTTTCCCCAATGTTGCCCATCATCAGGTGTGCATGGGTTTCCATTCCAATTTCATGGGACCAGGTGAATACATTTTCGGCTTGTTGAACCGTTGCTCCCTTTTTGATGTTGTTCAAGACGCGCTGGTTTCCTGATTCAATTCCAAGCCGGATCATGTGGCAGCCGGCGTTGCGCATTAATTGCATTAATTCCCTGTCCATGGTGCTTACCCTTGAAGAGCAAATCCAGCTCATTTCAAGGCCACGCTCTTTTATCAGATTGCATAGTTCAACCACGCGCCTGCGGTCTGCAGGAAATGTTTCATCGCGGTAAAAAATTTCCTTGAACCCAAGCTTTGCTGCTTCTTCCATTTCTGCCACCACGCTCTCGGCACTGCGCGCGCGCCACGTGTTCCCGTAAAACGTTGGAGAAGTGCAGTAATTGCACCTGGCAGGGCACCCTCTTGAGGTGACTGCCGTGGTCCAGGGAAGTTTTTTTACCAGGGGATTGAAATAGGAATAATTTATAATTTTTTTCCGGTTTGGAAACGGCAATTCATCCAGGTTTTGAATCCAGGGCCTGGGTTCGTTGATGCGGATTTGTCCGTTCTCACGGAACGCGATTCCTTTCACGCCATCCAGTTTTTCGCCTTTATCAATCACGTTCAACAATTCTGCAAGCGTGGCCTCGGCTTCGCGCAGAATCGCAATGTCCAGGGATTCATTTTTCAATGCAGTCTCGGTTTCAAACGTTACATGGGTTCCAAAGCTCATCGAGTAAAAATCCACTTCTTTTTTGAGGTCTGCAAGCGTGTCCATGTCTTCTGCGAAAGTCATGGTTGCAGAGGGGATGAGCACGGCATCCGGTTTCTCTTTGCGCACAATTTCCTTTACCTGTTCAAAAGACAGGTCTTCTGCCTGGGAGTCAGCCAAAACAGACGTATGGCCTTCTTTTTCCGCCACTGCATCCAGGCACAACAGGGTAGTGGGCGGAAACTTGGCGGAAGCAATGCGCTGGCCCTTGCACCAGCATCCCCAGAACAGGTCGCGCACTACATTCTTGGCGTACTTGCTTGGGGGATTCAACATCATGATTTTTACAGGCATGAATACGACCTTCTGCACGTAAAACGCGTTTTAATACTTTTAACAAAGACCAGTATTTAAATGCCTTTTCATACAACCATAGAGCCTTAGCCTTGCACGCGCATGCAAGCTGAATTTCCCTTCCATTCCACGTGGGGTGGGGGAATAGGCGTTGCGTTTGAATGCCACAAACCCAGGCTCGTGGAATAAAGGGTTGAAAAGTTTGCGGTAAGCGCGAGTTTTTCAACAGGAACATTCTTCCCGAAAGAATCCTGGACTTCGGTGCCGTGCTCTGTGAAAGCAATCCTGCGTTCGAATTCAAAGGCCGATGGTTTTTGGTCTAATATAAGTTTGTTGCGGACCATTTTCTTGGTATGGGAGCCCAATCCAATGGCGTTGAGTGCACGCAAACCCGCAAGTGTTGAAGGGCTTGGAAGCACGGATTTTTTCCCGTAAAAATGCCCGCGCACCACGGCCTCGTTTTTTTTCACGGGATTGAATCCAATGGAAGGTCCATGGGTGCAATACAAGGTTCCATTCTGCTCGAACACCCATCCGGTGTCGTTCCACGCAAGTTTTTCTCCTATGAAATGCTTGCCAATGCCTCCATTGCGCGCGTTCACGATAGTGTAATACTTTCCATGCCTGGACACAAGCATTCCTGCACCCTCAAAATATTCGTCAAAGTCGTTTCCCTGAAAAGGCAGGGACGCCTTTTTTTCAACAGGGTGTAATTGGGCGCATTCCAGAAAAGGGTAAAGCGCGTCCGCACAATACCGGTCGTCAAATGAAAGAGGCCCTGCAAGCGCTCCGGTTTCCAGGCCTCTGCGCAGTGCGTGCGCCAAGGCGCCGTTCAACGCGCTTTTTTGCGCCCACTGTTCAAAAGGCGTTGGCAGTACAAAGTAGGTTTCCCTGCTTCCATAATGGCCTCCAACCGAGCAATCCGGGTGCACAAAATATGCAAAAAAAGAAAATGCTTTTTTCAGGGCTTCTTCCGTCCATGCGTGTTGCGCTGCCACATAGTATGCGTTCAAATAATACAAAGAAAAAGTGTGATACCCGACGTCAAAGCCGTTGTATTCGGAAAACCATCCCTCGGCCTGCTGGTTTATAAGAAGGTTCTCTATTTTTTTCTTGGCCCATTCCGCGTACTTTTCTTTTTTCGTTGCAATGGAAATCCACTGCAGGGCCGCACCCGCACCCGCTTCGTGGTTGGCTACAAAGGGTTCTTCATGTGCGTGCAAAAACTTTCCGGCGTTTTCCAGTGCATTCAAAACGCTTTCATCACGGCATTCCAGCAGTTCATGCGCGCGTGCAATGGCATACGATGAAAACGCAGTGGCATCGTAATTGTCTTCATTGGGCAGGTACTCATCAAAACCGCCTTTCCTGCCTTGAATCCTGGCCCAAAAATTCATGCCTGCAAGCGCCCATTCTTTTACAAAGGGCGCTGAAAACCATTTGTTTTCTGGGTGTTGAACAGTGTACAACAATGCAAGCGTGTACACGCCTTCCTGCATGCGCGCGTTCACATAATCCCGCGTTTTGCGGTGCCAGTAACGCTTGTCAAAACACCCAAATGTTGGGGAATGAGGGTTGGTGTCAAGCAGTGTTAAGAGGTGCGGCACTTTCTCCAAGGCGTGTTCCCAGTACACGTTGTGCTGAGTCAATGCAATCCCCTTATTTGTGCTGCAATTTCAAATGCCGCGGCCGTGGCCCGGATACTGGACTGCCATTCGCGTTCAATGGAACGCGTTCCCTGCAGGGCATGCGCAAGCGCGTCCAATTCTTCCTTCCAGCCCTTTCCATTGAACGTCCATCTTTCCTTTCCATGCAGGGAATCCTGCACTTCCAATTCCAAAAAATCCCTTACACTTGCTGTTCCCCCGCCTTTGTGCACAATAAGTTCCTCCTTGCAGGCGGAAGGGCCTGCAAGCGTGGTGAATGCGAGCGTGCACTGCGCGCCATTCTCAAAGGAAACATTCACCACTATATTGGAGTCAATGGAATGGGGCGGTTTCAATCCACCCAACGTGCGCGCATGCAGGCTGGTTGCAGGGCTTTGCGCGATGAACTCAAAAAAGTCCAGGAAGTGGGTCATCTCCTCCACAATGCGTCCGCCGCTCCATAAAGGAACGCGCGTGCCCTCTGAAGGGGGAATGCGCACGTTGTACTGGGCCATCAAAGGGCCTTCGCGGTTGTCCAGCCACTCCACTAGTTTTTGCGCGCACGCCGAGTAGCGCCGGTTGTGCCCCACCATGACCATGCATTCAGGGTGCAAGTCCTTTGCCTTTTCAATGGCCTTCAATTCTTCTTCATTCACGCACAATGGTTTTTCTACAAAAACGTGCCTGCCCGCGTTGAGCGCTGCAAGCACCATTTCCGCGTGCCTTTCAGGGGGCGTGGAAATGAATGCAAGTTTAACGCCTGAACCGCTTAGCGCCTCCGCATAATCCGTTGTAGCAATGGGCGCGTTCAAGAGCCTGGCGGTTTCCATTGCACTGGCACCCGTTCCTGCTGCAACTGCCCTCACGTCAAAGCGCTTGTCATTGTACAGGTTTGGAACGTGGATTTCCCTTGCAAAGTGTCCGGGTCCTATAAGGGCAGTGCCGATTTTGCCTTCAACCGGTTGTACGGTTTTGTGCAATTGCATTTTTTTTTCAGTGACCGCATGCCCACTGTATTTTAAAAGCACGCCCAGGCCATCCGCCTTCATTGCGGCCTCGTATGCCTTGGGCGCATCATCCACTTCAAACACCGCAGTAATAAAGGCGCGGCCGTCCACTTTCTTTTCCTTCAAGAGGTCCAAAAAAAGTCCCATGTTCCGCTGTTCCGTAAAACGCACGTACTCAAAAGGATAATCCATTCCATCCAATTCGTACTGCGCATCATACCTTCCGGGACCGTAACTGCGCGCCATGACAAGTTTTATTTCCTTGTGGTATGCGGCACTCCAGTCCAAGTCCAATCCAACAACTCCAAGCACTGCAATCGTCCCGCGGTTTCTGCACAGGCTGTTGGCCAAACGCACGGCCTCATCATCGTTTCCTGCGGCCGCCACGATGACGGCATCAACGCCCTTTTCATGGGTCTGCGCGCGAATGGAATGTTCGCATTCTTCCAATGAGAACGCTTCCAGTCCCATTTTTTTGGCCAGGCCGCGCCGCTCAGAATTTAATTCAATTCCCCATGCCTTGAACCCAAGGGCTTTTGCCAGTGCGAGCGAGAGCATGCCCATCAAACCCAAACCAATAATGGCCACGTTTTCCCCGGCCTTCAATTCTGCCTGGTGCAGGGCATGAATGCCCACTGCACCCAATGTTGCAAGCGAACCTTCATCTGCACTCACTCCGCTTGGAATGCGCGCCACAAGATTTTTTGGAACTGCGGCAAAACCTGCATGATTGGCAAAACCCGTTCCGGCACAACTCACCCATTCTCCAACGCTTAACTGGTCCACTTTTTTTCCCACCTGCACAATGCGCCCTGCACAGCTGTACCCCAAAGGAGTTAAACGGTTCAAGCGTTCTTCCACCAGCTTCCATGCAAAACCGGCGCCTTTGCGGTCCACGTGGTCTTTAAGAGTCTTGAATGCGTTCTTTTGCTGTGCGAGTTGGGTTGCACTGGTCCCGCTTCCCTTTAGCGCGCGCCCCTCGGTTCCAGGGCTTACCACCGAGTAATGCGTTTCCACAAGCACTCCATTCTCAGGGCATGCAGGAACCGGAATGTCCTCTACCACAATTTTTCCTTTTTGCGCGAAAACTGCTTTCATGCCATTCCACCATTGATTTTTTTGTAGACTTCGAAAGCGATTTCATTTGATTTAATGGAATCCGCCAGGTCTTTTTCGGGGGTTTTTCCGCTTCTCAACGCGTTCTTTAACTCCATTAATTCTTCAAGCCATCCTTTTTCAGGGTTTTGGAATTCTTTTGAATAACTCCTTTCACCGAAAACAATCAGCTTTTTGAAATCCTCTATCTTTACGGTGTAGCCTCCTTTAAACAATTCAATGTTTTCTTTCCCGAATTTTTTTGAACCCATCGAAGTGAATACAAGGTTTCCAATGGAACCGTCGGAAAACTTTATTGTCACAACAATGTTTGAATCCGTCTTGTTTTTTCCGCCCATGTTCCCGCATGAAAAAGCCTCTATTTTTTCAGGAATACCATTGCTTAAAGCCATGAAAAAATCGAAAAAATGCGTCATTTCGTTTATTATTTCCCCGGAGTAAGCTTCTTCAGGTGCAAGCGAATTGATTTCTTTTTGGGCAACCACGACCCTGTAATTTATTATCATGGGACCAGTGGACTTCGAAAAAATATCTTTAACCTCTTTTGTTAAGGGCGAAAACCGCCTGTTGTGTCCCACCATTACGATTGAACGGCTTTCTTTCACGGCTTCCTTGAATTCAGCCAGTTTTTTTTCGCTCAAGGCAATGGGCTTGTCCAAAAAGACATGTTTCCCTTTCTCCAGTGCCTTTTTGGCAATCATGGAATGCACTTCCGGCTCCGAGGTCGCTGAAACAAAAACAAGGTCAATATCCGCATTGTTTATTATTTCGTTGAAGTCTGTCGTGCAGAACCCTGCATTGAACCTTTGGGCCATTTCTTTGGAATCGTTCCCTTTATGAAGGGAAATTCCCTTGATGCTAAAATCAGGAATTTTTGCCATGTTGGGAATCCAGAAATTCAAATGCGCGTTTTCCTCAAAGCGCTTGTCGCTAATGATTCCAACATTAATTTGCCCTGTTTTTTTTGCCTTTGCTTCGGGTAAAACAACCGTGCTTGTTGAATCTTTTTTCCCAGAATACTTTATCAATGCAGCCAAAATTCTCCTTGCGTTTAATTCATCATACCCTTTTTCAGCATCACCAAGTTCATATATCCCTCCAACAAGTTTTCTCACGTCAACCTTCTTTTCTTTTGCAAGCTCAAGAAAACTTTGCATGTTCCTGTTCTCGGTCCACCGCACATAACCGAAAGGATAATCAACGCCGAACTCTTCATATAATGGGTCGTACCTTCCGGGGCCATAACTCCTTGAAAGCTTCACGTCAATTTCTTTCCTGTATGCAGAGCTCCTGTCCAAGGTCAGCCCTACAACCCCTACAACGATGATTTGTCCGTTGACCCTGCAAAGCCTTGAAGCCAGTTCCATGGGCTCGTTGCTATCGCTTGCAGCCGTGATTATTGCAGAATCAACCCCGATTCCTTGGCTGAAATCGTGCACGGTTTCTTCAGCCTCACTCACGTGTACAACGTTCAATCCCATGGACTTCAACAGCGCGATTCTTTCGCGGTCGGATTCAATGCCAATGCCCATGGCGCCGTTCGCCTTCAGCAATTCCAATGTAAGTACGCCAATCAACCCGCAGCCTATAACTGCAACCTTTTCACCCAATCCTATTTTTCCCCTTCTCATTCCATGCATGGCTATGGACGCGACTGTGGAGAAACAGGCTTCTTCGAACGACACTCTTTCGGGTATTTTTGCGACAAGGTTTCTTGGAACAAAGACGAATTCGCTGTGGTTGGCATAGCCTGCCCCTGCGCAAGCAACCTTGTCTCCTACAGAAATATCCCTCACGTTTTTTCCAACCCTGACTACAACCCCTGCAGAACTGTAGCCAAGCTCGGTTGTATGCTCCAATTTGGATTGGATTTTTTCGACGAAGCCTTTTACCCCGTAGCTCCTGATCATTAATGGAAGGTTTTTCAAAAGCTTTGTGTCTGTGGCTTTTTTGACTACGTCAAGGTCCGTTGCTCCGAGGGATCTTAACTCTGTTCCCGTGCTGATCAAAGAAAACCTGTTTTCGACAATCACGCCATTATCCAGGCAGTTTGGGAGAGGAACTTCTTCCACGATTATTTTCTTATTTTTGGCGAGCAACTGTCTCATTAGGAATGCCTCCACTCATTTTCCGTCAGGCAATCCAGTATCTGCGGAGTAAAATACAACGAAAACTCCTTTTTTTTCCTCAAAAAAAGCTGGCCTTTTATTATCTGCTTTGCCCTCCACAACCTGACGGGAAAAGGGTAATTCAATTGGGTTTTCCAGTCCAAGTTGAACAATTCCGATGCAATGCCCTTGATTGTTTCGTTTATTCTTGCTTCCTCCCAGAAGCCGAATCCGTATTTCATCCTGAATTCCGGCAGCTTGTTCAGGCAAATGTTTTTTTGTTCCTCTTTTCCGAAAAAATCAAAACAATAAGCGGCATATGCATAACCTGCAGTAAAGCCAAGGGAAAAAACCAGTTTTCCCTTGCTCCAATCCCACCCATTCGGGTGCAGAACGGATTCCAGCCATTTAACGGCTTTTTCGGCCGAAATTTTCAGGTAAGGGTTTTCAAGGCGGGGGTCGCTTAGGAGAAGGTAATACAATGTTATTGCGTGGTAGTGCGGGTCGGGCACATGAAAATGGTTTTCATAGGGATAAGCCCGTTCGCTCCCCATGTAGGGATAACTTCCGTCCTTGAACTGCCATTTGCAGCAGTTAAAGACAGCCCTGTCCCGTGCATCCAAAAAACCTTTGTCCTTTGTTTGCAGGAAAAGCGCGTAAAAAAAGGCGGCGCAGTTTGCGCTGACATTCAGCACGTCCCCATAATGGTGGAATGACTTGATGAACTTTCCGTAGCCGATTTCTTTTTTCAAAACATTCTGCCCCGCTCTCAGGGCGGCGTTAAGGTAACTTTTTTTGCCTGTTTTGTTGTAAGCCATCAAAACGATTCTGCCAATAATCGAAGTGTCCACGCTGCTCTCAGCCGTTATTCCAGGCAAAACCTCGTTCCACGAACCATTCTGGTTTTGCACGCCAACCACCCAGTCAAGGCTTTTCTCCGCCTCTTTTTTTTTCCCGGAGACATGAAGGGCTTTTGCTATTTCAGCAACAGGTCTTTGCCTTTCCAAACCCGTGTAAACAGGGTCAAAATAGTTTCCCTCCTTTTGCCTTAACGGGCTTAACTCTTCAAGCACTTCCCTGACAAGTTCCTTTGACGTGGTTGAATTCAAGAAACGACCTCCCCAAAAACGTGCATCAATTGCTTGGCCTGGTCTTCTCTCGTAAAATTTTTGGACGCTTTCCGGGCGTTTTCTCCCAGCTCTTTCCGGTTCTCGTACAGGAAGAGGATTGTTTTTTTTACCTCTTCCAGGTCTCTTCCCACTATTCTTCCACAGTCGAACTTTGTGAGGAATTCATCGAAATCGCCGCCTTTTGGCCAAATCGCCAGGATGGGCTTGCCGGCAGCAATGTACTCAAAAGTCCTGCCAGGAATGGCATACTTCAGCGAATCGTTCAACTGGTTGCTGGCAACAAGGATATCGGCTCCCTTGGTGTAACTGATGGCTTCTTGTTGCGCGAGTTTTCCTGCAAAAATGACTTTTTCAGATACCCCCTCTTTTTTTGCTGCATCCAAAAATTTTTGTATTCCCGCATCGCCATCCCCGCACATTACAAACTGCCAGTCGTCCCCCAATACCTTCAAAGCCCCGATTACGACATCAAAACTTTTTGCGGTGGTAATCCTTCCGGCAGCGAGCAGGGTCTTTTTCACAAACTTTTTTGGTTCTATTTTTTCCCACCCCTTTTCGTCAAAGCCGTTGTAAATCACTCGAATTTTTTTTTCATGAATTTTATGAACGGTCATCAGCTCTTTTTTTATTCCCGGGTTGGTTACAATAATCTCTTTTGCAGCCCCAAATATTTTTGCCTCTAACGGTTTGAGGATCCTCCCTTTCA
This sequence comes from Candidatus Iainarchaeum sp., assembly GCA_016198125.1. Taxonomy (GTDB): domain Archaea; phylum Iainarchaeota; class Iainarchaeia; order Iainarchaeales; family VGJJ01; genus JACQJG01. The sequence goes on along the minus strand of JACQJG010000009.1, from coordinate 58,595 downwards.
ACGATTTTTGGTAAATGTAGCCCGCTGTTTTTTCTTCTTGGAACATGCTTCTGATAAACGGGTCTCTGACGTCTATTACCAGGGGTATGCGTGCAATTTTGTGTACGATGTATGCCGTCAACCCGGAGCTGAACAAAGGCATGGACCCAAAAACCAGGTCAAATTTTTGTTTTTTTGTTTCCTTCAACGTCTGGTTGAGTATTGACGGGACAAACCCAAACCCGGGAAAGATTTGCGGAATGGATTTTCCACTGAATTTTATTGTTTTCCACGGGAATTCCTTGTTCTCCCTGTCAGTGATAAGGGTTATATCGTTGCCCCATTCGCTCAAATACCTGCAAAAATAGTATGCCCTTATCGCTCCAGCGTTTATGCCCGGGTAAGACGTATCATTGATATAAAGGATTTTCATTTCCGGCCCACTCCCAAATACAGAATGCCAAGTGCTTTTACTTTTTCTTTGTCCCACACATTCCTTGCATCCACCACGCTTTTTACTTTGGCTTGGGCCAATTTTTCCAAAGGCATTTCAATGAATTCCTTGTGGTCGGTAAGCAGTACCACACAATCTTTTTCCTTAAGCGCTTCTTCAAGGGAAGATACATGACTTTGAGCGGTTGTCCATGGGTCAAAGATGGAGAGCAGGGCGCCTTTTTTTTGGAGTTCGGCAATGACTTTCAGTGCAGGGCTTTCCCGTACATCATCTACGTTTCCCTTGTAGGTCACGCCCAGCACTCCAATCCTGCTGTTCTTGAATCCTTTTTCAAATTCATTGAGGGCTTCCTGCACGCGTTCTATTACATACAAGGGCATTTCGCTGTTTATTTTGCGCGCAAGCACAAGGAACTGGTGGTTAAAACCATTGAGCATTCCCTTTTCAATCAAATAATAGGGGTCTACCGGAATGCAGTGGCCTCCAACCCCGGGCCCTGGATAAAAGGGCATGAACCCGAACGGCTTGGTTTTTGCGCCTTCAATGACATCCACCGTATCAATGCCCAAGTGGTCAAACGACCGGGCCAGTTCATTGACCATGGCAATGTTGATGTCCCGGAAAACGTTTTCAAGAATTTTCACAGCCTCGGCTTCGCGCGCAGAACGCATAACGCGGATAGGCGCGCCCAACAGTTGGGCGTAAAACGAGTGTGCGCGCGCTGTTCCCTTGTCTGAAAATCCTCCCAGCACGCGCGGAATCTTTTCCAGGTTCCATTTTTCGTCGCCTGGGTTCACGCGTTCAGGGCAAAAGGCAAGATCAAAATCCTTTCCTTCAACAAGCCCCTTGGATTCAAGTATGGGTTTTACCACTTCTTCAGTGGTTCCAGGATACACGGTGCTCTCAACAATAACAAGCTGGCCTTTTTGAAGGTGCAGGGCAATGGTTTCGCACGCCTTTTTTACAGGTTCAAGGTCCGGGTTGAATTTCTCGTCCACAGGAGTGGGAACGCACACTACAATAATCTGGTTTTTGCTCAGGCATTCTGCAGGGTTTGTGGTTGCATGAATGCGGCCTTTCAAGTCTGCCAATTCTTTTTCAAGGTGCTTGTCTGCAATTGGACTTTTTCCTGCATTCACATGCTCCACAGTGCGGTTATTTATGTCCAGTCCGCTCACTTCAAATCCTTTGCGCGCGGCCAGGCATGCAAGAGGCAGGCCTACATATCCAAGGCCGATGATGCATACGCGCGCAGAAATATTTTTGTTATCCAATGGCATTATGACTCCTCCTTGTTAAAATCCACGGTTGTACCAAAAGCCATCTTCCGGCTGGTAAAAGCGTACCAAATGAATATTAAACAAGGGGCCTTACAAGTGTTTTAAAGCATTTGGTACAAGGAAACTGGTTTTTTTATGCCAAGGCCTATTTCTTTGCAAAAAGTGCATCAAGCACTTCGAATGTGCGCGTTAAATTCTTTTTCTTTACAAGAATGGTGAACTCGGTCATGGTTGAAATAGCCTCATACACGTTGATTCCATGCCACGCCAGCTCTGTTGTAATGCGGCTTAAACCTCCGGGCGTGTAAAAGAATTCCTTTCCAAAGCGCATGAAAACAGCTGTCATATCCTGCTCGGTGTTGATGATTTCCTCCCGCGCGAGAATCTTTCGCGCGTCTTCCAGGTGATGGTCATTCAAAATAATCCCCACTTCATACATGCCCCAAATGATGTTCAAAAAATCCCCTTGTTTGAAATCAACAATTCCATAAAGCTCGCGCACCCGGTTGATGAGGGAAGGGGATCTTGCAAGGGTTACATCCACCAGGCCTGTTTTCATGTTCAATTCGCTTTTCAAGCCCACGCGGAATGATTTTCTTGTCGCGCGGTGCTTTTCTGCAAGCCGGTGCAAGGCCATGGCAATAGTAGGAACGCGCACGGGTTTGCCTACCTCCCGTTCAACCCCTTGTTTCAGTTCAACCGCAAGCGCGCCATAATTAATGATTTTGCGCGCCAAGGCCTCCTTGAGGAAAGGCTCGCTTTCAAGATTCCGCTCAACCACCCGTGCTACTGAACTCATAACACTTTAATATTATTCTGTTACATATATAACATTATGTTTATATGCCTGGCAGGGGCCTTTTGTATAAAACTGCACAAGGCGGGGCAGGCAGGGATTGTACTTTTTGAAATTGGATAGGCTCACTACCCATTGCCCTTTCCTGCTCTTGCCTCAAGGTGCAGGGCTGCGTTTTTCATGCACCTTCTTCCATGCATAAAGAAGCGCGATTAAAAGCAAAATTACGATTAAAATGTCCAATGCTTCGCTGTATTGGACAATCAACCCATACTGCCCGCGCAAAGCCATTCCAAGGTATGCAAGGAACCCATTCCAAAGAGTAGCTCCCACCAAAGTCATTGCCAGGAAAGGCCCCAATGCCATTCTGCTTATTCCCGCAGGAATGGAAATAAGGTGGCGCACCACTGGAATGAAACGCGCAATAAAAACCGTCTTAGTACCATGGCGGTTAAACCATTTTTCTGTCCACTCCAAATGCCTGGGCCTGAGCCCAAGCCATCTTCCATATTGAACAACAAGTTTGCGGCCCAGGATTTTGCCCGCATAGTAGGAGACAAGCGAACCCAGTAAACTGCCGCCAAGCGCAAACACGTTTACAAGAACAAAATCCAGTTTGCCTTGCGCGGCCACGTATCCTGCGAAGGGCATTACAAGTTCGCTTGGAACAGGGGCAATCATGGACTCCAACGCCATGAGCACGAAAATAGCAGGATACCCATACACTTCAATGAACGAAGCAAAAGCATCTGCAAGGAAGCTTGCGATCACAAAGGGGCACTCCATGTTGCATGCTTGTTTTCCTTCAACCAATGCGCGCCAACGCGCACGAATTTTTCATGTTCAAGCCCCTGTACAAGGCCCCCGATCCGCGTCCAGGGAACGCGGGATAGGGGCATGCGCTCGCGTTCCTGCACCCAGGCACTTACCCGGTTGAGCGTGGTCTTCCATGCATTGCACTTTTTTGCGCAGCGCGCAAACGCACACAATCCTCTTACATCCAAATGAGGGTGATATAATGCAACCAGCACTCCATTCAATGCACGTGCACGTTCAAATGCATGTTCAATAGGAACAGAATGGTGTTCTTCAAACACGCTTACAGGAAATTCATTGAAGGCGTATTTTTTTTCCTCAGTTAGGGGGTGAAACGGAAAGTACACCCCATTTGGAGAATGCCACTTGGAATGCAATGCCTTTTCTTCAGACCACTTTTTTCCATGGTGCACGCGCACTCCCGGATACAGCGAAGAGTCATACGTGAACCCGCTTTCCTCGATTTTATCCAAAGATTCCGGCACAAATAAATGATTGTGGTGCGCGCGGCTTCCTTCAATGGAATCAAACACGCGTTCGAGCTCTGCCTTTCCAGGGGGAATGTTTTCCACCCAAGGCGCAGAAGGCTCTCCATGCAAAAACGGTTCCACGTAGCCCTGCAAGTATGTTCCAAGCGTTGATCCAAAATGCAGGCCTGCTTCATGGGTTCCGTGCAGGACTTCTTTTTTGACTGTATACGCGCCCCGCTTGGTGTGCGTGACTTCCTCTTCCAGGTCCCTTGAACGGAAAAAAACCGTGCATGAAAAACCGTTTGCCTGGGCAACATCAAGTGCGCTTGGAAATACGCGTGCAATCCCCTTCACCCTGCGGCCTGCGCGTGCAAGCATGCCCTTGAATGGAAGCGCGTTAATCAAAGATGCCTTCCACATACCGGCATGCAAAAGGTTTTCATAGTGCCCTGCATGGTCCACGTCCAGGGAAATGCACGCGGCCATTTCAACAGGTTCAGGGTAGTACCATTTTGATTCCAAAGTCAATTTCAAATCGCGCGCCACTGCATCCAGGCACGCGTAAAAAAACGCCCGCCAACCGTCTACAGGGTATTCCATGGACTCCAATGCATGCGCGCGCGCCACCTCTTCCAAAAACCGGGGCAGGAAAAAATATGCTTTTCCTTGGCGTACAAGCAAAGGCGTTCCATGCTCGTCGCTCAAAAGCACGCGGTCTACTTCAAGGGGAAGGCTTTCAGGGTAAGGGGCTAAGAGCGTGAGTTCTTTCCATTTAAGCGGCCGGAGAACGGCCGGACCTTCCAAGGGCGTGAGGGATGCCTCTTGCGTTTTCACGTGCACAGGGCTTAGGATTAAATCCGCCTTTGGCGCAACCCCTTCAAGTACAGATTCAAATTCAATGCCTTCCTGCACCAACAGGTTTTCCAAAGCCATTCCCTGCATGGACCTGAAGTGCGCGAGTGCCACTGAAAGCGTGGAATGGTCTTTCATCTTTTCTCTCCTACAAGCACTACCTGGCTTGCCCACGGCTTGAATGCATTTCCAAGCGGAAATAACACATTCCTGCGCATCCATGTACTGCGCCGCATCCATGGAATGTTAAGCAAAATGCCTTTTATGCCCAGCACTTTAAATCCGTGCATTTCCGCCAATTCCATCAGCTCGCGCAATGAATATTTTTTCTCCCCCCATTGTTTTTTGTTGGCAGAATAAATAATGTCTTCATCCTGTTTTCCAAAGGCGCGCCGCAGCAAACGGCCCGCGTCATTCTTGTTTCCCACGGTCAAAACAATTCTTCCTTTTTTTTTGCACACGCGCCGGGCTTCCTGGAGCAGGGCACGGGCATCATGATAGTACAACGTTTCGAGCAGTAAAATAAAATTAAATGCCTTGTCTTTGAACGGCAGGCGGACAGCATTTGCATTCACGCAGTCCTGCATGCGCTTTTCCCTGCGCGCACGCTTAAGGGCTTCCAGTGAAATCTCCAATCCTATGACTTTCAACCCCAACCGTTCCTCGATGAATCCTTCTCCGCATCCAATGTCAAGTCCTTTGCCCTGAATGGCGTGTTTTTCAATCAGCCCTTTAATGGTTTGGGCTCGCTGCTCGAATTTTTCGGTTCTAAGGCGGTTGGAAAAAATCTGCCACGCGTCTTTTCCGCGCGCGTAAAAATCCTCAAAGAACTCTTTTTCGTTCATACCATTTCATTTTTTAAGTTCGCACGCCAAAACTATCATACTATGCTTGAAAAAGCCTTTATATGGTTTACCGCATTCTTTGCTGTTTTGAGCGTTATTGGCATTCTTCTTGGGTATGCCGGACTGCTTTCTTTTGGTACAAGCATTGCAGGCATTGTTTTGGGCCTTGTTGTTGCAACCGTTCTTGCAGGAAAATTTTCATCGCAGCCTGTAAAAGAGTGGAAGAGGTTTGCACTCCTATTTATAATTTTGGGCGCATTGCTTGTGTGGGTTTCCCTTCCAAGCGGCATTTTTCCCGTTACGTGCAGCGATTTAATGAATCATGCCGCGGCTGTCCGCGTGAATGCAAAAACAGGCCACTTTGACCCCAATGTTACAGGCATTTCCTCCTTTATTCCAGGCGTGTACGTTCATGCCTATCCTCAAATCTATTTGGGCACAGCTTCCATGCTGTACCATGCACTTCCAAATACGTATACCATGAATACGCTGCTCATGCTTGCATTCACCCTGCTTTCCGTGCTCGGCCTGTTTCTTGTTGCACGCAGGCTCTTCGATGAAAGGATTGCCTTTGGCGCCGCATTTATTGGGGGCTTTTCCATTACCCTGTGGCATGCACTCGAGGCAGGATTCGGGCCCCAGCTCATGGGCCAGTTCTTTGCAGTGGCCGCGCTGTTCCTGTTTGTTTCAAGCCCTTCTTCCAAGGGGCTGCGCGTGCTTTCGTTTGCAGGCATGCTTGCCTATCCGCCCATTTACATGGCGTATGGGGTATTCGTGTTTGCATACCATTTTCTTGCGCGCGTTCCGCGCATGCAAACCCTTGAACACTTTGCATTGATGCTGGCAGGAGGCATTCTGGTGTTCCAGGAATTCGCAGGCCTCTTACTGAAATGGTTTTTTACCCCGGAAGGAATCGTGCATTTGCTCATTGTGCGCGGAGGCATAAAAGTGCCTCCTGCCCCGCTTTTGATGTTCCTTGCATTTATTCTCATTGGGCTTGCCTTAAGGAAGTCAAAACACAAAGCCCTGCCAGTGCCTTTGGCATTTGGCGTATCGCTTGGCATGGTCATGGTTGCAAGCGCGGCCTACTTTGGATTTAACATGCTCATTGGAATTCCGGGCATTGCAGAAAAACAGGTACATCAATTGTACCTTGCAGTAAAATTTGTCTACCTGGCATTCTTGTTCCCGTTTTCGGTTTTTCTTTCCCTGCTTTGCGCGCAAATCGCAGGGCGTTATGGCAACCGCGCAAAGCACGTTCTTGTAATTTTGGGCGTTGCCTATTTGGCTTATTTTGCAGGCTACGCGTTTGTGCTTGCAGGCAACCAGTCCTATCCCCATGGTTTTTATGCAGTCGCAGAAAAACTGGACACGCTTGAACCGCCATTCAGCGTGGGAGTGGATCCTGTCCTGCTCCAAACTACCTATGTAAAAGACCCCTTGCTTTACCGTTCCTTGGACGATCTTTCAAAGCCTGAAGTCATTCCCAGCGCGTGCAGGCAATTCCAAGTGGGAAGAACCCTCAAGTTCTACTGGGCGCAGCACGCGTTTGACAAAAACGCGTTTCCAATTGTGGTAAATGCCCAGGGCCATCAAGTGGTGTTTGAAGGCATGCAAGGCGCAGACTATTATATCACCGAGTCGCCAGGGCTTTCCTACCCTGTTGTTTTTAAGGATGGCGGTGTTTTCGTGTACGATTTGAGGGAATCCGCTTGAAAAAACGCGTTTTGCTTTCCTATGCCATTGGAATCGCGTTGTTCGCGCTCTTCATCTTGACTGCAGGAATTGACCTTTCCATAATTGTACGCGTAAAAAACCCTTTTTTATTGGCTCTTGGAATTGTATTTGTCCTATTCAATTTTGTTGTACTGTCCTGGCGCCTGAAATATTTATTGAAACCGTTCAACCGTGTGCAGGGGTTTTGGATGCGCCTGCGCATCCAATTCATAGACAAATTTGTCACGCACTTTGCGCCTTCACGCGCAAACATTCCAGTGAAAGCCCTTGCACTCTCCAAAGTTACAGGGTCAGGAAAAACAGAAGGACTGTCTGTCTCGTCATTTGAGTTTGCATTGGACACAGGAACCGTGCTGTTTTTCACGCTGCTCAGCCTGTTCTTTTTCCTCCAAGGACTGCCATATGATTCGACGTACAACTTTTTCATTTTCATGGCATTCGCGCTCATTGCAGTGCTTGTATTCTTTCTTTTTCCGGAACACTGGTTTCAGCGCCTTCAATCGGGGAGTGATATGCGCACAGGCTTTTTTCACCGCTTGATTTCAAAAGGTTTTAAGATGGTACATGCCGTGCGCGCGGACTGGAAAACCATGATTTCACATTCTTCCATGTACCCTGTCATTTTCTTTACACTGTTGAACTGGGTGGTGGGAGTTCTTTCCACCTACTTTTTTTTCCTTTCGTATGGCGTGGACGTTCCCTTTGGATTCATTTTTGCAGTGAATGCGGCTATTGCGTTTGTTGGGGGAATTACACAGCTTCCCGCAGGCATTGGAGCGCGCGAGGCGGCCATGGTCTTCTTGTATGGATTTCTGGGATATCCAACCCCTGTGGCGGCTGCGGTTGCCGTTGTGTCACGGCTGGCCGTTTATGTAATCGTGTTGGCGGGCTACTTTTGGGCGGTACAGGGAGTGCTCGAGTCAAAACCAGCCGTGGGTTCATTCAAGCGCTGGCCTTAGCGCCCAATCCCAGTTTCAAACGTGCAAGCTTTTTCACGCGCTTCAATTGAAAGCCCAGGGATGTATATTGAGTCACAAAGAGACTGGCATACGCGCTTGCTCCTCTCCCAAAAGCATGGTAGACAGGATTTGAAGGGGCTTTTACCAATTTTTTTATGGTGGGAATAAGGAATGGAAACTTGACTCCCAAAAAGAACAGGTCATGGACGTTTTTGAATTCGTGTTTGTTTTTCAGGTTTAATGACACGCCATAATGATAGTCTACGTGTTTTTCCTTGTCTTTGTCCAAATACCCGTGTTCTTTTGCGTACTCTGTGAGTTTCAATCCTTCATAAGGCTGGTACAAGTAGATGGCCGCATAATTGGGGTTCACTTTGGCATTCAATTCCATGGTTTCAAACGCATTCTCAATGCTTTCCCCGGGAAGCCCCACCATGTTGAGCGTGGTAAAATTAACTTTGTGCTTGTGCAGGACGCGGCCGGCATTCAAAATTTGTTCTTTGGTCATGTTGCGCCGCATCACATCGTTGCGCAAAAAGTCATTTCCAGATTCAATGGCAAAGTCTACGGAACAGCAGTTAGCTTCCTTGAGCGCGCGAGCCAGTTCATCGTTCACCATTTCCGCGCGCGTCTGGCAAATGAACGGCAGGCCAACCTCTTTCTTATACACATCGCAAAATTCAAGCACCCATTTCTGGTCGATGGTGAACAAGTCATCCACAAAGTTCACGCGCTCCAATCCATACGTGTCGCGCACGCGTTTAATTTCATCGATTACTCTTCGAACGCTTCTCCTACGCACATACACTCCTTTTCCTTTGTAGAGTCCATGCATGAAGTGATTGTAGCAGTACGTGCATGGAAACGGGCACCCGCGTGTAGTAAGGAAATTTTTTATTTCCTTTTCCTTAAAGTCAGGGTACTTGTAAATGAGTTCCCGGTCGGGGTCCGGCAATTCATCTACCATGGGAATAAGGTTGCGTACAGGGTTCTTGTAAATAGTCCCATTCTTTTTCACCCAAAGGTTTTGAATGCACGTGTAATCTGTCCCTGTTTGCAGGGCCTGGACCAATTCAACAATGGCTTCATCCCCTTCGCCTACACACACCACGTCCACTGCATCGTTTGAAACAAACAATTCAGGGGTCATAGTGGCTGGCACGCCTCCAAAAACGGAAACGAACGGGGTTTCTTTTTTGAGTTCTGCGGAAAGGTTGAAGTAGAATTCGCGCATCATGCTGCCCAGAACAGAAAAACATATCATGTCGGGCTTGAAGGCTTTTACGGCTTCCTTGTAGTTGGGTTCATGGGACAACAATACCAGGTCGGTTTCATGCCCGGCCTGCTTGAGTACAGCCGACAAGGTCATCAGGGGAATGGATTCCGTGTAAAGGTCCTGCAGTACAAACAATACTTTCATGCCAGCCCTTCTGAAAAACCGCTTTTAATGGATTAAAACGATTCCCCACGCTTTATTAATTTTATTGGTTCGAGCTCATTGAAAAACAGTCTTCCAGGTTCTTTTGTACCAAAAACCTATACTTTTAAATGCACCCACGGGTTAACTAATCCTATATATAAAGGGGGTTTACAGGAAATGGAACTTGTTCAAATTGGTCAACGCCCAGGTTTGCCCGAAGTCCCTCAAGCCCCTTTGCATGCGAAAACCCTGAAAATAACCATGGTCACCCCCCCATTGTCCCATGAAGAAATGTTGAATTACGACCCAGGCATGATCATGGTCAACCCGCCCCTGGGAATGGCGTACATTGCAGGATACGTGCGCGAAAAAGGCTATCGCGTGGAATTAATTGATGCCTTTGCAGAATTCATTACCGAAGAACAAACCATTCAACGAATCCTTGATTCCAAATGCGATATTCTTGCCGTAACATCCGTTACTGTTTCACACCCACGCATGGAAAAAATATGCCAAACAATAAAGGAAAAGATGAGCATTCCCATTGTCATTGGCGGACCTCACTTCAGTGCCATGCCCGAGCGCACCCTGCAAAGCAATGCATTCGATTTTGGTGTATCGGGAGAAGCCGAAGAAACCTTTTGCGACCTCCTTCAATTCGTGGAAGGAAAAAAAATTCCGGAAGAAATTCAAGGGCTGGCATACAAAAAGAATGGCCAGGTCATGCGCAACCCGCCAAGGCCTTTGATTAAAGACATTGATGCCATTCCATTTCCTGCCCGCGACCTCTTACCGGCTCTTACAGCTTACAGGCCCAGCACCAAGTACAAGCGGTGGCCGGTTACAACCATGATGAGCTCGCGCGGGTGCCCATTCAAATGCATTTTCTGCGACAAGTCCAGTTTTGGCGACACCTTCAGGGGCAGAAGCGCCAAGAATGTAGTGGACGAAATGGAAATGCTGAACAAAGGGCATGGTATACGGGAAATTAACTTTTACGATGACAACTTCCTATTTGATATGAAGAGAGTGGAAGCCATTTGCGATGAAATCCTTTCAAGGGGGTTGGACATGACGTGGAGTTGCGAGGGCCGCGTGCATTCCATTACCTTGGACCTTGCAAAAAAGATGAAGCGCGCAGGCTGCTGGCAAATAAGCTTTGGAATTGAATCAGGAAGCCAACGCGTGCTCAACTTCATTAAAAAAGGCATTACCCTCCAGCAGGTGCGCGACGCGGTAACCATTTGCAACAAGGCAGGCATTGAAGCAAAAGGATACTTTCAAATTGGCCTGCCCACAGACAACGAGGAAAGCATTCAAGACACCATTGTATTTGCCAAATCCCTCCCGCTCAGTACGGCGAGTTTCAACATTACTGTTCCATACCCTGGAGCTCCCTTGTATCAATATGCAGCGCAATATGGGGACTTTGATGAAGGGGCATTCGAAGGATACATGGTGGCAACAGACAAACCTGTATTTGTGACCAAGGGTTTGACGGCCGAATACCTGGTGGGCAAGCAAAAACAGGCCTACAAAGAATTTTACATGCGCCCCAGGTATATTTTGCACCGCATTACAAAAATTCGTTCAGTATGGGACCTGCAGAGAAACATGAAGGGCTTCCTCCAATACTTTAAATCATTTGTCTCGCGCGCTTCAGGGAGCTAATTGGATATGTCCAAAAAGCCGCTTGTAACTGTTCTCGTCACCACCAAAGACAAGGCAGAGTTCATTGGAAAGTGCCTGGACTGCGTGAACGCCTTGAATTATTCAAACAAGGAAGTTATTGTAGTCGACAGCCTTTCCAGCGATTCTACCTGCGAGATTGCCTCGGAAAAAAATGCACGCGTGATTCGGCTTTCACATGCTTCCATTCCGCTTGCGTACAACACCGGCATGCGCGAAGCAAAAGGAGAATACGTGTTTGTCGTCAACGGCGATTCATTGGTGGAAAAGGGTTTCCTTGAACGTGCGATGGATGCATTCGAAAACGATTCCACGCTTGGCGGGGTCATAGGGCTGCGCAAACAGTATTCAACACGCACATTGTTCTCAAAATTGTACGAGGCGCGGTTCAGGCGCCTGGACAAAACAGGGTACATTGATACGTTGGGGGGAAATTTTATAGTAAAAAAAGAAGCCTATGAACGCGCCGTTGGAAGCCTGGATGAACGCCTGGTCGCCCAGGAAGAGGGTTTTATTGCCGGCAGGCTTCGGGCAAAAGGCTACCGCATACTTCGCCTAAACGGATACTCCATGATTCACCTGGAAGAAAAGGGAAGCATTTGGGAGTATGTGAAAAAACATGCCTGGTATGCCAAGGGCAAGGCGTTTCACTTTCTTCACTCCAAAAAATGGGATGCAGACTTTGGACTTGCAGTAGCACTTTACCTTGTACTCGCATTATTTGTCACGGGCGCGTTGGGCGGTTTTGGAGTTTTAAGCGTTCTTGGCGTGCTTGGCATTCTGCCATTTGCAGTTGCGCTCATATCCGCGCGCCAAGCGTCTTTGAATGTGGGATCCTCCATTCAAGTGGGCCTGGTGGAAGCGCTCTCAACATTGGTGCGCGCGGCCGTGCTCCCGGTGTATGTGACCCGCAGTGTATTGTCGGGGGGAAAATAGCATGCTTACCCGTGCAATGAAATTCGTGGGACGCAAAATGGTCAAATACGCGCCCTTTGAGTCAACATCCAGGCTGCTCTCCATGGTTCCTGATTCCATTTTGTACGCGAATGCCCCGCTTGTCTTAGCCGTTGAACCCACTTCAAGGTGCAACCTCAAGTGCCCCTTGTGTCTGCGTGAAACCATGACACGGGAAACAGGAAACATGTCCTTTGAGACCTTCAAAAACCTCGTGGATGGACTGCCGCGCAAAACAGAAACCATTGAATTGTTCGGCCAAGGCGAACCCTTCATGTGCCCAGACCTGTTCAAAATGATAAAATACGCAGAAGGAAAAGGCATCAAGGTAAAAATAAGCTCCAACACCACTATTATCGACAAATTCCTGCCCCAAATATTTGAGAGCGGGCTCTCCCATCTGATTGTCGTGCTGGATGGCGCCACGGCGCAGGCCCATGAATTCTACCGCATTGGATCCAACTTTAACACTACAGTTGAAAATATTCAAAAAATATGTGCGTACAAAAAAGAAAACGGGTTTGACAAGCCAATCATAACTCTTCAAACCCTGGTAATGAAATCCAACGAGCACCAGCTCGCAGACATTGTTAAAATGGCCCGCGAATTTGGAGTGGACCACATGATCTTCAAAACCATTTCCATTGGCGCGTACAAGGACATCAAAGAAAAGCTTGCCAAGCAAAGCATTTTCCTTCCGGAAAGCAGGCAATTCATCCGAAGCGTGCACGAAAACAAAAAATCCATTTGTTATTGGGCGTGGGGCACGAACATTCTATGGAACGGGGATGTAAGCAGCTGCTGCTATGACGGGGACGGAAAGCACGTGGTTGGAAACGTCAACGAAAAGCCGTTCAAGGAGATTTGGCGTTCTCCAGAATACCAGAAGATGCGCAGGCAAATCCTGCGCCAGGAACTTGACATTTGCCAGACGTGCAGTTATTCCAGTGAAATCAACATCAACGTGTTTTAATACACCCCCAGAATCGTTAAAGGCCTTTCCATGAACATTTTGCATGTATCCGCCAATTACCCTCCGCGCATTGGAGGCCCTGCTTCTTCAGTCCCTGTCATCGCCAAACTGCTTGCCGAAAAAGGCCACTCTGTTCATGTGGCCGCACTGGCCTTTCCAGGATTCCCAAATCATGAACACGTGAACGGTTTTGATGTGAATCGGGCATGGTATGCTGGAAAAGACCCCTCAAGGTATGGCTTGCTGGACGGACTTTCAGCAATCGAAGGCCTTTCATGGCTGGTATTCAAGCTTGTGCGCGACAAGAATATTGACATTATTCACGCCCATGATTTAAATATCAGCGTTTCAGCGGCCGTGAAAGGCCGCCTGTTTTCCCTGCGTTCCATTCCGCTTCTAGCCAAGTACACTGGAGATTTGTCCGTGGAATACCTGTTAAACAATGGAAAAATGTCTTTTGAAGAAATGCAAAAAAAATACGAGGCAAGTGCCCCGAATACCCTTCCATTGCGCGTGCGCTTCATGGACTTCTTGCAATATTCGCTTGCCTCCCATGCCCAGTACTTGATAGCACCCAGTGCATTTCAAAAAAGCAGGCTGGAAGCCCAAGGTATTTCTCCTGAAAAAACTTTCGTGGTGCACAACGCGGTGGACTCAAACCTGTTTGCACCTTCAAAGACCGCACCTCCATCCAATGGGGTGTTCAAAATCCTGTACTTTGGAAGAATTGTGCCCTGGAAAGGATTGCAGGACCTTGCCGAAGCATTAAAAATTCTTGTTGAAAAAGAAGGACCTCTATTTGAATTGACCATCCTTGGTACCGGCTCCTACCAAAAGGAGTTGACCCACACGGTCCAACAAAAAGGCCTTGGCCATTGCATACATTTTCAAAATGCAGTACCCCATGAACGCCTGCCTTCCATTATTGCCCGGCATGACATGGTTGTGCTTCCATCGTGGTACGATCCTTTTCCCCACGGCGTACTGGAAGCCATGGCGTGCGCCAAGCCCCTTGTCGCAACAAGAGTGGGGGGCATTCCGGAAGCAGTTGAAGACCATAAAACAGGATTGCTTGTTGAACCCCATCAACCCCAAGCACTTGCACATGCCTTCGAAGAACTGATGCACAACCCTGCACTGGGCGTGCGCCTGGGAAAAAACGCGCGCAAAATGGTTGAACACCGTTTTTCCTATGATGCACGCCTTGCAGACGAACTGGAAAAAACGTATATGCATGCTCTTTCAGGTTCAATGTAGGGCTACCTTCCAAATCTTCCCCTTAACACAGCCGCAAAAAACATGCCCGTGTGCCGGAAAAACCGAAGCGTGCTGACCCCTTTGCGTTCATCGGTTTCAATGGGCACTTCTTTGTACCTGTACCCGCACGTGATGGCCCTCGCAGTGAGTTCGGCTTCGAAATCCAGTCCCCGGGCATGAATTGGAATTTCTTTCATCAACTGCTTTCGGAACGCGCGCAAGCCAGTGGTAACATCCGTAATTTTGCGCATCAGAATAATGCTTGTCACCAGGGCTCCAACCTTGTTGGCCAGCACGCGATGCAGGGGAAGTCCCCTGGGCCACATTTTTCTGAAACGCGTTCCAACCACCAGGTCTGCGCCATCCAATGCTTTTACCATTTCAGGAATGGCTTCCGGCGGATACGTGCAATCCGCGTCAATGGTTACAATGACTTCATTTTTCGCCACAGAAAAGCCTTCACGCAACGCCCTGGTTTTTCCCCTGTTTTTTTCCAGTTTTACCACGCGTGCGCCTGCTTTTTGGGCAAGTTCCGCGGTTTTGTCTTTACTTCCATCGTCCACCACTACAATCTCATCGCCCGCCTGGCAAACAGCCCTGCACCGGTTAATCACTTCAACAATGCCTGCTTCTTCGTTGTACGCGGGAACAATAATGGATTTGCCCATGCCATTCAACATCCTTATTCCTGCAATAACGAAAGGGTTTTTTGAACCAATGCCTTCCACGCATACTTTTCGCGCACTTCTTTTTGATTGAACGCGCCCATTTTCTTGCGCAACGCAGGATTGCGCAACAGTTTTAGGATTGCGTCAGCCGTTTCTTGTGCATCCTGTTCATTCACCAAAAACCCATTCTTTCCATCTGCCACCAGTTTCCGTAAATTGCCCAGATCACTTGCCACGACAGGTTTCCCGCACGCCTTGTACTCGTGCACTTTGATGGGCGAATAAAAGTAATCCAACTTTTTGAACCATTCAAAGTTCCGGTTGTACAAGGCCAGGCACACATCCGCGGCGTGAATGAAAGCGGAAAGGTCTTCGCGGTGTGGAACACAGGGTATTTTTTTTACGTGTCCCTGAAGATGGAATTCAGCTATCCATTGATCGCACTGTACAGAAAGTTCTCCTTGGCCAAAAAAAAGAAGTTTTGCTTGGGGTTCTTTTTCAATGACCAGTGAAAAGGCGTTGAGTGTTTCACGCAGCGCGTGCCATGAGCGGAGGCTCCCCATGTACAATGCAGTCTTGCCCTTTACAAGGCCGTGGGCCTTGCGAATAGTGTCTGCGTGAGGCCCCTTTGCAAACAATTCAGGGTCTGCCCCCCAATCCGTCAAGTCCACTTTCTTTGGCTTCAGGCCTTCCACCATGCATGAATGGGTGGCCACTACTACAGAGGCCCTGCGCGCCGCGGACCCAAGCAGGCGGGCCATAACCTTGTACTTTAACGACTCTGCAGGGGCCGCAAACGTGTACAACAAGGGCTCGTTCAATTCAAACACGGATTTTTTATGTAGAATGGTTGCGGTCTGGATGCCCGCGCCTCCAAACGGCCTTGAGCGCTCCCACACCAGGTCAATGCCTTTTGTCCACGAAAGCCAAAGCGCCCCAAGAAAAGCGTACATCCAATATTGTGCCATACGCACAAGCCCAATGCGGGCAAAAGGCAGGTAATAGGGATGTAATAAGGCTTGGTCTGCCCATTCCGCGCTTCCACACTCTTTCCGAGTAAACAAAAAAACTTCATGACCCAACGCGTTCAATGCGCGCACCACTCCTTCCACATGAGAACTGCCCCCGTGCATTCCAGGAACTGTGAAATCCATTGACAGCAACAGAACTTTCATGGGCCCTTCACTTCCATGTAAACCTGTTCAAATTCCCCCACCTTTTTTGACCAGTCAAATTCCAGGGCGCGCCTGCGCGCCTCAACGCGCAAACCTTCCTTGTTTTTTCTGTCCAAGTCCCGTATGCGCACCCATTCGTGCGCAACCTGTTCAGGGTTGGAGTAGTCCACAAGGAACCCGTTTTTTTCGTGGTCCAAAATCCGTTCAAAGGATTCAATGCCCTGAACAATGGCAATGCATCCTGCGCCCATTCCTTCCACGAGTGAAAGGCCAAAGCCTTCATAGGCAGAAGCCGAAACAAAATGGCCTGCGCGCTCATAAAGGGTTTTCAATTTTTCATTGGATGGTTTCTCAAAAAATTCCACGCTGCGTTGAATGCCCAGCGCGCGCACGCGTTCTCTCAAATGCTTTAATGCCTCATTCCAATCTATTCCTGCCAGCCAGAGTTTTATTTTAGGCTCTTGTGGCAATGCCTCTAACAGCGTTTCTACAAGCAATTCCACGCGCTTGTTTTCCGAGAAGCGCCCAACAAACAAGAACGCGTCTTCGTCCCTTTCGTGGTTTGGATTGAATTGCGCCACGTCAACTCCGTTCTCAATTACAATCATTTTTTCTACTGGAATAATGCGTTTGAACAGCGTTCCATCGTGCTCGCTTACCGCAATGACCTTGTCAAATGCGCGCAATGTCCGCCTTGCAATAAAATTGAAATACATTTGTTTGAACACGCTGGAATTTGAATGAAAAATGCCCCCGTGGGTTGAAAGCACAAGCTTTCCGGAAAACCGTTTTCTATTCCATGCCAATAAATCAGAGAAAAAACCCAGTCCATGCACGTGCACGATGTCCGCGTCTCTTGGAATTTTCTCCATGACGTGGAACGGGCACTTGTACCACTTCAAATCCAAAAAGGGCACGCGGTGCACGACAATCCCTTCAATTGTTTCTTCAGGCGGCAGGGAGCTGGTTCCATGCGGGCACTTGTTCAGGCACACCACTTCAACGGAATGGCCTTTTTTTTTCAATTGCCTGCAAAGGTTCAATGTCACACTCTCAATGCCGCCTTTGCACGGTTCAAAATGGTGGAGCACGTGAACAATTTTAAATTTTTTTTCACTCATCGGGCCACCATCCCCTTTAGCACGCCGTACGGCAAGCCCAACGCGAATGCAAATGAACGCGTTACAACCAGCGCAAGGGCTTCCAGCCAAAATCCTTTTTCCTTTTCCTTTACAAAGAATGCAAACGGAAAACCAGAACCAAGCAAAACCGCTGATGCTCCAATGACAAGAAAACCGCTTCCAAGAAAAACTCCGGCCAATGCAATATAAGTCAAAATAATCTGGGCCTTGAGTAATTGCGGCGTGTAAGAGTCGTGCACAGCCTTTCCCGGATGGTCCTTGTACAACTTGGTGCGCCATGCCGCTCTGTAGAACTTTGTCCAAAAGTACCTGGACCACGTGCATGGATGCGTGTGGTAGACAACGGCATTCGGATTGAATGCAAGCCGTTTTCCCGCTCCATGCAAGCGGTATGAAAAATCAGGGTCTTCACCTGAAGACGTTTTGTATGCCTCATCAAAGCCCTTTAATTCCATGAAATCCTTTCTTCGGAATGCCGCGGCATACGTTCCAATCCAGTCCAATTCCTTTGATTTTTTCATGCGCTCATAGCGTTCCTCTATTTCCAATTGCACGAGGCGCGCCACAGCCTCTTTTTGGCGCGTGGCATAGGCGCCCTGCACGCCCCCTACAAGAGAATCTTCCAAGGGCCTTGCCATTTCCATTAACCAGTTTGGAGCAGGCTCGCAGTCCGCATCCGTGAAAACAAGGATTTCTCCACATGCCTCGCGCGCGCCATGATTGCGTGCACCCGCAGGGCCTTTATTGGCTTGAAGGATTACGCGTACGCCCTTAAAGCCCTTGGCAGTTTCGGCAGTGCGGTCTGTGCTGCCGTCATCTACTATAATGACTTCAAATTTTTCTTTTACGCTCTGCTCTTCAAGCGCATGCAGGCAGTTTGAAATGGTTTTTTCCGCGTTGTACGCAGGGATGATTACTGAAATCATGGGCATTCAACCCTTTCCGTACTCTAAAATTTCAACAGTGGCAAGCCTTATCCTTTTGCAACGGCGTCTTTGCGCGTGGCATAATCCGCCAGGTGTTTGAACAGCACTTTGGACGCTTTGGCCATGCGCACGGCTTCAACAGGATTGGCGGCAGCCTGCACGGCCATTTTCTTTAAGAACTTTGGATTCGTGTAAAACTCCAGCCGTGCGCGGTTGCACCACCTGACCACTTCATCAGCCGGCAAGCCAGGCCTTGAAACGGTTGTAGTATGCAGTCCTTCCGGGGTTACCCATTTGGAATAGTCTTCCGTGGCCAACAGGCCATTGCGTTGGGCCCAGCGGTATGCTTCGTTTCCAGGGTACACCATTAAAGGATAAAATTGCGCGCTGTTTGGGTTTAACTCTTTGGCCATCTCAATGGTCTTCTTCATGGTCTCAGGCGTGTCTCCGGGCAAGCCGAAGATAAAGCACCCATTGATTTTCAGCCCGGTTTTGCGCGCGTCTTCCATGAACTCAAACTGCCGGCGCAAGGGAACCATTTTTTCAATGTTGTTCAACACTTCCTGCGTAGCGCTTTCAAAGCCCACGCAAACGAGCCTGCACCCGGCAGCCTTCATTTTTTGAAGCACTTCGTTTTCTGTTGTAACGCGTCCATTGCAGCTCCACTTCAACTGGATCCTGTTTTGAATGAATGCATCGCACAATTCAAGCGTGCGTTTACGTACAGCGGCAAACGTGTCATCTTCGAACATGATTTCATTCACCCAGGGCATTTCACTTTGAATGAACTGCATTTCTTCAATTACATTCTGCGTGCTTCGTGGCCTGTACGATTTTTTCATGGGAATATTGCAAAACGTGCAATTCCAGGGACAACCCCTTGCAGTCAAAATCATCATCTCAGGCCACGTGGTGCTTGCATAAAAGTATTTTTCAATTCCTTTCCTGCCAAAGTGTTTCAAGTAAATCTGCGAGGCCCACGGCAACTCGTCCAGGTTTTCCAATAATTTTGCAGGCGGTCCCTTTACCAGTTTGTCTTCGCGTTTGAAGGCAATGCCCGGAACTTCCTCTAAAGGCTTGTGGTCTTCCAATGCCCGGGCCAAAAACAATGCAGTGTTATCATACTCTCCAACAGCAACAGAGTCAACGGCCTTGCTCATGTTCAGCGTGTACTCACTCATGTTGGTGGGAAACGTTCCAGCCAACATTATTTTTGTTTCAGGCACTTCCTTTTTGATGGCCTCGGCCACTTGAACATCGTTTACAATGCTTGGAGTAGAAGTGTCCATGACTGTAAGTTCTGGCTTTTCCCTTTTAACAAACTCAACTGTTTCTGTGCGCGACCATTCATTGGCCACCGCATCTGCGAGCTTTACGTTAAAACCGTGCTTTTCCGTCCATCCAGCGGCGTACGCCAAATAATATGGGTAATACAGGGTGTTGCTCTTTGTAACACATGGACTGCGGCTTTGCCTGGAATAACGCGGCAAAAACGGCGGATTCAAAAACAATACTTTCATGCCCAATCCCTTTGAAAACCACGCCTGTTACGGTTTAACAATTCTGGCACGCGCACCTATAAAAGCATACCTTGTACGACCATGAAAGGGTTGGTACAAGGGTCGATAGCCTCATTTGCTCTTCTCAAACACCATGAATGCGGAGTCCTGCATGGGCAGGCCTCCAAGCAGAGAAAAGTCTAACTTGTACAAGGCGCGATAATACGCGTTGATGGCCTTTTTTGGGAAAGATTGTTTTAGCTCTGTAGGGGCGGCTGGTGAGGCAGGCCCCAAGTCACTGGGCACCGGGCTGTTTGATGGACTCTTTTTTTTTGCAGTATTTTTCTTTCCTCTAAAAAAAGATGTGAAAAAATGAATGGCCTTTCCATGGGCTTCCACCAGGGACTGCATGGTTCCATACCCGCGCACACCAATCACGTGCATTCCGTGTTTTTCAAACTCGCGCCTGTACTGTGCAACACTCATGAAGTTAATGTGCCCATGCACTTGAGGGTCTTCCACTTGATACCATGGCGCTGGAAGCGCAGGATAAACAGGGTTGCTGAGGAGCGCCCTGCCTCCTTTTTTTACAATGCGTGCAATCTCTGCAATGACCTTCTCAGGCTCAGCCAAATGCTCGAACACTTCAATGGCATACACCTTGTCAAAAGATTCATTCCTGAACGGCAGTTGGTCTCCAAACGCGTTAATCCAATTCAATTCCGAGGAATGATTGGTCTTTGCAATTCTTGTTGCACTCCATGCAATATCACTGCCAAAAATCATTGCCTTGCTTGCCTCAAAAACCTTGCCGGCATACACTCCGCCCCCGCACCCCAAGTCCAATACCCTTTCCCCTGGTTTTGGCTGTAATAACTTCAAAATCTGGTGCACTTTTTCTTGCGTCTTCCAATCCCATCCAAATGCCCAGCACTCATCGCAGTCGTCCGAGAAACGCTTTTCGTTGAACGCAGCCATTTCCTTCCGAGAAGAAAAAAAAGAACGCTCGGTTTTTCCAGCAGGTGAAACCATTTTAAATTCCCTCTAATATGCGGTGGTCCTCGTACGATGATAGGGACGGGTCAACCCTTTCTTGTCCTGGCCCAGCAACCATAAGTAGTGGTCCACCTGAATAGCGTCGATATCCATCTTCTTTTTTAGCGCTTGTCTTATTTTCTCAACCGCCCAAATGGTATGTGCGCGGATTTCCACCTCTTCAGGGCTGCCTTTTGGCAGTTGGATTTTTGCATCCACTTTTTTTGTAAGTTCCTCTGAATATTCCAATATGCCGAGCTGCCTGAGTACTTGGGGGATTTTGTAATCCGCGCATGCCGTAAGCGTGTGAATGTTCTTCAATCTCCCCCATTTTTCTTCACTGAAAGCCTGGTAAACGTCTCCAATAAACAACTGCGCGCGTTTGTAAAAATGAACTTTTCTTCCATTATACATTTCGGTGTCCTGAAAAAAGGGAAAATGAGAGATTAGAACCTCCAATAGCTCTCCTGTATCGCCTTGTGCTTCTTTAAGCAGGACAGTGGCGTTGTTCTGAAATTTTTTTGATACGATTTCTCCCAGTGACCTAACAATAGTTAATCGTTCCCCGAACAAGGGAATCTGCGTATTCCCTTCCAGGATGCTGGAAAACTCTGCTTCTTTCATTTTGGCGAGATAAGAAAAATCTAAGACTGGGATGCGAGCATCCACGGCTTTTCCAAGGGCTGCAATCATGCCAAAAGCCCCGTCAAAGTATTGGTTGTTGTATTGAATGCTCCACTTGGGTTCGCCCCAGTAGGAAAAGTTAATGGAGTTTAAAAGAAGCAAAAAGTTAAAGCGCTGTTCAGGGTTCAAACCATTCAAGTTATAGGGAGCAGCAGAAATCCAATGGTCTACTTGGTGCGGTTTAAACCCCTTTGAAAAGTCATTGAGTTTATGTTCATTGATCGAAACGTGCTTGGCGTTATCCACCACATATTTTGTGGTGTCCAAAATTTCCTCAATGATGTAAGTCATGTCAACCCCTTGTTCTTTTTTTTATCAGCCCTTGCTTTTGAAACCAGTACGTCCAAACAGGTTCAAGTGCAAGATTTTCCAGTTCCTTTTTAGCAAACCATCCGATCTGTTTTGCTTCCTTGGAATCCCGCCTCACTTTTCCTTCTGTTTTGCACTCATAAAAATACCACTGGTGCGCGGTTATGCCTTTACTGCAGTAATTCCAATCAAGTTCTTCATCGTAAAGAAGGTTGAATTTTCTTACTTCAAGCCCGCTTTCTTCTTTTGTCTCGCGCACCAATGCCTGTTCAGGCGTTTCGCCTTCGTCCACGTGTCCTGCAATGCCGGCATACCCGTAAGGCGGTTTTACCCTGTCAATAAGAAGGTACCGCGCACCTTTCCTTATAAGCGCTCCCACCGAGTAATGCATGGCCAAGCCTTTCTTTGAAACCCCTGTTTTTGGAATGCCCATACCATTCAACCATGACCTTTCATTATTTTTTTACAGCCCGCGCCCACACATGCGTGCATAAAAACAAGCCCGCAGGCGTGTGAGTGGCAAGAAATTTAATTGGACGGCTTTTTGTCACTCCAATAAATACGCGTGCAAGCGATTTAAACCCCTTTCCTCCAAGCGCAGCCTCAAACCATTCCGGCTGGTACTCTAACTCTACCCGGGCATCAAATCCGTTGCGCGTGAGCGTTCCATGCAGGCTTTCCCTGCTTTGCTCGTTCACGTGCACGCGTTCGTTAATGCCCCGCTTTATCCCAAAAAGCCCTGCCACTCCATACAAGGGCTTGGCCAGCCAGGCGTTGGGAGAAGTGCTCACGATCAAACGGCCCCCCTCTTTTAGCACGCGGCGCACTTCACTAAGAGTTTCCCTGATCTCCCAGTCATGCAGGTGCTCATACGTTTCAAGGAAGAACACAATGTCAAATGAATTGGATTTGAAGGGCAGCTTTCTTGCATTGGCCTGCACTACGCGGTTTTTTGCGCCCTTCAATTTTTGGGCCAATTTCAATGCAGGGGGCGCATAATCCGATCCCACGGCAATACTGCTTTGGTCATTGCACGCGTGCACCAATTCCCCCCTGCCGCATCCAAGGTCCAACACGCGTTGGCCTTTTTGCAGGCCTGCCAGGCGCAGGGCTTTTTTAAACCGTTCAAGCAATTCCCTTCGTTCAAAGGAATTGAACCCGTCGCACATGGCAGTGAAATACTGTTCCGAGTAAATAGCCGGGTCAACAGGCTTGGGCTGAATCATGCACGTTCACACTCTACAGTAAAAGCTTTCCATATACAAAGCTTCCATACAATCTTGGCACTTTTACAAGCCACATGTAAGCGATTCCTGCAAGTACAATGAGGAGTGCATGTACAGGGCTCTTGTTTTCAAGGAATTTAATTCCCTGGGGCGAACTCAAAACAAAGTTTTTCCTGCTCCACCAAAGGCCTGTGGCAGCCTTGAAGTCCTGCAATGGATTTCGGATGAAGCCCCATTTCACGTCAAAAAATTCCTTGCCCCGTGAAGGGTGCTTTTTGTACAAAAGGGGGTCAAAGCGGTGAATCCACACGCGCCTGACAATGTACGAAATTCGGTTCCATTTTCCTTTTGGGGGTGGGTGAATGTGCTCGAACGGGGCTTTGACGACTTTGACTTCAAAACCTGCATCTAATATTTTGAAAATAGTGTCCGTGTCCTCCCGGTAGTTTGCAGGAAACGCTTCATCAAAGAATCCTATTTTGCGGAAAACATCCATTCTGTACGCCGTGCTCGTGCCTCCATAATAACCAAAAGAACTCGTGACTGCAATCTTTTTGTTTTGATCAAAAGGTTCTACTAATTGTACCAGCCATTCCTTGGACGGAATGCAGTCATCGTCCATGATGATTGCAATTTCTCCTTTGGCGTGTTGAAGGCCTTTGTTGCGGGCCACTGCCGGGCCTTGCGAAGAAGTGTTTTGCAGTATCTTCAGGTTGGGGTGATTTCTGGCCTGCTCCTGCAAGTAATTCCACGTTTCATCAGAACTCCCGTCATCAATTACAAGGACTTCACACGAAGGGCCGTTCAATGAAAGAATGGCGTTAAGGCCTTTTTGCAGCAAGGGCAACCGGTTTTTTGTTGCAACAACAATGCTGGCCTTTACGCGTTGCCCTGTACTTCGCGTGCGTTTTGCCTTCATACCAGTAGCCTATTAAATCACGCTTAATAATATTTGCATTGGTGCGGGTATGCGCATTCTTTACATTACTCACACGTATTCCCTGAACGTGTGGGACCAGGGAGGGGGAGAAGTATACTGTTCCAATCTCCTCAAAGAACTCTCCCGAAGGGGTCATGAAATACTCGTATTTACGCCTGCATGCAAGCGCTGGCCCAAGGAAGAAAAAGAATTCAACATCCGCGTGCACATGGTTCCAACGTTTGGACATCATGCATTGCACAAGTACGAGTATGTATTCACAGCCAACGAAGCCGTCCGCTTGGCCAAAGAATTCAACGCAAAACTTGTGCACGCGCAGAATGATATCTTTCCAGCACTCGTTGGCGCCAAGGTAAAAAAGGCCCTGAATATTCCGCTTGTGGTGGGAGTGGAATACATCAGCGAAAAAAATGCCAGCCTCAACACCAAACTCATTTACTGGCTGAATCGCACCCTGCTTCCGCGCATACCGGCAGACCATTTTATTTCCATGAGCCGGCATGCAGTGGACCATTACCTTGTGCCCTGGGGCATTGAAAAAAATAAAATCATGGTGTTGCCGGTTTCAGTGGACCTGGAATTGTTCAAGCCTGGTCCTGGAAAAAAAGAACTGGTTGAAAATTATGGCCCAAACCTTTTAGTATCGTTGAAGCCCATGCACGCCACCAACGCCCAAGCGCTTGAACTTGTTTTGCGTGCATTCAAAAAAGTGCTGGGCAAACACGCAGATTATCATTATTTATTGTACGGGGGCGGAGCCAAATTGGAGTATCTGAAAGCCCTGGCGCATGAACTTGGATTGGAAAAAAGCGTGCACTTCATGGGCCTCGTGAATTATTCTGACACGCCATCCATCTACAACGCATCCCAATTCCTCGTGCACGCATTCACTTACGAGGCAACCACTTCCTCTTCTCTCATTGACTCCCTTGCAGCCGGAAAAGCCGTTATTGCCACACGCATCGGAGAAATTCCAAATATCGTGGAAGACGCGGCCGTTCTTGTTCCGCCAAATAATGTAAATGCGTTGGCAGAGGCTATGCTGGATTTAATGGAGCATCCAAAAAAGCGCTTTGAACTTGAAAAAAAGGCCCGGGCCATTGCAGAAAAAAGGCATTCATTGAATGCATTGGGAGAAGGCATTGAAAAAGTGTATGAGCGTGCGCTCACTTCCTTTCGCACTCAAACAAAAAAGTGATTGCCAACAGGGAAGGCCAAATCCAGCTTGGAATGCGCTTGGGAAATGACTCCATGCGAACTGTGTGCAGGCCATTTTCTTCAAGCAATGCGCGCGCAGATTTTAAATTGTAAAAGCGTGCATGGGACTCGTCCATAATTCCGGACTTTTTGTAATCCCATTTTCCCAGCAAAAGTTTAACGCGCAGGGGCAGAAAGGCCACGTTGGGCAATGCCACAAAGACGCGCCCGTCTTTTTCCAGGAACGGAAGCAACGCGCCCAACACTTCCGAAGGTTGAAGGGTGTGCTCGAGCACGTCGGCGAAAACCATGCAGTCAAAGGACGGGCCTTTCAATTCCGGAAACGCAAGAGGCACTTCATTGAGGTCTTTCTGAATGGTCTGCACATACCCTGATTTTTTTGCTTCGGCCAGCGCTTCCTTGGAAACGTCAATGCCAGCAAATTCAATGCCTGGATTTTGCGCGCGCGTTTCTTCTCCAAGATACCCTTTCGAGCAGCCTACATCCAGGACGCGCTTGAATTCTTTCTCTAAAATGATGCGGGCAAGCACGCTGGTTTTTCGGCCCGGTGTGTAGGTCATTGCCTTGTCTTTATTTGGCATGAGAACGTCTTGGACAGGAATCTATTTAATTTTTCACTCTTTTACTCTATTTTGAATGGATTGAACTTGGTGTTCGTATCGTAAAAGTCTTCGTTTTCCGCTTTCTTCAACCAATTCACCACATAGTATGTGACGGGCGTGAAAACGATTTCAACCAAAACCTTCAGAAACCAGCCCGAAAAAATAGACGCGACAAGCAAAGCGTTTGGAATGACTCCTGAAAGCGCAATGACATAAAATAAAACCGTGTTTGCCCCTTCCCCGACAATTGTAGAACTAATCGTTCGAGTCCAAAGGTGTTTTCCCCTGGTCCACACCTTCATCTTTGCCAGAATATAGTCGTTTAATATTCCTCCAACCCAAACCGCAATCCATCCTCCAAGCAGTATGCGTGGAATTTGTCCAAGGACCCTTGTGTACGCGTCATTCGCATCAAACCCAATTGCCGGGGGCAATAACACAACAAAAGTGTATACAATGCCTGCAATGACCGAGCACAGGAGAACAGTCCAGACCACGCGTCTTGCACGGGAATACCCATAAACTTCTGTTAGAACGTCTGCGAATATGTAGGTAAATGGAAAGTAAAGCACGGTTGCTGAAACCGTGAACATCCAAAGTTGAACAATTTTTCCTGCAGTTACATCAGATACTAATTGAAAAGTAATATAGAGCGCTGTGATTAAACCCAGGTATTTGTACTGTTTTTCCATTATTCGACTCATTCAGTGATTCAATAAAAACTTTACTCTTTTTCTCATTTTTTCCGTTCCCATTCCTTTAACTTTTCGCGAATTGCTTTGACAAGGCCCTGCTTGGACGTTTGCAGGTCCGGCTTGAACGTGCGCGCCTTTTCAATGGTCTTTTCAAGGTCTTTGATGTCAACGACTTCCAAGGCCTTTCCTTCTACTGCGAGGACGCGTGCAAGTTCGAGTTGATGGTCGTTCGTATGTTCGTTGAATTTTTTTTGGCGTGGAACTACCATGACTTTTTTTCCTGCTTCAAAGGCAGTCAAGATGCTTCCAGCGCCTCCATGGGTGATTACAAGGTCGGCCCATGCAAAGCGCCTGTTGAACTCGTTCAAGTCCAAAAGAGATTTGCTTTCAAAGCTCTTCGGCACATACGCTGAATGACCGGTCTGGGCAAACACTTCGTCCTTCAAACCGCCTTTTGCTTTCAATTCGTCCAATGCCCTGAATAGCCTGTCAAAAGGCTGGGGGTGGGTTCCAGCTGCAACAAAAATATTCAATTAGAACACGCTCCCTGCAAAAATTGCTTTTGGAAAAAAGGAAAGGTTCTGCTTCCATTGCACAAGAAAAAGGTCCGCCAATGGATACATGATTTTGCCCGAAAGACTTGGACTTGAAATGCGTGCATAGCTTTCAATGAAAATGACTTTTTTTCCAAACAGTTTGGCAATAAGGCACGTAGAAATGGCAGTGTCTGCGCCCGTGGAAATAACTACATCGGGTTTTTGGACAACGAAAAGCTTGAACGATTGCATAAAACTTTGGGCCAAATGCAAAGGATTTCTCCGCGGGCACGCGACAAAGAATACCTTTTCCTTTTTCGCCAATTCAACGGCATTTTCCCTTTTATCCGAAACAAAAAAATGGTCCACGTTCTTCCATGCCTCATGCACCTGCAAGACTTCAGTCAAATGCCCGCCTGCGGAAGCCGCAATGCACACCTTCATACTTTCACAAACCCCTGGCTTACGCCCAGCTGATACCCCTGCAGGAATAACACAAATACAATCAATGCGATAATTCCCTGCACAGTCAAAATGATGCCTGTTACCTGGGGCTCAGTGAATTTTCCATGTTTCATAATCCAGTGGGTTACACTTCCCCCTTTTGGGCTTGCTTTAAGGGTTCCATCTGCTTGGGGAATACCAAAACACTCGCTTTGGAATTTGTGCTTGGCCTTGAATGCAAACTCAACAAAATACAGGGCAAACAGCATGATGCCAATTTTTTCCATGTTGCCAATGATGACTGCAGCCGCAATTCCTGCCCCAGTCATAAGCGTTAGTGAATCCCCTGGAAATATCTTTGCAGGATACCAGTTGAACCACAAAAAAGCAGCCAATGCCCCTGCCAGGCCAGCCATGAGAATAACCGCTTCCATTTCTCCAAGAATGAACGCAACAGCCAAAACAGTCAACGCATTAATAAGCCCCATGCCGGCTTCCAATCCATTAAATCCTGCAAGCATGTTGGACGCATTGCTGGCCCCAGTAATGCCGATGGGCACAAGGACAAGAGAATACAGTATTCCCAGTTGAACCGCTCCAAAAAAAGGCACGCTGATGGAAGTGAATCCAACCGCCTCAGGCAATGCCATCAAGGGGAGCGCTGCAAAAACAGGTACGATGGCATGCTGCCATTGCCGGATGCCCTGCTTCCATCCCACCAGGTCATCCAATACGCCCAAAAAACCCACCAAGGTAATAGTGAGAAGGCCTGCAAGCAACGCAGTGAGATTCAATCCGGGAAAAAAGTGGAGGTACGCGTAATAAACGAGTGCAAGAATAACGCTTGCGAAAAACCCCAGCATGACTGCAATGCCCCCCATTTCTGGCACTTCCGGTTTGTGGAACTTGTTCATGTCTTTTCCCACAATACCCCTAAGTTTCATGCGGTGGGCAAGAAATGGAACAATGGTAAAAACCAGCGTGGCAGACATGACAAATACGATAAGGGCCACCAAGGCTTCAATGCGGGTGAGTGCAATAAGGAATGCCAGAATCAGCAAAAAGAATACCCGTTTAGACAACAGTTTAAGCATGCAAAGCCCACTAAAAGAAATGGAAAACGCATGCTTTAAATGAGTACTGGTACAAGGCGTGGAACTCAGTCAACAAGCTGGAACACTTTAACGCCTTTTTCCTGGTGGATTTCCTTGAAGTGCCTGAGCGTGGGATCGCCAAACCATGCGCGTACAAGCAACGACTTGTTTGCCGGGACATTGAAAAGGTAAATAGACGAATGGTCTTTCTCCCGGTAGGCAAACATGGGAATGCGGTTATCAATGAGCTGGTTGGGAATCGTACCCCATCCCACAGGCAAATTCAGCATTTGCTGTTCATTCAACACATTGCCTGCGCACGCATAACTCGTTTCACCCGTGAGGTTATTCGTGGATTTTGAACAGGGCATTGCAATGCCAACATATGCAGACACGCGCGGATCATTGTAATTCGTCACATTGTACCCATACAAAGCAAAACTGTTGAGTCTGCCCAGCTGGTCGTTTCCCACAATCCAATAATTCGCTCCCACATTCTTCGGGGCTTGGTATGCGGATTCCTCATCCTCGTTTAACGCGAAAAGCCCGTACTGGGAATTTCCATTGGAATCATAATTCCGGTTGTCCAGGTACACTGCGCGTTCCCCCAGGAAGCTGATCCAATGGCCTTCATCCCACCAGTTGAACATGCGCGCGCCCTCCGGAAGGTTGTCACTCACCCAGGGAAGAACTTCCTTCCACCCGTTGCTCATTTCAATGTTGGGCGTGTTTTGGGTCACAAAAAACATGCCCGCGGCCACGCCCATCAACAGGAAAAACGCGCCAGCCACTCCAACAACTTTTCGTTCCAAACCGCTCCTGTTTCGGAAAAACGCAAACGCTTCCACGCATAAGAATGCGAGTCCAATGCCCAAAGGCAGTCCCAAAAGAAAAGTCCACTTGAGTTTCTGCCAGGCCATGAACAGGCTTACCCCCGTCCAGGCATGAAGCAATGCAAGCGTATGTCCATCTTTTTTCCTGAATACAATCCAGGGGGTTATAAGCAATACAACGAATGGCACCCATGCGAGAAAACTATACTTGTTTCCAAAAAACTGGCTTCCAATGTTTTCTTCTCCCACACTTAAGCCAGTAACCGTGTTTGCCCGCGCTTGATACGTACCTGAAAAGTACACCAGTGCAACAACAAACAAGTACATGAATGCAAGTCCAGCCAGCCTCAACCCTTTGTGTGAAGCACTACTCTGTTGGCGTTCAAACACCATGAACAACGCGCCCCCAATCACAATCAGCCCCACGATTCCAAATGCAATCAAGGCCAATGGAAGCGTTGTACCAAACGTTAGAATGCTTATCACCGTGTTTAACCACTGGGTTCCCCTCACCAGGGTGGTGATTGCGCTGAAAACAAGCATTGAAATAACCCACAATCCTGCAAAATGTTTGGCTGTTTTCAGTCCATGCTCGCCCCACAATTTAACGAATGCAAACAAGAGGAAGGGTAGCATGGTTAATACCACCAAAAAGTAGCCGTCCCAGGAAGCCGCCATGGCGCCAAACATGATTCCTGCAAGTCCTGCATGTACCATGCGCGCGCGGTCCAAAGAGGGAGTCCCATTTACGGCTTTAATGAAAAAGTAATACCCCAGGGCAAGCCACAGGAACCCAAAAGAATCGTCTTCAAAAAAACCCGCCATGGTCCTGTACACAAAAGCAGGAATGGACGCGGCCATGAGGCCTGCCATCAGCCCTGCAGCAACTCCCATTTTTTTTCCAAACCATTCCTTTCCCAAAAAATAAGCCACCACTGAAATGAGTGCGCCATAAAACGCAGGCAGGAATTTCACAAATTCAATCCACAATTGCTTGTTGTACATTGCACCAAGAGTGAAAACCTTGTACATGAATGTGCTTGCAATCCAAAAAAGGTAATTCACCGTGTCAATGGGCGCACCGCCAAGCTGGTAATACGCCAACGGATCGCGCACAGGCACCCATCCATTTTGAAGGACATACGACACCATGCGTGCATGCCAGTAGGAATCAAATTCGAAGAACAGTTCATACCGCAACAGGTGCCCGCGAATGGAAAACGCAAGCAGGAACACAAGCGCCACGAAAAAGAATTCCCTTGAACCCAGCCATTTCAACCGCGTTTTAAAGCCTTCAATCATTGCATTCATTAAGTAAAACTCCAACCCCCATGTTTTTATAAAACCCAACGGATT
Source organism: Candidatus Iainarchaeum sp. (assembly GCA_016198125.1). GTDB lineage: Archaea > Iainarchaeota > Iainarchaeia > Iainarchaeales > VGJJ01 > JACQJG01. The sequence goes on along the minus strand of JACQJG010000009.1, from coordinate 27,732 downwards.
TGAAAGCCTTCAAGGCACTTGGCGCGCGCACGTCACATACGCCCACACTTCACTGTCTTCCTTATCCGTGTAATCTGCCTTGGCCTTGCACCCGTTTGTTCCATCGGCCTTGTCCACCGGCGTTTGCCTGAACTCGTCAGGTCCATTTGTGGAACCAGGGTCATAACTTCCCCAGCACGCAATGCGCACGTCTTGTACAGTATCACAGTACACGCTCACCTCTGCGACTTCAGTGTCGTTAACACTTTTGTGCGCGTTGTTTGTGTAAAACGTCCACCCTGAAAACGCGCAATTGGTGCCGTCACTTTTACAATAGGATTCGCTCAACTTTTGAGGGGTAACGGAAGCGTTCGCAAGGTCCTGGGTTTTAATCTCACCGTCCAAAATCTTGGAGGAAGTCACAGCGTTGCCGGAAATTTTTGAACTGGTAATTGCATTGTCTTCTATCTTGGAAGTGGAAACCGCGCTGTCTGAAACTTTTTTGTTCACAATTGAGTTGTCTGCGATTTTTGCAGAATCAACTGCGTTGTCCGCAATTTTTGGAGTGGTTACCGCCTCATCACTTATTTTGGGCGTGGTGACTGCCAAGTTGGCCAATTTAATGGTTGTAATGGCCCCGTCAAGCACCGTGGCTGCAAGGTCAATCACGTCATCTGCATCTGCGTCCACCGAAGCCCCTGACGCGGTTTTGATTTGCTGGAGGAGATGGGACACGTCAGGCCCTGCGGCCTGGCCAAAAGAATAGGAAACAAATCCAACCAGGATGCTTGCAACCAAGGCAATGCCCAGCACGTGCACCCAGCCAAAACGAGGGGCGGTAAACGAGTCATCAGACTTTGCACCCTTCATAGGGCAAGTTAAGAAAAAAGTAATATATAAGCGTATATCTGCCAAAGCCCGGTAATGAACTCATAGATAATTTTACTTTGTCACGGTTATGTTCGTGCTTGCTTTATTCGCGTTCGGGGAGCCATCCGTGGCCTCTGCTTCAACTACATGCGGCCCGTTTGGGAGGCCGGCCATTTTCCAGTTGTATGAGCACGTTGTGGCGGCGCAAGAGGCTTTGAGGGAACCATCAATCTTAATCGTCAAGAGACTGATCCCGCTCGCATCACTCGCACTCACAACTACGCCCACAAAACCCCCATTCGGGAGTTGCGCGCCGTTCGCGGGACTGAGGATGGTGACAACTGGTGGAGTATGATCCGGTTTCGTCGCATCGATGTCGGGCACTCCGGTTTCGACCGCGACTGAATCCTGGGCGGGATTGCCGTCCATGTCTTGAGCGATGGCGGTGATGGTGTGCCAGCCGGCTTTCACACCCTTGGAATCCCAGACAGCACTATAAGGGGCAGTGGTATCAATGGCGAGCGTGACGCCGTCGACGCTGAAGGTGACTTGCTTCACGCCAAGGTTATCGGCGGCCGTAGCTTGGATACTGACCAGACCGCCGACCTGCTGGCCATCCGCGGGGGCGGTAATCGTAACCGTCGGCGGGACCGCGTCGGGCGCGTTCTTGACGATGACGGTGTGCTGGTCCGAGGCGTAGTTGAAGGCCGCGTCGAGCGCGGTAACCTGCAGGACGTACGGGCCGTCAGGAAACTGGGGATTTCCGGAACCGTCCAAGCTGGTGGCGGTTGAGTCCCAGAAGACGTTGTAGGGGAGCGTGGTATCCGTGCCCAGGGGATAGACCGGATTGGTGAGGACGAAGAAGTTGACTTTCGTCACCCCAACGTTGTCTGAAGCGGAAGCGGACACCGGCACCAGGCCTAAGACAATGGCTCCCTCGACGGGAATGTTAAGGGTGACTGTCGGTGGAGTGGTATCCGGAGCGTTGCTCACGCTGACTGTGATCTGGTGGGTGCCAACATTTCCAGCGGCGTCAAAAGCCGTGGCAGCAACCGTGTGCGCCCCGTTGGGGATCGTGCTAGTATCCCAGAGGAAGCTGTACAGGCTGCTCGTATCGGTTGCCTTGATCTGTCCGTCGACCGCGAAGTCGACTTTTGTCACGCCCACATTATCCGAGGCAGTGGCCGCAACAGTAATCATCCCCGAAACCGTGGCGCCGCTATTTGGAGAAGTAATCGAAACAGTTGGAGGCGTGGTGTCCTGGGCACTGCCCAGGGCGGCGAGGACGGCGGCGTATGCGTTGACTCGACCGGCGCCGCAGAGAATGTCCGGGCCGGGATAATTCGTTGGATCAACATCAGCCGCGGTCGACTTCAAAATGCTCTCGACTTCGGTATTGGGCAGGGACGGGTTCGCGGACATGACCATCTGGACCACGCCAGCGATATAGGGGGCGGAAATCGAAGTCCCGCCAACCGTAGCTACAGTGTTCCCGGGAACCGTTGTCCTATCAGTGCCGGGGGCGCATATATCAACGACGGCCCCATAATTTGAAAAGCTTGCCTTCTTGTCGTCAACAGCATTGGCGCCCACTGTGATGAGTTCCGGGACATTCGGCTGCGAGAGCAATACACCGTCATTCCCTGATCCGGTAATAACCAGCCCATTGTTTGTGGTCTTGAATGCCTGCGCTGCGGATTTCACCGTTGAACTGCCTTCCAATGGTGCGTAACTGATGCTAATGACCCGCGCTTGCGGATAGTTGTTTTTGACCCACGTGATGCCGCTGGCAACGTTTGAATACGTAGTATATCCCAGGTCATCCGTTATCTTCACGGGGATCATGATCTTCTTCTGGCCTTGGGCATTGACCCAGCCGGCGACGCTGGACACGTGCTTGGCATTGTTGGTGGCGGCGCCGGCAGTTCCCAGGGTAGCGGTGCCATGTCCATTCGTCGGAGAGTCTTCAACGTCGTTGTTGTTTTTTACCACGTTCCAGCCCGGGAGGAGGACAGGGCTCAGATCCTCGTGGGCGGTTTCAACCCCGCTGTCCAGGATGGCGATGTAGATACTCTCGCTTCCCTTCGTGATGTCCCAGACGTTCGGCATGCCAATTTCCTTCAGCCAATATTCCCAGTTCGCATACCATGGATCGTTCGGTTCTACAGCGGGGAGAACTTTTTCATCCAGTTCCGCAAACTTCACCTTTTGCTGCCGCACGAGCGCGCTGACAGCGGCGCTTTCCGTGCCCGGTTGGACGGAGACCACGTAAATTCCCAACGGCTTGAGCGATTCGAAGCTTGGGGACGGGTTGATTGAAGCGCCGGGAACAGCATCCTGGATGATTTTGGTTGCCTCGGCTTCCGCAATCGCTGACTCAATACCGGCTTGTTCAACCGCAAGGAACCCGACGAGCACGCGGCCGGGGACAAAACTTCCCGCTGAAGGGAGAGGTTCTATTGCTTGATTGAAAACTTTTCCGATTCCAGAGAATTTTTCAGGAAGAATGTATTCAACCAAGAGAATGGAAATAAGGATTAGGAGAATAATTCCAATGGGGCCCAGTTTTTTGATACGGTCCAACTGGGTGGACTTTTTCGCACTATTCTTCATTAACGGGTTAAGAGAAGACGAAATATAAATGTTTTTTGCACAGCCCTTTATTTTAAGCAGTGAAGTGTCCTTTTTTGAGCAGTGCATGGTTGCATTGAACAGGTTAAAAAACGTAAAGTGATTAGCAGCGGTTGCACCGCTCCAGGAGAAATCCCAGTGCAATGGCAACGTTTGCCGTCTTAACTTCTGGGTTCGAAAAGGGTCCAGGTGTTTCCCGGCAACTATGGCCGCTAATCACATGGAATATTCCAGGACAAGGTTTAAAAGCGTTTGGAGTTGCGGGCGCGCCTTTGCCTTCTTTTACGCAGAATCCTGTGCCTTTTTCTCAGCTATTCTTTGACGGTTCCAAGCGTTCCAGACCCGTTTTCAAGTGAAGGGCAGGGGCTAAGGAACGGAATGGCTTTTATTCACTTTTTTGACCATCGCCGGCCAACCTGTTTTTTAAAAAGATGCGCGTGTATGTTTGTACCTTTTTTCAAAGGGGGAGGTATTGCATGAAACAAACGCGTTTATTTCCCGTAATAGGGGTAATGGCCTTGCTGGTGCTTGCAGGGTGCGCCCAGACAGGTTCAACCAGCCAACAAACTCCAACCCCTGCCAACCCGGCTTCGGCTTCCATGAGCGCAACAGTAAACATTACATCCAACGGGTATGATCCTCAATCCGTTACCGTTAAGAAAGGAGGCACAGTCACGTGGGTCAACACAGCGGACAGCCCAAACTGGCCTGCAAGCGCCGTGCACCCAACCCATGAAAAGTATCCAGGGTCCAGCATTGCAAAGTGCAACACTCCAGAGGCTTCCACGACTTTTGATGCGTGCAAAGAACTTGCAAGCGGAGAATCGTATTCCTTTGTGTTCAACGAAGCAGGAGAATGGCCGTACCACAATCACGTGGATGCAGCCACATTTGGCAAGGTCATTGTAGTAGGGTAAGGCAAGGGCGGGAAAGAAAACCGGCCCTTCATTTTTTTTTTTTTATTATCTCCGCTTGCCTGTTTTTTCAACCTTGGCGCTGGCCTTGGCTTCCTTTTCTTTTTTTGCCATGCCATTGATCAGGTCTGCGGCTTTCTGCAGGCCTGCCTGCAAATCGCTTTCACGCTTTGCACCCGCGCAAATGACTTTTCCGTTTTTGAATAACAGCAATGTGAGTTTGGGTTCGTGGATGCGCAGTATTGCGCCGGGAAACTGTTCAGGTTCGTACTCCACATTATCCAATTGCATGGCCGTGTTGAACAAGTCCAAGGACTGGTTTAAGTTTGCAGTGGCCACAAGGTTTACGACCTCGTATTCCACGTGTTCTACAACTTTTACTTTGGGTTGAACCTCGTGAATGAGCTTGCTGGCTTTTCGAATGCCCAAAGAAATTTCCTCTTCCTTGCTTGCCCCCGAGCAAATGACTTTCCCATTCTTGAACAACAGCATGCTTACTTTGGGTTCTTTTAACTTTAAAATCGCGCCTGGAAACTGTTCAGGTTCATATTCAATGTTTGGAATGCTCATGGCCAAGTTATACAAATCCAGCGTGGCATTCAGGTTTGCGCTGGCCACCAGGTTGACGATCGTATAGTCCATTTTTCTCCCGCTCCCCTCACTCCCCTTAAACCCAAAAGGGGGTTTAAAAAGGATTATTTAAAGTGGGTGGCAAACGCTTAAAAATGTATTTAAATAAGGGTTTATTAACCCAGGAAACAGTGTTTTAAAGCCAAATGAGGGGGGTTAAAACCCCTTTAAAAGCCGTTCGGGGTTGTATGAAAGTATGCCGGGAAAAAAAGCACGGGGAAAGCATCACAGGACGCGCGCCAAGTTCAGCAAGTTTCGCTCCCGCCGGGGAAAGAATACGGTGGCAAGACTCTTGCGCGAGTTTCCCATAGGAGCACGCGTGCAAGTGAATGTGGATCCTTCATTCAACCGCAACATGCCCTTTTCCAGGTACCAGGGCCTCACCGGCCAGGTCATAGGAAAGCAGGGCCGCGCGTTCAAGGTGCGCATCAATAAAGGAAACAAACCCATGCAACTTGTAGTAACAGCCGCGCATTTAACGCGCATCCAGGAACAATCCCCGGAAAGCCACCCGGCCCCGCTTGCCGCTTGAAAAGAAAATTAAAAAATAAAAAAGGTGCGTGCCCATATATGATTGGAAAACAATTGATTGAAAAAAAGCCCATCCCGCTTGTAGACGTGCGTGAACTCATCAAAGCGAGGGCGGAAAGCATGGAAAATGCAGTGTTAACCTATGAACAAAACCAGAGCGATGATTACGTTAAAAAATTTGCCAAGCTCTCCAAAGCCCAGGCCAAAGAGTTGATGGAAGAACTTCAAAAGGTTGAGGTCTTGGACGCGGAAACACGGGTAAAGATAGTGGACATTCTCCCGGACGACCTGGAAACCCTTAAATTATTGGTGCCAAAGAATGCCAAGGCCTCTGAAGAGGACCTGAATGGCATTCTCAGGCACGTGAAAAAACACGCTTCCACTTGAAAAGTGCATTCAACCTTTTTTTTTGGGGTGGAAAAAAAGCGCTGCAAATGAAAAGGGGATTTGATGAATTATGATAAGCGAAGAAAAGGCACTGGTGTTGGATTTTCTCCCAAAAGGCAGGAGCGTCAGCCACACCTCAGAACCCATTGCCCAGGTCATGGGCGAACAATACTTTTCCCTGCTTGAAATCATTCCCAAGCCAGGCATCGAACTCAAACCATTGGAAGAGGCGTACATTGGCCGGGAAGAAAGGCCCCAAGTCCAATTCATCCGGCGCCGCATCGGTTTTGATGAACTGACCAACAACGCCAAATCCGAGCTGGACAAGGCCATTGAACGCGTGCTCAAAACCCAGGAATACAGGTTCATCAAGTTCTTCAACACGTGCGGGCCTCTCACATTGCGCTTGCACCAACTGGAACTCATCCCAGGGCTTGGAAAAAAGCACATGCAGGAAATCCTTGCACGCCGCACGGAAAAGGTTTTTGACTCCTACGAAGACATGGAAGCCCGCGTGCACCTGATGCCCAACCCGATTTCCATTCTCAAAAGACGCATTGTACAGGAAATGGAGGGCAGTGAAAAATACCACTTGTTTGCACGCCCGCCTCCTTCCATGCAGGAACGGGAAGAACTGCGAAAAAACGAGTTCAGAAGGGAACGCGGGTTTAGAAGGGAACGCGACCGTGACAATACCAGAGAGCATTCCCAACGATTCCAGGGACGTACACAATACGCTTCCAAGCCCGAACAAAAAACCGCGCCCGTGGAAGAATCCCCTTCAAATCCCTCCAAAGAATCCAGTCCAACCAGTGATTCCTCGGAAACGCAAACGGGAAGCCCATGACATTACTCGTTGAACTCAACGCCCTCATGGCACAGCACGCGTTCAAACCAGTCAAAAAATTCGGCCAGCACTTCTTAATTGAAGAAAAAGTAATACAAGAAATAGTGCGCACAGCCGATTTGAATGCGCAGGATATCGTACTTGAAGTGGGCAGTGGAACAGGGTTTCTAACTGCCGCTCTCCTGAATCACTGCAAGGTCATTGGCATTGAATTGGACAATGCCCTTTGCAACGTTTTAAATGAAAAGTTTTCCCCGGAAATTGCACGCAACCAGTTTACATTGCTGCGCGGAAACGCGCTTGAAGTGGAATGGCCTTCGTTCACAAAACTCGTGGGCGCGCCCCCCTACAGTATTTCCACGGAACTCGTATTCAAATTGCTTGAACGCGAATTCAAGTGTGCTGTGCTCTTAATGCAAAAAGAGTTTGCAGACCGCGTGCTTGCATTCGAGGGCCTTAAGGACTACAATGCACTGAGCGCATCAACTCAATACTATTGCAATGGAATGGAAATTTCACGCGTGAAACCAACCGCATTCTTTCCCCGGCCGCCCATGGAATCCCAGTTAATACGGTTGGACCGCAAGCGCGAAAAGCTTCTGCCTCCAAAAGAATTCATTCCGTTTTTGAAAACCATTTTCCGGTACAAAAACAAGACCCTTCAAAACGCGCTCCTCCAATCCAAATCCTTTCTGTCCAGGCAGGGTTTTGCATGGGCTTCCCTGAAGGATTTTGATGAAAAGGCAAAACGCGTGCCTGGAGCCAGGGAAAAAGTATTTGCCCTGCCCGCAAGCCAAATCGCGCGCGCATTTACAGAGATAAAGAACCCCTGAACCCGTTTATGTACGCTGTTGGCCGAGGCATCGCCAAGTCTTTTTAAACTCTTGGGAAGAAAAAGCATACACGCATACAAAGTTTTTGCTTGCTATGATTTGCAGGGAAAGGGGTGCATCAGCGTGAAAAACATTGTGGAACGGAGCATTAAAAGCGCGTTGTCCAGGACGTATGAAGGAAAGCCCGCCAAGAAAAAGTCTTCCCAGCAGGAAGACGATGAACTGGCCAAATTACTGGAAACAAGCCAGGCGCGCATCCGGGTCATTGGATGCGGAGGCGGAGGGTGCAACACCATTCAACGCATGAATGAAATCGGCATACTGGGCGCCGAAACGTACGCAGTGAACACAGACGCGCAGGCATTGTTGCATGTAGATGCAGACAGAAAAGTGCTGATCGGAAGACAGCTCACCAAGGGCTTGGGCGCAGGCTCAGATCCAAGCGTGGGAGAGGCCGCTGCCAAAGAAAATGAAAGCGATTTGCGCGACCTGTTGAAAGGCACGGACTTGGTGTTTATTACATGCGGATTGGGCGGTGGCACTGGGACTGGAGCAGCCCCGGTAGTGGCCAAGGTTGCAAAGGAAGTGCGCGCGCTCACCATTGGGGTTGTAACATTGCCATTCAGCGTGGAAGGCAAGCGCAGGATTGAAAACGCACTGGAAGGATTGGACCGCATGAAAAAAGAAGTGGACACGCTGATCATCATACCCAACGATAAAATACTTGAAATTGCACCAGACCTGCCGGTGAATGCCGCGTTTAAAGTCGCAGACGAAGTGCTTACAAATGCAGTCAAAGGCATCACTGAAATGGTCACCAAACCAGGGCTCATTAACCTGGACTTTGCAGACCTTAGAACCATTCTCACACGTGGAGGGGCAGCCATGATAGGCTTGGGAGAAAGCCATTCGGAAAAAGCCTCGGAAGCGCGCGCGCTTGAAGCAGTGGAAAACGCGCTTACCTCTCCATTATTGGACGTGGACATTACAGGAGCCACACGCGCCCTGGTTAACGTAGTGGGAGGCGCGGACATGACTCTGCGGGAAGCTGAAATGATTGTGGAAGCGGTTTCCTCGAAAATCAGCGGGGACGCGCACATTATTTGGGGGGCCATGATTGATGAGGAAATGCAGCGCAACCACATTCAAGCCATGGTAGTCATTGCAGGCGGCCAATTTCCTTACCTGGAAGCAGGATCCTTTGAACGCGGAAAACCATTGGACTTGGACATTGAATTCACCGGATAAAAAATACGCGCAAAAAATGAAAACCCTAAAGGAATAATTCATGCCTGAAGAAGAAATGAAAAGAGAAACAAAAGATGAAACTGCATCTTCACAAGCCGAAGGCGAAGCCTTGGACGGCACGGAAGAACAAATGGCCGAAGAAGCCGAGCACCCTTCTCAGGAAAAGCCGCTGGATGGGCGGTCCAAAGACGAAAAAAAACCTGTATTTGGACAGCAAAGCACCGGGTTCAAAGGCCCGGGGATTGGAGCGCGCATTCAGCATTTCATTGCAGACGCCAAACGCATCTTTCACGTGAGCAGAAAACCCGACAGAAAAGAATTCACAGGCATGCTCAAAATCACGGCGCTGGGCATTGTGCTCATTGGCATCATCGGTTTCATCATCCACTTTATATTCGCCTTCCTCGGATTATAACCCCGGCACTCGAGGCTTGATTTAAAAAGGAATCGGTGGTCAAACACTATAATTATTCCTCTTTTAAGGCAGTGTTTTTGCGCGCTTAAAGGGGAATATGCCCGGTTAAAGGATAAAAGGAGAAACCCATGATTTTTACTGTACGCACTACCGTGGGCCAGGAAGCCCTGGTGGTAGACATTCTTGTCAACAAGGTCCGCAAGGAAAGCCTGAACGTGTACTCGGTTTCAGTCATGCCCAACCTTAAAGGATACGTTCTTATTGAAGCAGACAATCAAATGACTGTCACCCGGGGCGTGTTAAACGTGCCCCACATCAAGGGCCGGGGAGTAGTGGGAGGCGAGGTTAAAATCGAAGAGCTTTCCAGCATCATTGAATCCAAGCCCTTAATGCAGGCCATCAAACCCGACCAAAAAGTAGAGTTGATTGCAGGCCCGTTCAAGGGAGAAAAGGCACGCGTTGTCCGGGTGAACGACACCAAAGAAGAAGTCACGGTTGAATTACTGGAAGCCGCAGTAAAAATCCCTGTTACCATTAGCGCAGAACACATTCGCATCATCAAAGAATGAAACAATGGAGGGGGAACATTTATGACAGAAATCAAGGCATTGGTGGAAGGCGGAAAAGCCACTCCGGCGCCCCCCCTGGGACCAGCGCTCGCGCCCCTGGGCCTGAATGTGGGCAAAATCATTGCAGACATCAACGAGAAAACCAGGCAATTTTCCGGCATCAAAGTACCCATTAAAATTGAAGTGGACGCAAAAAAGAATTACACAATCTCAGTGGGAAGCCCTCCCACGAGCGCGCTCATCCTCCAGGAAGCCAAAGGCGAAAAGGGCGCGGCCAATCCAAAAACCGAGGTCAAGGGAAACCTTTCCATGGACCAGGTGAAAAAAATCGCGGAAATGAAAATGCAGTATTTGAATTCCTACACCCTGCGCAGCGCTGTACGAGAAATCATCGGCACGTGCAATTCCATGGGCATTACAATTGAAGGAAAACACGCCAAGGAAGTGCAAAAAGAATTCGACCAAGGAAAATACGACTCGGCGTTTGCTTGAACAAGTCCATGAATTCTATGAACAAAGGCTAAAAATCCAAGGGCCTTTTGAACTTAAAAACAATGCGCGCATTACAACCGCGGCACAAAAAACGCCCGAGTGTTTAAATGCGTTCAGCGAAAACGATTTTAATTCCCTGTCATAGCACTGGTTAATGAATGCCTACCGGGTTTTCAAGAATGTTCAATTTGATGAAAAGTTTGTCAGGTTAACCGTTTTTGAAAAAGCGCGGGTTGAACGGTTTTTGAATCAACTAACTGAAAAGCCTGGCATGGTTGGAAAGCCTTTGGGGGTTCATTTTTTTCGCGAGAAAAAATTCAATGGCAAGCGGGTGTATTATTTGGTTTATGAGGAATGGAAATCTGTGATGATAATTAATATCAGCAATAAAAAAGAACAGGCTTCCACGATTCAAGAGATAAGAATGAAACTGGGACATTACAAGGACTTTATGCAAAGCATTCTAAAAAAATTGAACCTTATCTAGGCTTTGGTTTCCATTCTGAAACGCGACCGAGCCGGATGTCTTCCAATCCTTTCATTAATTCAATGAATAATTCGTCTTTTTCGAGCAGGCCCTTCTTTATTGCCTCGTGTTTGGATACCGTTACCGTTTTCATGATATGATCATCCGTCAACCTGTTTAAATCTGTTTTGCCTAAAACTGCAAGAACGGCGGGAAAAAGCGCTTGGAGTTGATTTTTTTAGAAGGGCCCTGACGCCTTGCCGGTAATCCTCAACGGTTTCATCGGATTTCATACCACGGGCTGCCACCGTTTCCATCATCTCGCTGACAGTTAAACCAGCCACTTTGGCCGCCTTGTCAATCGAGGCCTTGCCTTTCTTATAACTGTCCGCCACTCTTCCGAGTTTAAGACTTTTTTTTAAGGAACACTTTGAGCGTGACATGCTTGTCCTCTTTTTTTATATATTTGGGGTGTCCATTTTAAAGGCAGATTACGTAAACTTCACATGCCCCTCAAAAAAGACCTTGTTCTCGTGACAGGCGCTGGCGGCCACACGGGTACGAACGTGGTGCTGCAGTTGCTTCATGCAGGAAGAAGTGTTCGCGCCACGGTGCGCAGGGCTGAGGACGCTCAGAGACTGCGTGCATGGGGATGCGAAGTCATTCAAGGGGATTTGACCCAGCCCTTTCAAGCCCATGCCGCAGTAAAAGGGTGCAATGCCGTGTACCATTGCGCGGGCGTGCATAAACGGCATGCATTGAATCCTGAAAGGGAAATCATTCAGCCCACGCTTGAAATGAGTGAAGGCATTCTGCGCGCGTGCAAACGCGAGAAAGTAAAAAAGGTGATATACGCAAGCAATGCCATTGCAACAGGTTTGACTCCCAATCCAAGCCAGCCATTGAATGAAACGCAATGGAATGAACACCCTTTGTTGCCCTATGCAAGGGCCCAAACCCTTGCAGAACAGCATGCACGCGCATATGCAGTCAAATACAATCTTAATGTTTCCTTTGTACTTCCCTCTTTTGTAACCGGTCCTTACTTTTACCATTCCACTCCACACATTCAATTCATCCTGGATTTTATTCAGCGTCGCATGCCTCTTTCATTTGAAGGAGGCTGGCAGGTAGTGGATGCAAGAGACGTGGCGCGCGCCATGATGGCATGCGAGCAAAACGGAAAACCATTGGAACGCTATTTGTTGGCTGGAGAATTTGCCACCGTACAAGGGTATTTGCGCATGCTTGAAAACCTGACAGGCATTCAGGCCCCTGCATTTGAGGCCCCCAAACGCGTGGCCCTTGTAGTGGGAGAAGTGGCAGACGCATTAAGCGGGCTTGCACGCGCTTCTACCTTCATCTCCAGAGAACTTGTAGAAGAATGCATGGGAACGTATGCATGCTATGACACTTCCAAGGCGCGAAGAGAACTGCGCTTTAAGCCTTTGCACGCCGAAGCCTCGTTGAAGGACACCCTTGAATGGGCCCGAGAAAAAGGATTTTGGATTCCTTCAAGAGGCTAACGTTCAAGCGGTTCTTTTAAAAGCCTTTCCCAAAGGTTTAATCGTATAACCCAGTAATTAACGGTTTTTAACCGGTTGTACCGCCTTGGAGCGGGAGGTAATGGGGTTTATGGAAAAAAGTGTAATGGTTCAGGCCCTGCACGCATTGCGCGCTTCCTCAAAACCGCGCAAGTTCAAGCAAACCCTGGACATGAGCATTAACTTCAAGGGCTTGGATTTCAAGAAGCCTGAAAACCAGGTGGACGTGGAAGTCCGATTGCCTCATTCCATCGGGAAAGGCGCAGGAAAAGTGCTCGCGTTTGTGCGGGACAAAAACTTTGCCTCGCAGTTAAAGGACAAGGCAGACCGCATTGTCATGGAAGACGAAATAAAAGGCCTTTCAAAAAAAGAGGTAAACGAGCTCGTGCAAACCTACAATGGCTTTATTGCAGAGGGCCCGGTCATGCTCACCGTGGCAAAGCACTTGGGGCAACAGCTTGCCCCGAAAGGAAAAATGCCAAAACCCGTTGAACCAGCACTCACCGCCGGACTGGAAGAATTGATTGCGCAAATCAAGAGCGTGGTAAGAGTATCCAACAAGCGCGGAAAGTTCATGCCCGTTGTACATGTGTCCGTGGGAAAAGAAGACATGGCAGACGAGGAAATCGCTGAAAACATGCACAGCGTCTACCACACCGTGATTAATACACTGCCTGCAAAGGAAATGAATGTAAAATCGCTTTACGTCAAAATGACCATGAGCCCGCCCATTCTTATTGGAGCCAAGCAAAAGCTGCCTGCAAGTGAACCGCCCAAGCAACAACCAACTCCAGGGGGGGAAAATCCATGAGGCGCCACACAAAGACCTGGAAGCAAAAAGGCCTTGTTGAACTCAAGCACTTGTGCAAGGAATACCCCACCATTGCCGTGGCCAACATTGACAACTTTCCTGCCACGCTCTTTGGAAGACTGCGCTGGAATTTAAGCAAAGACGCTGTTGTAAGGGTGTCAAAAATCCGCGTGATTCAACGCGCGTTCGAGGAAGCAGGACTGCCCAAACTCAAAGAAGTTTCCACCGGAAGCTCTGCCGTACTGTTTTCCAAGCTCAACGCATTTGAATTGTATGCACGCGTGAAAAAAAGCAAGGGAAAAGTTTCTGCAAAGCCCGGTCAACTTGCACCTGCAGACATTGTAGTGCCTGCAGGAGACACTGGACTGCCGCCAGGCCCTGCACTCTCGGACCTGAAAGGAGCCGGATTGAACGTGCGCGTGCAGGGCACGACCATTGCAGTTGTTGAAAACAAAGTTGTTGCAAAGAAAGGCGAGCCCATTGCACTGGCAGTGGCCAGCACGCTTTCAAAACTCAACATCAAGCCCATTACCTTGCAGTTGAATGTGCATTCAGTACTGGAAAACGGTGAACTGTATCCTGGAAGCGTGCTTGACATTGACCCGGAAAAGACCCTGGAAGAATTCATGCAGGCATACAGGAATGCCCTAAACCTGGCAGTAAACGCGCAAATATTCAACCATGCGTCCATTGAAGTGCTTTTGGGAAAGGCTTTCCGCGAAGCCAAAGAGTTAAACGCGGAAGTTGAAGGGAAAAGAGCACGTGAAACTGCAGAAGCGGCAGGAGGACAATCCGCACAATCCCAGGAGGCACGTGCAAGCGCTTAAAATTCAATAGAACAAAACACTTGAAAACGAGGTGACAAGAAATGGAATACGTGTATACGGCCCTGTTGTTGCATTCCGCAAAAAAGGAAGTCTCCGAGGAATCGGTTAGCAAGGTACTGCACGCCGCAGGCATTGAAGCAGACCACCTGAAGGCCAAAGCATTGGTGGCTTCCCTCAAGGAAGTCAACATTGATGATGCCATCGCCAAAGCCGCAGTAGTAGCAGCCCCTGCTGCAGCCAGCGGAGGTGCGGAAGTCAAGCACGACGAAAAGAAGGCAGTTGAAGAGGAAAAGAAAAGCGAAGAAGAAGCAGCCGCAGGACTCGCAGGATTGTTCGGTTAAACAACCTGCTTTCCCTTCCTTCTCTTTTGTTACTCCATCAGCGTACGCTGCTTTTGGCATTCACCGCATGGCTGGGATAAACCCCCAGTTCCCATGTTAAGCCGAATGCTGGCCAAACCCAAACCTATTTAAAGGGTTTTTCAATTATGATTGGTTCATGTCGCGCGCTGGAACCTGGCCTGCATTGTTTTTGACTGTTCTTTTCCTATCTTCGTTTGCCACGCCTGTGCTTGCAGTACTCTCAGAAGGTTCCATGAAGGTATATGCAGTCACCACAGAAGGAGAAGCGCTGGAAGCAGAACTCATACTCCAGATAAAACCAGGAAGTGGAAACATTTGGAGTGCCATTACTCCTTTGGTTGGAACCACTACCCAAAACGCAGAGCGCGTGGCCATCAAAGTGGCAAGCAATTACGTGGACACCGGGGGTTATGATTATTTTTTCACCATTAAATCCAATGCGTCTGTGGTGGAAGGCCCTTCGGCCGGAGCAGCCATGACCGCACTTGCAGTCACCATGCTCCAGGATAAACCCTTTCCAAAAAACGTTGCACTGACAGGCACCATCAGCGACGATGGAACGGTTGGAGCCGTTGGAGGCGTGTTTGAAAAGTCCAAGGAAGCCGCAGGCAAAGGAATTAAATTATTCATGATCCCAAAAGGCGAAGCCAAGCAGGTCGTTAAACTGCCTGAAGGCGTAAAAACCGTGCTGCTGCCGGAATATGCACTGCAGACGTGGGGCATGAAAGTAGTGGAAGTGCACGACCTTGACCAAGTCCTTGAACTTGCATTCAAAGACATTGGGCAAATCGACATCAATGAAGCCGTGGAACCTGAACTGGAAACGTACATTCCCGAAAAAGTTGAAGTGAAACCCAAAGCCCAGGCGCTGGGCGAGTTAAACAAGCGGCTGCTTGCTTCTGCAACCCAAATCGTTAATGAGGCACGCAACTCGCTTTCCACCACGCTGTTGGAGGACCCGGGCCTCATAAACGTGCTGCTGGACAGCCTCAATAGTTCAGAGAAAACCCTTCAGGAAGCAGAACTGTTAACCGCCAACAATTTTTATTATTCTGCAGGGAATTCTATTTTCCTTGCCAAGGTCAACGCGTACCTGGTAAAAGACCTTTCAGAAAACCCGTCGCTTTTGAACCAGGGTTCAACATTCTTTTCACTCAACATCTCCAGTTTGAATAAGGAAATACAATCATTCAAACGCGTGCTTGATAATGCGGTCCCATTGGAAGGAATTGAATGGTACATTGCAGCCCAGCAGCGTTTGACGTGGGCAGAATTGAACGTTAAGAAGTTGACCGAAAACCAGGTCATTCAAGTGGACATTGAAGGAGACCCCAATGCAGCGTACAATGAAATCATTGGCCGGCTGCGTGAATACGAGTTCGCGCGCGCATGGTTTGAAGCAGCCAAAGACTTTTATGAAATCGGCCTGCAAACTTCTGCCAACCAAGTAAAACCGGATGAATCCTTCAAAGACTATTTTGGGGATTTTCAAGTGAACGTGGAAAACGGTTTGACTGTCATCTCCCAGGAAGATTCAGAGGATATTGTGCGGAGACTTGATGCCAGCAAGCTTGAACAAGCACATAAATGGCACTTGGCGGCCTCCATGGATGCTGCCTCCGCGCTGGGCCTCGTAAATGGAACAATTGCAGGCCAGGACAAGGACTATGAAACCCTTTTAATGGAATTGAGCGAAAAAATTCAGACCCTTTCACAGGACATGAGCGCTTCCAGGCATGAATTTGCATGGGCCAACCTTTACCTGGATCATGCGCGGTACTTTCTTAAATCCGCGGAATTCTACCACTCCAAGAACAAGGGAACCTCTGCGTCTGGCTTCCTGCACAACGGCCTTTTGCTTGCATACCTGGCAGAAAATACGTTCCGCGTGACCGAAGACATTTATGCGTATTATGATTCAATCGATGCTTACAAGAAAACACCCTTAACGGTTAATGGGACACAGCCTTTTACAAATGGCGTTCAAATAAAAGTGGAACCCATACCCGGGTTCACCTTGCAGCAAATGCTCTTCATGGGACTCCTGGGGTTGATCCTCTTATTGATCGTGCTGGTAGTGGGTCTTACTTTGATACAGCGCAAGAGCGCTGCTTCAGCACGCCCAGCATCCGGCGGCGATAAAAGCAGTTCATCCAAGTCTGCGCGCCTGGTGGAACTGGATACGCTGGAAGCACGCGTGTTTGCCAATCGGGTGGCTGTGCGTCACTTGGAAGAACAACAGGCCCAAGGCCTTTTATCTAAAGAAGAGTTCGAAAACGCCAAATCGCGCATGGAAATGGAATCCAGGGAATACCGGAAACGCATGCGGGCCGTACAGGCAGGACGGTCGCATGCTCCAGCGGCAAACGAGGCAAAACCCAAGCCTGTTGGAACTGGCGAATCAAAACCCAAATGGAAGGCCAAAGGGACTGCCAAGAAAAAGATTTTACCAAAACCCGGGGCCTGAATAGCCAAAAAGAATTTAAATGGAAACGCAGGCAATCTATTTATGAAGACTTTAACGATGACCAAATCCAGGATGTCCAAGAAACTTTCTTTGGAAGACGATGAAGTGTACCAAATGTTCATGCGCGCATTAGAAGACCTTAAACACGGGCGTATTAGTGAATGGAAGCCGCCCTACAAATAAGGGTTTTCTTGTAGCATGTGCAAAACCATTTCTCTGTATTCTCCCAGTTTTGCCTTAACTCCTGCAATAACCACGCTTTGAGCTTTCTTTGTGCTAATTCCAACGACTAGGACTGCCTTAAGTTCTACATAGACAAGAAAATAAAGCCGGTTTCCGTTGAATTTCTTTTCCCGTATGAATGGAACGCTCAACGGTTTTCCAACCATTCCCCCCTTGTCCTGCAATTGGTCTAAAAAACGTCCAATCCTTTTTCGTGCAATGGAATTCAAACGATAAAAGGATTCATCAAACTCCCCTGTTTTCAGTACCCTGTACTCGGCCATTTATCACAAAACCAGGGGCATGAATTAAAATCGTTTTCGCCCAGGGCTTTTAAACTGGAATAGGGGCAGGTGGATTAAAACAAGATTTATTCATGTCGCCCGCAGTCGTTCATGATTTACTCCTTCAATCCGTGACCGCTCACAATGACCACGGTGGTTCCTTTCAATCCCAGTTTTAATGCCCCGCCTCTTGCGGCTGAACCGGAAAGCTCGGCGTGAATTCCTTCGCGTGCAAGGGCTTTTTGGCTGGCTTTTAACTCGGAATCCGTTAACGCAATGCATTTTCCGTTGGTTGAACGAATGGCTTTCAATGCGTGCAATCCATACACCGGGTTTCCACAGTTGATGGCCGAGGCGTGGGTGCGCGTGCGCTTGAGCGGGGTTATCCACGCTGTATTATTGCGCCACGCGTTTTCAACAGGATTGCAACCCGCGGCCTGCACTCCGAAAAGCTTGGGTATCTTCCCAATAAGGCCTGCGCAGGCGAGCTCGTTGAATCCCTTGAAGAGAGCGTACAAGAGCGTGCCGTTTCCAATGGGGCACACCACGTTTCTTGGGGCCCTGAACTGCAACTGCTCTGCAATTTCAAATGCCACGCTTTTCTGGCCTTCGCACCGCAAAGGGTAATCTCCGGTAAGGAATACTTTTCCTGCTTTTAACACTGCATCATAGCTTGCGCAGAGCGCGTCATCATAGTTTCCGTGAACCCTGCGCACGTTGGCACCATATGATTTTATTTCCCTGAGCTTTCGCTCGGGCGCAAATGTTGGAACAAAGATGGTTGCACGCATTTTTGCGCGCTCTGCGTACGCTGCAATGCTGGCCCCCATATTGCCTGTGCTTGCGCACACCACGCGCTTTACGCCCTGTTCTTTGGCAAAAGTGATTTCAATGCTTGAACCGCGGTCTTTGAATGAGCCCGTTGGATTAACCCCTTCAAATTTGAACAAAACCTCCTTTTTTTTCATGGAAGGAATGAGGGGAGTGTTTCCTTCTCCAAGAGTTATAAGGAGTGCTGGATTTTTTATTGGATAGAATGGAAGATACTTCCATTGGGATACCGGTTTGGACCTAAAATCCGGCGTTCGGACAAAACGGCGTACGGCGTTGAGATCATATTCAAAGTCCAGCATGCCCCCGCACCGCGCGCAACTTGGATAGGAATGCACGGGCAGGTAAACGGCATCGCAGTTAAAGCATTTCATGTTGTGCACAAACACCTTCAAAACCCCTTATGCGGCTGCTGCAGATTGTAATTGCTCCTGGAGTTTAAGGCCAATCACCGAACTCTTGTGCTCATTAAGGGTTACCCCCACTATTTGATCTGCCTGTTTTACAAGAGAGTCATTGTGGGTAATGGCAATAAATTGGCTGTTTTTTGAAAGTTCCTTGATCATGTTGGCCAATTTAAGGGAATTGCTTTTGTCCAGTG
Source organism: Candidatus Iainarchaeum sp. (assembly GCA_016198125.1). Taxonomy (GTDB): domain Archaea; phylum Iainarchaeota; class Iainarchaeia; order Iainarchaeales; family VGJJ01; genus JACQJG01. Next base: position 8,971 of record JACQJG010000009.1, on the reverse strand, counting down.
CTGCATCGGCCTCATCAAAAATGTAAAAAGGAGCAGGCTCGTACAATTGAATGGCAAAGAGAAATGCAAGCGCGGTCATGCTCTTTTCCCCCCCGGACATGGAGTCAATGTTCTTGAGTTTTTCACCCGAATGCTTTGCTTCAATGAGCAATCCTGCTTCCAATGGTTTTTCAGGATTTGTGAACCCCAGTTTGGCTTCTCCTTCAAAAAACGAATAATAAAGCCTGTTAAAGTTCTCATTGACCACCTGGAAGCATTGCATAAATACATCCGTCCGCTGCACATCAATTTTTGCGATGAGGTCCAAAACCGCCAGCCGTTCTTCTTCAAGTTTTTTAGCCTTTTCTTTGACTTCCAACGCTTCTTTTTCATACCTTCCAAAGTCCTGCAGTGCCTTCATATTGATGGCCCCCAATGCCTTCATTTCGCGTTCAATCAAAGGAATGCGTTTCCTGAGTTCAACAACGCCCACGCCTTCAATGAGGCTTATTTCAGTTCCTTCAAACTGCTTTATTTCCTCTTGCATGTCTGACAGCCTGGTTTCGTTCCTGGACTTTTCAATTTTAAGTTCAGACAATTGGTAGTCTACCTGCTTTACCTTTTCGTCCAACAACTCCATTTTTTCGCGAAGAGAATGAACTTTTTCATTGACTTGCCCGCGTTTTTTTATCAGGTCAGCGTTGGCTTCCAGTGCCTTGGAGTAGCGTCCTTCCATTTCATTGAGTGCACGTTGTTTTTCTGCGAGGGCTTGCCGGGTTTCATGCATTTCCTCTTCCAATTCCTTGTTCTCGGCTTCCAATGCACGCATTTCCTGTCCGAGTTGCCTGGATTCCTGTCCGATCAGTTGTACGTGCATGCGGGCTTGTGCAAGACGCGCCTCCAGTTCGCTTTTGCGTTCAATGAATGCGTTCCATTCCTCTCCAGAGCTCATGCCCTGGAGCTTTTCACGGGCTCTGCGCAAAGCGTTTTCGCATTCCAGGAATTCCTTTTTGGATGCGTTAAAATGGCCTTCCAATTCTTTTAACGTATTGTCAGCTTCCATTCGGCGTGCACCAATGTTCATTCGTGCGCGCGCCTCATTCAACTCACGTTCGCGTTGGTCCTTTTGGGCCTTCCATTCTTTTGCGGTGCGTGAAACCTCTTCCAATGCGCGCATTTCACGTTCAAGTGTGTTCAATTGACTCTCCTTTTCTTTTGCCTTTTCAAGGCCCTGCAGGAGCGCATTTGTTTCCTTGTTTAATTCCTCCAAAGCCTTGGACTGCAAGGCTTCCAGTCCGGTTTTAACCTGCGCACTCAATTCGCGCGTGCAGACCGGGCACCTGGCTTTTGCATGGGCCAGCTGTTTAAAATGAAGTTCCGCCAGTTCCTGCCGGCTGCGTGCCTGCGCAAGGTCTTGGACATTCTTGCTCCATTCTTGGACTGCACGATCCAATTCGTTTTCAATGGAAGGGTGGGTTTTTTTAAGCTCTTCTAAGTGTTTCATGCTTGGGCTTTGCACGCGCAATTTTTCGTCTAAGCGCTTTATTTCAGTTTCCAATCGGCTTGCATGCAAGGCGTGCGCCGATGCTTCCTTTTCAATGGCTTCCCGCTCGCTTTGCTTTTCATACCATGTTGTGCGCCGCTTGTCCAGGGCATTGTTCAAGTGCTTTAATTGTTCTTCAAGTTCTTTAACCAAGGTATTCTGGGCATGCAGGGTTTTCAATTGCACTTCCCGTTTTTCGCGCAAGGGCTTTCCTTGTTCGAGCACTTCCTGCAAGGCTCTGGCCAATTGGTCTTCAGTTTCACGCTTATCCTTGAGCACGCCTTCCCTGGTTCCCAGTTCCTGCAATGCTTCTTGAATGCGCGCAAGGTTTTGGTCCGCTTGTTCGCGTTTAGACGTTAAGCGTTCGTTCTGCAGGAGGATTTGTCCTTTGAGTTCTTCAATTCCTTTCCCAACCTCTTCAAACGCGCGTTCTTTTGAGGCCATAACCTGGGTATTCAGGTCTTCCGCTTTTTTTTCCAATTGGCTTATTTCTTCTCCAATTCCGCGTTTTTTTTCAGTGGAATCGTCTTTTTTTTCAATCCATTCCAGTTCCTTGGAAAGGAATTCAGACAGGTCTTTTGAAATGCGCTGGATCTCTTCATGCAGAACGGTTTTGTGCGCACATTTTAGTTCCTTTTCAAGTGCAATGAACTTTAATGCATTTTCCTTGTCTTTGGCCATTTCCTCAATGAAAGACGTGCGTTCGTTTAACACGATAAGTACTTCTTTTATCTTCTTGTCCACCTTTTCAAGTTCTGAAAGCGCTTCCTTCTTTTTTTCTTCAAATTCTTTCAGCCCGGCAATTTCGTCTATGACCTGCCTGCGTTCTACGGGGTTCATTTCGATGATGCGCGTGATGTCCCCCTGAACAACAAAATTATGCCCGTCTGTTCTTACACCCAATTCACCCAATAGGGTATCAATTTCGTGCAGGGAAACGCGCTTTTCATTCAGCCTGTATGCGCCTTTTCCCTGCTTGTCAATGGTTCTGCTTACCTCGTATTTTTTTTCTTCGTCCTGCAATTCAACGGTTACGACTGCGTAGTTTTCCCGTGCATCGTGGTTGACCAGGTCTGTTAACCGGCTTGCACGCAAAAGCTTCAGGCTCTGCACCCCCAAACCAAATAAAACGGCGTCCATCACATTGCTTTTGCCGCTTGCGTTGCTTCCCACGATGCACGTAAAGCCTTGGGCAAACGGAACAGTGGCCTGGCGGAAGGATTTGAAGTTTTTCATGCGCACCCGGCTGATTTTAATCATGAAAGATGCCCGCTCAAACGTTATTTTCTTTTGCGTGCCCTGGCTTCACGCACGCCATTTAAGTAGTACATGCATAACGCCGTGAATGCATAACTTCTTCCAATCCAATCAAATACGAGAACGCCTGCAAGCGCGTTTTCCCCCAAAAATGGGTCCCCCAATACTTCACCAATTCCATGAACTGCCTGCAGTCCCACTGCAAGGATTCCAAAAAATAAGGCAATGCTCCAAAACCTGCCAGAAGAAAAACGTGCAGACGTGTTCAAGGCTTCCTTTAACCCTTTTTCATGCATGGCCAGAATAGGGGCCGTAAACACGCTTCTTACATAAACATAGACTGCGGCAAAGAATGCAAGAACTGCGAGTATTGTTCCAATCCCGTTCAATAGGCCTTTGAGGCCTGCAAGTACTGCAATAATCCATGCAAAGAATACGAAGATTACGCTGAAAAAAAGTGCAACGGCCACTACGCTTGTCCAATGGCTGAGGGTTGCATTCAATGCAGTCCCCAGCGCAGGTTTTTTCTTTTGCATGACCATGGCACTCATTTTTGCGTACACGAATAGTACGCCAATTTCAATCAGAAAACCTGCTCCCAAAATTCCAATGGCCGGTCCCCAAACCTCTGAAAATGCCAGCCATGAGAACACGGGAACCTCAAGCGCGTTTCCCGGAAGGGCAAACGCCCCGCTGCTCAAGCTGATTCCAAAATCCTGCCAAAAATCCCAGGTAAATAAAAGCAGGGCTCCTTGAATAATACCTCCAAAAAACGCTGGTGCCAGGAAAACAGGAAAGCGTCGAATCCACCTAAATCCATCCAGAAAACCTTCCATGAGCGCCATGGCCACTCCTCTTTTTTAAGCCTTTAAGGGGTTAAAACCACCATAATTAAGGGTCTCGTATTTTTATTCCTTTGCCGAGTCTTTTGAATGGGTGCGCGGCAAAGGGTTAAAAACCTTGCCCAGACGAATTAATCTGAATCGTTTTACTGCTAACGGTTTTTTTTATGAACATTCCAAAGACCATTTCAACTTATTGTCAAAAGTGCAACACGCACACCGATCACAAGCTCAAAGCATTTAAGACAGGCAACCCGCGCACGCTTTCATTGGGCCAGCGGAAAAACATTCGAAGGCAAAAAAAAGGGTATGGCGGAAAAACAAAGTTTGTTAAAACCGTGAAAAAGCAGAACAAAAAACCCACGTTCATCGCTGAATGCAGTGCATGCAAGCGCAAACGCTACTTTGTGATACCCAAGCGCATGAAAAAAACAGAGTTCAAGACCGCCGCGTAATTGCCCGGTTGACCAAAACGGATTTAAAGGGGTCTAACGAAATATTATGTCATGAAGACCGTTACTCTTTCAAAACAGGAATCCGTGAAGAAACGCCCTTTTGAGCAGGATGAGGCCTACCAGGAAATTATGAAAGGCTTGGAAGACATTAAGTATGGCAGGCTAATTCTTTGGAAGCCTAAAACAAAAACTAAATGAGGCTTCTGTTCATCAAAAATATCTGGACAAATTCCTTGTAAGAAGAAAGATTGGCTTTTATCTCTGCAATGGTACATGGCTGGACCTTCTTTCCGCTTATTCCCACTGCCAGTACTGCCTTCCATTCGGGGTAAACCAAAAAATATAGTCGCTTCCCGTTGAACTTTTTCTCCCTGAAAAAGTGAAACCCTAAGGGCTTTCCAACCATTCCCTGATTTTCGGCCAACTGTTCTAAAAAACGTTCGACCCGCTGCCTTTCAACGGCAGTCAAGTCAGCGCACTTTTCCTCAAATCGAACGGTTTTAATCACGTGAAATCTTTGCATTAACCCTTGCCCGTACAGAGGATTAAAATCGTTTTCGCCGAACGCTTTTTAAGCGTTCAACCATTCTTTTGTGCCACCAGCGTAATGCTTCGGCTCTTGTCGTTTTTGAATTCTTCAAAGCCCTTTTTGGTGGAGTAATCCCCCCACACGTGCAAGACATCAAATCCATTCAAGTGCAACAGGGTCTCAAGCTCGCGTAATTCATAGGTCTGCATGTCCCACTCTTCCTTGTAATGAGACAGTAGCCTGTTCTGCTGCACAAACGTGTGCTGGTGGACACGCATGACCTTTGAGCGTTCATCCAGCGCGTTGTGATTGAATCGTACAAACCATGCGCCCACACTTTTTCCCGCCTGGTCCATGAATGTGGTGTAAGTGAAGTGATCGCGCAGCCAGGAAAAATTAAAAATGTCAAACACCAAAATGCCTTTCTTGCGCAGTTGAAGGTTGAACTGCCACAAGGCATCGTTGAATTCTCTTGGAGTCAAGTGCCCAATGGCATTGAACATGCACGTAATTCCATCAAATTGCCCAAAGTAATCCCTGCACATGTCCCCCTGCCTGAAAGGAATGCGCGCGTGAGTGGCCAACGCCTTTCTGCGTGCCTCAGTCAGCATTCCCTTGTGGAAATCCACCCCAAGTATTTGATATCCCTGGCGGTACAATGGAATGGTAAAGTTTCCAGTCCCGCACGCCATGTCCAGAAGCGTATGCACGTTATGCTTTTGGAATACAGTGGCAATTTTCCTGGCAGCCTCCTCATAGGGAAGGCCGCTTCCATCCAACAGGTCATACAATCCTGCGGCCCTGTCATAATCCAATTTTTTAAAAAAAGGCATACTAGGACCACAACCGAAACCCCTTTTAAACATTCAGCCCCTTGGGTATTAACGTGACATCAAAGAATTCTATTTTGTTAATCATTAAGCAGGTTCCAGGCATTGAATACAACGCCCTGCTTAACAAAATTGCCGCCAATTATGCTACTGTTAATTCAGCGCGTGCCGCGCTTTCAAGAACCCTCAAAGATGCAGGCGCGTTTGGGTTGGTTGAAAAACGCAACAATCAATTGTTTTTAACCGAAAAAGGGTCCAACTCCATATCCAATGAAATGAAGGGAAAATTGCTCATAAAATTAAACGAGCTCGTGAAAGACAAGGACAGCGTACTGGAAATGGATGCCTTGGTGCGCAACCTTGCAACCCTAATTGAGCGAAGCAAACAAGACCAAGACCTTTTAAAGGCTGCACGTGCAAGCGTAAGCTTTTCACTCAGCGACCTGAATGAAATCACTCAAAATGCCCAGGAACAAGTCAAACACCTTAACTACCTCATCAACGTATTGCAAGACCAGGCCAGTGTGCTGCGCTCCCTGGATTTTCCCGATTCATTCAGTTTTGCATTGAACGAAAAAACCGCTCCCTTTATACAAGGTCTTCCGGAGAAGTTGAATGCCCCCGAACTTTCCATGGAGTGCAATGACATGAATCAACTCCACCACCTGGCAGGCACGCTCAATGAAAAAGTAAAAGGCACAAGCATTGCATTTAAAGCCGAGCAATTTCCCATTGTAATAAGCTGGGTCACTAAAAGCGAAAGCCTTCTCACTGAATACATTTTCTACTTTGGTTTTGTCAAAACGCGCATACTTGCAAAAAAAGCCGTGGTTTCAGGGCCTTATTCAAAAATCCAGGAAGTCAAGCAATTTTTCGGAGGCACAATCCTGTGACACGCATCCTGTATTCCGTGTGCGGCATTGGAAACGGTCACGCGGCACGCTCTTCAGCGCTCATTCAATCTCTTTCAAAAAATCACACCGTGTATGTAGCATCATACGCCCAAGGATATCAGTTCCTGAAAAAAGAAGTCCCTAACGCAATGGAATTAAAATGGTTTGAGTTGAAGTTCACCAAGGAAACATATCACGTGGGAAAAACAATCCTGTACAATATCCCGCAAATACCCTTGGTGGCAGGAGAAAATGTACCAAAACTTATCTCCATGCTGCGCGCATTCAAACCCCAGGCCATTGTATCGGATTTTGACATCAACGGCTTGTACCTGGGAGAACTTTTCAGGGTTCCAGTCATTCTCATATCCAACATGCACCTCATGGAATACTACCCGCTTTCTTTGGAGTTCAAGGACAAGGTGCGGTATTACCTGACCGAAAAGCCGGTATTGAATGCGTACCGCGGGGCACGCCATTACATTATTTCCTCCATTGTAAAACCGCCAGTCAAGCAAAAACATGCATCCTTCTTTTACCCCCTTGTGCGCAAAGAATTCTTTGACGTTCAAGGAATCCCTGCCCACGACTCAGAATTTGTCTTGGTTTACATGGACCCAAAACCCCTGCAGGAAATGCAGCCCCTCCTGGCGCTTTTCCCGAACACTAAATTCAAAGTGTATGGCGGAAGCCCTTACATGAACGCGTCCAACGTGGAATACTGTTCATTCGACCAAACCCGGTTTGCCGAGGACGTTAAAAACTGCGCGGGCATCATTTCGCATGGGGGCATCTCCCTTTTATCCGAGGCCATGATATGCAAAAAACCCTTGTGCACGTTTACTACAAAACACTTTTTTGAACGGTACTACAACGGAATGCTCGTAAAAATGCTTGGTTATGGAGAAGTGTGTGATGAAATAAATCTTTCCAACGTGTCCCACTTCCTTGAAAACCTGCCAGCGTACCAGGAAAAGCTCAAGCACTCCCCCATAGAACCCGAAAACGATAAAGCAGTGAAGAAAATCGAACAGCTCCTGGAAACCCATGCACAATAATAGTAAATCTCCCAAGTGTATTGTTCCGAATTAAGGTCCTCTCCAGGAATTTAGCCAGGTTTGAGGAATACCTGGCTATGCGGCTACTGCTTCTCGGAAGACTTGGGAGTAGGACTATAATAATCCAGTCCATACGAGTGGCTTGTAAATTCCTTTAACGTTTGAAGGGTATGTTAAAATGAGAGCATTCGTGTGCAAAGGTAGTTGTGATCGGTTTTTTTTAGCACCACCAATTTCAAAAACGTATTTTTTCCCGTTCATTTGTACCGCGTAATCGGGTGTCTTTTCTCCTCGTTTGCTTTTCAAATAGTGCACGTCGTATCCAGCCATTTTCATGCCTTCAACGAAAAACTCTTCTCGCACAATTCCAGTCCAAGCAGTAGAATCAAGGTTCTTGGCATATACTCGTCTAAAGGGCGGAACAAATAATATTTTTGGTTCTTTAACGACATTGCTTCCAACAGGCTTTACCGGGTTTAACACAAAGGCCTTTTCCAATGCGTCCACATACTGAATGGCCTTATACTTTGTAATACCAACGTTTCGTGCAATGGAAGAATAACTCACATCGTCTACCCCTGCATTAGAAATGTATTCAAGCATTGTTTTGACGTTCAATACATCTTCACCGGTATAATTGAGTGCAAAAACAAAATCTCTTTCCAATATGCGCTCCAGGATATTGGAAAAGATTTGCTTGTTTTTTTCTTCAAGGTAAGCTGGAATCAAACCACCGTTCGTGTACTCTTCAAAATAAGGGTCCATTCGTGCTGCCAACCGCATTTTATTTTCATCAAAGATATCAGATGGTTTTGCTTGTTCAACTCTCTTATTTTTAGTGAATTGAACGAATTCTCGAAGCGAAAACGGGTGCATTTGTTTTACCACCACGCGCCGACTCAAATCAAATTTCGAACGAACAACGTCCAACGCCACTGAGCTCGTAAAAACGACTTTGTAATTGGTAGTATCGTATATTTCTTTCAATGCCGCCTGCCATCTTTTAGCATAACTAATTTCATCAACCAATAATTCAGTAATACCATAACGGGAAGAAAGCTCTCCCAGTACTTCCAAAAGGCTTAAATCAGTGTGGCGATCCATTGAAACATAGAAACTGTTCTGGTTCTCGGCCAAGCGTTGAAGAAGAGCGGTTGTTTTGCCAACCCCCCTTAAACCTGCAATACCAGTAAAAGAACGGCCAGGAGAAAAAAGGCTTGTAAAAATGAATCGTTTATGAGGATATTTTATTGCGCTCTCACGCGCCCGCTCGTTTTCTTTCACGAGTTGTAATACTATTTCACTTGAAACCGGCATAACCAATTCTTATACCATTGGAATATAAAAGCATATTGTTCAATTATTAGACGAAAAGCATTACATTTCGTTTAATTGTCAAACAATCCGCCAACGCCCTTGCTTTAAAAACCAAAGTACTACTCTGACCCATTTTAGTAGCAAATTAGTCGGCGAGCGGGAAACCCCCGCGTTTTAACGCGGGGATGAGAGCGAGCACTTGCTTTTTTTGCAATAACCTATTTCTATTGGTTTTTGATTGAGTGTAACCTGTTCGGAGAGGTGTTTT
>JACQJG010000012.1 GCA_016198125.1 Candidatus Iainarchaeum sp. | reverse complement strand
GGCTTTTTGGTTATGACCACGTTGTACTTTTTGCTTGCTCCAAAAAATCATTCTTCGGTTTTTGCAGGGCTTTCCATGCTTTCCCTGGGGGAGTTTACGCTTCTTATTGCCCGGGAGGGCGCGCCCTTGGTAAAAGATTTTGACGTGGTGGGGTTTAGCGCGTTTGCAGTTCTTGTAACCTCAGTTGCATGCGCGTTGTTTGTGCCCCATGAAAAAGCCGTGCGCGCGCGCCTTGGCCGTTCGCTTTCCGTGCGCACCCGCATACTCTTGAACCGTGTTTCCGCGTACACGCATCACTTGGTGGAAGCATTTGAACCTCAAGGCGTGTTTTTTTCTTTTTTTGGAGAAAAACTCAGGGAAACGTCTTCAGACGTGCTGCGCGTAGGAGCAGCATTCATTGTACTCGTGCTTTTGCGCAGCGTGCTCCAAGGCCAGTCCATGGAATTAATGGGTTCTAATATTCCATTGTTTTGGCTGTTTGTAGGCATTGGATTGGTGGGAGTGGTGCGCCCGGTCCTGCATACCTTGCATGCATTTGTTGAAGTGCTGCAGGCCTTGGGCGAGGTTTTTGTGGGATTTGAAAAGAATCCTTCCATGGCCGACTTTCGAAAAGTTATGGTGCATGCAGGCATTGCGCTTGCGTGCTTTGTGGGCGCGTTTTTGTACCCCCTGGCATTGAATGTTCTTCGTCTTCCCGCGCAATTGCAATGGTTGTCTTTGGGTTTTTGGCTGGTGGGAATCAGCGTGTTTGCGCGCATGCTGGGCCTTTTGGCCACGCAATTCATTCCGCGTGCAAATGGTTCCACGGGGGCTTGGACGTTTAGAAAGCTGCGCCGTGCAGGCAGGTGAGGTGTTAACGCGCGCCATCCCCATAGGGCCCCAGGGGCCTTGGACGGTATTTTTTGAATGCATTGTCCAGGTAGGGCACTAACGCAGAGGTGAGGGCAAGTCCCAGTACGACTAACCAGTCTTGTGTGTTTAAAGTCACGGTGTCAAAAATGGTTTGGAGGAAGGGCACTTGTACGATTAGCAATTGGAGTACTGCAGACACGAGTACGGCTCCCACCAGGTATTTGTTTGACAAGGGATTCAATTCAAGCACTCCCTTTCCTTCCTGTCTGCAGCTGAACACAAGGGCTAATTCAAAGAACACTGCAACGGTGAAAGCCATGGTGCGTGCTTTTTCAAATCCCAAGGGGAGTGCATAGTAGAATGCCGTGAGCGCGGCCATTGCACTTAAAAGGCCTCCAATGACAATGAAGGAAAGCATGGAGCGGATAATGCTTTCATCCTGGCGCCTGGGCTTTTGATGCATGGACTCGTCATTTGCTTTTTCAGTTCCAAGTGCAAGGGCTGGAAGGGCATCGGTTGCAAGGTTGATCCAAAGAATTTGAATGGGAAGCAGTACGATTTGCCTGAATCCAAGGGCCATGATGGAAATGTAAATGATTTCTCCAAAGTTTGCGGACAGCATGTAGCGGATGAACCCTTTGATGTTGGAAAATATTTTCCGCCCCTCGCTTACTGCGGCCACAATGGTTGCAAAATTATCGTCTTTCAACACTACATCGGCGGCTTCCTTTGTTACATCGGTTCCCTTGATGCCCATGGCAATGCCAATGTCTGCGCGCTTTAATGCAGGCGCATCGTTTACTCCATCGCCGGTGACTGCCACCACTGTATTCTTGTTTCGCTTAAGCGCGCTCACAATGCGGTACTTGTGTTCCGGGTTCACGCGTGCAAAAATAGTGGTAGATTCCACTGCCGTGTTGAATTCTTCCGGGTTCAATGCATCCAATTCGCTTCCGGTGAGCACGTTTCCTTGGAGGCCGATTTTTTGGGCAATGGCTTTGGCTGTGAGGGCGTTGTCGCCGGTAATGATTTTTACGCGTATGCCTGCCTGCATGCAAACGCGTACGCTTTCCTTTACCTCTTCCCTGGGGGGGTCGCGCATGCCTGCAAGGCCCGCAAATGCAAGGCCTTGTTCCAATTTTTTTTCTTCTTCTTTTTCATGGGGGGTATATTTGAATGCAAGTGCAAGGACGCGGTATGCATTTTGCGCGAGTTCATTGGCCTGGACCGTGATTTTGGCGCGGTAGGTTGAAGTAAGGGGAGTCATTTTTCCGTTCACGAATGCATGCGTGCTTCGTGCAAGCACCTGTTCCACGGCTCCTTTCATGCATACAAGGTATTGATTGCCTTCCTTGTTAACCGTGGTCATGAATTTTTTTTCCGAGGAAAAGGGTATCTCATGCACGCGTTCAAGGGCCGTGCGCAAACCGCCTTTTTTTGCAGCCACAATTAACGCCCCTTCAGTGGGGTCTCCAATAATGTAAGGAATTCCATTTTGTGTTTGAATGTGCGCGTTGTTGCAGTTTAACGCCACTTCCAGTGCGCGTTCCAGCCCTGGATGTTTCATGCGCTCTGCAGGCGTGCCATTGACAGTAATGTTTCCCTGCGTTGAATACCCGCTTCCGCTTACTTCAAACCGCTTGTTGTCTGCAAGTAAAACTTCTACCGTCATTTCATTCTTGGTGAGCGTGCCTGTTTTGTCCGAGCAAATAACAGTCGTGGAACCCAATGTTTCTACTGCAGGCATTCTTCGCACAATGGCATTGCGCTTGGCCATTTGTTGTATGCCCAGTGCCAGGCTGATGGTAATAATGGCGGGAAGCCCTTCAGGTATTGCCGCTACCCCCAATGAAACAGCGATGAGAAACATTTCAAAGACGTCCCGGCCTTGAAAGATTCCTGCTATGAATAGGACAAAAGTGAGTGCAAGCACTCCTTTGCTCATTTGTTTTGCCAGTCTTTCGAGGTTGCGTTTTAGTGGAGTGTCTTCTTCTTCTATTTGTTCAAGCGTTCCGGCAATTTTTCCGAACTCTGTTTTCATGCCCGTGCATACAACGACTCCTTTTGCGTGGCCGCGCGTGATGGTTGTATTGGAGAATGCCATGTTGCGCTGGTCTGCAAGGGCGTGCGCCCCGCTCAAAGGTTCAACCGTTTTGTGCACGGGATTGCTTTCCCCGGTTAAAAGGGCTTCATCAATGTGCGTGTCAACCGTTTCAATGAGGCGCAGGTCTGCAGGCGCTTTGCTTCCTTCGTCCAACAGCACGATGTCTCCTGGAACCAGTTCTGTGGGGGCTACTTCCATGGTTTCTCCGCCGCGCATTACAATGGCGCGCAGTGCACTCAGCTTTTTCAGGGCCTCCATGGCCTTTTCGGCTTTGTACTCTTGAAAGAATCCAAGCAGGCCGTTTAACACTACAATTCCAAGGATGGCCAGTCCATCTAATGTTTCTCCAACAAAGAAGGAGATCATGCCTGCGGCAATAAGTACAAGCACCAGCGAGCTCGTGAACTCGCTTAAAAGCATTTTGGCTAAACTGTAGTGTTTTTTTTCCTGAATGGCATTGGGCCCGTATTCCTGGAGGCGTTTTTGCGCTTCCGCGGGGGAAAGCCCGTTTTCGCTGGTTTGAAGTGCGCGCAAGACTTGTTTATAAGGGGATTCAACAGGGTTCAAGGCCACGGACATGGTATGGGTTACACGTGGTTTTCCTTTTTAACCCTTTTTGGGGAAATGAATAGCAGGACACGTTCGGGTTTTTCTCTTGCGCGAAGAATTGTTTTTGAAGAAGGCATTCAAGGCATATTATGCAGGCAATGCCATGGAATTGGATGCTTCCATTGCACGCAGGGAATTTGGAGTGGGGAGTTTTGGAAGCAAGATCGACAAACGCCACTTGTCTTTTGAGTCCAACTCTGAATTGAATGCGTACCTGGCAAACGTTGCACCGTTGTACATTTCCTGGAGCGTGGCCCAATACGAGTTTCCATCGCGGATGCCCATGGAATCGAAAAAGTTACTGGGCGCGGATTTGGTGTACGAGTTTGATGCGGATGATTTTAAGCTTCCCTGCAGGCAGCGCCATGACTCGTGGAATTGTTCCAAGTGCGGTGCCCATGGCCTGGGGGCAGTGGAGGCATGTTCATCGTGTGGTGCGCCTCCGCTTGTGGATGAATGGGTGTGCGAAGAATGCCTGAATGAAACAAGGAATCATACGCAATCTTTGGCGCGCATTCTATTGGAGGACTTTGGATTCAATGAAAAGGACTTGCATTTTAACTTTTCAGGTTCAAAGGGTTTTCACGTGCACGTGCGTTCCCCAAGCGTGTTTGAATGGTCCAGGGCCGCGCGCATGGAAGCATTGGATTATTTGACTTTGCATGAACTGTCTTTGGAAGGCCTGGGTTTTCTTGAAGTGGATGGCGTGTGGCGGTGTCCCTTGTGGAGCCTTGCAGGGGGCATTGCACGCAGAATACTGCAGGGGCTTTCGCATTTTTTTGAAACCATTCCGGAAGACCGGCTGGCAGTGATTGGAAGTCTTTCCCAGCGGGAAGCCAAAAACTTTTTAACCAATAGGAATGGTATTGTTAATGGTATTCAACGGGGGGTTTTGCTTCCATTGTCCAACAAGAAAAAGAATGAACTGTTTTGGGGGAACGTGCTTTCTCACGTAGTGGAACGCCAGCGCTTGCGCGTGGACCGCCAGACATCAGCAGATATTCACAAGATTGTGCGCGTGCCCAATACCCTTCATGGGGGCACAGGCTTGCTTGCAAAATCCATGACCCTTCAAGGCCTTTCAACCTTTCGCCCGCTCCAGGATTCAGTGGTTTTGAAGGGCGAACGTGCAACTGTTTTTGTTTCCCGTGCCCCCCGTTTTTGTCTGGGGGGGGAATGGTTTGATTCTATGAATGGGTTTGAAGGGCCTCTCCCTTTCCATGTGGCCGCGTACCTGGTTGCAAAAGGCGTTGCCGAGGTGCGGGGGTGAATGAGGTGCCAGCACAGATTTCTTATGACGAGCTAACACGGGTTTACCGTTTGGAAAAAAATACTTCGCGTTTGGTGGAATTGCCGGAAGACTTTTACAATGCCTTGTATGAGTTCATGGTGAATGAGCATAACCAGTACTTGGAATCGCTGAAAGATGTTTCTTCTTCCCGCGCGCGCGATTTCAGCAACCTCCGAAAAATGGTGGAAGAGTTGTTTGGCCTGCGCGAAAAAAAGGTGCTGAGCTTGGCATTGGTTTCCGCGCGCACTTCGGATGGAATGCCGGAGCATTTGACTCTCCAAGAAAAAGAACTTTTTTCTGATCTTCTGGAAGCCATTAATGCGCATCGCGGCGTGCTTTCAGGGCTTATGGTTTCCGGAACGCGTGCATCTCCCGGAGAACCTCTCACGGAAAGCGCCAAAGATTTAAATACCCTTCCTGTGAGGATTCTCTCAGAGGTTCCCGCGTTTGTGGGAAGCGATTTGAAATCTTACGGGCCTTTTCAACCAGGTCAAACCGTTCAACTTCCCAACAGGATCGCGCACATGTTTGTTGCCCGCGCACTGGGAGCGATTTCGGATTGAGTAATTTATTGCCTTTATAGGAGGGTATTGAATGCCTGAAGTCCATTCGATGAAAGAGGTATTGGAATTGATTCCAAATCCGCGTACGCGGTTCCTGCGCGTGAAATGCGCCGGATGCGGGAATGAACAAAACATTTTTTCTGCCCCCGCAAGCGCTGTAAAATGCGTGGTGTGCAACCAGGTTCTTGGAAATTCAGGCCCTGGAAAGATTCGCATACTGCAGGGAAAAGCCAAGGTCGTAAAGGAATTCCTGTGAAGGGGGAAACGCATTTGAACGAACCCAAACATAAACCTCCTGCTCCGGTGGAATGGCCGGAAGTGGGAGAAGTTGTAGTCGTTAAAGTGGACCGCATCCTGGACTATGGGGCATTTTGTTCTCTGCAAGAGTATGCAGGCCTTACCGGTTTTGTGCACATCTCCCAAGTGGCCACGAGCTGGATCAAGAACATTCGCAATTTTGTAAAAGAAAACCAGGTGCGTGCCGCCCAGGTGCTGAAAATAGACCTGCAAAAAAATCAAATAGACTTGTCGTTTACCAAAGTAACTGCTGGAGTTGAACACCGCACCCTGGAAGCATTCAAGCAGTCCAAGCGTGCCCAGCATTTAATGGAAGTGCTTGCACGCGAGCAAAAAAAACCCATTGAAACCGTTTGGAGGGAGGTGGCCGAACCCTTGATGGAAGAGTACGATTCCTTGTACGCGGCCCTGCAGGCCATTGCCATTGAAGGACAGAGTGCGTGCAGGGGAATTTCTGCCGAGTGGATTCCTTTTCTGGTTGGCATGGCCCGGAAGAATATTGAGGTTTCAGAAAAAAGCGTTAAAACACTGGCCAAAATTCAAGTCCCCACCCCGACAGGAATTCTTTCCATCAAGAAAGTGCTTTCATCGTTGAAGGATTTTCCAAAAACCAATCATGAGATAAATTATTTGGGTTCCGGAAAGTACGCGTTGAAAGTAGTCGCACCTGACTTCAAAACCGCTGAAAAGGCCTTGAGTGCATTGGAAGAGTCCATTGTAAAGGGCATTCAAAAGGAAAAGGGGCTTGCAACCGTTGAACGCGTGGCCAAATAGCGTTTACGTTTTTCGGTTTGCCCATGCCACTCCAACAATGAGCCCTGCAATCAGGTCTACAAACAAATCCTGCATGGTGTTGTCAAGGCTTTTTTGGAACGTAGTGGCGCGCAAAATATCTGATGCATATTCTCCAAGTTCCCATAATGCCCCCAGCCCAAGGGCAAACAGCACAAGAGCGGCCACAATGGTTGGTTTTGGGGCTTGCGTGATTAATGGCGGGTACGCGCGTTCTGCAAGCACCAATGCGCTCACCGCGAGAAAAATGCTCGTAGTGTAATGCGTTGCAACATCCCAGTATGGAACCGTGGCATAAAACCCAAGCGCGAGGCCAAAAAGATTGTCGAATGCAACGAGCAAAGCGAAGAGCAAGTCCAGCCATGCTCCAGTGATTCCGAACGCGCGGCGCGTGATTTCAAATACAATCAGGCTTGCAATCAGGCTTACAATTAACAATGCTCCAATGCCCGCGTTTCCGTTGAAGGCGCTCCAAAGGGATCCAATTAACAGGGCTGCACGTACAATGTGCGCAAGCAAGTGGCCTTGGAGAGGAAGCATTGTATTTCTCTGCATAGGGTCCCAAGGGTTAAAAAACCCTCGCCTCCCAACAAGTATCGTTTAAGGTGCAGGAATGGCTACCCAGGTTCGTTTTTTGAAGGAAATGAAGCTCAAAGAAGGCGTGGTTATTATTGGGCTCCCAGGCATTAGTTTGGTAGGCAAAATCGTGGTGGATTACCTGATCAAGGAACTGAATCCCATTAAAATGGCTGAGATAACCTCGGATTCTTTTCCTCCAAGCGTGCACACCAAGCAAGGGGTTCTGGAATTGATTAAGGATGAAATGTATTATTATTCAGTGAAAGACCAGGACATTGTTTTTGTTGCCGGGCCCGTACAGCCTTCTTTGGAGATGGGCGTTGGAAACATGAGCGAGCATTACGAGTTTGCCCGGGTGTTGGTGCAGGCATTCAAACGCTTGGGAGTAAAGGAAGTTTTCACGCTTGCAGGAATCAACGTGGGCGAGCAACGCATGTCCCATGAACCCAAAGTGGTAGTGGCTGCCACGCATTCCAAGTACTTGGACGAGTTCAAAAAGCTTGGAGGCAAAGTGGATCAGCCTGAAGGCCTTATCTCTGGCGCCGCTGGACTGGTGTTGGGTTTGGCTGCCCAGGAAGGCCTGGGGGGCGTGTGCCTTATGGGAGAGACCAATGCGCGTCTTGTGTACGGAGACCCTGGCGCTGCAAAAAAGGTGCTGGAAATGATTTCCAGGCGGTTTGCCTTCAAAGTTAAAATGGACCGCATTGAACAGGAAGCCACCAACATTGAAAAAGCCTTCCAGCAACTCTCCGAAAGCATTGAAAAAGCCGAGCACTCAGAAAAAGACGGTGCACACTCTGATTTAAGCTACGTGCGGTGAGTGCATAGCAATCGACTTTCACAGTCTCTGTCATGTCCGAGAATACTGTTTAATCGTCTCAGATGAGCGTCTCTTCAAGTTCCTGCAGGGACTTGTTTTGGTCGTAATAGGAGAATGCGGCCAAGCCAAGGGTGAAGACAAGGCCCAAATGGCGGTCTACAAATGTTTGTTCATTGATAATAAAGTTTCCAAGCAATACGAGAAGCGTTCCAAGAATGAGCTGGTAAGTGGCAATTCTTCGGTTGTGTTCCAGGTTCGTTCTTGCAAGAACCATTCTATTCGTAGCCGACAAGAAGGACCAGCCCTGTTCCAAAGAGAATGTACCCAAATTCTTTGGTAAGAAAAAAATCAAATGAAAAAATGGGTGGTTTGGAGGGGGCGAAGAATAAAAGCACAGCTCCAAGGATCACGCTTGCACGGGCAAGCAGCCGCGTGGCAGTTAATGGCAATCCGAACACGCCGTGGGTTCGGCCCATGAACAGGTTCTGGCCTTTTTGGTTCATTAAAATATTTGGAGTGTTCCTTCACTTATTTGTTTTGGCGTACCTTTAAATTCGCGCGTTTTGCTTGTTTCTTTTAATGGTTCTTGGGCAAATCCTGCCAAACCCCAACCACGTTTCCCTCAGGGTCTTGGATTCTTGCATACAATCCCATGTCCATTACCGTTGTTTTGGGCATGACTATTTTTGCGCCTTCGCGCTGGGCTTTTTGCAGGCTTTCGTCCAGGGATTTAACGTTCACAACAATTACAGGGGTTTCTCCTTGGGCCATACGCTTGCTCATGCCCCCGTTAATGCCGCCTGTTTCAACCGGCATGCGTGTTTTCTCGTCTGTTTTTACAGTATAAACCATGTGGTATTCCATGGTAGGGTCTGGAACTTGCTGGATGTCCCACCCAAAAACGTTTGAATAAAATTTTTTTGCGCGTTCAATGTTATCTGCTGGTATTTCGAAATGCACCACTTTGTCCATTGCGTATTCCTCCTAACCGGCTTGGCAAAAACATATTCTTTTATTGCACAATCCAATCAAGTATGGCATGAATAAGCTTTTATTAGGAATTCTTGCCGTGGCCGTACTTGCACTGGCTATTTTTTTCTTTCCAAAAAGTGCAGGGTATACCTGCGGGTTCTGCGGCCCGCCTCCAAGCGTTCAGCGTGTAGAGTATGCGTGCACGGGTTTCTTGGTTGAAGTGCCGCCTGTTCCAAATTGTTTTGATTGCGGGTACACGCTTGCATGCGTTGGATGGGTGGGAAATGAGAAAAAGTGCTACACGGGCCTTCTGCTTGACGTGGTGGGAGCGGTTCCAGGTTCCCAAGGCAACCGAGGTGAAGTGCCGTGTCCAAACAGTTAACAGGGTTAATACTCGCCAAGCGTCTTCTGCCCGGCAAGGCTTTGACTCAAGTGTAGGGTCTCGATTTCTTTTCGTTTTAATTCCATTTCTTTTTCGTTTTTGCAGATGAAGGGTTTTCCATAATTTCCACCGCCGCCCGGATAATAAAGCACGCGTCCTGCGCGGAATGCTTCTACATTTTCTCCCACTTCCACGTGCACTTCTTTTAACTGGGCGATGGGCGCTTCGATGAGCGCGTTGATTTCGTTTCCAAAGCGTTCAACGAATTTTTTCCAAATTTCCTGCACGCGGGGGTCTTCCGGTTTTTTGGCATTGAGTGTGAGTTGAATGATTTCAGCGAGTGCAAGTACGTGCAGGTAAGGGGGCCTCCAGGAAGGGTGTGTTTCTTCTTTGAAGGTCGCAAGCTCTGAAATGCGGTCGCGCACGCCTTTCTTGATGGCGTGTTTGCATTTCATGCATTTCCATTTCAATTGAACGGCCTGTTCCAAGGTGTAATGCGCGTAGCAGTCATTGCATGCGGTAGCATGGTATTTTCCTTCTCTGGGGTCAAGGCCTGCGTTGAGCGTGATGCGGTTGCTTTCTTTTCGTTCAAGTGCGTGTTTTAATTCCTTGAAGGAAGGTTTTTTCATTGCAATGCGCGTGAATTCTCTTCCAATGCGGTTGGGCCACGGTGAATGGGAATCGCTGAACGAGAAGAAATTGTATGAATGGTTTTCTTGTATTAAATCCGCAAAATACGTGTCCGCGCTTAAGCCTAATTCAATGAATTTTACTTTGTCCGCAAGCGCTCCATAGCACGCGCGTACGGAATTATAATGGGCGTACACGCCAAAGTAGGGGGTGAATGCGTGCGCAGGCCCTATAATTCCGTTGACTTGTTCGACGAGTTCTGCAAGTTTTTCTCCGTTCAATTTGAGCAGGGGCCGGCCCATCATAATGCCGTCAATGTTTCCAAATGGTTTGAGCTTCTCCCGAAGTTCTTGGGCGCGCGCCAGGTCTTCCAAGTAAATTAAATGGTGGACCCGGAATTGGTCTTGTACTTCGGTTCCAATCAGGAACTGCGTGGAAAAAGGTTCGTGCACGTACACTCCATTTTCAATTTCTTTCAGTGTTTCTTTGCAGTGGTCCAGCCAGGGTTTGTGCGTAATATCTGCGCTTACTACAACGTCAAGGCCTTTGAGTTGGGCTTGTTCTGCGATTACAGGGATGAGCATGTTCTTGCTTACCCCCCCGGCATGCAATCCGTGGTAGTGCAGGTCGCAGTTGTACTCGTTCATGGGGCTTTCTCCTTAAGTGCCAACATTAATTAATTCGGGCTTGCTTTTATAAGCCCATGCTGGAGGATATTGGGGGGGCATACGCGCTTGTACAAGTGCTGTCTTTCCTGGTGAACGTGGCCATCGTGGTTCATTTTTTCAGCAAAAAGGATGGTGTTGCCCGTGTTAAATTCGTTTTCATCGTAGGCGTGGTTTTCCTCCTGTTTCACGTTTCAGGAGGCGGGTTTTCTGATTACGTTTTCAATCCGGGTTGGAGTTTTCTTTTCACACAGGTAGTTGTAATGATGTTTTTGGCGCTCATGAATGTCCCTATGATGGTTCAGCGCGAAACTGCATTATTGCTGGGCGTGATTTTTCTTGGCAGCCTTTTGCTTAACGTGTTTGTCGCAGGATTGGTGGGCATTGCAGCGTACCTTGTTTTGTCCTTTGGGTTTTCGCTTTCTGCATTGAAAATCCTTCTTGGGAAGGCCACTGATGGAGCGCGTGTTTAAATCACGCCAAATGCCTTGAGCACCAACAGCACGCCAATGCCTGCAGGGCCGAATAACAGGGATACTGCGAGGCTGGGGTAAAAGGGCAGTGAGATTTTGAATACGAACACTGCAAGGCCCCATGCAATAAGCCCTAAAACCGTGTTCACGATGAACTTTTTGAGGAACCATACGATGAGAATGGTGGCAAGGATGAGAATGATCCCTGTTCCAATCAGGGGAAGATTGGCCGTGAGCGTTGAAATAAACTTTTGAATGCCTTGAAGGAGGCCTTCGATGGAAAGCTGGGCGAGCAAGGAGTTCATATAAGATTATTTACGTCGTGCCTGCATTAAAGTCTTTGCCTGGCAGTGCGCCTGAGTAAGGGATGGATTGAAGGCTTTTCCATACATTCCACGCGGGCTTGGGCTGGTTGTTCAAGTCGATGAGGCCTGCATTCGGAAATTCTGTGGAGTCGTGCAATGGAAGGTAAACAAGGAATACTGCGTTCAGGTCTGCCGCGTCTTTTGCCATGCGTTCTAGTATGGATTGGCGCGTGGCTTCGTTTTGTACAGGGCTTCCATGCACGATAAGCCCAATCATTCCATTATAGTCTGCGCGTACGCGCGTGTAATAATCCAATGGAATTTCTTCTGATGTGGAGAATTCTTCAAAGGGCCTTGTTTCGAGTACGAGCACGTCCGTTTTATCTTTTGTTTTTTCCAGCACTTCGCTGAGCGTGTGCGCGGGTTTGTGTTTTTCTTTGAATGCTTCCGCGTCCCAGTCAATGGAGAGTCCTGTTTGCGCTTTCCAACCTTGTTTTTTGATGAGGCCGTGGGTTTCCGTGTAAATGGACAGCAGGTCTCCAAAGTCTTCTGCCCGTATTGGATTGAACAAATTGACTTCGCGTGCGGCCACCATGTAATCAACATTGAGGTCTTTGGCAAGGTAGGCTGCGTTGATTTTGAAGGATTGGCGCAGGTTTGTATCGTTCCAGTTCTTGTCCTGCCATTCAATGGGGAGTGCCTGCGTGGCATTTCGGTCCGCATTGAGCGCTTCCACAAGTACAAGAGTTTTCATTTCAATGGCCTGCGCAAAAAGGATTTCTTTTCCTTTTCCAATGAATTCAAGGTCCTTGGGCGTGAAGTCTTCCAGGTAGTCTTTCCAGGGCACTTTAACGCTGATGGAATAAAGTTC
The DNA here is from genome assembly GCA_016198125.1 of Candidatus Iainarchaeum sp. Lineage (GTDB taxonomy): Archaea > Iainarchaeota > Iainarchaeia > Iainarchaeales > VGJJ01 > JACQJG01. Next base: position 37,817 of record JACQJG010000012.1, on the reverse strand, counting down.
CGCGTTTTCCTGGGCGAGCACCCAGGCATCGTCGAGGCCTGGAAGGCCTGTGTTCCACGCGTGCAGGTTGGTTCCAACCAGGAAGGGCCGCGTGGAAAACGTTAAGGGAATGGAATTGAATGGAATGCTTTCACTTGAATTGCATTCCAAGGAGTTGAGGCTGTCTGCAACAGGTTGAGGGAACACTCCATTGGCGCACGCGGCATGGGCGTTCCACCATTGGTTGTTGCAGTACATGAAATGCGTGGCCACAGTAAGTGTGCCTGTACCCGTGGGTTGTTCGAATGAGGCCTTGGCCTCGCGTGCCGTGTAGAACGTGCGTTGCACTTTAAAGTCTTGGGTGGTGCGCAAGAAATTGAATAGATTGAAGAGGCTGCCAGGCAATTCCTTTTTTAGGGCCACGTTGCATGAAAATCCTTCCACGTGCACAGTTTCTTGTGCGGCCCGTGGAATGGTCTTCCAGTTTGGATATGAAAAAAGGATTCCATTTTCCTGGAATAAAAGCGTGTCTGAGTTTACAGGGGGCGGTTGGATAGGGGGTGGGGGAGAGAATGCAGGTGCCACCAAAAAAATCCAGGCCCCGGCAAGAAGGAGTGTGGCCAGGACTGCAATAAACAGTTTTTGAATGGGGGGCATATACGTTGGTTCTTTATTCATTAATTATATAAAGAGTGCATGGGATTGTTGTTGGAGGATTGGAATGCCCCAGCTTTCAAGCGTTCAAAAACGCATTGCCGCACAGCTCGTAAAAGGCCCCCTGCCTGCCCTTGAACTCGCGCAAAAATCCAAGGTTGGCCAACTGGAACTCGCGGACGCGTTAAAACCCCTGGTTAAAGTGGGCTTGGTTAAAGTGGTGGAAGGCTATCCGGTAAAGTACCAGTTGGATGAAAAGATTTCGGCTGAACTCCAGCGGCGCAGGCACGTGGAAGAAGAGGATGCAAATAAACTGCGCGTGCGCGTAATCATTGAAGCGCAGGCCATTGAAAGCGAGTTGCTCAAGAAAACCGTGGCTAAAATCAGGGAAAACCTGGAATCAGAGCCTCATTTTAAAGTGTATGCGTTTGAAGAGGCTGAAGCCGTACAGGAAGGCGAATACTATTCAACATACTTGGATGCAAATGTATCCGTGAAGGATTTTCGCGCGCTCATGCGCCTCATGCTGTTTTATGGTCCCACAAGTGTGGAAGTCGTTAAGCCCAACAAAGTGGAGTTTTCCTTGGACGAATTGCAGGAAGGCCTTGTGGATTTAACGGAAATGATTCACGCGTATGTGGATTACATTCATGGCCTGCTTGGGAAAAAGGAATTGGAAGAATTCCACCAGCGTTTGTATGGTCAAAAATAGCACGCCCTGCACAAACAAAAGGAGTTCGTTCATTACCGTTAATCAATTCAACAATTGCAGAAAGAGGCTTATTATAATATAATATAGTATAGTAAGACACGAAAGTTATTTAAATAAGTGGGGGTATTCACTAGTACAAGCCTCGTACTCTTGAATCTTTCCATTTTTAGAACTTGGGAAGAGGTCAGCGTGTACAGGTTTTTTGTGATTGGATTTGTGAGGTGAAAATAAATGAAAAAACTCAACGTCAAAAAACTGGCGGCAGTGGGTGCAGGTGCAGCCCTTGTTGGAATGGCTGTAGCGCCTATTGTATCAGCAGCTTTGACTCCTTCAGAAGTGAAGTCGGCTGTGTATGATGCCAGCGGAAGCCCCCTGGTGAACGTGGTTGTGGGCAGTGAAGCCGCAACTTCGGATGCCATTTGGGCCGGAAACATTGTACGTAAAATTGTGGAAAAAGCAACCACCACGGGAACAGTCACCGTTCAGGGTTCAGGCCCTGGGGGCGCGCTGGGCACCGCGGAAGTAACCGATTTATCCGTTGATTTGACGATTGGCGGAACAGTAACCTATGAAAACGCCAAACTCTATGACACCAACTATTTGGATTCCCGATCGGGAGGAACTTCATTTGAATACAAGGACAAGCAGAATGGAAAGTCCCAATTGGACTTTTTTGCAGATGCATCTAAAACGTATACCTGGGGAAGCTCCGCGTATACCTTGACCGTGAAAGAGTTGGCTGGAACAGATCTGGATGCAAAGTTTGACACGTCTACCGTCATAAAGGACTTGGTGGGCTACCTGTCAACCGGCGACTTCAACTACTGGGTGGATTTGAGTCCAGGAATTCCTGTTCAACAAACCACTACCAATACAGCAGACTTTACGGACGGATCCAACGACGACATCCGAATCCCTTTCTTTGGAAAGGATTACTTGGTTCAATCCATTAGTACAGGCGGAGATGCGTCTATCGACAGCATGAAGCTCATTCTGGATAAGGGAAAACAGACCTTTACAGCAGGAGAAAGCTTCAAGGTTAAAGGAAAGGGTTCTCAAGTGGGAAAGGACCTCACGGTTACCGTTGTAAACGTGGTGGCTACCGGACCTGCTGCAACGAGTTATAGTGGAACCTTCCAATTGACCGACGATGCCGGAACTGTCATTGACTCCGTTACTTCAGCGTCCGCCGCGTTCATCACTTTTAGAGATGACAAGGGCCAGGAAGTCGTTGATGGAGACATCTATGCAGACACCATTGCAACCACTTCAGGTACAAATGAAGCGTACGTGCAGTTGTTGATTGGCGGAAGCACCATCCAAATGTTTGACGGAAAGGGCTATCCCTACGTGTCCAGTCAGACAAGCGGTTGGGATTGGCAGGTAACCTTGGATGAAAACACTGCGGCAGTGAGTTCGCCTACTTCAAGGCTGTTCTTGAGGCGGATTCTCATCAGCAACGTGATTGGAAACAAGGTTTACAAGAGCGTGTATGACAACACGAATCCCTTGTACAGCGATGACTCAGTTTCAGCGGCAGCCAAAACAGGCGGCAAGGAAGCTGTTTTCTTGGGCGGTACAGGTGTGCCAGGCGATGGCTATTTTAGCTTGGCATTTGACGGGTTCAAGAACGACAAGGCCTACACCACGGTAAAAATTGGTGCAAACGCTTTGGAGTTCCGCGACTCGTCTTCGCAGTACCACAAGATTCCGTTCTGGATTGGATTGTCTACAGCCACCAACAACACGGGGGACGGATCCACGTTCACCTTTGATAACGGCATTAAGACGATGTATTACAAGGTCAGCACCACGGATGTGAACTTTGACCTTAACATCACGGCCGCGGCAGCCAACGACAACTTGGATGGAGTGGACGCTAACTTTAACCTGAAAAACTGTACCATTACAACGGATTTCGGTTTGGCGGACATGAATACACAGGAAACGGATCTTGCAGGGCCTGGGGCAGACTTTAACGCCGGAATCGGCCAGTTAAACAGGGTAGTCATCCACGGCATAAGCTATGTCCCAGGGGGTTGTACGCCTCTGTCGGGTTACCTGCAGGCCGATGGAAACTTTTCCATTGCGACTGCAGCCATCAACAGTTCGACCACGAGCACCGATTACTTGACAGGTGTGAATGGAACGGCTCCGGCAAGGAACACGTGGTACTACAACGATGGAATCACGGACCTCAACGAAAGCCTTCAGACCCGAAATGCGGTGCGCTTTCCATTGGCAGGCGATGCCTACTATGTGGGATACACGTACTACGCCAAGGAAAACGACAACAAGCTGTATTTCCTGTTGGACAGTAACTCAGGAAGTGGAAGAATTCCATTGGGTTCTAGTGGTACCGGACAAACCATTGAGTATGCCAAGAACATCCAGTTCGCTGGAACCGATATCAACGAGGGCCTCAACGGTATGGAGTACTCCTTTTACTGGCCGGACAAAATTGAGCTCGGAACCTCCACTTCAGGGACAGCTACAGGGCCCAACGTGGGCGTTTCTGGAAACGTGGCCCCAGGACCGGGAGTCTTTGGTGGTGTTCTTGCGGGAACTGCCCCAGTTACTCCAACTGCAAGCGACAACTCGTTCATGACCGCGGTATTCAGAGTGGATGAAAACGAGGCCAATCTGACTGCGGCAGGAGGATACCCTATTGCAGTGTACATCCGCACGGACACGGACCAGTTGCATACGTTGCCGAACACGAATCTGACGGCTCCGACAAGCGACTTGAACTTTACCAATGGTATGAACCTGCAAAGTTTCTCTTTGGACTTGGCAGGGAACAGTTCAAGCATGACCAAGGCGGTTACCGACTTTGGTTCAACGTTGGACATTACAACAGAAAGCGGAAGGGCCATTGTTTCCATGCCGCAAGACCAAACGTACCTGCAGTGGACGCTCAAAGGCCAGGGAACAAAAACCGTGGCTTCGGGCGGAGAAACGCTTTCCATTAAGGAAGGCGAGTCCGCCAAGACTGGCAGCGGTACAAGCATTACTGTGGACAAGGTCAATTACACAGCCACGGTAGTGGGCGGAGATGGTGAAGCCAGTGGGGTTGTTGCTGTGCCCAGTGAGTACACAACGCCTGCGCCATTGAACAACAATGCCAAGGTCTACACCGATGACTCGGCTCCTGCAGGCAAGAAAGTTGTTGTGGGAGGCCCCTTGGTGAACTCCTTTGCAACTTCGGTGGCAGATCAGTTGAACAGTTCAGGGGACTACGTGGCCTTGGTTGTAGGCTCGGACATCATTGTCGCGGGTTACAACGCCCAGGACACTGGAACAGCCGCCCAGGAACTTATCAACGCATTGGATGCTGTCCAATAAATAAGGGAATGGAAGGGCATTCGGCCCTTTTTTTCCTTTCTTTTTCTCTTTTTTTTCATTCTCTGGTGCCATGAGAATGGGCTTTTGGAATGGGTTTTTATGCAGGTTCTTTCTGAATTTAAGCATACATTTCCACACACAATATGAAAAGGGTTTTTTTGTATGGAGAGTATTTCGCTGGAAAAGCATTGGAAGCTTGCAGTTTTGCTTGTAGTGGGATTAGGGGCATTGGCATTGTTTTTTGTGTTGACTTTTCCAACACCATTTGACTATCATGTGGTGGAAGAAGAAGTGGATTTTTACTCAAATGCAGTGCCGCCAGGGGACTTGTTGAATGGCATATCCCAACAAAAACAATTCGTGCTCGTGCACTCCTTTCACGAAACAGGTTCACTGAACGCGTTTATGAGCCAGTCGTTGAATATTTTTCAAGCGGTTTTAACTGCCAATAAAAAACAAGTATGGGTGGTAGCCCACGTGGTGGGAGAAAACGAGGAGTTGGTGCGATGTCAAACGGATTATGGTACGGGCAAAGCCAGTGAATCTCTTTCTGCTGAGGAATGCGCGTCCTATTTGACTTCTTTGAACGGCGTAGTGGTGCGCGTGCATACCCCAAATACCGTTTTGCGCAGACCCAAAGTGGTTCTTTCCCCGATGCAGTTAGACGTGTGGGTGGCACATGAACAGGAATTGCCGGGAACAAGTTTTTTGATTGCAAAAACGCTGTTTTCAAATGCTTTGGCGGCAATAAATGCAGCCAATCAAGGCGCTTCCGTGGTGAGTGGTGCAAGTGGGTGAAGAAAGAAATACGTCATGGGGAATCAAAGTTGTTTTGCACGGCATCTTCATCCTGGTAGTCCTTGGACTGCTGGTCGGGTATACGAATGCGCCAGCCGCTCTTGCCCAATTAAACATGGCTTTTTTTGCTCTTGCCGCTCTTTTTTATATTGCAAGCATCCTGGTGTGGATTGTTTCATGGGCCTACCTTGTGCAAAAAGATGCCCGATTGCCTTTTTGGGAGGTTGTTAAAACCGGTTTTTCCTGCGTGTATGGGGCTATTACCCCCATTCAATTGGGCGCAGAGGCATTGCGGAGCATTCGGTTGAAGGAGCGTTTTAACGTCCCTTACTCGGTTTCCGTGTCTGCAAGCATGATTGTGAAGGGCATCAAGTTTTTTTTGCTTGCCCTCATTGCCTCCGTGGTCTTGTTCATTTTCATTGTTGAAACCCAGTTGGATGCCCTGTTTTTTGCTTCTTTTTTAAGCGGTTTCGGAGTAGTGGTGTTGGCCAGCTTGGCATTTTTACTGCCCATTAACCGGAGGTGGGGGCGCCGCATGGCTGCATTCTTCCGCAGGTACGCACGCGCAAACGAAAAAGGATGGGCGGGGCGTATTGCGCTTTTTTTTGAACGGTACGCGGATTACCTGGCCAAGATCAATGGCGTTGATTTTTTTATTACTTTTTTTCTTGCATTCATTTCCTGGGTATTTGAATTTCTTGCGTTATTGTTCACGTTCACTGCGCTGGGCATTTCAGTGAAGGTTTCAGCACTTGTCATTCTATTTGTGTTGATTTCAGTATTGGAGCGCACGCCTTTTCTTCCACGAGGCATTGGATTGGTTGAAGTGATCACCTTTAATTTTTTGTCTTTTCCCCAGCTCACAAATGCAGTGTATGCCGTGGAAGAAATTGGCGCATTGCTGGTGGCGTTTGACTTTGTGCGCATCCTCATTCCAAGTGTGTTGAGTTTGGCTTTGACCGCATGGTTAAAAGCGGCCCGTCACCGCCAGCCAAAACAAGCCGTTCAATACCACCACGCCCCAGATAATCCAAACAACGTGGCGTTCGTGCAGGGGCCCAAGCATCCGTAAAATAGCCTTGGCGAAATCATACCGAATGCGGCCATCCGCATATTCGGGAACTGCAATGCGCCCGTCTTTTAACACCGAGTAGGGTGCAAACTTTTTCTGGCTCATGTCTTTGGCGTTTGAAAGGAATTTGAATCCAAGCACGTCTGCCAGGTGGGGCAAGTAAAATAACGTGAATAACACGTAAAGCCCATGCTCTTGGGTTAATGCAATCATTCCTGCAAGAGCACTGCCCATTCCCAGGGTTCCTGCATCCCCCGGAAACATTCTTGCCGGGAATTGGTTGAGCACTGCAAACCCTGCAATAATGGCAAGGGTGATGAGAGAAAGAAAGTAATAGGGGGTATTCCAAAGTACATATACTGAAAACAGCGCAATGACTGCAGTGCTTCCCGTGGCCCACCCGTTCAATCCTTCAAACGTATTCGTGAGCGCTGGAATGCCTGCCACAAACAATGCCAGGGGCAAAACCCATTCCATGGAAGGCGCGTGCATCCATGCAAACGCAATGCTCACTGCCATCACAGGAAGGGTGCGGGGAATCCATCCCAGTTTTTTCTTTGAAGTGTCATCCCAGTATCCAATGAGTGTGAACGCGCTGACCAAGGCCCCCCAGGATAAAATGGCGATGCGTTCGCTTGGATTCCAGGCGGCAAGCAATAATGCCCCGGCAAGCGCGCTTGGAATGAGTGCAATTCCAGTGCCTTCAGGTATTTTTGGTTTTCGGGGTTTGTTGACGTCAATTCCGGTAAAGCCTTTTGCCTGGTGGTACTGCACCACTGCATGGGTTACAAGCAGGGTGGAAAAAAAGAATCCTGCAAGTACAAGGAGTTCAAGCATTCCAGTACATTGCGCATGCAACGGTTTTAAAGGCCTTGGAATGCGTTTAAAAATCGTTTTTCATTACTTCGCGCATCACGGTAGTGGCATACGCGCCCTTGGGCAGGGAAAACGAAACCACGGCTTTGGTTTTTCCTTCGCTGTACTCGTCTAATCCAATATGGATTAACTGTATTTCCATTGGAATGAGGGTTATGGTTTTTCGCGTGCCCTTGGAGGAAGCGCGCGCGATTTGACTTACGTTAAAGTCTTTCAATTCCAGTCCATTTTGCTCAAGCACGCGTGCCTCAATTTCTCCAGGCGCGCCTCGTGCGAATTGAACTTCACATCCAAAAAGAGGCGCAGTAGGCATTTCATTTTCCAACACATCCCCTTCAACTGCGTGCAATTCAATGCCTTGTTTTAAGCGTTCTGCAAGGATTTCATTGAACATTTTGCTTTGCAGGGCGTGCGTGAACATCATGGACAATTTGCGCGGGAGTTTGTTGAACGCCCCTGCAAAGTCGTTGGGCAGTTTTGACAAGTGGGATAACAGGGCTCGTTCGTACTTGTATTTGAAGGGGGTTGTTTTCAGCGCATGGGCAAAGTCATTTGTTTCTGCCAAATCTTTCCTTGCATGGGCTATGGTTTCTTCTTCGTTCGGAGTGGGGTGCGTTAAATATACGAGCACCGCTCCCTTTACGTCGTTTCGAATCAATTTTTCCCCCACCAGTGCTGTAATGCCCCGCTGACCGCCAAAGCGCTGTTCTCCAAAGTAGTTTGGAATGCCGTTCTGCATTTGTTTCATGCACTCAAGGATGCGCATGCGGGTTTCCTGTTCGTTTAACTCAATGCCGCGAATTGTAATATTAAAACGGTTGCCATTCAAGTCGCCCAGTTCAATGCGTTGACCGCTCCATAGTGCATCATATAATTCAATATACCTTGATGCAAACGATTGAACCCGTTCATAATTAGGCTTCCAAATGGAAATGCGTTGTGCAGTTATAGCACGTTTGTCTTTGGTGCCTGCAAACCCGAAACGCGTGGGGGAGCACTGCAGCCAGCGCGCCACTCTCTTGATGGCCAAGTGCTGGTCGTAGTTGAACTTTTCAAGGGTGATGTGCAAATAATCCTTGCCTGTTTCCTGTGCAGGCCATGTTTTTTGCAGTTCTTTTTTGTCTGAATCCGAGAACGCGCGAATCGTGCACACGCTTCCATCAAGGCTTATTTCTTCGACCTGAAAGTCCGCCATACGCTGTTTGAGTATGCCGCCGGTACCCTCGGTTTGAGTGGAATATGGGAGATGCATGGAATTGACTCTCATTCACTGGAAGACAGGCACCAAAACCCTTTTAAGTAAGTTCTGTCTTACAATACTCATGGCAGAAGTTGTTACCACAACGGTAAGTGAAAAAGGCCAGCTGGTTATTCCAAAGTCTATTCGGGATAAAATGGGTCTTAAGAAAGGGGACAAGCTTGTCATCGCATTCGACAATGACCGGTTGCTGGTCGAGAAAAGTGCACGGGCAAAAAAGCACATCGTGGATGACTTTTATGACCTGTTGACTGCGAGCGCGTCCAGCCTGTCTTTTTGGGACAATGAAACAGACAAGGCGTGGGAGCACGTATAACCAGCGCGACTTGGTGCTGGTCCCGGTTCCTTTCACCGACCTGTCCAGCCATAAACTAAGGCCCGTGGTCGTTCTTTCAAATGATTTGTACAATCGCTTGTCGCCCGACTTGCTGGTAGTGGCCGTTACCTCTGTGCTAAGGGATGAACCGTATTCGGTTCAACTGCCTTTTGAGGCCATGGAAAGCGGCCGAATTCCATTGCCAAGCCGAATTAAATGCGACAGGATTTATTCCCTTGGAAAGAAAATAATCGTTAAAAAATATGGTCGGATTAAACGCGAAAAGTTTGCCGAGGCCTTGGGTGAAATAAAGCGGCTTGTCCATGAAAGTTGAGGCGGGCATTCCTTATTTGTTGTGTGACAGGGTTTATGTGCCCATTTTAATTTAAGCGACCGAGAATACACTTTCATGGGCGGGCCTGTTTCCGTTTTTCAAGGATTGCAAGAATCGTCGCATAGTTATTTCCCCAGTCTGAGAGCCGTTTAACCGCCTTGGCAGCGTTTTTTGGATGCCGGTTTTGGAATAGGGAAAACCAACCCCGTTCTCCTCCGCTTTCTGCGTATAATGCTTTTTTCGCGCGAACGCCTCTTCTATGCAATACCTCCAAATACTGTTCCTGAGTAGGATAATGCAAAGCCTCTTCCCACCCTTCGGGTCGAATTGCTATGTGCCGAATGCGAAACTGTTTTCCTTTATAGAATTCCATTAACGTCTTTGCATCATTTACGTGCGCGACATTGTTTTGTCCCGTGAAATAAATGCGTCCCCCGGGTTTTAGGATGCGGGCCAATTCATTGCGGACCTTTACAGCCTCTTCGCGGTCTATATTGCTTTGGTCTGGTATCATGTGAAAATGCACTTCATCCACCGAAGAATTTCGAAAAGGATATGGGAAGCTTTGGTACACTCCCCGTTTAAGGGATACAACCGCCCTGCGTTTTTGGTCAGGGCCGCGATGGATTTCCAGTTTAGGTTTAGCTGCGGGGTCAATACCATAATATGCAATCCTCTTGCCTCCTTTTAGGGCGCGTTCAATTTTTCGGTCAATTGCGGTTCCGCTATCCTCATATAAACCCCCCCACTCATCTGCAGTGTAGTCAGGTCGTGGAAGGGAATTCCTTCCAAATTCAACGATTCTTCGTACGCGGCGCCTGTGTTGTTTAGGAGGCATGCGTTAATTACGTAATTGCCTTTATTATTTGTACCTCAAGATCGCCCCAATGCCTCCAAAGCCTTTGTAGAACTGTTCTCCTTCGGGCGTGTCCAGGGAAATGATTTTGGTTTCTGCTCCTGTGGAATGGGCTTTTTCAATCATCCAGTCCAGGTAGTCCACTTCCTCAGTGACTTCAGTGGGGGAATTGCAGGCCTTGCATTTTACGCTGTTTGAGTCAAACTTTAATGGTTCTTTTATTACGAGTTCTTCTTCTTTTGCGCAATGCGTGCACTGGAATTTGAATACTTCCCATTCAATGCCTGCGGAAAGCAGGAGCAGTGCAACCTTTCCAATGCCCAAAGCGTCTTCCACGTCTTTTTGCCCGTAAATGCCAAGACCTGATTTCACGATGGCCTCGAAGAATTTGTTCACAGTCGTGCGTTCACGTACAAGCTCGGTTTCCTTCAACAATTCTTCGGAGCGCTGAATGATTTCGCGGATTCCCGATTCATCGGTGTATCCAAGGTCCAAGATGCCAATGATTTTTTTCTTGAGGCGGTGGTCCAGCATGTCTTTTTCTGCAAACTCATTTTTTGTGGTTCCCGGGCCTCCAATTAAAATGCCTTTCAATCGGTCCATGTAAGGCAGGAATGCCGCGTTGAATTTTTCACTCACGCGCTTGTAGAATTCCTGTGCGGCTTCCTCGCGCAGGCGTTCAAAACGCTGGGCACTCTGACCGCCTGCACGAAACTTTCCGGAATATCCTGAACTGAATTTTCCGAGTATTTCGTATTTTTTTCCCAGCAATAGTGCGAGCGTGGCTTCTTTTTTGTCTATTGCAACGAGCGCGTACACGTCGTCTGGTTGGATCATTTCCTGTAATGGCGCCAAGTGGAATTGGGAGTCGCACCAGTACAATTTTGTGCGCAGGGGTTTGAGGGGGCTTACCGTGAAAAGCCTCAAATCGGACACGCCTTCTTTTTCTGAAACGTTTCCGGCAAATACGACAATTCCTTTTTCTGGAATGTCAAAATTTATTTGTTTGAGGAAATTGCTTATTTTTCTGAGCGCGCTTTGGACATTTTTTCTGGTCGTTGGACTCTTGATGTTAGAGGACTGGCTCATTTCTTCCGCAAGCTGTCCCATGACGCTGCCCCTGTCTGCGGCTGGAGGCACGTAAACGGAGATGAGTTCTGTTCCGCGTCCCTTGAATTGGCCAAGTCTCTTGAGTTTTTTTACGAACAACACGTGTTCGGCTTCGTTGGAAGCAGGCGTTGGTTTCATGTTTTAAGCCCGTTAAAAGGGTTGATGGGATTGTGCCCGCACATTTTTATATACTTATTCCATTGTCTGGTGCATGGACGTTTTTGACATGTTCCGGTCTGAGGGGGAAAAAACGCCTGGGCCTGAAGACGGGTCTTCGCCGGATGCCGGCGTTCCTTTGATGCCTTCCATGCCTTCTTTGGATAGTGCAGTGGTTATCGCGGTTCCAGGTTCTTTTCTTTTTTCAAAAGGAGTACTGCGTCTTTCGTGGCTTGGAAGTCTTTCGAGGGCTGTTCAGGGTCTTCGCGCGCTGGCCTTTCCCGTGGCCTTGGTGGTGGGTGAAAGTGCGGGCGCTCAAAGTTCAGTTAATGCCGCCCGCCAGGTGGGGGTGGAATCCGGGGCGTTAATGAATTACTTGGCTCATGCCAGTCAGTTGCACGCTCACGTTCTTTCCAAGGTGGTGGCAAATGTCCATGAAGTTCCAGTTGAGGGGTTTTCCGAGGCTTCTTTGCTCATGCAGTCCGGCAAAACTCCTGTTCTTGTGGGTCGTGTGAACGAACATTCCGCAGAGAGCCGTGCGGCATTGCTTGCCGAGTCGTTGAACGCGCGCCTTGTCATTTTGACGTCGCATGACCTTCCTTCCAAGACTTTTTCGCATGCACGGTTTTCGCGCATGGCATCGGAAGTCACTTTCAAGGCTGGGAAGGATTTCATCGTGGACCCTTTCACTGCAACCGTGCTCGCGCGTTCATCGATTGAAACCCTGCTCGTGCCCGCGTCCAAGGTTGAGCAATTGGAAGATGCAGTTCAGGGAAAAAGGTTTGACGGCACGCGTGTCATTTCTTCTTTGGAGTGAGCACTGTGATTGTTTTGGGTGCAGACAGGCATGGTTTTAAGGCGATTGGGTTCGTTGAGGGATACCTCAATGCTAGAAAATTTCCTTTTGTGAATGTGGGTGTAAAAGCCGAGGGTGAAAATGTAAATCTTGAAGATTTAATCCCCCGCGCTGTTGATAAAGTAAAAGAAAACAAGGCAAACAAGGGCATTTTTTCATGTGGTACTGGGGTTGGAGTGGCAGTGGGCGCTAATAAGTTTAATGGCATTCGTGCGTGCCTGGCTGTAAATGAAAAAATGGCCGAGTGGTCCGTTGTCTATGACGATTGTAATGTGTTGTGCTTGGCTGGATGGGGGGTAGATAAGAAAACAGTGTTCAAAATCCTTGATTCTTGGTTCTCCGCAAAATATGATGGGGATAAAAATAGGCGCAAAATGTTGCAGCATTTTGACACGTGGCGGTAAGACTGAAAAAGCTTCTTTAGGGAGTACTACTCCACTTTTCCCGCATAGTGTTTTATTTCATCGAACTGGTACGCGCTTCCGTCTTTTTCTCCGAGCACGATTTCCAGTTCCAGGGGGGTGAGCAGGGGCTTTGGGAAGTGGAGCCAGTCGTCTGTGGCCAAACGGCTGCACGCCGTGTTCACGAGCGCATCCACTTTAACGCCCAGCACGTGTTCTGGTTTTACGTAGTCCATGCCCAGCAACAGGGCTTTTTTCCCATGTTTTTCGGCGAGGGCTTTTAATTTAAGGGCCAATGCTTTTCGCAGCTGTCCGCGCTTGGTGCTGAGGATAATGCCGAATGTTTTTGCATCCTTGGCTTTTGCAATCAATGCAAACCGCTGGCGCAGGAAGGTTTCTTTTTCCTTTTCAAGGCTTTTGAATTCGTTTGTGAACGGGTCATACAGGTAGGTTGGTTTTGTGCTTGCAAATGCAATGGCCAGTGCATGAAACAGTCCATCGCCAAAATATACATTAGCATCGGCTTTTTCTTCAACCGTTTTTCGCGTGCTTACATCGCATCCAAGGAGTTGGCCTTCAAATAAATCGCCTTGTCCCACGAGGCAGTGAAGGTTTTGACTTTCAAGCGTTTTTGCAATTTCTTTTAACTTTTCTGAAAACTGGATGGCGGCATAAAGTCCAAACGTGTGAATTCCTTTTTCTTTTTTCAGCGTGGACAGCGCGTTGCCAAGCCCTTGAACCATTTGCTTTTTTACCTCATATTCAATGGGCCAGTAAATCACGCGCATGCCGGTGTGGAGCATTTTACTGTGCCCAAAGTGAATGAGCAGGTCTGCGCCCAGGGTTTTGGCTTTGTCGTCTGCCAGGTCGCATGCCCCGTAGCAGGGGTCCATGAGCAGCGTGCACGTGACTCCTTTTCCTTCAAAAAACCCTGCAATTTCCGTTGCCTGGGCTTTGAGCCCTTCAGGGATTTGTAGGAGTGCGTGCCGGGGTTTTAGTTTTTGGGCTTCTTTCCATAGTTCTTCCAAGTGAAGTTCCATGTACCATTCGCCTTGGGAAAGGCATTAAAATCAACCCCTTGGGCCTTGTTTTTGGGCATCATGTAAGGCGTTGAATGGTTTTCTCCACATCATTTGCAGGCACTATAAAGTGTTCAATGCCCTGGTCTGCCAGGTATTGGAGCGAAGGGATTGGTGTTTGGGTTGGAAGGAATACCATGAAGGGCGTGTCCATGTCCTTGGATTTCTGCAATGCGTATTTTATTTGGCCCATGAGAGAAGGGTGCAAGAGGGTTGCAGAGGTTATATCTTTTCGTCCAATGGTTAACCGTGCCAGGCTTTCCAGGGGCACGCATGCAAATGCCATTCCTTCGGCCAAGAGGTCTTGGATGATTCCAATGCCTGCAGGCGTGTCAATCCACCCTCCCAGTTTAAGGTCTTTTCCAGGGGTGAATCCAAGGTCTTTGGCGGTTTGCTTGGCCTGCTGGAATTCATCGCTTGTTGAAACTCCTGCCAGGAGGACGTGTACATTGGAAAGTCCTTCGTCTTGCAGTTCTTTTACTGCAATGAGTTGACTTTTGAATCGTTCAGGGTGTGCAAAGTCTTGGTGCAGTCCATGCGGTTCCAACGGGTTTTGGAGTTCATTCCCTTCATTCCATGTTCGCAGCCATAACGTTTTCTGCGGAAAAAACGTTCCCAGGGTGCGCATGCTGTGCTTGAGGCCTTCTACAAGGGCGCGTTGGCTTTCAAGGGATTCGACTTCACTCCCAGAAATGTTTCGTTCTTTGAGGAGGGTTTCTGCTGGAACAATGACCTGGTCTGCTTCCTGGAGGTGTTTCATGAGCGTAGTATGCGGCTCTACAAGGAATGCGTGTACATGCACTTTTTGGTCGTGCGTGATTTTTTCGGTTACTTCCGGTTTTTCAAGTTCTTCTTGAGGTGCTTTCTGTTCAGGCGCGTTCAGGTTTTCTTCTTTGGGTTCCATGGCATTTTCGTGCTCATCAAAAACCGTAGTCATAGTGGTGTTGGTTGTCATGGGAAGGTCGGGCGTTTTTTCCTCAGGTCCTTCAATCAATGCAAGGGGGGGTTGCACGTTTTCCACGGGGGCGTGTGTTACTTCTTGGACGCGCTCACGGGGGGTTTCTTCTTCTATAGTCTGAGGGACCGCGTTTGGGGTTGGCTTTGCCTCTTGGGGGAGAATGATCTCTGCATCTGTGCGCAGTGCAATGGGAAGTTTAAGGGGTTTGATGTGGAGGGCGAACACCCTGTCCTTTTCAAGCACCCATTCTATTTGCACGGGAAAGCCGTAGTGTTGTTCAGCGCGCTTGGCAACTTCTGCCAGTTGCAATGCAAGCGCGTCTTCAAATTTGAAGGGCATTTGAGCGGGTTTTTCAATGACCTTGAGTTTGGCTTTTTCAATGCCAAAACGAAAAACATTTTCAGAGGAACTGGAAGCGTTTTGAACTTCAAGCAGCATGCGCGCAGCCTCTTCAGGGTCTTGTGAATAAATCATTCCCATTACTTCTCCTTGTAGGAGGCGTTGCACAAGTACGCTGTTACCGCTGTCTTCAAATTCCACGTGTTTTGCAGCGCGCTCGCGCACTGCCTCCAGGGAGTACGTGCTTGCCCAGCATTCTTTGATGTTTTGTACCACTGATTCGGCTCCTGAAATGTTCTCCTTTTTCCAGTGGTTAGTCCCTTCGTCACTTGGATTGGATGCTTTCAATGTAACGCGTTCGTCTGTTCCCTCGGACAGCCATGCAATGTTTTTCTCTCCAAGCTTGTGGTATGCGGATTTTATTTCGTGTTTGAGTTGCGGCGGAAGGTCCAGAGAAAGCATCATTTCTTTTATGGCCTGGCACGTTTGTTGAACGCTGGCATCGTCTTCTATTCGCATTTCGTTCAGGCGTTCGCGCATGCGCGCGCCCAGCAGTTTCTGGTTCAAAAATGTTTTATGCGCGTATACGGTTACCGCAAAAAAAGGGGGAAGGGGGATGCCGCTGTTGGCGGCTTCCACAAGAGCCATGGCTTCTTTTCCGACTGCGTGCAGGTCGTCGCGCCCAATTTCTTTGGGCCATGCAATGTTTTTCTTGAATTCCATACCGTCTAAACAGAATGGTGGTGGGGTTTAAATGCGTGCGCGTTGGCAGATGCGTGCAAGCTGAAAGAATTACTTCTTCTTTTCCTTTTTGTCTTCTTTCTTGGGCGCGGCTTCCTTTCCTGCGGGGGCTTTTCCTGCAGGAGCTTTGCCGGTAGGGTTTTCTTTTCCTGTTTCTGTTTTGGCTCCGCCTTCTTTTCCTGCTTCCGCGCCTTCTCCGGTACCTGCCGCTTCGCCTTCTTTTGTTTCTTCTGCTTTTTCTTCGACCTTTTCTTCAGTCATCTTGCGCGGTTTTGTGCCAATGCTTTGAACGTCTGTTGAGATTTCAGCGTGCAACTTGGTGGTCATGCGCGGGCGTGCGCGCAGAATGGCTGTTTTTGCAATTTCAATGTTTTCTTTGTCCACCAAAATGGACATGAGGACTTGCCCGGGCCTTACTCTGGCCGCGCGCCCCACGGGTTTTCCAAAGGGGTGGGACATTCCTTTTTGAATGCGGTCTGCATGCGCGCCTTGGGCTTGCTTGTTTTCGCGTAGAATCATGTGCGGGTACACGCGTATTTTGAGGAAGAATCCTTCTTTTCCAAGTTTTCGGGAAAGAAATTTGGTGATAATCAGGCGTGTGGCTTCAATGGAATTGTCCCTGATTTGAACGCTTTCATCTGCGACCAGGTTTACCAGGTGCGTAAAGTCTTTGAGGGGGTTGCCCACGTTGAATTGATGGGTTTTGATTCCAGGGGATGCGCCAATGTAATTCCTGTCTGGCACAGTGACTGCAAGGCGCGTATATGCAGGCTTTTTTTGTAACCGGTAGCAGTGCCCAGGCCTTAAACCCATGTAAAAAACCCCTGTTAAAAACGAGGATTGTTACCCATTAAAGCCCCCGCAATCCTTTTTAAGCCTTTGGTTGGCGTGCATGGCGTTGAATGCGGGATTGAACGGCTTTTAAGGCTTCTTCGCTGGCCCGTTCGCGGGGAGGCTTTTTTAGTTCTTTTGCAAAGAGTTCGCGGAAGCGCAGGCGCTTTTCGATGGGTATGATGTGCGCGTGCACATGGGATTGGGTTGCATGCGCGCCTTTGTTCACGTGTACAATGCAGTCCAATGCGTAGACCCTGGAAAGGAGGGCGCATGCTTCTTCAATCAATTCCCACACTGCCTTGGCTTCTATGGGTTTTAACGCGCTCCATGATTTCACATGGCGTAAAGGCAGTACCATGCAATGGCCTTCCACAATGGGCTCGTAACTGGTCATAAGTACGCCATGGGAATTGCGCATGATTTCACGGTATGGTTTTTCATGCGCGTCCTTGCACAAACTGCACGACGCGTTTTCATTTGATGACATTTTTTTCGCCTACGCAATGGGCTCGCAGCACCCAGAATAAACTGTGTATGGGGCAGCAGGGATTTGAACCCCAACCTGCAACTCGTTCGCCCAAAAATGAGAGTGTGAAAAGCAGGGCCTGTTGGCCCGTGCAGGGTCGCAGACCCTGCGACCGTACGCGTCACACCCGCACGCAAGCGGGTCCCGAAGCTGCAATGCTAACCAGGTTACACCACCGCCCCTTAAAGGTAAACGTGCAGGGTGCAGTTTATTAACTGTTGTACAGTCCCTGCGTGTGATGTTGGGATTGCGTTATTTTATGCCGGCACTGCGTCCACAGCTGCTTTTGCATTCACAAATCCTTGTCCGTAGCAGTATGAACCAAATTGCGGAACATAATATCCTTCTACTGGTTTTTCTGCAGTGTTGCTTAACGCGGACCTTATTTCAGGCAGGGAGATAGAGGGATTTTTGGCTTGCATGAGGGCGATGACTCCTGCCAGGTGCGCGGCCGCGGCTGAAGTGCCGCTTACTTCTGCAAATCCATTGCCCGTAGTGGTGGTCTTAATGTTCATGCCCGGCAACACGTAATCCGTGAAAAGCCCGCAATTGCTCATGCATGCAAGGTATTTTTCCGGAAAAGGCGCAGTGTCCGTGCAACTGAAGGTAATGCCCACGCTGTTGGTGTGCGAGTATGTTTGGGAAAAATTTCCTGCTTTGTCATAACTGGCTGCAACTCCAAGAACATCCACTCCTTTGGACGTGTCTAGCAATGCCGTGATTCCGCTTGTTCCAAGTCCTTGAGCGGCTGAAATGTGGTTTCCAACAGGGGCAATGACTGCTTTGTTCTTGTATTTTTTTAATTTTTTGTAAATGCCTTTGAAACTTGCTTCGCTTGGACTGTTGTACAATTGGTCTTTGAACACAAACCCGGTTACAAAGATGAGCGGGGTGTTGCCTTGTTCGTCTTTGTACTTGAAGCATTTATTTAAGGCGCGCTTCAAGTACTTGAGGGTGGTTTTGCCGTTGCTTTTCACGTTGTCGACTTTGAATATGAGAATATTTGCCTGCGGGGCCACGCCCTTATAGGTAGAGTCAAGGGAGGCAACGATTCCTGCGAGTTTGGTGCCATGACCATCCGTATCGTTTACGTTGCTTAGACCGGCTTTCTTGTTCACCGCATCATACGTGTACACAGGCACTGGAAGTGAAGGGTGTAAAGGGTATTGAATGCCGGTGTCTGCAATGCACACTTCGCTGCCGCTTCCAGTGTTTCCACTGGCCTGCACTTCGTTGGCGTGAATCAATGGAATGCTTTCAAGCAGTGCAGGGCTTCCCTCGGCATCTGCTTCCACCCATCCGTCTTCTTCAGTAGGGTAGTCTAAACCGTCTGCCCCAACGGTTAATTTGATTTTGTCCAAGAGTTCACTTATTTTAGGGGGGGTAAGCCGGGAGTCAAATACAATGGTGAAGGGTTCTATTACGTTTGGGTCTCCTCCTTCAAAATCCAGGGGGTCGGTGGCATCATAGTCAATGGTGCCATTTCCAGTGCTTACCACTACTTGGTTGATGGCGTTTAGCATGAGTGTTGCGTATTCGGTGGTTTGCGCGGAGTGAAGAAAGAGCGTGTTATCAACCGTGTTTGCAGCTGCCGCGTACGTGTGCGGTGCAGGAATAATTTGTACGGTTTTCCCCTCGTTCATGGAAACCGGTTTGAGGGGGACATCGGTTACGCGCGCAATGGCAGTTGCCTTGGTGATGGCATTGTTCAACACAATGGCGTTTGCAATAATGGTGATGGTTGCAAAAACAATAACGGATATGATGATGAATCGTGCCATGCGTGCGTCCATATATTCCCCCCGCCCAACTCCTTGGGTTGGCTTTGTTTTCATGAGGTTAATTACATGATTTTACTATTTAAGTTTATTGTCGTTGTTGTAGGGAATGCCGTTAAAAATGTGCACGGAGTTTTTTAAGCGGTTTTCATGCATACCGCGTAAACAGCCACTTGGGGGACGGTTCCAGAGGTTGTCCAGCTGAGCCTGCACCCGTTAATGGCGTCTCCGGGCGGGCTTTGCGTGTACAAAGGCTTGTATTCGATTTTTCTTACCGAACCGCTGCCCGCATCCACAAGGCCTCCGCAACTAAGCGGGGTTTGGCCTGCGCTGCAGGAAACCTGAAGGGAATTGCTTGCACTGACCCCGCTTTGCGTGCCTGAACACCCGCTGGGCTGGCATAACACGAATTGTTCTCCGGGTTGGGCAAAGGTCATGGATCCTGAAGGCAGTTTTCCAGTGACCGCGGACTTTACACTGCCTGCAAGCGTTTTGTTGCCGGCCCCGTCCACTGCTTCAACGATAAAGTAAAACGTTGTGCTGGGTGTTAACCCTCCAATTTGATACGAGCGTACGGGTCCTGAAGCGTATTCTGGAACTGTAATCCCGTTTTGCGTGGCAGAGAGCGTGGCAAGGAGTTTAATGGTGCCGCTTGAAATGCCTGCAGGCACTCCGCCTGGTATAAAAGAGCTGGCGGACGCGTACACATTGTAATGGCTAAGGGTTGCATCTGGAGTGCCAGGGGTTTTGACAAGAACGCGCATTCCTCCAGGTCCATCGGTCATGTTCGCGACAGGGCTTAATTCAAATGCAGGCGCTTCTGGGGGATTGGTGTCTGTTCCGCCTCCTGAAGTGGTTGCGCTTTGTTCAAAAGGGCTTTCAACAATGTCTGAAACGTTTCCTGCTTTGTCAATGGCTTGTACAGTGAAAAACTTGAAGTCCCCTGGCACTAAACCGTTAACAATAAAAGTGTTGGCGCTTGTTGCAGTAATGCCTGCAACCGTGGCGCTGGTGTAATTTGAATTGTCAATGGGATTGTCGGCATACAAAATAGTGAAGTGGTCCATGGTGGAATCGTTGAGGTGCTGGGTATTGTCCCAGGCGAGGTTTACAGTTCCAGGGACAGCCCCTGGACTGGTGTTAATGGAAGTTACGTCATCTGGTTTTACGGTGTCCAAGCCTCCTGCGCCCGGGGCATTCAACGCGTAATTGGCTACTGCCGCATAAGGTGCAATGTTTTCAGGAGATATTCCCGTAAAATTTGTGAGCGTGCTGGTTGCCCCGCCGGAAGTTGCAGTGGTGCAGTCCGTTGCTCCTGCCAAACCGTTTGCAACGGCAGTGCTGCACGTGGGAGTAACCCCTAAAAGCTCTTGTTTGCCAGCGGGGTCAAAGTACGAATGGAAAACATCGCTTACTCCTCCGGCCTGTGCATTTACATACGCCACGCCCAGGAAAAAGGCAAGGAGCGCAGTAAGCATGAACCCTGCAAGCAATTTGAATGGAACGGGTTTTTGCGCGTGCAATGCCATGCCTAGCTTAATGGCAAAAGAGATATTTAATGGTTGGGGCTGTTTCGCATTCGGGTAAATACATTCCTATTGAAAGTTCGCCATAGCCGTGGGGTAACTGAAGGTTCTAAGGAAATGGTTTGGCCACTGGGTATTTGTCTTTAGCCGCCCCGTTAATGCTTTTTTTGTTTTCGCAAATGCCAGCCGGGGGCTTATTATCCGTGCATGAAAAGGGGGACCAATAGTTTCCTTTTTTGACATTCTTGTTATACCACCTGTTTTGTTTCTGGTTTTCATCGAGCACGCTGCCCTCTTCGCCTGCATGAATGAAGTTATTGTAATATATTTTCCATCCCGTGCTCCCCGCAAGCGCGTGCACCAGCGTTTCAAATCCTTCGATTTTGTTGGAATACAATTTTCCATCTTTTGATTTCTCGAGCGTGACCCCTTCCTGCGTTTTGTCAATCAGAGCGGTCACCGTATTGTCATATACCTTTACTTTGTTTGACTGTAAAACGACAATTCCTGTTTTTTTGGTCTCAATGGTGTTGTTATAAATGGCTGCTTTGTTCGTATTTTTTAGTTGTACCCCAATGGAATTAACTGAAAGGGTATTGTTTTTTATCACCACTTTTTTCGTCGAATCCTTTTGGGGGAAATCCACGCTTATTCCGTCTTCTAATATATTTTGGAATTGATTGTTTTTGATGGTAATACTTGTTTTTCCTTGGACCGATATGCCTGTAGAATAGATTTGGAATTGGCACCCCGTAATGGTAACATCTCCTGTTCCATTTGACGCGTCTACTGTAATTCCGGTATTCTCGATTGCATCGGTTCCTTCAAAAGTGGTTCCATTGCACACGATATTGAGGGGTTTTCCATCTTGGGGTTTCACCACGATTCCTTGCGGAAGGTCAAATTTTTCTCCGCAAAAAACAATTGATTCCGTTACAAGGGGGTGGTACAGCGGGCTTTCGCAGTTGTCGGTTTGGTAATCGATTGTAACATGGGCTCGGGGCTTGGCAAGGGGCCCTGTAAAAGTAATCGATTTCAGTGTGATATCCCCTCCGGGTGAGGAAAATGTTTTTCCAACAGGCAGTGGAAACAGGGGAAATCCCTGCCCGCTACTGCACGTTTCGATTGTATCCTGCGCTTGAATCAGGACATCCCCGCCAGCTCCGGAATGCGGGTAGGTTGCAGCTCCAAATGAGTCTCCTTCCTCCCAATCAGTGGCATAAATGAGGATTCCATCAAAAACGGAGGAAGGGCATCCCATGCCATTTGTGGGGTATGCATCCGGTCCGGTAGGGATGCGAAATTCCACTCCCACGTTCATTCCATTTTTGTTCTCAATAAATAGTTCTTGTGCACACGGGTCTCCAGCTTCCGGATTTTCCTGAATGGGGCACAATTCGTATTCCCCACTTTGGGTTATCTTCTGAACGCGGGATGATTCGCGCAGACCTGCCCGGTAGACTGCGCTGTGATGATTAAAGAGCCCGTACCCATATCCCATGGTATCGTACAGGTTTCCATATTCTGACACGAAGCAAATGATTTTGTCTTCCTCGATTTGACAATAGCCTTGGGATATATCCGATGATGAGGAGGCATGGGGCACGTTTTTAGTTAAGTAAGGGGCATTGAAGGAAGCAGGATTCCAATAGGACAGCACGTGTCCGAGTTCATGATTAAAGATTTTTTTGGAGTATTCAATCTGGGGGTCGGAGAAGTCCAGATGGGTAGTTGCGATCGCACCGTTTACCGGTTCGTTCGTGCCAAAATCGAATGAATGGGGGTATGAGGTAGCGAATCCTCCCCAGTTGTTGATGGATGGGATGGCCATGGCAATAAAATCATACGGGGTATAATTTACTTGTGGGTCGGCCATTTGAATGATTCCAATAGTATCCACATATGAGAGCGTTGGATCTGCCATACCGGGATTTACTTTTACTGAAACCAAATCAAAATCAATATCCAGTTTATTTTCAGAGTTGCTTAGAAAATACGAGTGACTGTTGGTCATCAACTCATTCACCACACTTGCATAATTCGATGGGAGGGGGTACTCATTGGTATATGGGACCATCACGATGACCTTTCTTGCTTTCTGATTGTAAGGTGAAGTCTCCATGGGGGCAAATGATGCCCTGAGCGGGGCCAAGATGATTACATTTTTTTCATACGAAGTCGCTTTCATTTCGTTTTTGGATGCGGAGGATGGAATAGGATCAACTGGTTCTTCCAAATTAATGAATGCGTGGCCATTGAAAATATACCCGGGGCTTTCAATGAGTTTTTCATTGATGAAGTCAGTCGCGTTAGGGTCTCCCGAAAAGTGCACAGCAAATCCTGGGGGGTGGTTATCGGGGTATACTGTTGCGCGGATGGAATAACTTAATTCGTTTCTCAGGTTATGTTCATGCCGGATGACTACTTTGTCAGCCCCCGTTACTTCTTCGGGAAAATAGTCTTGAAGTTCGGTCGAAAAAAAGGGTTTGGACTGGTAAAAAAGTTCGATGGCCTCGAATTTATCCGTTGGATCTGTGATACTTTCTATTTCTGCGATGTGCAGGCTCAAATACTTTTTTTGAGTCTCTAAAGAGCGGGCATCCCCTGCCAATTCCAAATAATTGGGTTCGTCTTCTTCCGCGGGAATCAATGTCGCGTTTTCTTTTCCATCGAGGCCCGTTTTGCCTGTTTGTGTCGTTGGATTATCAATGGGTTGCACGTCCTTTTGAATCACATTTCCACTTGGAAAAAACCCGATTGCGAATGCGAGGATGAACGTAATTATAACGGCAACCGTGAATAAGAAGGGCGGGGGGATTGAGCGCACATAGTACAAATTAATCGTCCATTTATAAACTATTCCTTGAAGGAGTTATTCCAATCCCTTTCCACGCATTCTTTTTACGGGGCCTTGCAATAGGCGGTGACCTGGTTTTGAACGTTGGCCTTGTTTCCAGTCACATCCCATTCCATGATGCACCCGTTGAATGAATCGCCTGTTTCAGTGTACTGGGGTTCCACGCGCAGCAAGCGAATGGTTTTGCCTGTTTTAAGGGTGTACCCGCAATTTACCGGCACCATGTTTTCCGGGCATACCGCAGTCATGTACCCTTGATTGTTCGATGTTTTCAATAATTCCAATGGGTTGCGTACTTTTGCGATAAAGTTTTGCTCGTTTCCAATGGCATTTCCAATCAGTGCAAGCAAGACTGCCAAGGCTGCAAGTAATGCAACTCCCACTACCATTGTGCGTGTATGCTTCATTTTTCTCCCCCCCACCCACACGGGCTTATGTATATATGGCAGGGCAGGCTCTTAAACGTTATGTTGAATTGGGCGTGTTTTTCGTTTATTGCCGGTTTTAATGAATTAGCGGGGGCGTTCGTTTTCTGCATTTTTTGAGAGTTTCAAGCAATAATGCGCCCCTCCCATTACTCGAATGGTGCGATTGGCCAATCGAATCATTCTTTGTGCACGAATCTTTGGGTTGCGCAACCACACGTGGACCCAATAAGGCCGGAGGGAGGCGCTCTTGTAATCTACCATTACTGGCACCCATTTTCTGGGGATGTGGCGTTGAACCACGATGTTATGCGCGTTAAAGTCAAAGAAAGGAATTTTTTGTTGAAGCATCCATTTTACCATGCTGCTAAAACGGTCCCAGAATGCAGGGTCGTGTATTCTTCCATGTTGTTTTACATGGTCGGCCATGGTTTGCGAAAGCTCGCCATTGGCATTCAAGACAGGCTCCACATACAACCAGCTTCTTTTCTTCTTTCCACGGGTAGTGTACGCCAGCCGGGTGAGTCGTGCAAAGTAGGGCCTCATGTTTGCAGGTAGGTGTTTGAAGTAACGCTGGTAATGGTTCCACTCTGCAAGGTTCATGTCTTTAACGCCATAGCGCTTTAATGCGCGGATGGACATGGGCAGGCGAATATTCATTGCCAAAAAGCGTGCCGTGTAATAGTCAAAAGGTTTTTTTACAAGGGACTGGCCGTGCTTGTACACAGCACGGTGCCACCCTGAGGCCACTGCGCCCCGAGGGGTCTTTGGTTTGACTGGGCGCGCCATGTTTCAAGAATGTAAGTGTTAATATAAAAGCAAGTGGCTTGTGCAACGCAGGGTCAAACTTCAATAGTAATACTTGTACTTTCTTAAATCGAATTTCTTTTTGGCTTCCTTTGGCCAGCGTTTGTCGATTTCTTCAAAGTATGCTTTGAGTACGGGGTGTTGAATCATTTTTCTGTTGGTGCGCTCGTATTCCAGCCACTCCGTTAAGTCTTCTCTGAAGTTTTTGGCGGTTTCATATTCGTAGGCCTGAAAAAGCATTTCAAGGATTTCAACCTGTTTCATGAACTCGGCTTCCTTTGTTTTGCGCGCTTCGAATTCTTCCCACAGCGCACGAAACTCTTTTTGTGTACTATCCGGTAATAGTTGAAAGAATTTTTCCACGGCCTCGCGTTCCCTTTTTTCCTTTTCTTCTTTTGTAAGGCCGTCTACGGGAGTCGTGTCTTCGCCAAATATTTCTGTGGCATCGTGGATCAAGCCCATTTTGAGGATTTTGTCCTTGTCGTATCCTTTAGGCGCAAGCATGTAGCCCAGGAGCCCGCTTCTCCATGAGTGGTCAGCAACGCTTTCCGCGTTCTTTACTCCGCGCTTGACCCAGCCCGCGCGTTTCCGTCTCTTCAATTCAGTCAGGGCAATAATTGCATTAAACAAGCCTGTCTCCAATCCTCCAGACATAAGCATTTTGTCTGCCCTCTAGGATTTAAAAGCATTGGCCAAAACCTATTAATTCCTATAGCACTATAGATATGGGTGTTGAGTGTGGGCACTACGACCATTCAAGTTCAACAGGATACAAAGAAACTATTAGACTCGCTCAAGGAGGTATATAGTGTGAAAACCTATGATCAAGTCATCAACAAACTCATTCAAAAAAAATCAAAATCCATGTATGGGGCGCTTGCGGATGAGGGCAAACCCATTTCGATGAAGGAAATCCTAAAAGGGTTGCGGGATAAGCATGACCGACTATAAGTTGTTTCTTGATTCCAGTATTTGGGTGGGTTACTTCATGCGTGCCGCGGAATTGCTTGGTCAAATGGTCGATTCCCACGAGGGGAAAGTTTTCACCTCCGCACTATCCTTTTATGAAGTTCCACGAAAGTTACATATGCTGAGCCGAAATGAGGCATTCATCAAGGAAGCTATTCGCTTCATGCGGGAAAATAGCACCATAATTAAAGTCGATGAAGAAATTGCCGGCCAATCGGTCGAATGGGCCATCAAAAACAAGCTCGCCATCGCGGACAGCATCATTTATCAGTCCGCGCGCTCATCGGAATCCATTTTAATTACCGCGGATAATGACTTCAGGGGACTGTCAAAAGTGCAAGTGATAATCATATGAAAAAGCGAAATTCTTTGCACGGATTTTTGGCCGATAAAAATAATCCAATTTCGATGGAAGAAATTCTGAAGGAGTTGAGGAAAGATCGGGGAAAAGGCGATGTTGCTGGGTTGGAAGCTAATCAACGAGTTGCCAAAGCCTGGAAGAGGTACGACGAAGGAAAATTTGTCAAAAAAAGCAAGAATGAATTCTTGAAGGACTTGGAAGAATGGTAAGTGTTGTCTTTGATCCTCTCTTCGGGAAGATCCTGCGCAAGATTAAAGATGAAAGTCTAAAAATACGTGTTAAGAAGCAGATGCAGAAAATCATTGAAAACCCTGAAATCGGCAAACCCATGCGTTTTGCGCGAAAGGGGACACAGCGTGAATTGTATGTTTCCCCGTTTCGTTTGTGTCCTATGCCTATCTGAAAAATGAGGATACGGTTATTTTCCTTGATTTGTATCACAAGGATGAGCAATAAAGCGGGGGCCGAGAGCCGAATTCTACTTCCCAACTCAGTGTAGGGTTCCTGTGTTCTCGGTCAACTCTCCACAGTAGCCTGCTTTTTAGTTGGAATCATTTGTTTGATTCGCAGTTGAACCCATTTTGGGGATTTGATGAGTTGTGCGTGTAATTTTTTTGGATTGATTGCCCGGAACATGTTTTTCTTTGCTTCTTCAGGTATTTTTTGATGAAAGTAAACAAAGTCAATAATTGTTTTTTCGACTGTGGAAACTGGAATCCAATGATTTCCATTTTGCACGGTTTCATACCCGTAAAATTGCTTTGGTTGGATGCGTCGCACGACCACATTGGTCCCCATGATGTCTCGTACGCCGGTTCGCACGTGGTTTGGAGTGATAATGACCAAATTGCTTGATTGGGTCCACAGTCCATAGTGGGTTAAGGCGAAATGGAGGCCGTAATAGAAGGGTGCGAATGCGAATCCGCTTACGATAGAATCTTCTTGCAGGGTGTAATGCCCTTTTCGGATTCGTTTTACTTCTCCTTTTGTGACTAAATCGTGAAGCAGTACCTTGACATATTTGCTCGTGTTTTTCTTTCCCAATTTCATTCGTACATCCCGAATGGTGAAGACCGGCCAGTCCTTGAATTGCTTGAGCACTTCTTTGGTTTGAATCAAGGCGAAAACCTTTTTTTGAGCGTCTGTTTCATTTGTTCAAATGCGGGGATTGCCCCGGTTAAAACAATATTTTTGAGGTTGGATTCGTCCACAGGGCGGGGTAACGTTTCCAATTGGCCGAAAATGAGCCGGCGTTCTTCACCTGAAATGTTTATGTTTCCGCTGAGGTGGTATACATCATAAATATCACGGATTAGTTTTCTGTTTTGGAATGCATTGAGCTTTTCCTTCAATAATACTTCCGGTGATGGCGTCAATACCGCTATTCGGGTCCCATCTGCTTTTTCGTAGTCGGAAACAACAGGATTATTGAATTTTCGGAGCGCGGCTTCAAACGAAACAGTGGTGCGATCCCGGGTTATTTTAGCGTAAATGGAATTAGGTGTTTTTCTGAATCTGGTTACGTGCGCATTGACATTTTCCAGGTGTGCGGCAAATGCCTCCTGAAACGCTGGTGGGGGTGGGAGATAAAAATCCACGTCTTCTGAGAACCGGTTTCCATGGAAGCATCTCCAGATCGCTGTCCCCCCGTGCATAACGGCTTTTGGAGCCAATGCATAAGTGGTTTCCACAAGCAAGTCCTGCAACTGGGCCACATCGCGCTGAAATTGCCGTTTGAGCCGAACCTGCAAAGGAATCTGCATAATGAATAAATAAACCAAAGTTATATAAAAAGATAACTATGGTTCATCTTAAATATTCTGGTAGGGTATTTGTGTTATTTGAAATAATTTTTTCCTTCTTTTTTCTTGGCTGTCGGGATGGTAAGCGATTCGTCTTAGCAGAATGAGTGCAGCGTAATATTGAATCTTTTTCATATCATGGCTTCCGTATCCCTCTAAAACATGTTGAACTTCTTGTTTAGGATACTTGATATAAAAGTCAGCAAAGTCGAGCATGGGGTCGCCAGCGCTTGTATCCGAGGCGTCGATAATTCCTGCAAGTTTTCTGTTCTTTACTAAAATGTGTTCTAATTTAATATCGGCATGGAGAACGCTGGCTCTTTTGATAAATTTTGGCGATTTGTCAAACCACCGTTTTAGTTCAGTGATCTCCTTGCCTTTGAGCCTCTTATTCTTTTTTATACGTGATAAAAAATCTTGAACCTCGCCTTTCAGGTAAGCTCTCCATGAATTGTTTTTGGCTCGGTTTACATGAATGATTTCGCCATAATTTTTACATTTTAATTTATGCATTTTTTTTAGGCATTTGCCAACTTGAATAAGTAACCTTTTTTTGTTTTTTTTAGTTAATTTAACTTTATGAAGAGGCTTTCCCTCAATAAATGTTTCAATAAGGTAATTAGATCCTCTAAAAAGCGTTTGAGGAACCTTTATTCCGCGCTTAATCCATTCAGCATTAACCCATTCATGAACTTTCAATCGGGAAACATATTCTTTTCTTTTTGGAAAACGAAAAATTACGGTTTTTTTAGAAGTCTTGACCTTGTAGACATGATGGTCAAAACCTTTAGAAACATCTTGAATGGCCAATACCTTACTGCCCAAGCTGCCTTCAACAATTGATTGGATCTTATTTTTTGGGGGTTTTGGGATAAGCATGTCGATCAAAAGAATCAACTGACTTAAAATAGCAGAAGTTGAGTTTTAATTCTCTATTTAACTGCGTTTCAACTGTGAGTTCTAAGCGGGGGCCGTTCCTATAACTACGTGTTGAAGAGCGTTAATTCCAAATGTTAACCCCATTATCTTTCTTTGGTAATTAAACCTTTTGGCGTTTTCCCTAAGATAAGGTTTTATTCTGTAATTGTCCCTATTTGTCATGAAAGGTGAAAAGATGGCCAAGCGGATGTTTACAATGGTAATTGAAGAAGACGAAGAGGGCTGGCTCGTGGGAGAAGTGCCTGAGTTGGAAGGATGCTATACCCAGGCTAAAACCATGGATGAATTATTGAAACGAATAAAAGAAGTTATTGAGTTGTGCTTGGAACGCGAGAATAAAAATGAGGTTTCTTCCACTCGTTTTGTAGGATTGCAAGTCGTTGAGGTGTAATCACCTTGTCACGGGTTTTTTCAAGCAAAGAGTTGGCAGTTTAAGCTTCTTTTGGCGGTTTTTCTTGGTTATTTTTATATAGTCGTTGAATCCCTATAGTAGTATGTCTGAAACCGAATTGAAACAAATAAGCAGCAAAGTGGATGCGATTCAAAAAGAGTTGCACGAATTCAAGGAGCTTTTTGAAGAAGCACAATTTGAATTAAACGATGAAACAAAAGCCCAGATAAAAGAATCCCGTAATCGTGCTCATTCTGAGTTTAAGTCTCAAAAGGAAATGGAAAAGAAATTTCTATGACCTATGAGGTTCGCTACGATCCCAAAGCGGAGAAGCAATTAGATAAGCTTCCAAAGGATATTGCGGCGCGCATTGTTCGGAAATTGGGTGATGTGGCTCAAACTGGTCGCGGAATAGAATCTATCAATGATAAAGAATATGGTCATAAAATCAGGGTTGGAGACTACCGCGCTATTGTGGATGTTGAGCGGAATCCAGGCATTATTTGGGTTCGCGTGGTGGGACATCGCAGCACGATTTACAAGCGGATTTGATTCGTGTTGAAGCGCGGCACTTTCTGGACTGTTAGGTGTTATGTACTATACAAATTTAAGACTAAAGGGCAGCGTATATTCGTTCTATGCCGTTCATTTTACCCTCTTCTATTGGGTCGGTCCAAATTCGATTACTTGCTCATGGAGACGAAAAAAACCTTGTCCAGTTAGCCAATAGTTTAAGCGCGGACACTCGTGAATTATTTGCTCCATATAAATGGGGGGCAGATGCCCAAATTCAAGATTTTAAGGATGCGATTCTAAGTTCTGAAGCAGGGAAAGATTTGTCTTACCTATTATTCACCCCTTCTGGAACTCCAATTGGGCATATGGCCCTTTGGAGTGTGACGCAACCCCATTTTTTGGATGGAAAAAATATCAAAATTCCTACGCTGGGTATTTGCATTGCCAATGATTTTCAGAGGAAGGGGTTGGGTCGAATAGGTGTGAATTTTCTTCAAAAACAGGCACGTGAAATAGGAGTGAACGCAATTGAACTTACTTTTGCACCTCGGAATTATCGCGCTGAGCGGTTATATCAATCACAAGGGTTTGAAGATATTGGCATGCTGAGAATTCCTTTAGGCGTTAATCCAGCCGCCCAAAACGTGGACCTAAAATCGGTAAAAGTATGGCGAGATGAGAGGCACTTTGCGTACATTATCGACCACAATAACGCGACTGCAATAAAGTCCTATCTTAAAAATAAACAAACAAAGAAGGTTCAATAGATGCAATTAGACAAGCGCTTCCCCGATAAAATAAAAGCCGCCATCTTTGATTTTGATGGCATTCTTGTTGACACGGAGGAGGTTGGGCTCAAAACATGCGAAACCATTCTAAAGAAATATGGTGCTAGCTTAACCCCCAAAGAAAAGCTGGATTATTTTCAGATTCCCGATTTACTTTTTTACGGCTCGGTGTTAAAATCCCGGAGTTTGCATGTGGATGCAAAGGATGTTTTCAAGGAACACAAGGAACTTTATCATCGTCTCATTCAGCGTGTTGATACGACGCTTCAGGGAGTTGTGGAGATTTTGGACTATTTCAAGTCCCAAAAAGTAAGTTGTTCGACTTGTTCCGGAAGCACGAGAGCGATTGTTGAAACCGTCCTGAAAAATGTTGGAATTCAATCCTCATTTGATTTCATTATTGCGCGCGAAGACTACACGGACGATAAACCAAGTCCTGAGTCGTATATTCGCTGTTTGGAAAAACACGGATTGCCCGCATCAAGCTGTATTGCATTTGAAGACACGCGTCGAGGGGTCGAATCGGCTAAAGCGGCGGGGATATTCACCGTGGGAGTTCTCGTTGGAAACCATGGATCTGACCCATTACAAAAAGCTGACTTCCAAATTTATTCGCTCCGCGATGCATTTGTTGAATAAAGCGGGGGCCGAGAGTCGGACTCGGTTCCCCGGGTCTGCAGCCCGGTGCATGACCGTTCTGCCACCCCCGCGGCGTTGCAACGGCCTTAAGTAGGGCATTTTCTCATGGGAACGCCTTTTAATCCTTTTCAGGGCCAATGGTTGTTTTTATGACCATTCACGTGCAGCCCGTTCTTGTTGTAAAAACTGCCGGAGAGATTGCGTTGAAAACCCATTTTGTGCGCAGGTACTTTGTGAACAAGCTGGTTGCAGGCATGAAGTCCGTGTGCCGTGCCAAGCGGCTGAGCGGAAACCGTTTCGTGAAAGGAAACGGGCGCGTTTTTGTTTTTGTGCAAAAAGAGAACTCTGAAAAGAAACTGGAAAGGCTTGGCGTTCTTTTTTCCCGTTTGTTTGGCGTGCATGAAGTGGCGTTGGGTTTTTCGTTTGAATTTGATTCGCTGAATGAAATAGCCGGGGTAAGTGCGCGCGTTTCCGGGCCTTGGTTCAAAGGGTTGAAGACATTTGCCGTGCGCCCGCGGAGAGTTGGGAACCATTCATTTTCCTCTCATGGTGTGGCAGTGGCAGTGGGCAGTGCCGTGATTGCATTGAATAAAAAGTTGAAAGTGGACTTGGCCAATCCGGAAATGGAATTGTTCGTGGAAGTGCGCGCACGGAATGCAACAGTGTTTTCAAATCCAATAAAGGGTCCCGGTGGCCTTCCATTGGGAGTGCAGGGCAATGTGGCGTTGCTTGTGCGTGGAAAAAAAGAGGATGCGCTGGCAGGGTGGTTGATGATGAAGCGCGGGTGCAACGTGTTTCCAGTTCTAGGGCCGCGTGTTACTGTTGCACGCGCAAAAAAAGTGTTGAAGGTGTTGCATGCATGGAACTTGTTCAGGTCTTTCAGGTTCACGCCGTTAAAAGAACTTGATTTTCTTGTTAAAAACCCCTCCATTGGCATTCAAGCCCTTGCAACAGGGGATGCGCGGGTTTCTGTGCAGGGATTGAAGGATTTTTTGTCCTTTGATTCCGGCATTCCAATCCCGGTTTTCAGGCCCTTGTTGTTTTACTCCGGGAATGACCTTCATTTGTTGGGCCTTAGAGCGGCAGGCGTGCGTGGAAAGTCCTTTTAATGCGTTGGCGTTTATTCTTTGCAGGGAAGCGTATGGCGTTTGTGAAAGCCGTTGTATTTGATTTTGACGACACCCTGGTTCATAGTGGGTGGACTTCTTACAATAGTCATTGCAGGGCCGCCAGAAAACTGGGGTTGCCCAAACCGGCTTTGAAGCAGTTTTTGAAGTATTGGGGGAAGAGCTGGCATTCCATGATTGAAGCCATTTGGCCGGGTGCCGACATTAATGAATTCATTCGAACGTATCGTTCGCTCAGGCTTAAATCGCGTTACCCTTTGGTGTACGGGGCCGTTGATACCATTGATTTTTTGTATGAGCGCCGCATTCCAATGGGGATTGTTTCAAATAAGCCTACAGAGGATTTGGTGCAGCGCATTTCGCATACCGCGTTGAATCCGCATGTGTTCGCGTTTGTTTTTGGCGAGCAGTCTACAATTTTTCACAAACCCCATGCGCGCGCATTTGATGAAGTTAAAGAGTTTTTTTCGCGCAAGCGCATTCGTTCCAATGAGATTCTTTATGTAGGTGATTTGACCGTTGATTATTTTGCCGCCAGAGGGGCCGGACTGCAGTTTGTGGGCGTGCTTTCAGGTTTTCACTCTAAGAGAATGTTTTTGAAGGAAGGGCTGGGGGACGAGTGGGTGTTGGATTCTGTGGCGGAACTGCCGCGTTTTCTTTTGCACGCCAACTTGTTGCCCGTGAACAGGCGGAGGTCGGTTTTATGAGGATTGCACTGGTTTCTGACACGCACTTGGGTTTTGCGCACCGCACTGAACGCGAGGGCGATGCATTCACCCAATTCAAGCAGGCCGCGGAAATGATTGGGCGGCTTCAGCCGGATCTCGTACTGCACCCCGGGGACTTTTTTGATGAAAAAATTCCGCTCCAGGAAACATGGCATGAGGCATTCGAAATTCTTTCCATGTTCTACAAAGCGCCTGCATCGGAAGTTAAAATTACCCAGTATCAGCGTGAAGGCCATTCAACTCCTTTTTTGTTCCACGGCATTCCTGTAGTGGCCATTGCAGGCACGCATGAATACCGGGGAAGGGATTACAAGAACGCGTTGCAGGTTTTGCAGTCTGCGG
The DNA here is from genome assembly GCA_016198125.1 of Candidatus Iainarchaeum sp. Classification (GTDB taxonomy): domain Archaea; phylum Iainarchaeota; class Iainarchaeia; order Iainarchaeales; family VGJJ01; genus JACQJG01. Next base: position 4,622 of record JACQJG010000012.1, on the reverse strand, counting down.
GTTTTTTGGCGTGCCTGCACGCGTCTTCAGTGGAAGTGAGAAAAGGGGAAGAGCATGTGGTTATTCAAGGCCTTTCAGGGGTTCCTGAAAAGCATGCAAGGGATGCGTTGGTTGCATGGAATCCGGTGCCTCAAAAAGGGGCGCATAATCTTTTGGTGTTGCATCAGTCCATTGAAGAGTTTTTGCCGGTAGACGATGACATGACGGCCACCATTGGCTTGAAGGACTTGCCATCGGGTTTTGACTTGTGCATTGATGGGCACTTGCATTGGACTTCTGTTACTGATTTGCCGCAGGGGGGGAGCTTGTTGGTGGTGGGTTCCACCGTTTTAACCCAGGCAAAGAATTTGGAGTCAAAGAAGCCCAAAGGATTCTATATTTATGACACGCAAACGCGCGCGCTGGATTTTCATGAAATTCCCGTGCAACGCAGGTTGTTTTATCACAAGTTTTCCTTCAAAAACGCGTCCGCGGAAGAAGTATTGCAGGCAGTGGAAGAAGCCATTGGACAGGACCTTAAAACGCCGCTGGAGTTGAAGCCCATTATTCGCTTGAAGTTGACTGGAACCTTGTCAACTGGTTTGAGTGCCGCAGATGTGAGTGTTGAATCGTTGCGCGACAAGTATGCGGAGAAGGCCCTTTTTTCTTTGTCCAAGCACTTTTCCATGGAAAGTTTTAAGCATCGCATGGAAGAACTGCGTGAACTGCAAAAAGAGCGTGCAAGCGTTGCAAAGATTGGCATGGCCTTGCTTGAACGCAACCTGGCCCAAACGGGTTTTAATAACGCGTTTGACGTGCAGCGCGTGTTTGACTTGCTTGCAGACAAGGATTTAGACATTGTAATTAAAGTGTTGGGGGAAATGCCCGTGGGGGAAGGTCTTGATGGCGCCGAACCGAAAAGCGGCGTGGGCGGCGTTTAGACTATATGGTGGAAATTCCAACTCATTGGTATAATGTCATTCCATTTTTGCGTGATGAATTAGGTCTTGACATCCCTCCACTTCGAGATCCTAAAACGAATAATAAAATGAGTTTAGCAGATTTGCGAACAATATTGCCAAATGAACTGGCTAAACAGGAACTGGGTGTTGGCGAATATAGTACAAAAAGTCTCATTTGTATTCCGCATCCTATTCGCAAGCTATACGCGAAGTGGCGACCTACCCCTGTCATTCGGGCGCATAAACTGGAAAAATGCCTTAGCCTGAATACTGTTAGAATTTTTTATAAAAGGGAAGATAAGAGCCCGATAAACAGCTACAAATTGAATTCATCTTTTGCGCAAGCGTACTACGCGAAGAAAGAAGGGGTAACAGAGTTTATTGGGGACACGGGTCCAGGAAACTGGGGGTTGGGAATGGCATTGGCATGCAAAACATTCAATTTGTCATGTACTATTTACATGGAACGGAAAAATTACGAAAGGCATCTGGACAAAGTTCGACATATGAAACAATTAGGGGCCACAGTTGTTCCTATATATACGAAGAAGGGAACGATTGCAGCCAGTTTAAGCAAAGCCATTCAACATGTTAGCAAAAATAAAACGAATAAGCTTTCATTAGGGTGTTTAACAGTCTATTCTGCCCTTCATAACACTGTAATTGGGCAGGAATTGAAACTACAACTGAGGAAGTTAAAGATTGAGCCCGATGCATTAGTTGGTGTTGTGGGTGGAGGAAGCAGTTTTTCTGGTTTTGTTTTTCCACTTATGAAGAATTATTTGGGCAAAACCGATTTTATTGCAGTAGAGTCTGCCGAAGTTCCAAGTTTTACTAGAGGGAAATACCGGTATGAAAATCCTGACTTGCTTGGATTAATGCCGCGTACCAAAATGTATACGCTTGGCAATCAATTTGAACCACGAAAACTTGGGGCCAGTGGATTAAATTATCACGGAAAAAATCACCTGTTGTCACTGCTTGTTCATGAAAAATACATAAAAGCGGTTTCATTTAATCCAAAAGAGGTTGATTACCTTCAACGATTATTTTACGAGGTTGAAGGAATTCGACCAGCTGCTGAATCATGTTATGCAATCAAAGGTGCCATTGAGAAAGCAAAACAATGGGATGGTCAAGATAAAACGATTGTTTTATCCTTGACTGGAAATGCAGAGCCCTTAGGTTTTCAGGCCTTTCCCCTGCGTGCATAATATTCGTATAATGCGCGCAGGCTTGAAGCGCTTTCTGAGGGGCTGGAAAACGTTGTAATGCTGGACTGCTCCAAGGCCATTTTATGCGATTCTGCATATTTTCCCCCAACGGACAGAACTATTACAGGTTTTTTGCGTTCTCTGAGTGCTGTGCTGGTCATGCGCACGGCCAATTCGTTGAGCGTTGGCACTTGAAACAGCATGATGAGCAGCACCATGTCCACATTGGCGTCTTGTAAGACCATTTCGAGTGCGCGTTTAAAGCGCATATTGTCCGCGTCTCCGGTCAAATCCAAGGGGTTTTTTAGCACCACATGGGAAGGCATGCCTTGCTGGAGTTCTTTGAGTGTTTTTGGGTTTAACTGGGCAAGTTCCAATCCATTTTGTATAAGGGCATCAGTGGCAAGCACGCCATATCCCCCCCCGTTGGTGATAACCTGAACGCGTTTTCCTTTTGGAACAGGTTCCGTGGTAAAAGTGCGCGCAAATGCAAACACTTCTTCCATGGAATGTGCATAAACAATGTTGGCTTGCCTGAACGCGGCTTCATACACTTCTTTTGCTCCTGCCAATGACCCTGTGTGGGATGTCACGGCATGGCCTCCTTGTTCTGTGACCCCGCCTTTAATGGCAATAATTGGTTTTTTTGCGCTCACCTTTTTTGCAGTTTCAAAGAATTTGCGTCCTTGTTTGGCGCCTTCCAGGTAAAGTACAATGGCTTTGGTGCCAGGGTCTTCGCCCAGGTATTCCAGCAAATCGGCTTCGTCAATGTCCATGGCGTTTCCATAGGAAACAAACTTGTTGATGCCATACCCTTTCAACGCGTCCCAGTCCAAAATGGCCGAACCCAGGGCCCCGGATTGGCTGATAAAAGATACAACTCCTTTTCCCGGTCTTCCAAGCCTTTCCTGGGGCAAAAACAGCATGTCCACTTTGGTTTGCGTGTCCAGCACCCCCAAACAGTTAGGGCCAATAAACCGCGTGCCTTGTTTGAGGCCTTTTTCCATTTCGCGTTGCAATTGTTTGGTCAGCACTTCATTGCCCACTTCTGAAAAACCCGCAGAAATAATGCATACTCCTTTGACTTTTTTGGCCACGCACTCTGAAACCACCTGAGGCACTGCAGGGCCCGGAACAGTAATAATGGCCAAATCCACTTCTCCAGGGGCTTTTTTAACGGAAGGATACGATTGAAGGCTTTGAATGGTTTGCGCATTCGGGTTTACGGGGTACAATTTGCCTTTAAAACGGTTGCGGATGAAGTTCTGCAATACGACATAGCCGACCTTTCCGGGCTCCCTGGAAGCCCCAATAAAAGCAATGCTTTGGGGGTTGAAAAAGCAATCCAGCGCGTGCATGACCCGAAACCCTGTAAATTCCTGCAAGTTATACAGTGAAAGAGGTTTTAAGGGTTTGGGCTCTAAAAAGCACAAAAGTTATGTATATTACACTTGGTCTTATTTTCAATAAGCAAATACAGGCTCTGTTGACTTCTTTTATAAAGAGCCTGAAAATGGAGAATAAATCCCTAGCATTCACAAAGACTCTTGTTTTACCAATCCATTCAGAGGATTTCAACAGAGCCGTAAATACATTTAAATTAGTGAATGATGTGTACCTTTGGCATGATTCGGAAAAGAAAATCCATCAAAAAGTATACGGGTCCTGAGCGTAGGAAGCTGGAAGGATTCCTGGGGCTTGCGGGAGGGGCAGAGGGTAGGAGTGGTTTAAAGCCAGATCTTTGGTTTAGGAGTGAGTACGCGTACAAGGGCCACGGTCATCCTGCTCTGTTGGCGTACGAGGGAGATGCTAAGAGAAAGCAAGATAGGGTTCAATTTAATAGATTTTTTAAAGTGAATGGGATGCATTTGGCAAAAAATGGAGTGTTAATGAAAGGGGATCGGCCTGTGACGTGGGAAGAGTATAAAAAGATTGCAGGCCGACTTTCGGAGATAGGGGCAAAGTCGCGGTTGATTGGATTCTATGCTCCTTCAAAAAAAGGCCGGAGAAAATAACTGGGTTTGAGCGTGTAGCAATTTTTGCTGAAACTTAGCCGTATCCAAATTTTCTGTCGTATTGCTTGTGTTTGCCCCATTCAAGAATAATGCTCACAACCATGACCTCTTCTCTGCCAACTGAATAAAGCAATCGCCAGGCGTTTGGCAAATTGTATTTCCAGAGATTGTCAACTCCGTATTTTTGCAGGTATTCTTTTGGAATTTGCTTTTTTGGAATTTGTATCCCGCAGAAGGAATTTCCTTCAATATCTTTGAAGGCGCGCTCCAGGAATCCAAAAAGTTGTTTGTCTTCAGTTGTGGAATGGTGCAATTCTTCAAAAGCTTTGGTGATTGGGTAGAAAACGGAGCAATTTAACTACTTTTTTGGCTTTTTTACGTCTATGGTTGTGGGTTCGGCCATGTATGAACATGGTCGTAAGTGCTGGTTTTGCTGCTCGTATGGCTTGTCG